>JAJDXS010000033.1 GCA_022823145.1 Gemmatimonadota bacterium
CATGCTCGCCCACTTGGCGATCTGGTTGAGGTTGTTCCCGATGCGAGAGACCTGCCGGGTGCGCTCGCGCTCGACCTCGGCGGCCGGGGCAGTCCAAGTCCGCGTGTGCGCCATCGCCCGGCGTATCAGCGCCGAGAGCGGCACGCCGGCGGCCTTCGCCTTGGCCCGCCAGTCGGCGGACTCGTCCGGCGTGAGGCGGACGGCGACGATGACCGGGCGGCGTCTAGCCATCGCGAAGCGCCGTCACGGGGGGAGGGGGGGCGACGCCCCCGCCCGCGCAATCCACCGGAGCGCGGGGCTGTTGGGGATCGAAGGGGCGGAGTCCCTCGCCAGCCCCGCGGTTATACCGTGGGTATGCTGGCTGATCGACCTTAGTCGCGTCCAACATGTCCTGCGGCGACCTGTCGAAAGGTCGTCGCTGACCGCCGTCCACTCGGTCGTGGAGCACCTCCGCGCGCACTCCGGGGAACGCGTTCAGACGGGCCTCGC
Organism: Gemmatimonadota bacterium; assembly: GCA_022823145.1. Lineage (GTDB taxonomy): Bacteria > Gemmatimonadota > Gemmatimonadetes > Longimicrobiales > Gaopeijiaceae > Bin94. Next base: position 490 of record JAJDXS010000033.1, read on the forward strand.
CAAGCGCGGCCAACGGACGGATGGCGCCCAATGATGCGGGGCCTTCCATGCATCCCGGAAGCCGGAGTGGTGTCCGGTCTCGCCAGCGCCCCTGTCGATGGACGCGGGCATCGGTGCCGCCGTGAGGTGGATCAACCTGACTACGTGCGACTCCTCCGGTGTTTCGGCTCGGTTGCTCGTGCTGGCGTTCACGCTTCGGTGACCCAAAGGGCAGAACTCTACGGACTTCTTCCGCAATGGGTTTCAATCCAGCCCTCGGGGATGGCACGGCGGCCCCGAAGGAAAGGCTGACCTGCGGACTGAACTGTTGCTTCTGCGTCTCCATGTCCAGAACGCTGAAGAGCCGCCCGCAAGAAGGTCAACCCTTCGGAAACGCCCCATTGTCTTACAATGTCTTGGGATGTCTCGGAGCGTATCCGGGCCACCGGATGCCATCGCCAACGGGGTGGAGAACGCTCCCGCAGCATCTCGGTGGGCCGCCCCACGCTACTCAGCGTGTCGCCTCCCGAGTAGACCGCCCCGTTTGCTCGATGAGCCTCGGTGCGGGCATCTTTCGGGCACCGAGGTTGGCCGCCAAATTTCTAGAGGCGATACCGCTGCGATCTGGCATTCCACTGGTACTCAGTCAACGAAAGAAGATGCGCGCGAGAATCACCGCGACCGGAGAAAACGGAGGGCCGCCGTTTCCCGGTCTGCTCGACTGCGTGACGGACTGTGGCAGCGTCGGGCGGTTGGGTCGGATGCCTGTGGCGGTAGCCGCGCTGTTCCTGGCGGCGCTCGGATCCTGCGATTCGGATCCGGTGATCGAGCCAGAGCCTACGCTCGAAATCGTGCCGGACTCCGTGACCCTGACGCACATCGGACACCAGTTCGCGTTCACGGTTCGGGGCGGAGAGGCGGTTCGCTGGAACAGCCGGGACCTGGCGGTGTTCACGGTAGACGCCGATGGCATGGTCACGGCCCGCGGCAACGGCACGGCGCAAGTTCAGGCATGGACTCCCGAGTCGTCCGACCATGCGCTGGTCCGCGTACGCCAGTCGGCGGACATGCTCGAAGCGTTCGGAGATGGACAGCGTGCGGCGGCGGGACTCTGGCTGATCGAGCCGGTCGGCGTGCGCGTGCTGGACGCCGGAGGCGCGCCGGTCTCTGGATTTACGGTGCGGTTCGAGCCGGGCGCTGGTGACGGCAAGGTTGAGCCTGTTGAGGCGCAAACCGACAGCGCGGGTGTGGCCTCGGCCCGGTGGACGTTGGGGCCGGAGCCGGGACCGCAGACACTGGCGGTTTCGGCGGAGGGATTGGCCGTCGTGGAGATTGCGGCGACCGCACTGCTGCCCGACGAGGCGGTTGACTCTTTCGAGGTTCATGCGGGGCGGGATCAATGGGCGTGGAGCGGACGTGTCTTGGCCGCGCCCATCGTGGTGCGGGCTTTGGACGAAGGCGGCCGACCAATGCGTGCTGCGACCGTACGGTTCGAGCCGGACGCGGGCGGTCGCGCTGCCCCCGAGACGGCAATCAGCGACAGTTCCGGGGTGAGTTCGACGACATGGACACTTGGGGCGGTCGCCGGGCCTCAGACGTTGGCAGTCTCCACCGGAGGCGATGCCCGAGTCGAGGTCATCGCGACGGCGCGGGACCCCGACGGGGCGGTGGCGTCGGTCGAGGTGCATTCCGGCGAAGATCAATGGGGCCTCGCCGGGCAGGCACTGCCGGATTCCGTCGCCGTGATCGTCACGGACGATACCGGCCGGCCGGTCTGGGGTGCAGCGGTCCGGTTCGAGCCAGAGGCCGCGAGCGGCAGCGCCGATCCGGGAACGGCAAGGACGGACAGCCTCGGGCTGGCGTCGGCTGAGTGGACACTGGGCTCCGAGCTTGGCGCACAACGGCTGGTTGTGACCGCAGGCGGTGTGGCGGTATCGTTCGAAGCGGCTGCGGTGTCGGATGAAGGCGTCTGCAACCGGACGCCGGAGGTGAGCGCGGCAATCGTGCAACGCCTGACTCAGTTCCATAGAACGCGAGTATCAGGCTGCGCGGAGGTGACCGATGAGGCGCTCGGAAGAATCGATCTTCTTCAACTGCACCGTAAGGGCATCAAGCGGCTTCGAAGCGGCGACTTCGCCGGGCTTGTGGCGCTGGGAGTGCTGCACCTGCAAGAGAACGAGTTGGCCGAGCTTCCAGCGGGCGTCTTCGACGGGCTATCCCAGTTGCGGAGGTTGGGTCTTCAGTACAACCAATTGGTGGAACTGCCGCACGATTTGCTGGCGCAATTGGGTCAGCTGCAATCCTTGGATCTCGATGGTAATCGACTGCCTGAGTTGCCCCCAGACATCTTCGAGGGCCTGGCGCGGCTGAGGTATCTTTACTTGGGGGCGAACGAGTTGACCCAACTCCGCCCGGACATTTTCGATGGCCTGTCGGCCTTGGAGAATTTGCACCTCAGCCACAATCGTCTGACGAGTCTGCCGGAGGATGTCTTCGACGGGCTTTCCAACTTGGAATTCCTGACCATGCGGGGTAACCAGTTGACCTCGTTGCCGGAGGACATATTCTCCGGCCTGTCGCGCCTGACCGATCTCAGGGTCGGGAACAACCGGCTGACCGGACTAGCGGCGGGGGTGTTTCGGGAGACCTCGAACCTCCAACGTTTGAATCTTGAGGGGAACCGATTGACGGAGTTGCCGCCGGGACTGCTCTCGGAGACACCGGCGCTTCAGCAGCTGTTTCTGCGGATCAACCGGCTCACGATGCTACCACCGGATGTCTTCGAAGGACTCCCCAACCTTTTCAGGCTGGCCTTGCGCAATAACGATCTGACGGAACTCCCCCCCGGCATCTTCGCCAGGACGCCGAAGCTGGCCGAACTCAGCCTCGAATTCAACAGGATTGAGCAGTTGGCGCCGGGCTTGTTCGCGGGTCTGTCGGAATTGGAGTGGGTCACGCTCCACGGCAACACCGGGTCACCCTTTCCCATCCGGCCGGAGTTCGTGCGGGTGGATGGCGACCCGCTGGCGCCGGGTCCGGCACGGGTGGCGGTGCAGTTATCCCCGGGCGCTCCGTTCGCGTTCAGCGTTCCGGTGTCGGTCCAGCGCGGAACGATCTCCCGTGAAGCGGTTTCGCTGCTCGCCGGCGACACGATCAGCGCCGTGTTCGAGGTTTCCGCGAGCGTGGATGGAGACGCGGCGCATGTCGGATTTGAACCGTTGGCAGCGTTCGTGCCAGAGGGCTACGAGGGTCTGGCGCTGGCTCGCGGCGAGGAGTTGGTGCTGTTCGCAGAGGCCGACAACCGGAGCCCGGTGGCACGGTCAGTGATTCCCGCGCACCGGCTTCAGGCCGGGGGACCGTCGGCCGACCTGGTGCTCGCCGACTACTTTGACGATCCTGACGGCGACTTGCTGGCCTACACCGTGGCGATGACCGAGTCCGGAGTGGTGGCCGAGCGGATCGAGGACGGGGTGCTGTGGCTGGATCCGATGTCGGTGGACACGACCGAGGTCGAGGTTACGGCAACCGACCCGGGTGGATTGCGAGCGACGCACCGCTTCCGTGCCTGGGTGGTTCCGGCACCGGACCCCGACGCGTTCAACATCGAACTTTACTTCGATCCGGGGTTCACGCCCGAGGAGGAAGCGGTGATCCGTCGGGCTGCGAACCGGTGGACGGAGGTGGTGACGGGCGATTTGCCCGATGTGCCTGTGCTCGGACCGCTGAGCAAGTCCTGTTTCGATGGCCCGTCGCCGCCAAGGGTGGTGGGGGTCATCGACGACGTGCTGGTCCGGATGACGTTTGTCGCGCGGGTGGGAGTGGGGCGCAATGTGGGAGCCGCCGCTACCTGCGGCGAGCGGGAGTCCGGGCAAGCTTTCCTTGGTGCAAGCTGGTTCGCCCAGTGGTACTTCCGAGACCGTGATGGGGGCATGGAAGACCTGTACGAAACAGCGCTCCACGAGATAGGTCACATCCTAGGGTTAGGTCTCTGGGCGTACAGCACAAGCCCGGAATCGTGGAGGGAGCTCTTCCGGGACGGTGACGGGGACGGTCACTTCGCCGGTCCGCGGGCGGTGGCGGCGTTCGACGCTGCGGGCGGCGAGGCCTATGTCGGCGGCAAGGTGCCGCTCGAAGACCGGATCTCCTCGACGAACATCCACTGGCGAAAGCGCGTCATCCCCGGGGACATCATGGCGCCCGGCGGGGGTTCGTTGCTGACTGCTATCAGCATTCAGGCGCTGGCAGATCTGGGGTACGAAGTGGACGTGAGCAAGGCGGATCCGTACACGCTGCCGATGGCTGCGCAGGGGGATGCGCTAGGGGATATCGCAGTGGAAGGCGGAGACGCGGAGGTACTGGTCGACGACGTGATCATGGTCCCCGTGGTGGTCGTCGACCGGAACGGCAAGGTGGTGCGGATCATCCGGCGCTGAACGCGTAAGTTTATTCTCCCACGGCGCTTGCCGGTCCGGAGCGACCCTCGGTTCTGGCGCCTTCGGAGAGCGCGCGGTGCGCAACGGTCGACTCGTTCACACCCCCGGGGCGCCCTCGGCGACGCCCCCTTTGCGTTCGCCGCGTTTCCCGATACTTTCCTGCGCCATCTCTTCGGCCGCTTCGGGCCACGACTCTCTCCCGTCACCTCCCCGTGGAAAGGTGCACCCCTGCGCAATGACTTTTTTCGGACCTCTCCGTCCTGCCCATACTCGTATCCCAATCACACGCAACTCAGCACGGCCGGGCACGGTTGCCCGGATCCTCCCGATTCTGGCCGCCTCGTTCGCTCTGGCGGTGGGTGCCGGTCCCGCAAAGGCGGCCGGACCCCACGCCCCTGCGGCGTCCGACACGCTCAAGGTGTCGCTCTCCGCGCCGCCCGGAGGCACGGTGGCCGAGGGCGCGACCGGCCATTTCGAGGTGTTGGTGGAGGGCAGCACCGCCGACGGGGCCGTGACCGTCCGGTACTCCGTCTCGGGCACCGCCGTGGCGGGCGAAGACTACACGGCGCTCTCGGGCAAGGCGACGGTGGCGAAGGGCGAAAACACTGCCCGGATCGCGCTCGAGGCGCTCGATGACGGGATCCTGGACAAGGGCGAGACCGTGGTGCTCGCGCTCACCGGCGCGACCGGTCCCGGCACGTTGATCGTGGACGGGACGGCAGCGACGGCCATGATCGCCGACGAGGGGACGGTGACGATCGCGCTGGCGGCGGTGTCGGACACGATTGGCGAGGGATCCGCTTGGCGTTCGGCGGTCACGATGTCGACCCCGGTGGCGAATCGTGTGTCGATTCGCTGGTGGACGAGCGACGGGACGGCGGTGGCCGGACGGGACTACGTGGCGGCGGATGAGGTCGTCTCGTTCCAGCCGGGCGAGACGACGAAGCCGGTCGAGGTGCGGACGCTTCAGGACGACAATGCGGAGCCCGTGGAGACGTTCCTCGTCTCCGTGGGTCCGCCCGGCGGGGTGAGCGGCGCGAGCGGCGGCATCAACTTCGCGGGCGCGCAGTCCGCGTTCATCGAATGCAGCGTGGATTTCTCGCCGCCCGACCCGAGGGTGTTCATGCTGACCCTTGAGGAGAAGAACGGAAAGTTCATCCCGGTGAAGGCCGGTACGGTGATTGGCACGGTATCCGCCAACACGACGGACGGCATCCCGTACTACGAGCTGGGTGGTGCGGACAAGAACAAGTTCTCGATCAACTCGCTGACGGCGGAGATCACGGCGGCGGCCGCCTTGGCTGCGGATCTGTACGACCTGGAAGTGACGGTCCACGACGAATGCGGAGCGCAGGCCAGCGTCGATGTGAGCGTCCTCGTCAAGCAGCCGAACCAGGGGCCCAATGCGAACGCGGGGCCGGACCAGACGGTGTACGAGGGCGACCGGGTGGACCTGGACGGCACGGGCAGCAGCGATTCGGACGGGACGATCAAGAAATGGGAGTGGACGGATCCGGTGGATCTGACGGACGGCGACACCTCGACGCCGTACTTCACGGCGCCGACGACGGGCGAAACCAAGTCGTACACGTTCAAGCTGACGGTGACGGACGACGACGACGCGACCGACTCCGACGAGGTGAAGATCACGGTGAAGCCCGTGCCCAACGAACCACCGAAAGCCAACGCGGGACCGGACCAGACGGTGTACGAGGGCGACCGCGTGGACTTGGACGGCACGCGCAGCAGCGACTCGGATGGGACGATCAAGAAATGGGAGTGGACGGATCCGGTGGATCTGACGGACGGTGACACCTCGACGCCGTACTTCACGGCGCCGACGACGGGCGAAACCAAGTCGTACACGTTCAAGCTGACGGTGACGGACGACGACGACGCGACCGACTCCGACGACGTGACGATCACGGTGGAGCCGTATGTACCGCCGAACGAACCACCGAAAGCCAACGCGGGACCGGACCAGACGGTGGACGAGGGCGACCGGGTGGATCTGGACGGTAGCGACAGCTCGGACAAGGACGGGACGATCGAGGAGTACGCTTGGACGCAGCGAAGCGGGCCGGCGGTGACGCTCTACAACGCGGACAAGGCGGGGCCCCACTTCTGGGCTCCGGCCGTGACGTCGACGACGGATCTGCGGTTCAGGCTGAAGGTGGAGGACGACGATGAGGCGACCGACACCGACGACGTGACGGTCACGGTGGAGCCGGTGCCGCCGCAGGAGTGTTCGATCACATCGGTTGCGAACCGCAACTTCACGGTGGGAGAGCACGATACCGCCGTGGGAACGGTGCGCGTGGATGCGAACGATTGCGGCACCCTCGATTACGCGTTGGGGGGCGCGGGCGCGGACGACGTTTCCGCCGCCGCGTTGAGCGCCAGCAGCGACGACGCGGCGATCACGGGGAACTTCAACTTCGAGGCCAGGAGTTCATACGACCTGACGCTGACGGTGAGCGAACGCGGCGGTTCGGCGAGCAACTCCGGGCGCGTGCGCATCTCGGTGACGGACGAGAACGATGCGCCGCGGGCGGTTCGCACGATCAGCCGACAGAGGGTCCAGATCGGGCAGCCGGTCTCGGTGAACGTGACCGGCTATTTCACGGACGAGGAGGGAGTGTGCTGATTTCTGTGTAAATGGCCATGGAGTAGACTCCGGAAGCAGGAGGAGACCATGGCCGGGAAGAAGAAGGATGCGACCGAGCGGGAGGTGAACGAGCTTCTCGACAGC
>JAJDXS010000010.1 GCA_022823145.1 Gemmatimonadota bacterium
GTAGAGGTACAGCCCGTTGCCGTCGGCGTGTCTGCCGGGCGGTGCGGAGCGGATGAAGGCGGCCGACAGGGCCTTGTGGGGATGGCGGCCCTTGGGCTTGGTCTTCCGTGGTTTCGGGGCGGTGTTCGTTCCAGTACTCATCCCCACATAATATGGGGGATGGAGCCGGATTGCAAGGGACGGTGCTGGCTGATAGCGTCGGTAGCTTAGTCTTATAAAGTGTTGTGAATACTGGATTATATGAACCTTCACGAACATCTTGGGACGTTTCTGGACCTCGCACGGCGGTAAACGTCACCGTGCTTCCCGTCGCGGCCACGGTGGCCACGCCGGGGTCGGAGGACGTCGCGGCGAAGGTCAGCACGTCTTCTTCGTTGGGGTCGCTGAAGCAGACGGTCACGGTGGCCGAGTTGCCCACGTTGATCGTCTGTTCAGGGACGGTGCCGCAAGAGGCGGGCGGCTGGGGGTTCTCGCACGCGGAGACGAGGGCCGCGGCGAGAAGGGCCACGGCGCACACTGCTCGCCCAGATGAGTTCAATTCAGGCAAAAGGTGTCATCGACCCCAGGTGATTGAGCCACTTGACTCAAACAGAACGCCCAGATGATAGGTGCCGGAGCGTCCTGGAGGCAATCCGGTGGCCGTCGGGCGTGGCCTTTCCGCGACCCTACCCTCGACCCGCCTGCCAATCGGTCCTGAAGTCCAGTCTTCGCGTCAACTGGTACACATCGTGCGACCGGATCCCGAACCGCTTTGCCACGTCCGGGATCTTTCTGTTTGCTCGCTTCTTTTGGGAGCCGAGACTTCCGTCGTGACGATACGCCGGCCGGCAGGGTTTGCGAGTGCGTACGCAATCAGAAACGGGTCACGGCCCAGTCTCTCGATCTCGTGTTCATTGAGATCCGCGCCGTACCCCTCTTCCACGACCCTCCTCACGAGGACCAGGTCTGGTTGCTCATCGAGAATCAACACGTCCTTGACGGTGTCTTCCTTGAGCCAATCAAGCAGGTCATCCATGCCCTTGCGCCGTCTCCCGCCCTTCACTTCGTCGAGAATCTCGGCAGGGATTTTGACTCGTCCCGCTCCCGCGTGATGGGCGAGCCAGGTCCAGAACTCGGGGACGCGCTTCACCGGGTAGTAGTCTCGGTGCGCGGTGATCAGCACATTGGCGTCGAGCAGGTAAAGGGGTTCCGCTGATTGCGAAGGCGTGCTCACGCAGCTTCCAGAATCAGGTGAGCGTTGCGCGGATTCACGCCCATCACTCGCCCCGCCTTGGTAGCGGTGAGGCATCCAGTCGACACCAGCCGGGCTGCCAACTCCAGCAGGCCGAGACCAAGACTGTAGCGGACCAGTACACCGTAGGCAGGACCTCCGTCCCTCGCTCGCTGCCGTTGCCGCTCACGGCTCTTGCTGTCGCGCCAGCGGCGCCGAAACAGGCGATGGAGACGCCGCCAGGTCTCGTGGCCGATCACGCCTTTGCGATGGAGCCGATAGGCCACCATGGAGGAACTGACGTTGAGCGACCCGGCGAATTCGGTAACCGCCTCCGCCCAGGCACCGATGCTGTTCGTCGCAGGCTTCCGGAAAGCACCCAACTCCTGGTCCGAGAGGAAAAACGTGGACGCTACCCTGTTGCAGAACACCTCTACAGGATCCATCGGGTCACCCCCGCTGATACCCGGCTCGCCGATCCACAGGTGCGCCAACTCGTGGAGCAAGGTGAAGCACTTCGCAGCAGCCGAGTCCTTCGGATTGACGACCACGAACGGCGCGTAGTCGTCGGCTAACGCAAATCCCCGGAAGACCCCCACTCCCAAATCAGTGTGATAGCTACCCAGATTGCCCAAAACCAGTACAAAGACGCCGGCCTGCTCCGAATGGGACCGCAGCAGGCGGAAGGCTCCGTCCGGATCCCTGGCAGCCCGATAATCCTCCAGCCGCAGCCCAAGGGTCGCGCGAATCGAGGTAACCACTTGCGCCACTGGGGTGTCGGTGGTGACCGATGCGACGAAAGAGAGAGAGGCAAGGTCCTCGTCGTCGTCCAGCATCGCCTCGCGAAGGAGTCCCTGCCGGACCTGAACGTCTCGGACCAGTGCGTTCAGCACGGCTTCGTCCTCGCGCGAGCGATCTGCCATCGGTGCGCGGAAGTCCTTGCCCCAGTCGCCTCGGCGTGATGGCTGAGCGAGATAGAACGTCAGGAGTGGCCTGCGGTACTTCCTGGCCATCCTGGAAAGCATGGCTCGCGTCGGTGAGGCTTCCCCGTTCTCCAGCGCCGCCAGCCGGTCGACCGCGGCCATGCCCCTGGCGTCCCTGATCCCCAGCTTCTTCACCGCATCCTCCGGGCTGAGTCCGGCCGTCTCGCGGGCCCAACCGAGGATGTCCGGGTTCACCTGAGGCACTGCTGGTCCTTTCGCTGGTCGTATGGATGGAATGAGGTGCGGGCAGTTCGTGATCGCCTGGACCCAAGTTTCGCGCGGACTTGGGGGCGCCTCCATAGCGGGATCGGCTAAGTTACTGGTGAATGTACACTTGACTTTACATTCTGACAACCCTACTTGTCATTTCTTTGATGGACCCAATTACAAAGTCTCGCATTGCTCGATTTCCTGTCTGGTACGGCGTCAGCTGATCCCCACTCGCCCCCGCACGTCTGCCAGCATGGCCGGCGAATCGTATCCGACCCCATCCTTGAACACAACCGTCACGTTGCGTATCACAGCGGGATCCGCGGTGAGGTCACCGCTCATGACGACCAGGTCGGCGATCTTCCCGGCTTCGACGGTGCCCAGATCGTCGAAGACATCCAGCACCCGGGCGCCGTTCGCGCTCAGGATCTCGATCGCCTCGTGGGGTGCGAACCCGGCTTCCGACAGCAGCTCGTAGTTGCGCTGATCGCCGTAGCCGGGCAGGGCGCCGCCGTTCCCGGTCGGGTCGACACCCGAGGCCAACACGCCGCCGGCATCGTAGAACGCCTTCTCGTAGGCCATCGCGTTCATGAAGCCCTCCACGGGCCGCCCGATCTCGTCAATCCGGGCCTTGGCCGCCAGGTAGTCCTGGCGGACGGCAGGCGACATGGCCTCGAGCGAGCGCGCGTCGCGGGTGGGTCGGCCCTGTACGGAGAGTTCGTAGACGGCCAGCGTCGAGGTCATGGCCACGCCCGCGTCGATCATTGCCTGGAACGTCGCCTGGGCCTCGGCCCCGTGCACATCGATCGAGGTGGCCTGTCGGGAGAGATTGGTGGGACACTCGTCCTGGGCGCGGCCGGGCGAGTAGTCGCTGTTGGTCGCGAGGCCGTGTTCGATGTTGTCGATTCCGAGCGCTACCGCCTCGGTGAAGCTGATCGAGCAGAGGTGGCCCGTGACCTTGATCCCCTGTGCGTGGGCCTCCTCGATGGCTGCCCTCAGCTCGTCGGTGCGGATGTTCGTGTAGGCCTTGATCCAGGTCGCCCCTTCCTGTGCCCAGTAGCGTACGAACCGCCGCGCCTGCTCGGGGGATTCCAGCATGGTCATGCCGGAGATCCCGCCGCCGGCCGTGATGTAGGGCGCCGTGATGTGGATGCGCGGCCCGGGCGTCCGCCCGGCCTCGATCTCCGCCTTCAGGTTGAGCTCCGCGTACGGCTGCCGGCTACCCGTCGTCCGCACGGTCGTGACCCCGCTTCCCAGGTACAGCCTCGGCGCCGAGAAGGTGAGCTGCGCGGAGCGTCCCCCGGCCGCCGTGTAGAAGAGGTGGTTGTGCAGCCCGATCATCCCCGGAATGACCGTGTGGCCCGCCAGATCCATGACCTCGGCGCCAGCGGGGATGTCCACCGCGCCATCGGCGCCCACTGCGGTGATCCGGCTACCCTCGATCACCACCGTCCGGCCGCGCCGAGCGGGTCCGCCGCTCCCGTCGATCAGGGTCACGCCGGTCAGTGCAACCGCGTCGCCGTTGACTACCGCGTAGCCCTCCGCAGCCGAGCCCGCCTCGGGACGCTGCGCGGCAAGGTGTGCACTGGCAGCCGCCGTCAAGGCGATGGCGGCCAGGACGGCCGCGCTGTTCCTCGTCGTCATCATCGCTGTTCTCTCCTCTAGTTGATCCCGACCCGCCCCTCGACATCCGCGAGCATGGCGACGGAGTCGTATCCGATGCCGTCCTTGAAGACCAGCGTCACGTTGCGGATCACCGACGGATCCGCGGTCAGGTCGCCGCTCATCACCACCAGGTCCGCCAGCTTGCCGGCCTCGATGGTGCCCAGGTCGTCGAACACGTCCAGCACGCGGGCCCCGTTTGCGCTCAGCACCCTGACCGCGTCCTCGGGGCTGAAGCCGGCCTCGATGAACAGTTCGTAGTTGCGCTGGTCGCCATAGCCCGCGAGCGCGCCGCCGTTTCCGGTGGGGTCGACGCCGGCCGCCAGCACCCCGCCCCGATCGTGGAACGCCTTCTCGTAGGCCATTGCGTTCAGGAAGCCTTCCGGCGGGCGCCCGATCTCGTCGATCTCGGCCTTCGCGGCCAGGTAGTCCTCGCGCACCGAGGGCGCCATCGCGCGCAGCGTGCGCTCGTCACGCGTCGGCCGCCCCTGCACGAAGAGTTCGTACACCGCCAGTGTCGAGGTCATCGCCACGTCGTTCTCGATCATCGCGTCGAAGGTGGAGGCGACCTCGGGGCCTTCCACGTCCACCGCTTCCGCGTGGTCCCACAGGTCGGGCGGACACACGTCCTCTTCCTTGCCCGGCACGTAGTCGCTGTTCGTCCCCAGCCCGTGTTCGATGTTGTCGATGCCCAGTGCGACCGCCTCGGTGAAGCTGATCGAGCACAGGTGGCCGGTCACCTTGAGCCCCTGCCTGTGCGCCTCGTCGATCGCCGCGGCCAGATCCTCGCCGCTGATCGTGGTGTACGCCTTCAGCCAGGTCGCCCCCTCCGCCGCCCAGTAGCGCACGAAGCGGCGCGCCTGCTCGGGGCTGCGAAACCGCGTCATGATGTTGAGGCTCTCGTCCCCGGTCATGTACGGCGCGGTGATATGGATCCGCGGCCCCGGCTGCAGTCCGCGCTCGATCTCGTCCTTCAGGTTGAGCTCGGCGTAGGTCGCCAGGCTGCCGGTCGTCCGGATCGTCGTGACCCCTGAACCCAGGTAGAGCCGCTGGCCGGTGTAGCTCATGGGGTGCATCCGGCCGCCCGCAGCCATGTAGAAAAGGTGGTTGTGAAGGCCGACCATGCCCGGCATCAGGGTGTGCCCGGAGAGGTCCATCACCTCCGCGCCGTCCGGGATGTCCACGGCGCCGTCCGCGCCCACGGCGCTGATGCGGGTGCCCTCGATCACGACCGTCTGGCCCCGGCGCGCGGGCGAGCCCGTGCCGTCCAGCAGCGTCACCCCGGTCAGCGCTACCGCGTCGCTGTCCACCGCGACGTAGGCGGCGGCCTCGGAGCCTTCCGCGGGCCGCTGCGCGATGGCGGGGTGGGCCACGGCGATCAGGAGGATCGGGAACAGGACGGCGGCCGAGGGGACGGCGCGGTGCTTCAACTTCTGCATGGCATGGGCCTCCAGGACGGGAGTACCGGACTCGGGCCCGTCAGGACGCGGCGGACCCTCCTTCACCCCTGCATTGTGTGCGGTGTGATGGCCCTGCGCCAGTAGTCGCAACGGCGCCTTGCGGCGATGCCCCCTCCCACACCCTCACCAGCGTGTGGAACTCGCCGTTCTCGCCAAAGGGGTCGATGTCCCCGGGGAGACGTGCCATCATCGCGCGGTCGAAGCGCTCGCCGACCGCCACGAAGCCTTCCGCCGCTCCGGTGACTGCCGAGACCTCGCAGGTGACGCCGCTCGCCTCGAGGTCGGTGATCAGGGTGTCGTAGGGCACGCCCCAGACGGGAAAGTGCAGCGCGGCGTCACGGTCGGCGGCAAACTCACGGAACGCCACGCCGCGCCATTCGCGGATGTGCAGCAGGTGCAGATCGCCGAAGACGAGGCGGGCGATGCGTGGCACGAGTTCACAGGCCGCGCGGATCCGGTCCATGTACGTCTCGCCGGGGTGAAGCGGAACGCCGAGCAGGGGGAGGCCCAGATGCTCGGCCTGGCGGATCACCGCGTCGATGTGGATCTCCTGGTGCGCAACGGTGCGGGTGGCCACGTCGAAGGTGGTCAGGAGCATGATGGGGTGGAGCCCCTCGCGGTGGAGCGCGCGAAGGGCGAGGAAGCTGTCCTTGCCACCGCTCCAGAAGAGAACGTCGGCGGGCGCAGCGGGCGCGGTGTCGGCAGTAAGCCACGACGGCTGCTTGCCGCGCGCCGCCCGGTCCGCCAGCGACATCGATGCGTGCTGGTAGGGACAGTGCCGGCATCCGCTGCCGCAGCAACACCCGCGCCGCTTGAGCCCGATCTCGGTGAAGACGTGGAAGCCCGTCTGCGGGTCGATGTAGGATGACTCGCCGTTCTTCAGCGCCCGCCGGTGGGCCCGCCGCCAGGGGTTGCTCACGGTTCCGCGCGGGTGGCGGTCAAGCGCGCCTCACGGATCGACCGTGAAGAGCATCCGCATGCCCGCTTCGAGGTGCTCCGAAATGTGGCAGTGCGCCATCCACGGGCCCGGATTCGTGATTTCGAGGAGGATGTCGGTGGTCGTTCCGGTAGGGAGCAACACCGTGTCCTTCCAGGCGAGGTTCTCGTTCGGCACGCCGTTGCGCGCGAGCACGAGAAACCGCTGCCCGTGGATATGGAAGGGGTGCTGCATCGCGTGGAAGGACCGCCGCTCGTTGTGCAGGCGGATCTTCACCACGTCTCCCACCTCGAACCGCCACGCGATGTCCATGTTCTCGTCGCCGGTGGCGGGGTCGCGCACGATCCACTCCACCTCGTCCGAGGTGGCGTTCCAGTTCATCATCGGCATCGTGCCGCTCCACTCCACCGGGTGGAAGTACGCCGAATCGAAGCGCATCAGCCGGTCGACGATGAACGGGAGCTCGTTCGTCCGGAGGGTAAACGTGAGCTCGTGGTCGATCGGGGCGTCGAAGTACTCGCGGTAGAGCGCGATCTCGCGCGCGGCGTGGAGGTTGGTGCGGAGCGTGTCGAAGGCGGCTGAAACGGGCGACGCGAGCGTTGCGTCGGGCGCCTGCCCGGACGCCGCAACGCGCACCGTACCCAGCATGTCCCTCTCCTGGAAGAACGCGCCGGCGAGGTGGTCGATCCCCTGCACGCGGTTGACCAGCGCGAACTCGCCCGGTTCGTCGAACCGCACGTGCACGATGTACCGCTCGGCCGGGCTCAGCACGATGCTCTCGACCCACTCCTCCTGCTCAAAGGCGCCCACGTCGGTGCCCACGACCTTGATGCGCGGCGCGGCGGGCGCGGAGGCGGCAGTTGCCCCCGCAGAACCGTCCAGCCCCTCGAACGAGAGGTTGAAGGTGCGCGTGTTCGACACGTTCGTGAGGTACAGCCGCACGACCTCGCCCGCGCCGATCTCCAGTTCGTAGTCGGGCTCGCCGTTGACCAGCATCAGGTTGCCGAAGCGGCCCATGAAGGTGTGCGTGGCGCGCTCCATCCCGAAGGGCATGGGTTCGTCGCCGGACATCATGAAGTCGTCCAGCATGAGGAACTCCTCGCGGTCGGCGGGCGCGTAGTAGTCGGGCCGGCTCGGCTCGACCAGCATGTTCCCGTAGAGGCCGAGGTCCTTGAGGACGTCTTCCCGGTGGTGCGGGTGATACCAGTACAGGCCGGGGTCCGCGAAGTGGATCTCGTAACGGAAGGTGTCGCCGGGCTCGACAGGATCCTGGGTGACGCCCGGCACGCCGTCGGACGCGTTGTCGAGGCGCAGGCCATGCCAGTGGATGGTCGTCGGCCACGCGATCGAGTTGGTGAAGTTCACGGTGATCGTGGCCGCCTCGGGCACGTAGAGGAGCGGCCCAGGATACTGGCCGTTGAAGCCGTACATGACGTAATCGCGGCTGTGGATGCGCCTCCGCACCAGCCCGGCCTCAAGGTCGACCTCGTCGCCGTCGTCGAGTTCGATCACTTCGCGCGGGCGCGCCAGCGGCAGCGTTCCCGGGTCGATCCCGGCACCGGGCAGGAACGCGCTGGCCCCGGGGGGATCGAGGGCCATGAGTGCAGGAAACATGGTGAGCCCGGGCATCATCTCGGGGTGCGGCCACGTCCCGTTGCCGCCTGTGCCCATCCCGCCGTGCTCCGCGTGGCCCGCCATCTCCATGTCGCCGGTCCCGGTCGCGCCGAGCAGGTACTCCTGCATGTCGGGTGGGGACATTCGCGCGCTGGGAGACGTGGCGCGCAGCAGCAGCCGCCCCTCCCACTCCGGAGTGTCCGGCCGCGCCTCCGCCGTCACCAGGATCATGAACTTGTTCAGGCTGATCTCGCCGATGCTCTGCGTCCCGTTCGACACGGGGCCGATCCTTGCGATCTCGTCGAAGAGGGGCGTTGCCAGCCACGCGACGATGTGATTGTATTCGCCCAGCGTGGCCGGATCGGGGAGCCCCTCGAGCGTGAGGATTCCCTCGTAGAGGTGATTGCCCGCAGGGTTGACGGCCACGCCGAAGGGAGAATGCGGTGTGCGCAACTCCAGACGGCCCGACATGGCCTCGAGGCCGGGCCGGGCGGTCAGGAAGATGCAGTACAGGTCGCGGCTGGGCGTGAGCGTGGCTCCGGCGGGCGGCGGCGTGTCGTCACAGGGAGACGAAACCGAAGCCGCCACAGTCTGGCCACCGACCGGAACCGGACCTGCCATCCCGGCCACCACGGCCACGGAGAGCGTCGCGGCGACGCAAGGGGCTATCTGCTTATGATATCGCATGATACCATTATCCACGGGCGTGGCGGAGGGCGCAACGGCACACGCTCCAGGGGCCACTCTCGACCCCCTGTACAACCGGATTTCGGCACGCTATAATGAACATCTGTGGCGGAAGCAGCGCCAGGCGTTTGAAGGGAGCGGTGCCCAAATGCAGGGACTTCGCGAGGGGGCAGAAAAGGGGACGCGCGCTGGCAGCGGGGGGGTGGCCCGACCGGACATCCTGCTGATCGGTTGTGTCAAGGGCAAGCTGGAGTGGGCCAGCCGCGTAGCCGCCAAGGACCTGTACGTTTCCGCCCTCTGGCGTTGCCGCCGCAAGTACGCCGAGCAGTCCGGAATCCCGTGGTTCATCCTCAGCGCCAAGTACGGTCTGGTCAATCCGGAAACCCGAATCGCCTGGTACGATCTCTCGCTGGGCGACCTTCCAGCGGCCCAGCGGCGCGCGTGGTCGCAAAGAGTCGTCGATGCCCTCGTCAGCAGGTATCCTTCGGTAGAAGGAAAGGTCGTTGAAGTCCACGCCGGCAAGGATTACGTCGACTACGGCCTCGAATCCGGGCTCACCGACGCAGGCATGGTCGTGCAGAGGCCGCTGCTGAGAATCCCGATCGGTCGCCACCTCGGCTGGTACCGCGAAAGAGGCGCCAGCGAAGACTAGTCTTCCTCGAGGCCGGACACGTCCGCCCACGGGTTGAACACCTTGATGTCGGTGAGGCGGAAGTCCCGTGTGTTGCGCGTGACGAGCGTCAGGCTGTGACTCGCTGCCGACGCGGCCAACATGGCGTCCGGCAGATGCCGGTCCAGCGGCGCACCCAACCGACGCCTTTTCTCCATCACACGTGCGCACTCCCGCGCATCGGCCGCCGTCCAGTGGAGAATCCTGTCCTCGAAGGTGTCGTTCAAGACTTGCTCGAAGCGGGCAGCCAGATCGGCGCGGCGCGACTGACTGTCCAGTAGCCCAATCCCGTTGTGTATCTCCCAGATCGTGATCGCGCTGATGTGGAGCCGATTCCTCCCCGCCCTATCGAGGAATCTCGCGACCCTTGGCTCCGGGTGGCGTCGCATCATTTCCGAGACGACGTTCGTATCGAGCAACCATGCCACTGGAGCTCACTCCTCGTCCCGGAATTCGACGGGCCTGTAGCCGTAGCTTCCGCGAGTGATCGACTCCACACCGTTCTCGGGTCCGAAGTATCGCTTGAAGGTCTCGGACGGCTTCAACCGGGCGCGCGACGACTCGCGTTTTTCGCTGATCAATCGGCGTACGAATTCCTCCATGGAAAGCCCGGCACGCCTTGCTTCGTCCTTCAGCCAGGCCTTGTCACCGGGGTTGATTCGTCGGACCGTGATTGCTGAACTCACTGGCATAGGGCCTCCTGCTGGACGTCGCTCCCAGGAAATCTTGCGTACCGACAGTGTAATGCTAGCACCCTGTGATGGCAATCAGGATTCGTCATCGTCCCCCCAACAGACGAGCACAGGAATGGCCGAACAGAAGAGTTACCACATGTCGCCGGAGGACTTCCGCCGGCACGGGAGGGAAGTCATCGACTGGATCGCGGACTACCACGAGAACGTCGCCCGCTATCCCGTTCTGTCGCGGGCGAGACCCGGCGAGATCGGCGACTCCCTGGGCGACGAGGTTCCCGAGGATGGTGAGGATTTCACCGCCATCCTCCAGGACGCCACGGAGCGGATCCTCCCCGGCATGACGCACTGGCAATCGCCCGGATTCCACGCCTATTTCCCCAGTAACGCGTCGGGCCCCGCCATCCTGGGCGAACTGCTGTCGGCCGGTCTCGGGGTCCAGGGCATGCTCTGGTCGACCGGTCCCGCCTGCACCGAGGTCGAGACCCGGGTGCTGGACATGCTTGCCGACCTCCTGGGCCTGCCGGAGGCGTACCGCTCCACCGGCAGCGGCGGTGGAGTCATCCAGGACTCCGCTTCCAGCGCCGTTCTGTGTGCCCTGATCGCGGCGCGGGAGCGGGATTCCGGGCTGCGCACCAACCGGGCAGGCTGCGACGGCACACAGGTCGCCTACTGCTCGACGCAGGCGCACTCGTCTCTCGAGAAGGCGATGGGCGTCGCCGGCCTCGGGCGCGCCAACCTGCGGCAGATCGCAGTGAACGAGCGGTTCGCTCTCGATCCAGCCAGACTTGCGGCGCAGATCAAGGCCGACAGAGCCGGCGGGCTGCGGCCCATCTTCGCCTGCGCCACGCTCGGCACGACTTCGTCCAACGCGATCGACCCGATTGCCGCCATCGGCAGGATCTGTCGAGACGAGGGCCTCTGGTTCCACGTCGACGCGGCCATGTCGGGCACGGCGGCGATCTGCCCGGAACACCGCCACCTTCACGATGGCATCGAATACTCCGACAGCTACTGCTTCAATCCCCACAAGTGGATGTTCACGAACTTCGATTGCAGCTGTTTCTGGGTGGCCGACCGCGCGGCGCTGATCGGCGCACTGTCGATTCTCCCGGAGTACCTGATGAACGAAGCGACCAGGAGCGGTGCCGTCTTCGACTACAGGGACTGGCAGGTGCCGCTGGGCCGTCGCTTCAGGGCGCTGAAGCTCTGGTTCGTCCTGCGCTACTATGGTGTCGAAGGCCTCCGGCACCACATCCGCCGGCACATCGAGCTGGCCCGGCGATTGGTGGGGTGGATCGAGGCCGACCATCACTTTGAAATCGTGGCTCCGACGCCGCTCAACCTCGTCTGTTTCCGCCACTTGGGGAGCGACGAACTGAACGAGCGCATCATGAACGAGATCAACGGCGGCGGCAAGATCTTCCTCACCCACACCAGGCTGAATGGCCGCTTCGTGTTGCGCCTGTGCGTCGGCCAGTCCCACACGGAGGCTGAACACGTCGAAAGGGCATGGGAGCTGATCGTCGACGCGGCGCAGGGGATCCGCGAGCGCGGGATGTGAGGCGCGTCGAAGGCCCCGGGAGTTGCCTGCGGGTGCCCCGGCCTACAGCCCGGCCTGCTCCTTCACGTACTCGGCCGCCTCGAGGTGGGTTGCGAACCACACGTCCTCGTGGCCCTTGATGTACTCGATCAGCTCCTCGAGGACGACGATGCGCGACCTGTGGCCGATCACATGCGGGTGCATGGTGAGCAGAAACATGGTGCCCTCCGCGTAGGCGCCGTCGAAGTCGTCCTTCCAGACCTCGAGCACGTCGCGCGGGTGCGAGTAGCTGGCGCCGCGCGGGTTGAAGACCGGCGCGTCGTCCATGATCCACTCGACGGGCAGCTCGACCATGCCGGTGGGCTCGCCGTGGGCGTTGATCTCGTACGGGCGGTCGTCGGCCATGAGTGAGGAGTCGTAGAGGAAGCCCATCTCGTGGATGATGTCCAGCGTGTTGGGACTGAAGTTCCAGGACGGGGCGCGGTAGCCGAGCGGACGCACGCCGGTGACGTCCGTCATGTAGTCGACGGCTCGCTCCAGGAGGGCGCGCTCGGTTTCGGCGTCGAGACTGGAGTTGAGCTCGTGGATCCAGCCGTGAATCGCGAACTCGTGGTGGCCTGCCGCCTGGATCACGTCGATCTGGTGAGGATTGAGGATGAGGCTGACGGCGGGGACGAAGAACGAGGCGGGGATGCCTTCGTGGTCCAGGAGGTCGACTACGCGGGGGAGCGCGACGCGGGCGCCGTACTGTCCCTGCGACAGGGAGCCGACGGTGGCGTCGCCGTAGCGGAGACCGAGGACGGTCTCGTTGTCGACATCGAAGGAGAGAAGGACGGCCACGCGGGCGCCACCGGGCCATTCGTCCGGCTGGAGGCTGCGGCCCGCGCGCACCGCGTTGACGGTCTCCATGACCCGCTCGTCGGACCAGAGCCAGCCGGGTTCGTTCTCCGCACTCTCCGGGGGAGCGGGCTGGCAGGCCCATACGGCGAGGGTTGCCGCGGCGAGGACGGCGCGCTTTTTCACCCTTCCATCTTCCATAGGACGATTCCTCCGGCCTGTTTGCCGATCTGCGCGGACGCGACGCGGGCGCCCGCTTCGATGTCGATGACTTCCACGGTGCCCGGGTCGCCGCCGATGCCCTCGACGGTCACGATGGCGTAGCGGCCGTCCGGGGTGACGACGACGCCGTGGGTGACGGGGATGAGCGAGTCGATGAAGTGCAGCGGTTCGCCGGTTTCGACGTCCCAGATCCCGAGCTTCGCGCTGCCCTTGAGGGTGGCGAGGAGCTTCTTGCCGTCGGGCGTGAGATCGAGGTTGTAGGGCGCGCCGGGGGCTTCGATGCGGCGGGTGACCCGCCATGACGCGAGATCGACCTCGAGGATGGCGTCGCCGCGGTTGCAGGGGACGAAGACGCGGTCGCCGTCCGGGTGGGGCGTGGTCCACGTGGGCGAGCAGTTGGCACCGGCGGGCGGGGGCATGGCCATGTGCCCGTCCATCGGGGCGGGGGCGGGCTCGTTGGCGATGAGGTCGAGGCGCCGGGTGACGTCGAGGGTGGCGCCGTCGATCTCGACGAGCTGGTTGTCCATCATGCACGCGGAATAGTGCTTCGAGCCGTCGGCGTTGAAGCGGGAGCCGTGGGGCATGGTGCAGGTGACGACATCGGCGATCGGGAACATGGTCTCGAGGTCGACGATGGTCACGGTCGAGGGGACGTGGTCGCCGTGAAAGTTGGCGTTGACGGCGAGCGCGAGGGTGCCGTGCGGCGGGACGGCGATCGTAGCGGGGAACATCCCGAGGTCGGCGACGCCCACGATGGTGTCGGATCCGGTCTCGTACTTGACCAGGCGGCCGTTGGGGAAGCCGTGGCCCAGGGTGAGGTACCAGTACTCGCCCGCGGGATCGATGGCGAGCCCGTGGGGCGCTTCGATCTCGGCCGCGAGCCATCCGGTGGTGACGGTCTTCTCCACGACGAGGTCGCCGCCCGCGTCGTAGCGGAGCAGGGCGACCTCGTCCTCGGACTCGGCGGCGACGTAGGCCCAGTAGGACTGGGCGGCCGCCTTGCCGCCCGTCGCGGCGCAGGCGAGGGCGGCAAGGAGCGCGAACGGCGCCCTCACGGAATCAGCGTGCGCCGCGGCTGCAGCTTCACCGTCCACATCCCCGAGAAATACTCGGAGAAGAACAGGTTGCCCTTGTGCATCTGCGGGCCCCAGGTGAAGGGCGCGTTCGCCACGAAGCCGTCGGGATCGTACGACTTGTACACCGCGATCTCGCGGCCCTGGTGGTACAGGTTGCCCTTGAGCTCGCCCGAGATGTCGAGCACGCGCAGGCCGCCCTGGTAGAATGCGGCGTAGAGGCGGTCGTCCTCGATCCACATGTTGTGCGAGCCGGCCTCGGGGATCTCGTAGCGGGCCACCTCTTCAGGGTTCTCGGGGTCGGTGAAATCGACCACGTGGATGTAGCCGGACATGAACTCGGGCGTGCGCCCGTCCTCCTGGCCGTCGAACGCAGGTGCCCCGATCTCGTCGCCCATGAAGATGTAGAACCTGCCAGTGGGGCTCCGGTACGGGAACGCTGCGTGGGTGGCGCCGCCGATGTCGCGGAAGCGCGCGATCTCGACCGGGTTGGCGGGGCTGCCCCCTCTGTTGCCCCCGCCCACATCGATCACCGCAACGCCGTCGTTCCAGTTCGACGTGTAGGCGATCCCGTCCACGATCCAGATGTCGTGAATGGCGTGCCCGGGCGTGTCGAGCTCGAAGCGTCCCACGCGGTGCGGGTTGGCCGGGTCCTCGATGTTGATCACGTCGAAGCGGATCCCGTTGTTCACCGCGTACACGTGGTCGTCGTGGATGAAGAGGTTGTGCACGCCCCCGGTGAGTTCGTCGTCGTAGGTCGAGATGATCTCGATGTTGCGCGGATCGGTGCAGTCGATGATGACGATCCCGTTGCGCCGGTTGGACGCGCCCTCCCGGGAGATCACGCAGAGTTCGCCGTCTTCCGAGACCTTCACGTCGTTGGTCGTGCGGGCATCGACGATGAGCGAATCGGTCAGCACCGGGCTGGCCGGGTCGGTCACGTCCCACCAGTACGTGCTGCCATGCCCGTTGTGCGTGCCGGTGATCGCGTAGTCCCGGCCATCGACGCCCTCCCACACCCAGAGATCGGAGGTGGCGACGTTGCTGACCGGTGCGTGGCCGACGAGCTCCACCTCTTCCACGACATGGCGCGGCAGGATCTCGACGGTCGAGTGGGTGGTGCGGCCCGGGACGCTCGCGGTCACGGTGTAGATGCCCGGCCTGTAGGCGACGAAGCGCCCCTGCTCGTCGACTTCGGCGGGCGGGATGTCGGCGGTCGCGATCACGTCGGGGTCGGACATGAGCCCGAAGGTGACGGGGATGTCGTCGACGGTGCCGCCCGCGCTCGACGCGGTGGCCGTGAAGTGGATGACGTCGCCGGTGCGGCCCCGGGACTGGCTTGCCTCGACGGCCATCGCCGTGACAGGATTGTCCGCCACTTCGTACGTGATTTCGCCGACTACGCCTTCCGCGGAAGCCGAAAGCGTCACCTGACCCGGCGCGTGGGCAGTGAAGACGCCGAACCGGTCGACGCTGGCCACGTTTTCGTCCGAGGTGCTCCACGTCACCGCTACGTCGTCGCGCGCATCGTCTGCCCGGTCGATCACGGTTGCCTTGTGGCGCATGGTGACGCCGACGTAGTAGCGGCCGCCATCACGCGAGATCTCCACGCGGTCGAGCGGCGGGAAGGCGACGGTCACGGTCATCGTGCCGCTGATCCGCGTCGGGCCCAGCACCCGCGCCAGGACCTCGAACTCGCCGCCCCTGAACGCCTCGATCTCGCCCGTGGTCCGGTTGATGGCCAGACTCCCGCGGCCGTCCCGGGAGAAGTAGACAAAGGGCACCTCGATGACGTTGCCGGCGGCGTCGTAGGCGGTGGCCGAAACGGTTGCCGTCTCCCCGACTGCGAGGGAGAGCGTGGCGGGCGAGACTTGCACCCGCGCTACTTCCTGCGCGGCAGCCTGCGTTATGGCGACGGCGGTCAGCGCCAGGATCAGGGCGGCGAGCCGGATGGTGCTGTGTGTCTTCATTGCGTGATCTTCCTTACTGCGGTGTTGCGTTCCTGCGGCGCCAGGTCGGGGCCGTGGATGAGTGGACACGGTGGATGGAAAGATTGCCGCCGGCGGGCTGGAGGCGCAACGGACGTCAGGGCTTCTGCGTCACGCGGACATCGCATGTCGTACCGCGTCTTCCATCGCAACCACCTCGTCATCGGTCAACTCCGCGAATCGAGCGCGCTTTCTTGCGGCGAGCCTCCCACCATTCTGCATGCACAGCCGCACCAGCAGTGACGCCCGACGATCCGGCATATCGACGACCTCACGGACCCCGCTGAGGGCCTGGTCGAAAACGGTGACGAAATCCAGCTCTTCCCTCAGATCGCGGCGCACCGCGTCTGCCGCCTGATCGTACAGATACTCGGCCATGGCGGTGGCGTCGAAGTAGCGGTAGAGGTGCGCGCTGTCGCTCTTGACGACCATCCGACGGCCCGGTGCGTGCGCTGCCCCGCCTCTCCATTCCCACCGAATGAGGTCCAGAAGCGGTCGCGAGAAGCTGGCCAGAACGTCGTCATAGCGCTGGCGGTCGCGCAGAATCGCTGCGGACACCGGCAGAATAACGCCGGGTGGTCCGTAGCCCCTCCGGGCGAGCACGTGGTGCATCAGGAAACGGTGAATCCGGCCGTTGCCGTCCTCGAAGGGATGGATGAACACAAATGCGAATGACGAAACCGCCGCGCCGACGACTGGATCCACACCGCCGCTGACGATCCGCCCGGTCAGGGCCATCCATGAATCCATGAGGTCCGTCACATCCTCCGGTCGCGGACAGATGAAATGGACCTTTTCCCGGTACCTACCGAGGGTCTCGCCGACGAAGTTCTGGATGTCTCGCCAGCCATCCGTTGCATAACGTGGATCGACGATGGTGCGTTGCAGAGCTACGAGCGCGTTTTCGTCGGAGGGGTCGAATGTGGGTGCGGACTGTAGAGCCGCCACAAACCGTTCGGCTCGGCGGGCGCTCGGAGTCTCGCCTTCGAGGGCGAACGAGGAACGTGTCTCCTTTGTGTACAGGTAGTACACTGCACGGGCGAGAAGTTGTGGATCGTACCCTTCGGTGAGCGAACGAGCCTCCCTGTCGAGGTTCGATTCCATCGCTTCACGCACCTTCGGGGTCAATCTCACGGTGGGGCACAGGCCACGTTCTCCCAGGAGGTTGTCCGCCACCCGGTGGCGTCTGGAGTTGCGCCGCGCGGCGACCACGTGCCGCCCAGGGTCGAGGGCCCCGACGTAATTGCCGGCACTCGCATCGGCGAGGTCCAGCGTCTGCCCGGTGAAGGTCTCGTACAGGAACCACGCCCGGCGGCTGAACGCGCCCGTAGGCTGTGCCCGGACCCAGGCCTCGATCTCTCCGGGGTCGATCGCCTTGAGCGCGGCTACCAGGACGCCCAGGTCGAAGGCTTCGTGGCGCAGCGCGAAGCGGAGGTGCGAGATCACCGATTCCTTCGGCGCGTATCGCATCGGGTACGACTCGAGGGTTCGCGCCCCGTGCATCTCGGTTCGCCGGGCACCGGCTACGCAGTAGCTCTCGATGGCGGGCGGGGACACCGCCAAACCCAGTTCCCGGATCAGCCAGGCTTGGCCGATGGGACTTCGAGTGGTGTTGCTCACGGACGCCATGGTGGAAAAACGGTTAGAAGGGGTGGGGAAACGATTAAGTTACCCGGGTTCGGTGGAAAATCAATTCCTCCAACCCTTCCAAGCTCTCGCAGGCTCACATAGCCCTGCGCCCAAGCCCTCCCTGGCGAGCAGGTGCTCCCTACAGCGGCCTGTTCGGAAACGCGATCGTGCGCCACATGTGCGCGACCGGGCTGTTGTCGTAGCCCAACCCTTCCTTCGGCTGCTTGAACTGGCGCCCGATGATGTCGGTGAACTCGTTGATGTCGACGTCCATGTCGTCCTGGAACGCGTAGGTGTCGTTCACCGTGATCAGGCGCGCCTCGCCGTACCAGCGGTGGTTGCGCGCGTACTCGTAGGCCTGCTTGATGTAGGGCTCCGGCACGTAGTCGTGCCCGAAGATGCGGTTGTACATCTCCGGATACTCGTACCCGTACTCCTCGTCCGGGTAGAAGCGCAGGGCCGCGTGGTAGCGAATGCCCCAGGCGACGCGCTCGTCCACGTAGGGCTCGACCAGCTGGGCGCCCCACCAGCCGTGGTCCACCTTGATCAGGTTCAGGACCACATCGTGCATCAGGCAGGCGAAGACGGTGCGCTCGGGCTGCCCGGTCCTGAGCGCGTGGGTGGCGCTCTGAAGGACGTGATTGGCCGGCGCAAAACGCAGCTTGAAGAAGTCGAGCACCGTCGGCTTGTCGGGCAGCGGCGGGAACTCGTCCTCGCGCGGCATGAAGAGGCGGCCGGTGCCGCGAGGAGACCGGGCTTCCTGCTCCTCCAGCTCCTCGAGGGTGATGATCGATCCGGCCTCTCCGTCCACTTCCCCGCGCCGGGCGGCGATCTTCTTGTCCAGCTCCTCTTCCATGTAGTGCTCGAGTTCCTCCGCCTTGTCCTCGTGCGACATGACGGCGAGAGCACCTGCGGGAATGCTTGCGAGAAAGGTCTTGCGATCGACTTCCACCATCTTGACCTCCGGGCAGGGGCCGGTGGTCCTGGTCCCGCCACCGATCCCCGGCGGCGTCAAGAGCCCAGGATCCTGCAGTCACTGTACGGCGCGTG
This sequence comes from Gemmatimonadota bacterium, assembly GCA_022823145.1. Taxonomy (GTDB): domain Bacteria; phylum Gemmatimonadota; class Gemmatimonadetes; order Longimicrobiales; family Gaopeijiaceae; genus Bin94. Next base: position 18,468 of record JAJDXS010000010.1, read on the forward strand.
GTTGGGTGCGGCAAGTGGCGGGATCGGCCCGAACGGCGATACGATGGTCCGGTGGTGATTGGCCGCATGCGCGACACGGCAGACGAACATGGAATGACGAGGACAGGATCAACATGTGGAAGCAGACGCGACGTGATTTTCTGAAGAGTTCAGTGCGTACGGGTGGGGCGCTGGGCGTCCTGGGCGCGTTCGGTCCCCTGGCCTGCGCGCCCGCGGATGAAGGTGGAGCGGGGTCGCCCGGCCCCCAGCGCATCCTCATCCTCGGGGGCACCCGCTTCATCGGCCCCTATCAGGTCAAGTACGCACTCGACCGCGGCCACGAGGTCTCGATCTTCACGCGGGGCCGCACGGAACCGCCGTTCTTCCACGACTACTTCGACCGCGTCGAGCACCTGATCGGCGACCGCGACAACGACCTGGGCGCGCTCGAAGGGCGCGAATGGGACGCCGTGATCGACAATTCGGCGTCGATCCCGCGCTGGGTGGCCATGACCACGGATGTGCTGCGCGGCAACGTCGACCGGTACCTGTTCGTCTCGTCCATCTCCGCCTACGCCGACTTCGGGGCGGTGGGGATCGACGAGAGCTATCCGGTGGGGCAGCTCTCGGCGCCGGATGTGGAGGACATGAGCGAATACGGTCCGATGAAGGCGAGGTGCGAAGCAATCAACACCGAGGTCTTCGGCGAGGGTGCGATCAATGTGCGGCCGGGACTGATCGTCGGAGCCGGGGACAACACCGACCGGTGGACCTACTGGCCCGTTCGCGTCGCGCGAGGCGGCGAGATGATGGCACCGAACTCGCCCACCGATCCAGTACAGAACATCGACGCCCGCGACCTGTCGGAGTGGATCGTGCGGCTGGTCGAGACGCCCGGCAACGCGGGGACCTACAACGCCACGGGCGAAGTGCAGCAGTTCGGCGCCATGCTCGAAGAGATCCGCGCGGCTCTGGGTTCGGACGCCACCTTCACTTGGGTGCCGGCGGAGTTCATGAACGAGCACCAGATCCGGCCCTGGGGCCACATGACCAACTGGGTGCCCCCCGAGGGCGAGACGGTCGGGATGAACCAGGTCTCCGTGGCTGCCGCGGTGGAGGCTGGGCTGACCTTCCGCCCGATCGGCGACACGGCCCGCGAGACCGTCGAGTGGTGGAACTCGCTGCCCGAGGAACGGCGCGCGGAGCCGAGGGCGGGTTTGCCGGCCGAGATCGAGGCGGAGGTGCTGGCGGCCTGGGCGGCGCAGGCCGGCTGACTTGAACGGACTACAGATTTAGCTAGTTTTCTAGGTGAGTGGGCTGTGACAACGCGGGCGTGCAATGTCGCAGGCGCCGCTTTCCGCTTCCCTGCCGACCGGTGGCTAACGCCGGTAGTGAGGCTCCGGCAGAAGCTCCCTCTCCAGCAGCCCAAGGTCGCGCGTGGCTTCGACCATCCGGATGAACTCGCCACGGTAGCCGCGCGGGTCGTCGCCCTTCCCCTTTTCCGCGAGACGCACTACGTCGTTCAGGGTCAGGTCGCCCGCGTGCTCGGACTCGCGCAGGAGCATGCCGAAGCCCGCCACCGCGGTGGCAAAACGGAAGTCGGACGATGGGGAGCGGGGGCGGTCGGCGACCGGCTGTTGCAGGAGCCTGGACTGCGTGCCGTCCGGGTCCTTGTAGCGGACCTTCACGAACATGAGTTCGTCGTTGAAGCCGCTAAGCGGCGGGTCGTCGGGCCGGGGTTGGTAGCGTAGCGGGTCGACCTCGCCACGCGGCACCTGCGCACCCGCCGGGACCACCTCGTAGAGAGCGGTGACCGTGTGGCCGGCGCCGAGTTCGCCCGCGTCCTTCGTGTCGTCGTTGAAGTCCTCGTCGGCGAGCAACCGGTTCTCGTAACCGATCAACCGGTAGCCTGCCACACGTGCGGGGTTGAACTCGACCTGGAGCTTGACGTCCTTCGCGAGGGTCAGCAGCGTGCCGCCCATCTCCTCGACCAGCACCTTGCGGGTTTCGAGCAGGCCGTCGACGTAGTGGAAGTTGCCGTTCCCGTGGTCGGCGATCTGCTCCATCTTCGAGTCCTTCAGGTTGCCGGTTCCGAAGCCGAGGACCGTCAGGAAGGTGCCGCTTTCGCGCTCCCTCTCGATGAGGCGCACCATCTCGGCGTCGCTCGACGCGCCCACGTTGAAGTCGCCGTCGGTGGCGAGGATGACCCGGTTGTTGCCATCGTCGCGGTGGTATTTGCGCGCCACCTCGTAGGCCAGCCTGAGCCCGGCGCCGCCCGCAGTGCTGCCGCCAGCCTGCAAGTCTTCGAGCGCCGCGAGGATCTCGGCCTTCTCGCTGCCCGGGGTGGACGGGAGCACGAGGCCGGCGGCACCCGCGTACACGACGATCGCCACGCGGTCCTCGGGGCGGAGCTGGTCGACCAGCAGCGCGAGAGCCTTCTTGAGGAGCGGCAGCTTGTTGTCCGGCATCATCGATCCGGACACGTCGAGCAGGAAGACCAGGTTGCCGGGCGGCAGATCCCCGGTGTCGATCGACTCGGCGTGCAGCCCGATCCTGACCAGCCGGTGTTCGGGCTTCCAGGGGGCCTCCCACACCTCGGTGGTGACCGCGAAGGGGTGCTCGCCCGACACGTTGCCCCAGTCGTACGGGAAGTAGTTGATCATCTCCTCGATGCGCACGGCGTCGATGGGCGGGCGGTCGCCGGACTGGATGAAGCGGCGGATGTTCGCGTAGGACGCGCGGTCGACGTCGATCGAGAAGGTGGAGAGCGGCGATGCGCTGACGAGCCGGAAGTCGTTTTCGTCGATGCGCGCGTAGGACTCGGTGTTGAAGTCGACCAGTCTGGAAAAGCTGTAACCGACCTGGTCGCCGGCGAGTCGGGCCCGCGGTGCCGCAGGCTCTGCCTGAACTCCCGACACGATCAGTTCATCGATCGACAGGGTGCGCGGTACCATTACGACATCCAGCACGGTCGTCTGCCCCGCCACGACCATCACCTGTATCCGCTGACTGGCAAAGCCAATCAGCTCGATGGCCACCGTGCGCGGGCCGGCGGGTACGCTCTGCAACTGGTAGCGCCCCGCCTCGTTGGTCAGCGTCAGGCGGGTCGTGCCCTCCACGGCCACCTGGACGCCGGGGAGCGCCTGGCCCGAGGCGGCGTCGGTGACCTGTCCCGCGATGGCGCCCACCTGTGCGTGGATCTGCGGGACGGTCGCGAGTTCGACGGCGAGGAGCGCCAGGAATGCGAGGATCGCCGCGCGGGCCATGTGACGGGCTATTCGCGAGCCGAGGGTCGGTTTCCGGAGGGCGGTTGTGACGGATCGCATCGGTTGGTCCTATCGTGCCACGGCTGAGGTTCGAAGGGCGGCATGGCCGCCCCGTCTGCCTTAATTGGCACCCCGCTGACGCGATAAGGTTGCCTTGGCGGATCTCCTTGCCTTGTAGTCCCCGTGTTCGGGCAGGTACCGGGTGTGCCGCCGGATCACCTCGGTGGAGAGGTCGTCGAAGTGGCGCTCCACCAACGCGGCGGCCCGGGTGGGGTGGGCTTTCGACAGGTCGCTGATGACCCAGCCGATCCCTGTCTGAATGAAGCGCTCGCGCTCCTTGACGAGGGTCGCGATGGTCGCCTCGATGAGGGCGTGGTACGCCTCCTGCCGGACGACGGCCCGGAACGGCACGATCGAGGATCGGCGCTGCCAGAGGTCGGTGGTCCCGCGCCATCCCGCGATGCGCTCGGCCGCACGGCTCCCGTGACGCTTGATGAGCGGTCCCAGCACCCGCACGCTGAACCAGTCGGAAGTGGACCAGTCGAAGAAGGCGCCGCGGGCGAACAGATCCTCGGTCGTCGTCAGGATCGCTTCGGCGTCGACGCGCCTTAGGAGGTACCTCTGGATGTACAGGGTGCCCACGAACTTGTCTTCCGCGTGATCCTGGCGAATGAGTGCGGCGGCCAGGCCGAGCTGGTCGCGGTCGGAAAGGCGGTGCAATTCGTGTGCGCTTCGCCACGCGGCCACGGTTTTGGCGACGGCAGGAGTCTTCACTCCCCGATAGGAGATGGCCTGCTTCAGGTAGTTCTCGAACCACGCCTTCGTCCCGCGGTCCGCGACCTCGTCGAGACGGCGCTGCAGGTCGGCAATGAGCGCGCTACCCACCCGGCTCGAAGAACCGGTAGTGCTCGAGCATGAACTTCCGGATCACCCGCGCGGCCTTGTTGGAATAGTCGAGCCGGCTCTGGAAGGTGTCGCGGATGCCGCCGTAGTGATGTTCGAGCTGGATGCCGCTGACGACGTCGGCGTCGTTGACGGACCCGTGTTCGCGCGTGTTGTAGCCCCCGCGGAAGTAGGGCGCGTCACCGGGGCCGGGAGTGTCGGGGCTCGGCACGGAGGGGATGCCTTCGTCGGCCAGAAGACCCCCGAACGAGGTCGGGCCGCGCAGCAACTGCGAGAACGGAATCGGCGAAGTGCGGCCCAGGTCCCGGATGCTCGTCCGCGCCACGACCTCAAGCGAATTGAGCGCAATGTCGGGCCGGTTGAGTTCTTCGGCGGTCAGCAGGTACCCCAGCTCCACCTGGTCGATGTCGTGGCCGTGGCCGTGGATGTCGAAGTACAGCCCCTTTCCGTATTCTCCCGCGACAGCCGCGCGTGCCACCCTGATCCACTCCTGGAACTCGGTCCAGGACTGCTCGGCGTACGGGTTCTCCTGGGCGGCTTCCACGATCTCGCGGTTGGCGTCGAGCTTGCTGCGGTGCAGGTGGGACAGAATGACATGCGGGGCATGGCCGGTGAGATTGACCAGCGCCCGGCTCATCGCGAGGGTCAGCTCCAGCGAGTTCCGGTCGTTGATGACGACGCCGAAGGTGCGGTTGGGGATCTCGCCCGGCTGGAGTGCACCGCCGTGCGCGCTGGACAGGATCACCGGCAGCTCGCCGGGGATGTACTCGACATAGTCATTGCGGCCGAAGTAGCTCCTGCCGGGCTCGAAGCTGCCGATGTGCGGAGGGATGTACACCTCCAGCCGTGCCGAGCCGCTCGCGCCGCCAGCCGTCGCGGTCACGGTGGCGAGTCCGCCCGAGATCGCGGTGACGAAGCCGTCGGCCGTGATCGAGGCAACCGAGGATTCGTCAATGGACCACTCGGGCGTGATCGAAACGATCGTGCCCTCGGCGTCGCGTCCTCTGGCCAGGTACCGATCTCCGTCGCCCTCGCCGACGAGGAGCATTTCGCCCGGCACCACCTCGATGCTGGCGACGCTCGGCTCGGTCGGTGAGTCGCCGCCGCAGCCGAGGGTGACGAAGGCCGACAGCATGCAGACACGGAGGCGCTTCGGCATAGTCCGACTACCCCGGCAGTCCGAAGGCGACCAGCGTTCCACCTTCCCGGCCGCCCGTGGCGACTACCACCAGCTGGCGCCCGTCCCGCGTCCGGAAGGTCATGGGGTTCGCATAGCCGGGCGCCGGAAGGCGGCCCTCCCAGAGCACTTCGCCGTCACTGGCGTCGAAGGCGTACAGTACGTCGGAGCCGCCGGTGAGGAAAACCAGACCGCCCGCGGTGACGAAGGGTCCGGGCGGCGCCACCACGCCGAGCCGGGCAGGCAACGCGATGCCCTCGAGCGCGGGATTGTCCCTGACCTCGGGCCGCTCGCCGACCGCTTCCTGCCAGACGATCTCTCCCGCGTTCATGTCGATGGCGGTCAGCGTGCCCCACGGCGGGTTCGAGATCGGGAGGCCGGAGACGCGCAGCGTGCGGGGTGCGCCCCGGTCGATGCCGTAGTCCGCGACGGTGGTTTCCGGGTCGGCGGGTGCGATCTTGAGCAGGCTGGGCTCCTCCGACGACTTGACGTAGAGGAAGCCGGAGCGGGGGTCGAAGGCGGCGCCCCCCCAGTTGCCCCCACCCAGGATCCCCGGCATCGCAATGGTGCCCTCGAGCGAGGGAGGCTCGAAGAGGGGGCCGAAGCGGTACGCCGCCGTGAGTTGCTCGGCCTGGCGGCGCAGTTCGGGAGTCAGGTCGATCAGGTCGTCGGGCGTGAAGCCTTGCTTCGCGAAGGGAGGCGGGCGGGTGGGGAAGGGCTGGGTGGCGGCGGAGACCTCGCCGGGCACGTCGCTCACCGGGACCGGACGTTCCACGATGGGCCACACGGGCTCGCCGGTCCCGCGGTCGAAGGTGTAGACGAATCCGGTCTTTCCCGCGACCACGACCGCGTCCACCGCCTCGCCGTCGCGCTCCACCGTCAGGAGCACGGGGGCGCCCGGAAGGTCGAAGTCCCAGAGCCCGTGATGGATGGTCTGGAAGTGCCAGGCCAGGTCGCCGGTGCGGGCGTCCAGAGCGACGAGCGCCTCAGCGTAGAGGTTGTCCCCCTTCCGGTGGCCTCCGTAGTAGTCGTTGGACGGAGTGCCGATGCCCGCGTAGAGCAGCCCGCGCTCCTCGTCCACCACCATCGGCGCCCACGCGTTGGTGTGCCCGGTGTAGTCCCAGCTCCCGTCCTCCCAGGTCTCGTTGCCTGGTTCGCCGGGCTGCGGGATCAGGTTGAAGGACCATGCCAGTTCGCCGGTGCGGACATCGAAGGCCTGGATGTTGCCAGGCGGATCGCGCGGGTACACGAAGCCGTCCCACACCCCGTTGCCGATGATCAGCAGATCCTCGAAGACCACCGGCGGCGAAGTCTGCGTGTAGTGGAGCCGGTTGGTGCGCCACAACAGCTTCTCGGTGAGGTCGATCTCGCCGCGATGCCCGAAGGACTCGATCGGCTCGCCGGTGGCGCCGTCGATCGCGATCAGCCGCCACCGCGTGTTCAGGAAGATCCGCCGCCCGTCGGATCCGTTCCAGACCGCGACGCCGCGATGCACGAATCCCGTTCCGTTGGGAGGCTGTCCCCATTCGACCGTCCGCGGGTCGAAGTCCCAGATCACCTCGCCGCTGCTGCCGTCCAGGGCGATGACGCGGTTGTAGGGGGTGGTGAAGTAGAGGGTGTCGTTGAAGGCCAACGGAGTCGCCTCGAAGTTGCCGGGGCGCACCTGCTGGCCGCGAATGGGAGCGATCGGTCCCGGGATTGGGGATTCACCCGTCTCCCACTGCCACGCAACCTCGAGCCCACCGACATTCTCCGGCGTGATGCGGTCGAGGGGGGAGAACTTGCTGCCGCCGGCGTCGCGGCCGTAGGCGGGCCAGTCGCCATCGCCGTACCCGTCCGGCGCGGCGGGTGCGCAAACGGTGATCGCGACCACCGAGGCGAGACTCAGGAGCGGCGGGAACCACGTCGCCGTGCGCGGTGTGGGCGCCATGGGGCCTTTCCGTTGCAGTAGGAGTCGACGGCCATGCACCAATAGCCCGATGGGCCCACGATGGTCAAACTGTTGTCGCCCGGTGACCCCGGTGACCGGGGATTCTACCGGAACCACTTCCCGGAGCTCGCCGGGCGCATGCCTGCCGGCGGGAAAGAGCGCCGGCCTACCGATCGCGCTCCTCTCTGATTTCGCTCAGTTCCTGGCGAATCGAAGCCAGCGTGGTTCGCATGTAGCCCACGTCGAGCGCCTCGTCCACCGCCTCGATCAGGCGGTTCCGCTCGCGCATGAGCACCGGCACCGCAAAGCCGCGCCGGTCGCTGTCGGCTTCTTCGTCCACCAGAATCCGGGCCGGGGCCAGGCCGGGAAGCGGCCCCAGGCTGACGCCGGGATCGGGGTGGTAGTCGTTCAGGGGCACGTACATGACCCGGTGCAGCGGCCGCACGAAGGCCACCTGGTCGACGGCTCCGATCTCGCCCGCGTTGGCCCGTTCGTCCAGATCTGCCGCGACCCTCCGCAGGCGCTCCATGCGGTTCCCCAGGTGGCGGTCCAGTTGCAGCGCACCGCCGGCCGCCTCTTCGCGGACCGTGATCGCGGCCGCCAGCGCCTCGACCTGCGCGGCCAGGCTGACCGGGTAGCGCGCCCCGGCCAGCATCTCGGCCAGGGCATGGGCGTAGATGTCGGTGTCGGTCTTCAGGACGTCGCCGTCGATCTTGTCGTAGGTGTCCTCGTTGGTGTGCCACCACCAGTAGCCGCCGTCCTCGGCGAGGCGCGTGTGATTGAACTGCAGCAGTGGCAGTCCGACCCCGTTGAAGGCCTGGTCCGAATTGCGGCCCGGCCGCGACGGCGAGATCTCTACGCCCTGCGTCTCCGCCATCACGCGGCTGGCAAAGGGCTGGAAGGCCTCGGACGCGGAGGCGCCGAAGCGCCTGGCGCCGATCTGCCCGACGCCATCGATGTTCATGTAGGCGAGGCCGCGGGCACGCAACTCGGTGAAGAACTCGTCGGCGAACCAGGTCGACCCGGCGTAGCGCGCGTTGCTGTGGCCGGGCCACCACGCGACCACCAGGCCGTGCCGCAACCGGTCGCGCACGTCGTGGAAGGCCAGCGCCATCGCCAGCATGGCCGCGTTCGACGCGGCCTCGTCGGTCGCGCCGTGGTACCACCCGTCGATGTGGCCGCCCAGCACCACGTACGGTGCGTTCTCCACGCCGGCCGGCTCGATCGTCGCAAGCGCGAGGCGCATCGTCTTCCACCCCGTCGCGACCTCGGTCTCGACGCGCAGCTCGACCGGCCCCTCCGCCATCAGGGCGCGCAACTCCTCTCCCGCGCCGCGCATGATCTGCGCCACCGGGATCCGCGGCAGCCGGTGGTGGTTCATCAGCGACGGGCTGCCCCACGTGGAGGTCACGATGAGCTCGTTGAGGCGCTCCTCGGGGTTGACGAAGACGACCGCCGCCGCGCCCATGCGTTCCAGCGCGATCGTGGGGACGTTGCGGGGCTGGCCGTCCACGATGGCGACCCTGCCGCCCAGGTCGGGGAGGTCGGCGCCGAACTCCTCGCCCTCGATGACGAGACGCTCCCCGGTGCCGGTCTCGAGCCGCGGCAGGTCCGCGAGCGTGCCCATGTCGACGACCTCGGCGACGGTGCCCTGCGACGAAGCCGAATAGGCCATGGTGATCGCAGGCGGGGAAAAGTCGGTGCCGGGGACGGTGACGGTGGCCGAGACGGGGTCGCTCGCGTAGGCGGCGAGCTCGTGCACGAGGACCGGAACGCCTCGCGCCTCCAGCGTGGCCACGATCGTGTCGATCGCGGCGTTCTCGCCGGGTCCCCCCGACGGGCGCTCGTGCTCGGCGATCATGGCGGAGTACGTCATGAGCGCGTCGGTGGTGATCGCGTCCTTGACCGACTGCGCGAGGGCTTCGACCTCGGCGGTGGTGGGCGCGGGGGCGTCGGCGGTGCAGGAGGCGAGGAAGAGCAGTCCGTGGACTGCCAGGACTGCAGGCGCCGCCGTCAGGGCCGCTCTTGAGGCCGGAGGTCCTTTTCTCATATGCCATCGGACTCCTGCGCGGGCTCGCGTCCAGGGGGATAGAAGCAGTCCTCGCGGTGCATCGTGTCAATGAGCTGGGTGATCTGCCAGCCGGTGTCGCTCCTGTAGAGCTGGAATCCCTCCCAGCCGCAGTGCGAGAACTCCTCGTCGCGGTAGAAGGCGTAACGGGTCCACATCTGGGCGAGGCGACCGTCGATCTGCACGGTCCAGTCCCAGACGGGCTCATCGTAGACCTCGTCGCGGGGCTGACCGATCATCTCGATGAAGCCGTCGGCGGGCCGGAAGCTGATTCCGTCCTCGCCGGCGCGGCCGAGTCGGGCGTCGGGGTGGAAAACCGCCCTTGCCATCTCGCTGTCGCCGACACGCATGGCCTCGAAGAGCTGTTCGACCGCGGCCACGACGGCGACTTCCTCGGGGTGGGGCGCCGGAGTGGCGGTTTCGCTACCGGCGACGGTTGCGTCCGCGTCCGGCGATTCGGCGGCCGGGGTGCAGGCTGCCGCGAGCAGCAGTCCGGCGGTGACGGCAGTGATGGCCATGGTCTCGAATGTCATCGGGTGTGCCTCCTTGGGGGGGATCGGAATCGGTCACGGGGTCGTTGTCCGGTCAATATCTGGGCAACAGGGGGAGGGGACCAGAGTGCAAGCCACAGCAACCAGTGTCGGATGACGACGCAAGATGCCGGATTGCCGCACGGAATGAACCGCGACTCTTGCGAAGAAGCCGGTTCGCACCTTCTGTTGGAGGATGAGCCCAATCCTTTTCGCTACAGCCCCCGCGACGGCGGGGCGCGTCCATGGAGGTATACCCATGACGGCGATCCACCGCGCTTCAAGGCTCCGCTCCGGAGCGCTGGCCGTTCTCGGACTTCTCTTCCTGGTACAGCCAGCCTCACCACAGAACGTCAGGATGCCCAGCACGCTTCGCTACGGCTCGGGTCTGCTGGACATCCCCGTGGCGTCCGTGCTGCCGCACATGACCTTCACCGCCACCTATTCGGGCTTCACCGCGTCGATCCCCGACTTTGTGATCGTGGACCCGATGGGCAACTTCATCACGGTGGGACCGTCATACGAGAAGTGGTTGTCGGACGCATCCGTGGCGATCGGACTCTTCGACCGGGTCGAGTTGGGTGCGTCGCTCCAGCACTTCGCGGCGGCCGAGGACGGGGGCAATCTCTTCGGAGGCTTCGCGCGCGTGTCGCTCATGCCGAGTTCGGTCAACAACTTCGACCTGGCCGTCGGGGCGCGCTACACGAATTCCCCGACCTTCGGTGACCGGTACGCGTACGACTTCCAGCCCAACCGCCTTGGCTACCCCGATTCGCGGCTCCATGCGGATGTGGGCGACGAGGAGTACAGCGCGAACCTGAGCCCGTACGCCGTAGCAACGGCGCATCTGCCGGTTTCGGACGCCAGCGCGATCAGCCTGACCGGGGGATGGGGCTCCGGGGTATTCTCTGCCGGGGGCGGCCAGGAACTGGACAGTTTTCACCATGACGGCAGTTCGGGCGGAATCTTTGCCGGGGCCGGGATTCACATCGGCATGGGCGGACGCCGCCAACTGAACCTGGTGGGTGAATACAACGGATTCGACATGAATGCGGGCGTGCAGCTCGACCTCGGCTACGTCCGGGTCGGCGGTTTTGCGCTCGGCGTCGCGCACGACGGCTCATCCACCTTCCGCTCCCGCAAGTTCGGGGTGATGGGCACGATCGCCCTGCCGTCGAACAAGGCCGACACCGTGATCACCCCGTACACGGTCACCGTGGTCGACACGACCGTGACCATGCGCGCGGTCATCACGGCCGACACCACGGTCGAGGGCCGTGCGCTTGCCGCCAGCGACCGCGCGACCCTCGATGCAATGATCCTCTTCGAGTTCGACCAGGCCGACCTGACCGAGACGGGACAGTCCCAGGTGCAGGCCAAATCGGCCATCCTGAGGAACAACCCGGGCGTGGAAATCAGCATCGAGGGGCATGCCGACGAGATCGGGACCGAGCAGTACAACATCGACCTGGGCATGGAGCGCGCCAACGCCGTGGTGGAGGCCCTGACGGGAGGCGGGATCGGGTCGGGACGCCTCTCCGCCATGTCGCACGGCGAGAGCATGCCGCTGACGCCGGGCCGCAGCGCCGAGGCCCGGACGCAGAACCGGCGCGTGGAATTCACCATCACGCGCGAGACGACTCCGGAAACGGTGATCACGGCAGACACGACCATGGTTCCCGATACGACGTTCACGGAACGGCAGATCGAGATGGCGGATACCGTGGTCACGCCGGCGCGGTGGAGCTACAACGGCGATGCCGGCAGCGCCGATGAGCCGGGTGCCGGGCTCGACCTCGAGCAGGGGGTCCAGGTCGCGATGCTGGGCTCGGGAGCCGGATTGCCGGCGGCTTCGGCACGTGGGGTCGCTGCGTTCCGCGGCGGGCCCGAGAGCGGCGTGGCTGTGAAGGCAGGATTCGCACCGGTCGCTCGTGGGGTAACGCCGTTCCCGGCGCCGAGGAGGGCGATGGGCTAGCAGTCCGTGGCCGGCCCGAACGAGCCACAAGGGCCCGGGGCGCTGCGGAGCGCGCCCCGGGCCCTTGTTCGTTGTCGGGTGTGTGCGGCTGCTAAGCGATCGGCTTGTCCCTGTACCTGTCGAACCAGGCCTTCAGGTAGAGCTGCGTCATGATGCGGTGCGACACCGAGCGCGAACCGTGGTACTCGTCCGGGATCTTGACGTGCATCGTCTCCTGGCCGAGCACCTTGAGCGCACGGTAGAACTCCTCGGCCTGGGGCATCGGGGTGCGCAGATCCTCGACGCCGGAGAGCAGCATCGTCGGAGTGGTCACGTTGCCGACGTAGTGCAGCGGCGACCGCTCCGCGTACTCCATCGGGTCCTCCCAGGGGAAGGAACGGAAGCGGCGGTACCAGCCTGACCCGTCGGTGGTGCCGACGAAGGAGTGCCAGTTGATCACCGGGCGCTGGGACACGGCAGCCCGGAAGCGATCCGTGTGGCCGACGATCCAGGCCGTGAGGACTCCGCCCCCGCTGCTCCCGGTGACGAACATGTTGTCCTCGTCGATGAAGCCGCGGTCAATGGCGGCGTCGACGCTCGCCATGAGGTCGTGGAAGTCGTTGCCGGGGTACAGGTAGTTGATGCCGTTGACGAAGTCCTGACCGTATCCGGTACTGCCGCGCGGGTTCATCCACAGTACGGCGTAACCGTCTGCCGCGAAGTTCTGCCAGTTCCAGTTCCAGCGCACGGTGTACATCGAGACGGGCCCGCCGTGGATCCAGAGCAGCAGCGGGTACTTCTGGCCGGGCTCGTAGTCGGCCGGTTTCATGAGCCAGCCCTGCACCGGCCAGCCGTCGAAGGACTCGGTCCAGACCTCCTCGACCTCGCCGAGCTTGATGTCGGCCAGGATGTCGTCGTTGTAGTCGACCAGGGTCTCGAGGTTGCCCGGGTTGTCCAGGTCGAAGGTGATCAGGTAGTTGGGCCGGTAGAAGGTCGAATTGGTCGCCGCCACGCGCCCGTTGTTCGCGATCGAGACGCCCGTGATGTAGTGGACCCCCTCGGTGACCTGCTCCATCTGCCCGTCGGTCGATACGAAGTGAAGGTTGGACGAGCCCTCCTTGCCCAGCGTGAAGTAGACTCCCGAACCGTCGGGCGCCCAGGTCACGCCGCTCGGGGAATTCGCGAGGTCCCCGGCGATCATGCGGCTGTTGCGGCCGTCGGCGTCCATCAGGTACAGGTTGGACAGGTTGCTGTAGTTCTCGTTCTGGTCGTAGCCGGTGTAGGCGATCATGCGGCCGTCGGGCGACGGGTTCGGGCCGTTGTCGGGGCCGAGCCGGTCGGTCAGCGTGGTGATATCGAGGGTTGCGAGGTCGATGGCGTGCACTTCGGAGTTGCCGCGCTCGTAGCCCTCGTCGGGGATCAGGTCGGCGCTGAAGTAGAGCCTGGTGCCGTCGGGTGCCCAGCGCGGGTTGTTGTGGGAGTTCTCGCCGGAGGTGATCTGGCGGGGAGTCCCGCCCAATCCCGCGTCGACGATGAAGATCTGGGTGTTCCCCTTGGGCGTGTAGCCGCGCCCGTCGCGTGCCCAGGCGATCCGGTCCTCGACCACGGCCGGCGCGGCGACATTCGCGCCCCGCGGGAAGGCCGGCATACTGATCGGCAGCGGCGACCCCGTCTCGGGCAGGAACATCGTGAACGAGATCTGCGTCCCGTCAGGCGACCAGTTGATGCCGCCCGGCGCCCGGTCGAGGTTGGTGAGCTGCACCGTCTCGCGCGTGTCAAGCCACATCATGTGGATCTGGTTCGTGCCGCTCTTGTCGGAGAGAAACGCGATCCGCGTGCCGTCCGGAGACCAGATCGGCGACGACACCTCGAAACTCCCGGTCTCGAGCTCACGGATCCGCCGCGTAGCCAGGTCCATGATCATGAGGTTGCTCTGGTTCCGGTCGTTCATCTTGTCCACGCTGCCCCGGGTGAACAGGATGTGGTTCCCGTCGGGCGAGATGCGCGGATTGCCCACGGACTCCATTTCCATGTAGGTATCCATGTCGAGGAGGCCGGAGGCGTCCTGTGCGGCGGCCGAGGCCGCGGAGGCAAGGGCGAGGAGCAGGGGTGCGGAGAGGAGGGAGTACCGCGTCTTCATGAAGACCTCCTTGGGCGTGTCAAATCGCGCTCGACCGTGCGTCTGGCGTGCGATGGCGCCAATATCAGCGCGAGTCCGGGGGAAATCAAACGGCGCGCCCGGTCGCGGGGCACCGGTACAGCGAGGAGGAGCATTGTGAAAAGATTCACAACCGTCGGCACGGTTCTGTCTGCGGCCATCTGGACGATCGCATGCGCGCCACCCGAGGCGCCCGTTGAAGAGACGGCCGACGGCTCGTCCGCCGAGCCCAACGTCACCCCGCCGCCCGAGATCGCCCTGAACGGCTCGGCCAAGCGCTTCTGCTCGGCGATCTGGGTCTCGGAGCGTGATCGCCGCGACGCGCTGTACCAGAGTATCCTCCTCACCGGGGACGAGGTGCGTGACTACGAGGACGGCCGACTCACCTTCGATGTCGACGAGGAGCGCCGCGTGGTCACCGCATCGCACGACGGCGCGGCGGGCCGCGCGCGGCACATCGGCGACCAGGGGTGCGTGATTCTGCCGCCCTACACCGACAACGTGTTCTTTACGCCGCGCCGGGTGGTGAGCACGCTTCCCGACGCGGCCACGACTCCCTGGCCCATGGGCGATCTGCTCCCGGACGGGCCGCTCCCGAACGATGTGGACGCCGAACTCGTCGCGGAAGCGGTGCGGCTGATGTTCACGCCCGGTGACAACCGCGCCGCCTTCGTGGCGGTGCACCGCAGACGGATCATCGCCGAGGAGTACGGTCCCGGCGTGCACAAGGACACGCAGCTCGAAAGCTGGTCGATGGGGAAGAGCATGACGGCCACGCTCATCGGCCGACTCATCCAGATGGGGCACCTCGACCTCTGGCAGGCGGCGCCGGTGCCCGAATGGCAGAACTCCGCTGACGATCCGCGCGCCGCGATCCGGATCGCCGACCTGCTTCGCATGTCCTCCGGCCTTCGCTTCACCAACTCGGGAGCCACCCCGGAGCAGATGGCCAGGTCGTTCATTCCGGGACAGTGGGACCACTGGCTGGGGTACGGAGCGCCGATCGACGTGTTCCGGTTCTCGACTACGCGGGAGGCCGAGTTCCCACCCAACACCGTCGGCCGCTACCGGAACTCGGATCCGTGGACGCTGGGGTACATCGTGCGGCGCACGGTCGAGAACGAGCTTGGCGAGGAATACCTGTCGTGGCCGCAGCGGGCGCTGTTCGACAAGGTGGGGATCCGCCGCTTCATCATGGAGACCGACGCGCACGGCAACTTCATACTGACCGGGTACAACTACGGCACGCCGCGCAACTGGGCGCGGATCGGGTTGCTCTATCTGCAGCGGGGGATGTGGAACGGCGAGCGGCTGTTGCCCGAGGAGTTCGTGGACTTTGTGAGTTCACCGGCGCCGGCGTGGGATCCGCCGGTCTATGGCGGCCAGTTCTGGGTAAATCCGGCCGGCGAGGATGGGGTGGGGATTCGTATTCCGACGCTGCCGACCGACGCCTACAACGCGGCGGGGGCGGGGGAGCAGCGGACCTACATCATCCCATCGCGCGATCTGGTGATGGTGGTGCAGAGCCACCGGTCGCCGGCTGCCCACGCGCCCGACCGCACGGGTCGGGAGTACGAGGCGCTCGGGATGGTCGTGAAGGCGGTGGATCCCGGGTGGAGCTGGTAGGGGCGCCCCGCTCCTACCCTCCGACCAGCCTGCGAAACTCCGGGTCGTCGCGGATACCGTCGAAGTCGCGCTGGGTTGCGGCCAGCTCCCGCCAGCGCACGTTTCGCTCGATGGCATCCCGCAGCGCCGCGACGGCGTCCGCGACATCGCCCGCGCGTGCGTGCAGCCGCGCCAGCCCGTAGATCATCTGGTCTTCGTCGGGGACGATCGCGATGGCTTCCCGCTGTTTCTCGATCGCCTCGCCGAAACGCCCCTCCGCGGCCAGTGACCGCGCCTCGCTGGCGTGAATGCGCGACACGGACATGTTCACCAGGCGGCGAAGCTCCCTGAAGGGCTCCGTGTGATCGTCCACCCGCACGTCGACCCAGCGGTCGGTGGTGCGGCCCGAGTCTCCGATCGGCTTGACGACCAGGACACCGCCGGCCTGCTTTCCGCGTGCGTCTCCGCCGGCCGCCTCACCGGCGTCGAGCGCGTCCATCAGCCGCAACGCCAGCGCCCCGCGCGAAGACTCGAACGCGGCTGCCATCGCCTGCACGACGGCCTCGCCGGCGAGGATGTTGCCCTGCACGGAGTAGTTCTCGCCCTCGATATGGCCCGCCCAGGCGCTGGTGCCCGACCCCGTGTAGGCACGCACCCGGCCCTGCGCGTCGATCACGGCGAGCTGGCGCCGATCCCGGCCCGGATCGGACCCGGTGAGATGCTCCACCACCTCGTCCGGCGACAACCCGAGTTCGAGCAGTTCGAGGCCGCGCGGCCCGTACGTCTGGTTGGCCGCGGCCTGCGTAGCGACGGCGCCTACGCCCGCCTTTGCGTAGCTGACGATCGCTCCCGCTCGGAAGGCGCGCGACTGCACGGCCACCCCCAGTTCGCCGGTCGCGGGATCACGCGCCACGATGGAGAAGGTGGCCACGATCTCCTCATCCGTGTCGAGTGGGGTCGCGGTCTTCTCCTGGGCGCCGAGCGGAAGCGCACACGCGGCGAGCGCGACGAGCGGCAGCGCGGTTCTGGTCGTCCTTCTCATCACCTCATCTCCTTGCACGGTTTGGCGCTCCGCGCGCCACGGATTGCGCGAGTTCGCCTGCAATGTGGCTCACCGGGAGGCCGCTGGCTATGCTGTCCCGAGCTACCACCCCGTTTGCAGGAGGATCCCGATGCGCAGCTTCCCGTTTACTGCCGCTCTCGTGGCGACCGCCGCACTCACTTCCATGCCCCCACAGCCGGCCGCTACCCAGTCCCAACCAGCCATTGCCATCGTCGGGGCGACCATCATCGACGGAAACGGCGGCCCGCCCCTCACCGACGGCACACTCGTCACCCGGGGCGACCGCATCGCCGCCGTCGGCCCGCGCGCGTCGGTCGAAATCCCCGAGGGCGCCACCGTCATCGACGGCGCCGGCAGGTACGTGACCCCCGGATTCATCGACACCAACGTGCACCTGTCGCTGTATTCCGGTCACGAAACGCTTGTCCGCTACGAGGACCGGAACGCCGCGCTGACTCTCGAGGCGGCCCAGATGCAGCTCAAGCACGGGTTCACGACGGTGCGCGACAGCTACGGATCGCTGCTCCCGCTCATGGAGATCCGCGACGCCATCGCGCGTGGCGACACCATCGGCCCGCGCATGCTGGTGGCCGGCAACATCGTGGGCTGGGGCGGTCCGTACACGGTCTCGTTCTCGCTGATCCGGCCGCAGGGGCTGACGCTCTTCCAGGAGCAGTTCAACGACTTCATCACGCAGGGGTCGGGCGAGGAATGGATGGAGATGGAGCCCGAGGACCTGCGCGTCGCGGTCAACCGGTACCTCGACCTGGGACCCGACTTCCTCAAGTACGGCGGCACCGGCCACTTCTCCAATCCGGTCATGATCGGGTTCTCGCCGGCGGCCCAGCGCGTGTTGGTCGAGGAGACACGGAAGCGCGGGCTGATTGCCGAAACGCACTCCACTTCGCCCGAAGGCTTACGGATGTCGGTGGAAGCGGGCCTCGACCTGATCCAGCACCCCGAGGTGCTCACCGCCGAAATGTCCGACGCGCTGGTCAGGGAGATTGCGGACCGCGGAATCGTCTGCTCCATGCTGACCAACACGATCACCGGCAAGGTGTGGCAGGAGCACGTGGAATCGCGGGAGAAGGCGCTTGCGGGGGATGGGGGGGAGGATGAGAACCGCCGTGACGGCCTGGCGAAGACATCGGTCGAACTGCGGGCCGAGCGCCGCGCGGCGGGCGAATCCATGGAGATCCGGCGCCGCAACGCGGAGAAGCTGATCGCGGGGGGCTGTATCTCCACGATCGGGACGGACAACTACCTCGGCGCGGCCCCCGAATTCAGGCGCGAGAAGAAGGCCGAGAACCAGTCGTTCGGCATCGGGAGCGTGATCGCCACCGAGGGGCTTGTCGAACTCGGCATGACCCCGATGGAGGCGATCACCGCGGTTACGCGCAACGGCGCAATCGCGAGCGGGATGCTCGACATACTCGGCACCCTCGAAGCCGGCAAGTACGCCGACGTGCTCGTGCTCGACGCCGATCCACTGGCGGACATCGGCAACATCCGGGCACTCGGAGTGGTTGTCCGGGACGGGAAGATCGTGGATCTGGACACGCTGCCGTACGAGAGGATCTTCTCGTCTCCGGGAAAGGGTCACGCGTGGGAGTGAAGGATCCCGGGCGGTGCGAGTACACCTGCCTGCGTCCGGGGTTACTGTTGATAGGGGCCCGACCAGCCCTTTGGGGGCCGCCCCCGGGGCGACTCCCGTGGAACCTCTCGGCACCAAGGGGGATGCAATGCCTGGACCCGCGCCGTGGCGGGACCGACTCGCCTTCGCCGCGCTGGCCCTGATCGCCCCGGCCGTCACGCTACCGGCCCTCACCACCGCCTGCGGGGGCGACGAACCGACGGAGCCCCCCGTCGCTACCACCGTCAGCATCTCGCCGGCCTCCGTGGACATGTCATCGTTCGGTGAGACGGCCCAGTTGACCGCCACCGTCCTTGACCAGAACGGCCAGCCGATCGCTGGCGCCTCCGTCAACTGGACCATCGACGACAATTCCGTCGCGACCGTGAGCACAGGGGGGCTGGTAACCGCCGTCCAGAACGGGAGCGCCACCGTGACCGCCACCTCCGGCGGGGCATCGGGGACCGTAGCCGTGACCGTCGCCCAGCGGCCCGCACGGATCGAGGTATCCCCGTCCGCGGACACCCTGGTTGCCATCGGCGACACCGTGCAGCTGGCCGCGCAGCCGTTGGACGCCAACGGCAACGACGTGCCGGGCGTGACCATCGGGTGGTCGTCGGCGGACGAGGGAGTCGCCACCGTCGATGCCAACGGGCTGGTCACCGCGGCCGGGAACGGCACCGCGAACATCACCGCGTCGGCGGGCGGCGCCACCGGAGCCGCCGCGGTAACCGTCTCCCAGGTGATCGTCGGGATGGACGTGCTGCCGGCCGCGACCACATTGTTCTCGCTCGGCGACACCGTCCGGCTGGTCGCAGCGGGTGTCGACGCCAACGGCCACCCCGGCTCGGCCCTACGAGTCACGTGGATGTCGGAAGACGACGCCGTCGCAGCCGTCGATACGACCGGGCTGGTCACGGCGGTGCGCACCGGCAGCACGGACGTATTCGCAACCTTCGGAGAACTGCGCGATTCCGCCGGGGTGTCGGTCACTCAGCTCGCGTCGGAGGTGCGGGTGACTCCGGCCGTCGACACGCTGGGTGCGGTCGGCGACACCGTCCACCTGAGCGCCGTGGCGCTGGACAGGAACGGACACGAGGTGGAGGACACCGACTACATCTGGTCCGCGCCCCACCCCTGGGTGGTGACCGTAGACGACAGCGGACTGGTCACGGCCAGGGGGCCCGGCACGGGCGAGATCCGCGTCAAGGCGACACGGGCCGGAGCGAACTACATCGGCGTTGCCACCATCACGGTGGTCGAATCCTGACCCGTAACGGACACCTCGGCGACCCAATCCTGAAACCTGCCCTGGACCATCGCCGGTTCGCGGCTCGCCGCGGTGAGAGTGCACCCGGCGAGATTTGAAGCATGGCGTTCGAGCGTGCGGCGGCGCACGCCTGCCTCATCCGCGATGGCGTCCCATTTTGCCCGGGGCCGCTGGCGCACCGCCCAGAGCAGCAATGCCCAGGACAACAGCCTCTTGGGAGGGCAGCGCAGCGGCATCTGCTCCCGCCAATAGCGCCGGAAAGTGTCCGGAGGCACGGTCGCGTGCTGTCGAGCGAGAACGTCGACCGAGGCTGCGGGTGGACCGGGATCTTCGTCTTCCGAGAGCCTGCAGATGTGCTCGATGGCGCTGACGAGGCACGGGTGCAGCGGATGATCCCGGACCAGCCTCCGACCCAGAAGGAGCAGTGGATCGTGGTGCCAGGGGTTGATCTGCGCGAGCACCCTTCCCAGCCGGTCTCCGGCTTCTTCGGCCCACACCACGTGGAAGCGGGTCGATTCGATCTGTCGTAGCCGTTGAAGGCGCTTCAGGGACAAGGGCGTCACCACGACGCACGACGGCCCCACGAGACCGTGCGAGACCGTCTTTCGGAGCCACGCGACATCCGCGTCGGAGCACTGCAGCAACCCTGCGATGCCGACGCTCGCACTGCCGAGCAGCCGCTCGAACCCGTCTCGGGAGTCTGCGGGATGCAGCTTGGAAGCCGAAAGAGAATCTTCGATGCGGTCGCGAATATCGTGGGTGTCGCAATAGAGCGCGATCATGTCAACGGTTGGTGTATTGAACCGGCAGGGACGGGCCAGGATAAAGAGCACAGTCACAACCAGTGATTTTAGTACAGCAAAGAGCCGGCGGGCAAGCTTGCCGGGTCTCCTACAACCGGTTCACACCTACCGCTGTTCCATCCAGATGTCCTCCAGCACCCGCACCGTCTGCGTGTATTCCTGACCGTCCACCGTCAGCGTCACGCGGTACAGCCCCGGCTCCGCCATCGGGCCCTGGCCACCGCCGCCGAACTGGAAGCCGCCGCCCGGCGGCCCCTCGCGACGATTCCCGCGCAGGTTCCACCGCACCCTGTTGATCCCGCTGTTGCCGATCGGCTCCAGGTCCCGGAACAGCTCGCCCGTGGCCAGATCCGTCACCGTCAGCTGCACATCGCCCGACGCCTCGCGCAGCCAGTAGTGGATCGCGGTTCCCGGCGGCGCGTTCTCGCCGCGCAGCACCTTGTCCCCGGTGATCGATCGGGACTTGCGCGGGTCCTGTTTCCACCGCACGGCCTCCCTCGGCTCGAAGAGGAAGACGTCCTCGGCCATCACTTCGTCGGTCAGGTGCTGCAGGGGCGTCACATCGTCGGCGATCAGGACGCTGCGCCCGTGCGTCGCGAGCACAAGGTCACCGTCGCGCGGATGCACGACGACGTCGTCGATGCGTACGACCGGCAGTCCGCTCATGAACGGCCGCCAGGTGCCGCCCTCGTCCAGTGAGACGAAGAACCCGAACTCGGTTCCCGCGTACAGCAGACGCGCGTTGCGCGGGTCCTGGCGCACCGTGTTGACGTTCCCGTACTCCGGCAGGTTGGACGTGATGTCCTCCCAGCTTTCGCCATAGTCACGCGTCACGTACACGTATGGCCGCAGGTCGTCACTCTTGTGACCGTCCACCGATGCATAGGCTGTCCCGGCATCGAAGTGCGACGCCTCGACGCGCGACACGTAGTAGCCTTTCGTGCCTCCGGGGATGTTCCGGCCGACCTCGGTCCACGTCGCGCCACCGTCGCGGCTTACCTGGAGGTTCCCGTCGTCGGTGCCCACCCACAACAGGCCGGGCACCAGCGGCGACTCCGCCACCGAGATGCCGGTGCTGAAGGCGCTCACACCGTCGTTGCGCGACAGGATGCATTCCTCGCCGCGGTCCATCCGGTTGCAGCGGGGCAGGCTGTTCGCCTGGCCCATGACCTCGACGCGGTCGCGGTCGAGGTTCGTGGTCAAATCCTCGCTCATCGTCCACGTGTCGCCCCGGTCCATCGATCGGAAGAGCCGGTTGCCGGCGGCATAGATCACGTCGGGGTTGTGCGGCGAGAGAATGAACGGCGTGTTCCAGTTCCAGCGGATCGGGCTGTTCACCTCGGGCGTGGGCACGATGTTCGAAGCCGGCCGGTTGTCCGTCGGCGCCCGCGGGCGGATGCTGCCGCCCTGCCCGGTCGCCAGGCTCAGCCGCCGGAGGTTGCCGTTCTGCGACTCGGCGTACACGACCGTGTGGTCGGTGGGGTCCACGGCCGTGTAGAAGCCATCGCCGCCGCCGACGCGGTACCAGTCCTCGCTGAGCACGTCGCCGCCCCGAATGCCGCTCGGGCCGCACCAGCTTCCGTTGTCCTGCAGGCCGGTGCACACGTAGTAGGGACGGCGCATGTCCACCGACGCGTGGTACGGCTGCCCCATGGCCCAGCGTCGGTGCGATTCCCAGGTCTCGCCCCGGTCGTAGCTCACGTCGACCCCACCGTCGTTGCCGATCAACACGTGGTTGCTGTTGGCCGGATTGATCCACATGGCGTGCTGATCGACGTGCCCGTACCCGTCTAGC
This sequence comes from Gemmatimonadota bacterium, assembly GCA_022823145.1. Classification (GTDB taxonomy): domain Bacteria; phylum Gemmatimonadota; class Gemmatimonadetes; order Longimicrobiales; family Gaopeijiaceae; genus Bin94. The sequence continues at coordinate 40,602 of JAJDXS010000010.1, forward strand.
CGCTCGAACGTCCGGGCGCCGTCCACGGACTTGTGCACGCGCTGGTCGACCACGTACACGGTCTCCGGATCGTTCGGATCGACGCGGATCTGGCTGAAGTACATCGGCCGCCCGTTTTCGTTGCTGCGGAATTCCCAGGACGCGCCTCCGTCGGTCGAACGCCAGATCCCGTTGTACTGGTCGTCGGGGGGCAGGGGCTCGTCGCGGTCGTCGAGGGCGTCGAGCTCGGCCCGCTCCTCCTGCGTGAGCGGCTCCTCGCGGTCCGCCGCGACCTCGATTTGCGCGTAAACGACGTCCGGATCGGCCGGTGTCACCGCCAGTGCAACGCGTCCCATGGTTCCGCGGGGCAGCCCGTTGCCGCTGAGCCGCGTCCACGTCTCCCCACCGTCGTCGGAGCGCCAGATGCCGCTGCCGGGCCCTCCGCCGACGAAGCAGCAGCGGGTGCGCCGCCGCTGGTAGGTGGCCGCAAAGAGGGTGTTGGGGTTGGTGGGATGAAGGACCAGGTCCGTCGCGCCGGTGTCGTCGTCCACGCTGAGCACGTGGTTCCAGGTGCGGCCCCCGTCGGTGGTCTTGAAGACGCCGCGTTCGGGGTTGGCCCCGAAGAGGTGCCCGTTGGCCGCTGCCCACGCCACGTCCGCATCGTCCGGGTGCGCGATCACCCGCGAAATCGTCTGGGTCTGGCGCAGCCCCACGTGTGTGAACGTCTCGCCGCCGTCGGTGGACTTGTACATGCCGTCGCCGAACGACGAGCTCTGCCGATTGTTGGCCTCGCCCGTCCCGACCCAGACGATGTCGGGGTTGGCCGACGAGATCGCGATGTCCCCCACGGAGTGCGTGCCGTAGCTGTCGAAGACGGGCCGGAAGGTCGTGCCGTTGTTCGTGGTCTTCCAGAGCCCGCCCGTCGCGAAGCCGGCGAAGTAAGTGTGGGGGTCCGCCGGGTGGACCGCGAGGTCATTCACCCGGCCGCCCTGTCCATACGGTCCGATCTGCCGCCATGAGAACGCCCGGAGGATGGGGTCGTCGCTCTGGTTCACCAAAGGCTCTTCGGCCTCCTGGGCGATTGCGGCGCGGGGCGTGAGGGCGATGGCGGCGAGGAGCGTGAGCGCGAAGGCGGCGGGGGTGACGCGGACGGCGTACATGGGAACCTCTCGGACCTGATGGTGACAAGCTGCTGATGCCGGGAGGTAGTGTAGATCGGTCGCGGTCGCTTCGCCATTGCGAGCAGCCATGCTTGTGGTGCCCGACGGGTCTCAGGACGCAGGAAGAAGTACCGTTGTGAATGATGTTATAGTACCATATGCGAAAACAACATGATACCAACAAGAGCCGGTCCCTCCCCTCGGGCCGGTTCAACCTCCGGATCGAACCGGCGTTGCATGCATCCCTGCGCGGCGCTGCCCGGGCGGCCGGTACTTCGCTGAACGACCTGTGTGCCCGCAAGCTGGCGTCGCCCGGTGGCCTCATGGACCCGGCCGCGGGCGCGGTCGTGGATCGCGCGGGTTCGATTCTGGGCGAATTCCTGATGGGTGTCGTCGCCTTCGGCTCGTGGGCGCGCGGGGATGAGTCCGCGAGTTCGGACCTCGACGTGCTGTTGGTTGTCGGCGAGGAGGTGTCAATCGCTCGTGGGCTCTATCGAAGCTGGGACGAAGGATCGGCGCTTGCCTGGGACGGTCACGAGGTCACGCCGCACTTCGTTCATCTACCGTCGGGTTCCGAAGGAGTTTCAGGGCTATGGGCCGAGGTGGCCCTCGACGGTCTGGTGCTGTTCGAACGCGAACTTACGGTGTCAAGGTATCTGGCCCATGTTCGGCGGCGCGTTCTCCGTGGCGAGCTCTCCTACCGGGTCGCCGGCGGACACCCCTATTGGGTTCACGAGCCGTGAGGAACAGAGCACTCGCCCGCGATTACCTGCGGCGGGCGAGGATCCGGCTGGACGCACTGGACGTGCTCTTCGACGCCGAAAGCTGGGCGGACGTGGTGCGCGAGTCCCAGGAGGTCGTCGAGTTGGCCCTGAAGGGGCTGCTGCGCTCCTGTGGTGTCGAGCCGCCCCGGATTCACGACGTTTCGCCGATTCTTCTGGCGGAGAAGCACCGCTTGCCTACAGGTCTTCAGTGCGACGTGGACTGGCTGGCCGATGTATCGCGTCAACTGCGCCGGGACCGTGAACTCGCGTTCTACGGTGCGGAGGATTTGACCCCAACAGACTTCTACTCGCGGGCGGATGCCTCGGCGGCCAAGGAGAGAGCGCGCCGTGTGGTGAAGTTGGTGTATCCGCAGGTCGGCTGAGATTCCGCCCTACCGCATCATCGCTGCTACCGTCCGCATCCGCTCCGCAAGGTCACCGATCGCGTTCACATACACGCGCTCCCAGCCCGGCAGGTCGGCGCGGTCGTCGGTCTCGATTTCGTAGCGCAGCCCCGGCAGCATCCACGACGCGTAGCCGCTGAACGGATCCGGTGACACGTAAATCGAGCGGCTCCACGGGCGTCCCTGCAGCCCGCGGTCGTTCAGCCACGCCTTCTCCAGCCCGATCAGTGCCCGGTTCACGGCTTCGGCGGCTTCGGGGTCGACGTCACCGGATCGGATCCAACGGTCCCGGGCGGCCACGAGTTCGGCGGCCGCCTCGTCCAGTTCGCGGCTCGCCTCGACCAGAGCCGAGAGGTCCACTTCGAGTCGGCGCGAATCGGCGACGCGGTACAGGGTCTCCACATGCGTCCGGGTGTCCGTGGCGTAGCGTGCTGCGTCGTAGGGCAGCAGGTCGGCGTTGGCGAAGCGCAGAGCCAGGATCCCGTCAACGCGGGCGACCATCGGCCCGTAGACGAACGTGCTGTCCCCGAAGCGCTCGTACCAGGCGAAGTTGTCGTAGTTCGAGTGGTAGACGCCGCTGGGGTTGCCGGAGGAAAGGCCCGCCGAGGGCACGCCGGCGTGGGTGTAGAAGGCGACGTGGTCCGACCCGCCGCCGAGGTTGCCGAGTGCCGGCTCGTCGGTGCCGGCGGGTGCCCGTTCGAACCACCAGTCGTAGAGTGGCTCGCCGGTTTCGGGGTAGGTGACCGCCTTCGTCGCCTCGAGAATCTGCCCTTTGAGCGACGGCGACGACGACCCCCCGAAGTTGGACCCGGAGACCGCCGCGTCGGCGTTGATGTAGGCGATTGCGTTGGCTTCCAGCTCGTCCCTGAACTCCTCCACCCACTCGGTGGACCCGATGATTCCGTATTCCTCGGCGTCCCAGTGGGCGATCATGATCGAGCGGCGGGGAGCGCACTCGCCGTCCTGCACCAGTTCGCCCAGCGCCTCGGCGAGGGTGAGGAGCATGGCCGTGCCGCCGTTGGGGTCGATCGCCCCGAATCCCCACGGGTCGTAGTGCGCGCCCAGGATGAACCACTCGTCGGGGAACTCGGTGCCTCGCACGGTGCCGACCACGTTGGTCGCGCGTGTCAGCCGCTTGGGCTGGTTGACGCGCACGCGTACGGTGAGGTCCGGGCCGCCGGTCAGGCGGTGGTCCAGCTCCATCCCGGTGTCCCATCCGGGCGGAACCTCGCTGCCCTTCATGCGCGACAGGATCTCGCTCGCCGCCTCGTAGCCGACGGGCAGCACGGGGATGGTGTGGAGGGGGACTTCGGACGGATCGAGGCGCTCGACCTGTACGTCCCCGTCGATGGGCAGGGCGGGGATGAATGGGGTCAGCGGGTCGCCGGTCCACGGGAGGGTCAGAACGGAGCCCCGCTGAATCGTCTGCCCGTTCATCATCGGGCCTTCCGGGTAGGCGTCGAGTTGCGAGAATCCGGGGTCGTTGAACATGACCACGCCAGCCGCGCCGCGCTCTTCGGCGAACTTGACCTTGTAGCCGCGGAAGTTCCCCCCGTAGCGGGCGATCACGACCTTGCCGGCGACGGAAACGCCCATCGAGTCGAGCGCCAGGTAGTCCTCGCGGCGCCCGAAGTTGGCGTAGACGACTTCCCCGGTCACGTCGCCCGACCCGGAGAAGGCATTCCAGCCGTTGAGCAGGTCGGGGTGGCCCGAGAAGCGGTCGTCGGGGAGCGCGGGTTCGCGGTTGGAGAGCTGCATCGCGACGGGTGTGACGATGTGGACCTCGACGTCGTCGGTGAGCTCGGGGAGGTACACGTCGTAGGGATGACTGGTGACCTCCAGGCCCGCGCGTTCCATGGCTTCGGCGATGTACTCCCCGACGCGCGCCTGTGCGGCGGAACCCGCCGGATGGGGCTCCGCGGTGACCGTGCGGAGGTGCTCGCGGAAGGACTCGCTGCGCGGCAGTTCGAGGAAACGGGCCTCGCAGGCCAGTTGCCATTCGGCGCGGTCGCCGGTGAAGCCGGTCAGGGCGGGCTCCTGGGGCAGCGCAAAGGCAAGGACCGCGACGAGTGTCAGCAGTGATCCGAGGACGGTGAGCGATCTGGCGGGACCGGCGAGGGGTAGGCGCATGAGTGGGGCCGTTTGCGTGGGTGGTGACGTGGGCGTGGTGGGTATATGCCGCCGTGACACGGTTCGCGCTAGCTTTCGCAGTGCGCGCGATGCCGGCGCCGGACCTGAAAGACCCGATGTGAAGTTAGCATGAAGCAATATCGATTATCCGCCTGTCCTGCGCGCGAGCGACTCGCCGGAACCGCATCCAGCCTGGCCCCGTGCCTCCTCGTAGTGGCTCTCGCTGCGCTTGCCGCCTGCCTCGACGAGGAGGGGCTCCCCGAAATCGAGCCGTCGCGCCCCACCGCGATCACGGTCACGCCGTCCTCGGCGACGCTGTCCTCCCTGGGCGAGACCGCGACGTTCAGGGCGCAGATCACGGACCAGAACGGGGTCTCGTACCCCGGGACGGTCACGTGGTCGAGCAGCGACATGGGCGTCTTCACCGTGGCTTCGGGCGTGGTCACCGCCGCCGCGAACGGTTCGGGGACGTTGACCGCGTCGTACGAGAGCATCAGCGGTACGGCATCGGTGACGGTCCGACAGGTTCCGGCCTCGGTTTCGGTGATTTCGGGCGGCAGCCAGCAGGGGATGGCTGGCCGGCAGCTCGCCGAGACGGTCGTGGTACGCGTGGACGACGCCGGCGGTTCGGCCGTCGAGGGGGTCACGGTGACGTTTTCGGCCGCCGAGGGCCATGGTGCGGCCGATCCGGGCATGGCCGTGACCGATTCCGAAGGGCTGGCAGCGACATCCTGGACCCTGGGCAGCGTACCGGGGGTGCAGACCCTGACCGCATCGGCTGCGGACGGGGTCTCCGCGGAGATCAGCGCCGCAGTCGGCGAGATCGAACCTGCATCGGACACCGCGCTCTATAGCGTCACCTTCAGCGCGACGTGGAGCGCGCAGACGCACCCGACCGATTTTCCGTCGGGCAGCCAACATTTCTCGCCCCTCATCGGCGCCGTTCACAACGAAAGCGTGACTTTCTGGGCGTCGGGCGACACCGCCTCCCCGGGCATCGAGCAGATGGCCGAGACGGGCGGGACCGGTTCGCTTACGCGCGAGATCCGGGACGAAATACCGGGCGATGTCATCTCCGTCATCAACGGCCGCCAACTCGGAACCAGTCCCGCGAGCACGACTATCAGTGAAGTTCTCGTCACACTCGATCACCCGCGCATCACGCTCGTTACGATGATCGCCCCCAGTCCGGACTGGTTCGTGGGGGTAGCGGGCCAATCGCTGCAGAACGAGTTCGGGCAGTGGCTCGACGAGGTGGCGGTCGTGCTCTATCCATACGATTCCGGCACGGACGATGGCACGTCGTACCGTTCGGCGAATGCGGATTCGTCGCCCAGGCAGCCGATCAGGAGCCTAAGGGGGGTGAGTCCATTCTCGGACGAGCCGATCGGCACCTACACCTTCACGAGAATCGACGCCGGCGGGAGCCGGTGACCGAACCCAGCCAACGCCGGGCGACCCACTGATGCAGCTGCGCAACATCGCGATCATCGCGCACGTGGATCACGGCAAGACGACGCTGGTGGACCAGATGTTCCGGCAGGCCGGGGTCTTTCGGGCGGGACAGGAGGTGGTGGAGAGGGTGCTGGATTCGAACCCGTTGGAACGCGAGCGCGGAATCACGATCCTGGCCAAGAACACCGCGGTGGAGTGGGGACACACCAAGATCAACATCGTCGACACGCCTGGTCACGCGGACTTCGGCGGCGAGGTCGAGCGCATTCTGCGCATGGTCGACGGCGTGCTCCTCCTGGTGGACGCCGCCGAGGGGCCGATGCCGCAGACGCGCTTCGTCACGCGCAAGGCGCTGGCGCTCGGGCTGGTGCCGGTGATCGTGATCAACAAGGTGGACCGCTCGGACGCGCGCCCGGACGAGGTGCACGACGAGGTGCTGGAGCTGCTGATGGACCTGGAGGCCAGCGACGAGCAACTCGACGCGCCCTTCCTCTACGGGGTGGGACGGGAGGGCTGGGTCACGGGGGAACCCGGCGTGCGCGGGGAGGACCTGACGCCGCTCTTCGAGGCGGTGGTCGACCACATCCCGGCGCCGCCGGTCGACCCGGAAGGACCGTTCCAGATGCTGGTGTCGACGCTGGACCACTCGGCCTACGTCGGGCGGATCGCGATCGGGCGGGTGGAGCGGGGTGGGGTGAGGGTGGGGCAGAGGGTGTTGCGGGTGTCGGCGAATGCCACCGACGCGGACCCCCAGGAAGCAACGCGAGTGATCGGCCTCTACACCTTCAACGGCCTCGATCGCGTCGATATCGAGGAAGCCGGCGCCGGCGACATCATCGGGCTGGCCGGGAGCGACGGTGTCGAAATCGGCGACACGCTGACGGATCCGCGCCATCCGGAGCGGCTGAGCGGGATTACGGTGGAGGAGCCAACGATCTCGGTGGACTTCGTGGTGAACGATTCCCCGTTTTCGGGGCGGTCCGGGAAGTACGTGACCACCCGGCAGCTGCGGGACCGGTTGCGGCGGGAGCTGGAGCGCAACGTGGCGCTGCGGGTCGAGGCGACGGACCGTCCCGACACCTTCGCGGTGAGCGGCCGCGGCGAACTGCACCTGACGATACTGATGGAGACGATGCGGCGCGAAGGCTACGAGTTCCAGGTGTCGCGTCCACGCGTGATTACGCGTCAGGCTGGCAACGGGACGCGTCTTGAGCCCTTCGAGGAAGTCGTGGCAGAGGTCCCGTCGGGGCTCTCCGGGACGGTGATCGACAAGCTCGCCCGCCGCCGGGGCGAACTGGTCTCGATGAAGCCGGTGGGCGACTCGGGAACGACCCGCCTCGAGTTCAGCGTTCCCGCGCGGGGGCTCTTCGGTTACCGCACCGAGTTCCTCACCGACACCAGGGGCGAAGGCGTCCTACATCACCGATTCGACCGGTGGAACGCGTGGGCGGGCGAGATTCGCGGGCGCGGGCGCGGGGCGATGGTCGCGGACCGGGCGGGCAAGGCGGTGAGCTTCGCCATCTTCGGGCTGCAGGAACGGGGCACGATGTTCGTGGAGCCCGGGCTGGACTGCTACGGCGGCATGATCGTGGGCAAGTGCGCCCGTCCCGGCGACATGGACGTGAACATCGGCCGCACCAAGAAGCTCACCAATATGCGCGCGGCCGCAGCCGACGAGAACGTGCGCCTCGAGCCGCCGCTGCGCATGACGCTGGAACAGGCACTCGACTTCATCGACGACGATGAACTGATCGAGGTCACCCCGGACGCGATCCGGCTCCGGAAGCGGGAGCTGGACGCGAGCAGGCGGCGAAAGGCGGCGCGGACAAGGCGCTTGTGAAGCGGTTCACAAGCATGCGGAACCGGGATTGTCGTGGGGCGGCGGTCAGCCCATGAACAGCGCCGTGAACGCGTCCGTCAGCGCGGGGGGGACTGTCGTGACGTGCGTGGCGTCGGGGTACACCTTCGACGTCACGGTCAGGTTTTCCGCCGGGTTTGCCTCGAAGATGTCGAGAAGCCGCCGCGTCCCTACCGCGAGATCGTTGTAGATGCCGACGGCCCCGGTCTCCTCCAGTTCGCCCATGGTGATGAAAACCCGGGTGTCACGCTCGAACCCCTGCGCGATCGCGGCGGGGAGCCCGTCCAGAAGCTCGTCGGCCGGCAGCAGCCCCGGACTGCCCATCCAGTAGCGGTCGAAGACGGGAGATCTCTGCTGGAAGGCGAAGGCGGTAAACAGCCCGCCGAAGGAGTCCCCCAGGAAGCCCGTGCCCTCGGTCTCGACGCGGTAGTCCGCCACGATGCGAGGGTGCAGTTCGTCTTCGATGAAACTGAGGAACTCGGCCGCCCCGCCGTGCCCCTCGTACACCTCTGCCGACTGCAGGGCCTCCACGATGTCGTCGGACAGCGAGCCGGCCGGGGTGAGGTCGCGCGCCCGCAGGATTCCGGCCATCGGGGGCTCGGGGTAGCCGATGCCGACGAGAACCATCTCGGGCATCCCTGGACGAATGAGGTCCACCTGGAAGAGGCGGGCGATCTCGACCGTCATGCCGAACGAGATGTTGGCGTCCAGGACATACACCAGCCTGTACAACTGCTCGCCTGTTCCGTAGCTCGCCGGCAGACCGACCGCGACGAGGAAATCGTCGCCGACGCTGGCCGAGTTCATGACGAAGGTCTCGGTCTCGTAGATCTCGAAGGGACGCCTTTCCGGGACAGGTGCCTGTGCCTCGCCCCCGTCCCCCGCGCCGCGGCAGGCCAGCAGGGGCGCCGTGGCGGTGGCCGTCGCCGTTCCTACGAAGCGTCGCCTGTTCATGTCGACTCCTTGTCTCCGGTGACTGGTCAAGTGCTCCTCAATACCCGACGGCCCGGCCTCCCAGCGCAAGCCCGCGGATCGACGCGCCGTGCAGTTCCCCTGACTCCGGGTCGATCATGATCGCGATCCAGTAGCCGCGTGTGGCGTCGTCTTCGTCGATCGGCTGACCCATCGCCTCGACCTCGGCGATAAACTCGGCCGGGTAGTCGCCGACACCCACCCCCTGCGCGGCAGGCCCCGATCCGTCCTCGGCCAGCGCACTGAACGAGAACGAGCCCAGCGCGGGCTTGTCCACCGCCTCGCTCGGGGTGAGCCCGAAGTCGAGTACGCTGATCAGCCCGCCAATGGTGCGCTGGTGCAGCCCCGAGCCGATCGAGCTGAATCCCATGAACGGCTTGCCATCCCTGAGGACCAGGCCCGGGTTGGTGGGGTCGGGCAGGCGCGTGCCGGGCTCGATCTGCGCCATCATGCCCTGCTGGAAGATCCCGGAGTCGGGGATCGAGATACCGTCGACGAAGATGCCGGTGGTGCCCCAGGACACCGTGTTGATGGAGTGCACGACCGCGGCGATGTTGCCCCACTGGTCGATGGCGACGACCGCGTCCGAGTGCGGGGCGGCGCCGTCCTCCGGGACGACCACGCCCGGGAAGGACCCGTCTTGGATCGCGCCCCAGAGCTTCGCCGAAGTCTCCTTCTCGACGCGCGTCTCGTGGGTGAGGTCGGCGCCGATCATCGCCGCGATTCCGTCCGCGGCCTCCTTGCCGCCGATCGCGAAGGTGAGGCCCGGCCGCGAGATCTGGGTCAGCCAGAAGAGTGCCTCCGGCGAGTCGCCATAGTGGCCGTATTCGGACACGCCGGCCAGCTCGGCCAGGTTCATCGCCTCGATCAGGCCGATGCCGCCCTCCGCCGGGCTGCCGTGCGCGTACAGGTCGAAGCCGTGGTAGCTGCCGCGGGCGGGCTCGCTCCAGATGACTTCGTAGCTGGCGAGGTCCTCGACGGTCATCCGGCCGCCGATGTCGCCGACCAGCTCGACGAGTTTCTCGGCCCAGGGACCCCGGTACATGTAGTCCGTGCCCTGTTCGGCCACCATGCGCAGCGTGCGGGCCAGCGCGGGCTGGGTGAACATGTCGCCCGCCTGATAGGGCGATCCGTCCGCCTTCGTAAAGACCGCCTTCGTCTCGGGCAGACGGCTCAACACTTGTTCCCTGTAGGCGTACTGCGCCGCGTTGCCCTCCTGATACTCGAATCCGTCCTCGGCGCAGGCGATGGCGGGCGCGAACAGGTCCCGGAAAGGGAGCTTGCCGAAGCGTTCGTTGGCGGCCTCCACGCCCTTCATGAACCCGGGAACGAGGACCGTGCGGCCGTTTGGCTCGGCCTCGAAGCCTCCGAATCCGGCGCTGAGGTCGATTCCGGGGATGGTCAGGGGGTCGGTCTCGGCGGCCACGGTGTTGTAGGCCGCGTTCATGTTGTGGACCTCGCCGCTCTCGGCGTCGTAGTAGACCATCGTCATGAGGCCGGCGTAGCTGACCCACGAGCCGGCGGCCATGCAGATCTGGGTGAGGGCGGTGGACATGGCGGCGTCGGCGGCGCTGCCTCCGGCCTTGAGGACCTCGACGCCGCCTTCGATGGCCTGGGCTCCGGTGGTGCCGGTTACCATGCCGCGGGGCGTGGGGGTCTCGGGCGCCGGGCCGCAGGCCGCAAGGGCGAGCGTCGCGAGCGCCGCGAACGGGGTGAGCGGGGTGATTCGGCCTGGATGGTTCATGGGATGTTCGGGTTGTTGTCGCGCTCGACGTTGGGCAGCGGGAAGCAGGTGGCCGGTCCGTGGACGCCGCCCCAGCGGTAGGGTGATCCAGCCGCGGGGTAGAGCGGCAGCCCGTAGCGGGCACGATCATAGGCGCGATGACCTTCCAGGAACAACTCCCGGCGCCGTTCCTCGATCACCTGCTCCATGATCTGTGCATCGCTGAGCCCGGTGGCGTCGAAGGGCGGGATCCCGGCGCGCTCGTGCAACGCGTTGATGATGTCGACGGCGGTCTGGCCCCCGGCGACCTCGGCCAGGATCAGCTGTGCCTCGGCCCAGCGGGCGATCGGTATCGGGGAGGTGACGGCGGGGTACTTCAGCTGTAGCACGTGCTCGACGCCAAGGGTGGTAAGCCCGCGGCTTTCGGACGCGACGCGCGGGTCCGGGACGCCCTGCCATTCGACGTTCCAGAAGGCGGGGTCGAGGCCGGTCCCGGCGACCAGATGCATATTGTAAGCCAGTTCGTTGCGGCGTTGCGCATTGGTGGGCGTGGCGCCGTCGTAGGTGGCCATGTAGGCGAAGCCGGCCGGTACCTGGGCGGCGTCGGAGGCGGCTCCCGAGGTGTTGCCCATGTTGATGCGCGCGCGTGCCCGGCCCAGCGTTGCCAGGTTCTGGATGTCGCCTCGTCCCGAAGATGTCGCTGCCGTGACGGCCTCGTTGAAGCGCTCCTCGGCGAGCGTGAAGAGGTCGTTCTGGCTCAGTTCGGGTCCTTCGTCGATCGCGGCGGAACACATGCTCTCGCCCAGCAGCACCAGGCTGTAGCCGGAGTAGGCCGCGGTGGACGCCAGCAGTCCCATACGTCCCGGGACGTCGCCGTCGGACCAGCTGCGCAGCTTTTCGGAGACGTTGTCGGCGAACCAGCGCGCCGACGACAGGGGCTTGTAGAGCCCGGGCGACGCACAGTCTCCGTCGGCGTAGACCCCCACGAACCCGCCCGCGGGAGACGGGTCGCGGCGGTCGTAGGAGTAGATGACCGTGTTCCCCATGCTGTTGAGCTCGTCGCCAAAGAGCCCCATGGCGTGATTGTATCCCGAGTAGGCGCACTCGAAGGTGGCCTGGACGCTGGCAGCCAGCAGGGCGGCGGCGTCGGGACCCTCGAGAGTGCTCTCCTCGACCCGGTCGCCGAGCCTCACTTCTATGATCGAGTCGCAGGCGGCGGTTGCGAGCGCGAGGAGGAGGGCGGTTGCGATCCTCTTGTTCATCGTATTCTCCGTCATTTCGTCGTTCTCCATTCGTTCGGTGTGATCGGGCGGTGCGCCGGGCTAGAAGCTGAGGCGGACGGTGGTGAGGAATTCGAACGGATGGGGTACGGAATTGAAGGCGGGCTGGTACACGCTGTTTCCACCGAAGACCACGGCGAGTTCAGGCTCGGGACTGCGGTCGTAGTCGGTGAAGGTGTAGAGGTTCCGCGCGGACACGGTGACGGTGGCACCGGAGCCCCCGATGTTGCGTGCCCAGGATTCGGGCACGTGGTAGGTCGCCGCCACCTGCCGGAACTTGGCAAAGCTGGTTTCGGGCGTGACGTAGGGGCCGAAGACGAACTGGGCCATCTCGCCGGCTGCGGCCGGGTTGGAAGCGGGATCGATATTGGGCTCGCACAACCTGAGGATCGTGCACTGGATGGCGAGGTCGGCGCTGAAGATGCTCTGGCCGATCTTGAAGTCGAGGAGCCCGCTGATCGTCAGCCGGTTCCAGAGGGTGATGTCGGAGGTGATCGCTCCCTCGTACTCGGGCAGGACCTGTCCGATGTACAGCCGGTCGGCTTCGGCGCAGGGCACGGTGGGGCCGCCCTGCCGGCCGTCGATGCCGGCGTCGCACATGAGGTCGATCACCGCCCCGGTGGTGGGATCGACCGAGGAGCTCACGGTGACCTTCTCGAAGTATGCGCTCACGGGGAAGCCGACGCGGTGGTACTGGTTGACCGGGCCGGCGATCTCGTCGCCGATTCCGAGGTGGAGGATCTCGTTGGTGTTCCGGGCGAACGAAACGCCGACGTTCCAGCGCAGGAAGTCGGTTTCCACGGGCAACCCGCTGAGGAAGACCTCGTAACCGGTGTTCTGGATCTCGCCGAGATTGACGAACTGGTTCGCGATGAAGCCGCTCGAGGGTGCCACGGGCTTGGCCACGATCGCGTCCCTGGCGCGCTTGTCGTACCAGGTGAACTCAAGGTTCAGGCGGTCGTCGAGGGCGCTTGCGTCGAAGCCCAGTTCGACCTCGGTGCCGCGTTCCGGTCCCAGGTCCGGGTTGCCCACGAACTGCGGCCGTACTGCGGCGCCGCCGCCGGGACCGGTGATGGGCTGATAGGACCGAAGGGCTGCGAAGGCGTCGGGCTGCTGGCCGGATTGGCCGAAGGCGCCACGGACCCGGAACGTCCCGATCGTGCTGGCGGGCCAGAACGACTCCTCGCTGAGGACCCAGGTGCCGCTCACCTTCGGGTAGACCACGGCTTCGAAGTCGCGTCCGAAGGCCGAGTTGTCGTCGATGCGGAACGCCACGGTCAGGTAGGCCCGGTCGTTGAACCCGACCTGCTGTTGCAGGAAACCGCCGAAGGTGATGTTCTCGACGAAGTTCTCCGTGCCGCTCTGAACCGCCGCGCTGGAGATTGTGGTGATACCGGGAGCGGGGAACTGCTGTCCCGAGATCGTCGCAACCTTCTCGTACTTCCGGAAATACTGGACCCCGAACGAAGTCGTGGAGCTGAGGGACTCGGTGATGTCGGTCGTCGCAGTCGACGCGTAGTCCACCGTCGTCGTGGTCCGGTCGCGAGTGTTGACGGTCTTCGACCCGAGGATGGCGTTGGGGCCGAAGAACACGGCCAGGGAGTCGGGCAGCCGCGGCACCAGGGTGTTGGCCTCCTCGTTGACCTCGTCGATGCCGACGCTGAACCGCTGGGTCAGCCAGGAAGTCGGCCGGTGCTCCAGCCGGATCCCCGAGGTGAAGCGCGAGACGTCCTCGGTCTGGTGGTAGGCGGCCCGCAGTGCCTCGGGCGGGGCCACGAGAAAGCCACGGTTGGGGGTGTCCAGCTGGTAGGGCGAGGGATTGAAGGGTCCTCGCAGCAGTTCGTGGTAGGGGACTTCGATGCTGGACGAGACGTACGCGGCGTTGGCGGCGATGGTCAGATTCTCGCTGGCGGTGGCCTCGAAGTTGGCGCGACCGTTCCACCGGTCCGCCACGTTGGGCTCCATGATCCCTTCCTGGGAGTCGAAGGACCCCGTGACGAAGTAGCGAAAGACGTCCGTGCCTCCCGCCACCTCCATCCCGTAGCGCTGCGTCTGTCCGGTGCGGAAGAGCGGGCGTCCCTCCTCCTCCTCCTTTTGCACGAGATTGAGCGTCGAGACCTCGCCCGACGGCAGGTAGTAGTAGCTCTTCGTGCTCTCGAACTTCTCGGCGACGTTGAGGATCTTCGACATTCCCCGGCTGGCGAACGCCGTAAAGCGCGCGGCCCCGGGCGTCCCCTTCTTGGTGAAGATCTGGATGACGCCGTTCGAGGCCTCGGTGCCGTACAGGGTGGCGGCCGCCGGTCCCTTGATGACCTCGATCGACTCGATGCTGTTGGGATCGATGTCGTTGAGCCGCGATGTGGGGCCCCAGCTGAATCCCCGGCCCGTCTCGTTGTCCACGCGGACCCCGTCCACGTAGATCAGCGGTTCGTTGTTCAGCGAGATGCTGTTCGTCCCTCGGATGCGAATGCGGCCGCCGCCTCCCGCGACCCCCTGGCTCGCCTGGAACACGACGCCGGGGGCGCGCGCGTTGAGCATGGTGCTGAGGTCCAGCGACGGCGTGAGCAGCTGCTGGTCGGCCGCGTTGATGGTGGCGACGGCGTTGCCGATCGAACGGCGCTCGGTCGCGATCGACTGACCGGTGACCACGATTTCGTCCAGCGCGATGGCCGATTCGCCCATGACCACTCTGAGCCCGACCGTCCCGACCTGTGTGGTGACGGACTGCGTGCGGTATCCGATGAGATCGAACTGCAACGTCACTTCCGTGCCGGAGAGTCCTGCCAGTTCGAAACGCCCGTCCGCGTTGGTCACGGTCGACAATCCCTCGCCGGCGGTGACAAAGACATCGGCCAGCCCGGCCAGCGAGCGCCCGGACACGACCGTTCCGGTGACGGTGCCTGTCTGGGCGTGCCCTGCGACCGGAATGGTCAACACGAGGAGCAGCCCCGCGAGTGCGAGTCTGGCCATGGGATCCTCCTTCCAGATGTGAATCAGCTACGATCGTTTTCGATCATTGTACACATATGTGGACGCGACACCGGAGGCAAATCGGGTCCGGCAATCGCGGTCACGGATGCGGCCGATCCTCACTCTCGCCCGGCTCCGGGCGATCCGGTAACTTCCGCACCATGAGCCAACACACCCACCCCACCCGGCGCCCCACCGTCCCCGCCGCCGAAGAGATCCTGGGCGGCTACTTCCCCGTGCTCGACCACGGCTTCGTCGCGCTGGTCGACTACATGGGGACCGACGATTCGGTGGAGCGGGCGGCCCGCGTCAGCTATGGGTACGGCACGCGGAAGGTCTCGGCGACGCGCGGGCTGATCCGGTACCTGCGCCGGCACCTGCATACGACCCCGTCCGAGATGGTCGAGTTCAAGTTCCACTGCGCGATGCCGATGTTCGTGGCGCGCCAGTGGATACGGCATCGGACGGCCTGTCTGGCCGAAGGCACCGAAGTCTACTTCGACTTGCCGGGTGCCGAGGCGAGGGGGCGTCGCAAGCTGTACAAGCTGCCCATCGGGGAGATCTGGCGACGCTTCCAGCCGACTCGCAACAAGCGTTCGGACAAGCAGCGCAATCCACTCTTTCGCCGCGACCGCGTCAAGCGAATGAGGCTGAGACAAGTCGACGAAAACACGCTCGCTTTACAGCACACGCGCGTCGTGGATGTCTACCGAAATGGTGTGAAGCCGGTCTTCCGGATGGTGCTCGAAGACGGCAAGTCGATCGAGGCGACGGCGGATCACCGGTTTCTGTTTGCCGGGGGCTGGGACACGCTACGGGGGGCCACCGAGGTGCGGGAGACACGCGGACGCGCGGTTTGGCGGCATGCTGACTACTTCGTGCACGTGAATGGGGCCGCGGAGAAGCTGCATCGGGACCAGTTGCGCTACAGCACCAAACTCGTCCGCGTCGCCCGCTTCGAGTACGTGGGCAAACGCGAGACCTACGACCTCGAGGTGGAGGGTCCTCACCACAACTTCGTCGCCAACGGCATCGTGACGCACAACTCCGTGAACGAATACAGCGGCAGGTACAGCCTGATGCCGCTCCTCTTCTACAGCCCCGAGCAGGACCAGTTCTCGCTGCAGAGTGCGACAAGCAACCAGGGGCGCGCGCCGGGGTCCGTCAGCCCCGAGTTCTACCGCGAAGCGATGCGCCGGTGGGAGGACGTGCGGTCGCGCGCCGCGGACGACTACGGCTGGCTGGTCGGCGAAAACGTGGCCCGCGAGTTGGCCCGCATCGACCTGCCGCTCTCCACCTACACGCAGTGGTACTGGAAGATTGACCTGCACAACCTGCTGCACTTCCTCACGCTGCGCGTCGACGACCACGCCCAGTGGGAGATCCAGGAATACGGCCGGGTCATGGCGGGGATGGTCAAGCGCGTCGCTCCCCTCAGCTACGAGGCGTGGATCGATTACCAGGTCATGGGCGACAAGCTGTCCGGGGGCGAGATCGCCGCGTTGTCGCGGCTGGTGTCGGTCGACGCGGATGGGTTGGCCGCGCGCGGCGGTGCCGGGCTGACGAATGCCGAACTCGCCGGGCTGGGCCTGTCGGGCCGCGAGATCCGCGAGCTCAAGGAGAAGCTCGTGCTGCGCGAGGTGCCGGACTACGACCTCGACCTGACGCAGATGCGCGATCCGCAGGCCGTGGCGGCCGAAATGGACAAGGCCGTGCCGGAGGTCGACAGGGGCTGAAACACCGGTACTGCCAGCTGGATGTAAACAACAGCTTACAAATTGTAATGTAGAGACGACATTGTGATGAGTAGTGAGGGCGTTGAAGACCGCGCGGCGGCGGTCCCGGTCAATGAGGGCGACTTGGTGAGGCACTGCCTCGGGAGAAAGGACCGCCGCCCCCGCACGGCCCTGTTGCTCGCCGCGTGGCTCGCGTTCCTGCTCGGCTGCGCCGACACGGCCGCGCCCCCCGCCGCCGGGTCGTTCCTGGTCCGGGGCGCCACGATCGTGGACGGTACGGGGAGTCCCGGCTTCATCGGTTCCCTGCGTGTGACGGGCGGCGTCATCGCGGAAGTGGCCGCCGACGACGGGAACGACGCCCTCTCACCCACCGACAACGAACCGGTCCACGATGGCAGCGGACTGGTGCTGGCACCCGGCTTCATCGACACGCACAGCCACCACGACAGCGGCCTGCAGTGGGAGCCGACGGCGCTGGCGGCGGTCAGCCAGGGAATCACGACCATCGTCGCCGGGCAGGACGGGGGCTCGCGGTTCCCGTTGGCCGATTTCTTCGCGGCGCTGGAAGCGGCCCCGGCTGCGGTCAACGTGGCGTCGTACGCGGGGCACGGGCCGCTGCGGCTGCGGGTCATGGGCGACGATTTCAGGCGCGAGGCGACGGACGGCGAGGTCGCGGCGATGCAGGCGCTGCTCGAGACCGAACTCGCGAATGGCGCACTGGGGCTTTCGACGGGGCTGGAGTACGACCCGGGGATCTACTCGTCAACGGACGAGGTGATCGCGCTCGCGCAGACGGCGGCGGCGAACGGCGGCCGCTACATCTCGCACATGCGCAGTGAGGATCGGGCGCTGCATGATGCGGTCGAGGAGACGATCGAGATTGCGGAGCGCGCCGGGCTTCCGGTGCAGATCTCCCACTTCAAGCTGGCGGCGCGGGGACTGTGGGGGCAGGCGGTCGATCTCCTGGCGCGGCTCGACGAAGCGCGTGCCGCCGGCCTCGACATCACGGCGGACGTCTACCCGTACGAGTACTGGCAGTCGACGATGACGGTGCTGTTTCCAGAGCGGGATTTCAACGATCGGGAAGCCGCCCGGTACGCTCTCGACGAGCTGGTCGCGCCCGAGGGGATGCTGATCGGCCGCTACGGTCCCGATTCCGCGCTGGAAGGGAAGACGCTGGCGGAGATTTCGGCCGAGCGCGGGACGGATCCGGTCACGACCTATCTGGACCTCATCCAGGTGTCGCAGGCCGCGCGCGCGGACAGCACGCTGGATGGGAGCGAGAGCATCGTCGCGACGTCCATGACCTTCGACGACATCGCGACGCTGATGGCCTGGCCGCACA
The DNA here is from genome assembly GCA_022823145.1 of Gemmatimonadota bacterium. Taxonomy (GTDB): domain Bacteria; phylum Gemmatimonadota; class Gemmatimonadetes; order Longimicrobiales; family Gaopeijiaceae; genus Bin94. The sequence continues at coordinate 58,378 of JAJDXS010000010.1, forward strand.
CGAACGTGTCGAGCGACGGCGGGCTGCGGGGCGCGCACCCGCGCGGCTTCGGTGCCTACCCGAGGGTGCTTGGGCGATACGTGCGCGAGGAAGGGCGGCTCGGTCTTGAGGCGGCGATCCACAAGATGACCGGGCTGGCGGCGGCCCACATGGGGCTGTCGGGCAGGGGCACGCTGCGTGCCGGGGCGCCCGCGGACCTGGTGCTGTTTGATCCGGCCACCGTGATCGACCGCTCGACCACCGTCGAGCCGCATCTCACGGCTGCCGGGATCGAGCGCGTCTGGGTGGCGGGTGTGGTGGTGTACGAGAACGGCGCGGTAACCGGGGAGCGGCCAGGAGTAGTGCTGCGGAGGGAAGCCCGCTAGCACCGGCACTCTTGCGGCCCGGACCCCCGGGGTGCGGCGAGCCCTCCGGCTCCTCCGCGCGCTGCCTCCTCCGCCCGCCGCCGGTGATCCCGCAGAAACGGGCAGGGACAAACACATGCCCGGATGGGACAAGGAGGCGCGGGGTGTTTCTACCTTTCCACCAGCACGGTCTTCACATTCACGAACGCCCGGATACCGTCTTCGGATAGCTCACGTCCGAAGCCGCTCGACTTGACCCCGCCGAACGGCAGCCGCGGGTCGGATTTCACGAAGTCGTTGACGAAGCAGGCCCCCGCCTCGATTTCGGTGCGGGCGATTCGCTCACCGCGCTCCAGGTCCTGCGTGAACACGGCGGCGCCCAGTCCGTAGGCGGTGTCGTTGGCCACGCGGAGCGCCTCCTCCTCCGAATCCACGCGGATGATGCACGCGACCGGACCGAACATCTCCTCGTCGTAGGCGGGCATCCCCGGGCGCACCCCGGTCAGCACGGTGGCGGGATAGTACCAGCCGGACACGTCCGGCACCTTGCCGCCGAGACGGCACTCGGCCCCCGCCGCGATGCTGCGCGCGACCTGGTCGGCCAGGTGGTCTCGCAGATCCTCGCGCGCGAGCGGCCCCACGTCGGTCATCTCGGCCATCGGGTCGCCGACGCGCACGCCCGCCATGCGCTGCACGACCGCCTCGGTGAAGGCGTCGGCGACCGCCTCGTGCACGATCATGCGCTTGGCTGCGATGCAGCTCTGCCCCCCGTTGATCAGCCGACCGGTGACGCACGCCTCGACGGTGCGCGGAAGGTCCGCGTCCTCCAGCACGACATAAGGATCGCTGCCGCCGAGCTCCAGCACGCACGTCTTGATGTGCGACCCGGCGATCTCCGCCACCTGCCGCCCCGCCCTCGTGCTCCCGGTCAGGGTCACGGCCTGGACTCGCGCGTCGCGGATCAGGGCGCCGGCGGCGGGCAAATCGATGAAGAGGTTGGTGAAGATACCCTCGGGAAAGCCGGCCGCGCGGAAGAGGTTCACCAGTTCGAGCGCACAACAGGGGACACTCGGGGCATGTTTGAGGAGGATGCCGTTGCCGGCGATCAGGGCCGGAATCGAGGCGCGCATCACCTGCCAGAACGGGAAGTTCCACGGCATGATGGCGAGCACCAGGCCCAGCGGCTGAAAGGTCACGTAGCTGCGCAGCGCCTCGGTATCGACCACACGGTCCTCGAGAAAGCCCGGGCCGTGGCGACTGAAATACTCGCACCCCAGCGCGCACTTCTCGACCTCGGCGGCCGCCTCGCCCAGGGGTTTGCCCATCTCCATGCTCATGATCTGGGCGAGGTGGCGCTGGCGCCGACGCAGCTGCGCGGCGAGGGCCGTGACCCGCTCGGCGCGTTCCTCGGCCGGCACCCGCCTCCAGGCCTGCTGGGCGTTGCGCGCCGCCCCGACGGCCGCATCGAGGGCCTCCGGCGCCATGAAGGGGTATCTGCGGAGCAGGGTGCCGTCGGCCGGGTTGATTGTGGTGAATTCCACGATTCCCTCTTGTTGGGGGTTGTCCTGCCCGGGTTGCAACTCGGGTTGTAGCACTAGCGCACGCCGGGGATTGCGGTCAAGATACCGGGTTCCCGCGCCCGGAACCGCGTGCGGGATCCGGTGGTATGGCCCCATGTGCGGCACTCGGGATCGTGCTCGAGGGCCAGACCATTCATCCTGCCGGCAAGGACGACTCATGATCGCACCGAGATTCCCCAGCGTCCCCCTCGCCGCCCTCGATCAACTCTGGTTCCAGGTGAGCGGAACGGTCTGCAACCTGCGGTGCCGGCACTGCTTCATTTCCTGCTCGCCCGACAACCACTCGTTCTGGTTCATGACGCGTGAAATGGTGCGTTCGGCGCTGGAGGAATCGACCGGCATGCACGTGAAGGAGTACTACTTCACCGGTGGCGAGCCCTTCATGAACACCGAAATGGAAGGGATCCTGGAGGACACGCTGGCCTTCGGCCCGGCGACCGTCCTGACCAACGCCACGCTCTTTCCGCCGCGGCGGGTGGCAGCGCTGCGGGATGTGCAGGACCGCAGCGCGCACGTGCTGACGTTCAGGGTGAGCATCGACGGGTACTCGCCGGAGACCAACGACCCGATCCGTGGCGAGGGCACCTTCGAGCGGGCCATGGAGGGGGTCGGCAACCTGGTCGCTGCCGGGTTCCGCCCGATCATTACGGCCATGCAGAGCTGGCCCTGCGACGAGATGGCGTGCACGCTGCGGGCGTTCCGGAATGCACTTGAGGCTGTGGGGTACGACGAGCCGCGGCTGAAGATCCTGCCCCCGCTGCTGATCGGCGAGGAGGCCCGGCGGAACCGCGGCTACCAGCCCTGCGAGCGCGTCACCCACGAGATGCTGCACGGCTACGATCTGGACCAGCTGTTGTGCAGTCGTGCCCGGCTGGTGACCGCCAGCGGCGTCTACGCCTGCCCGATCCTGCTCGACTATCCCAGCGCGCGTCTTGCAGACACGCTGTCTGAGGCGGTCACGATCGACGCACCGCTTGCCGAGGCGGCGTGCTACACCTGCTACACGAACGGAGCGATCTGCTCGAACGCAACGACGGGGGTGGACAGCGCCGTCGCTGCCGCCGAAACGGGCGGGTGCGATGCGGCTCCGAGTCGGTCGGGCGCGGAGCCCGCCGAGTGCGGCGGGAGCACCGGTGCTACAGGCCGGAGGGATCGTACGGCAGCAGCTCCAGCCTGACCTCCGCCCGATCGACGGCGAGCGCTGCCGTCGCGCCCGCCGTGCACGGGACACCTCCGAGGTGCCAGGACGACGGCTCCTCCGGGAGATCTCCGGCGTCCAGGAGCCCTTGCGGCGCGCCGGGGGTGGGGTCGACCGAGAACGATCGGAGCGGATGCCTCAGACCGAAGCCGAGCGCCTTGAGGAACGCTTCCTTGCGGGTCCATAAGCGGAAGAACAGGCTCAGCCGCTCGCGCTCGGGGACGGCGTGGAGGCGGGCGGACTCGTCGCCGGCGAAGTTCTTGTCGGCCAGGGCGAGAAGGTACTTCACCGGCCGGATCTCCTCGACGTCGACCCCCAACCGCCCCTCCCGCGCGACGGCGATCATGATCCGCTCCTCGGAGTGTGACTGATTGAAGGCCGGACCGTGGGGCAGGAACGGCTTTCCGTGCTCGCCGAAATGGAATCGGATGTCCTGTGGGGCCATGCCGATCAGCTGCGAGAGGACGCGGCGCAGGTGGGCCTGTGCGACGGTGTACCGGCGCCGGTGGCGGTCGTAGACGAAGCGGTCGGCGCGCGCCTTCTCGCGATCGGTGAGCAGGGTCCGGGCGGCCCGGGTGATCTTGTCGGGCACGTCCAGGCTTCCCTCCCAGATGTAGACCGCGCCGGCCTCCAGTGTTGGGAGTGTCATATCTGTTGCGCGCCAGGGGGATGCCGTACCGTGAACCCAGCGTTCGCCGGGATGGGCCTGAGTCTGGAGTGTAACGCCATGCCCGACAGGTGTAGAATCGCCTATGTGGACGGACCGCGCCTGAGGCGGGCCTTCCTCGCGGCCTGTGCGCACGCGCGGGCTTTCAAGGCGGAGCTCAACCGCATCAACGTCTTCCCGGTGCCCGATGGAGACACGGGCACCAACCTGGCGCTTACCCTCGACGCGATCGCAGGGGATCTCGCGGCCTCGCGCGAAAGGCGGGTGGACCGGGTGGCCGCGGGGGTGGCCCGGTCCGCGGTGATGGGTGCCCGGGGGAACTGCGGGATGATGCTGTCCCAGTTCCTCATCGGCTTCGCCAGCGGGTTGGAGGGACGCGCGCGCGCTTCCGCGGACGAGTTCGGCGCGGCCCTCGTGGCGGGATCGCGCTCGCTGGATGCCGCGGTGGAGAAGCCGGTAGAGGGCACGATCCTCACGGTCGTGCGCGACTCCGCGTCGGCGGCGACGAGCGGGGTGGACGGTGAGGGCAACGGCGGCGGGGCCGTGGACTTCACGGACCTGATGGCGCGACTCTTCGATGCGGCCCGGGACTCGCTCGAGCGGACGCCGGACCTCCTCCCCGTTCTGGCACAGGCGGGCGTCGTGGACGCAGGTGCAAAGGGATTCGTGCAGATGGTGGAGGGGGTGGTCGGGCTGATCGAGCACGGGGACGACGCTGCCGCTGCGCGGGCCACCGCGGCGTCCGCCCGGGATGCCGATCCCGACCGTCCCGAGTGGTCGCCCATCGGAGCCATGGACCACCCGCTGGGGCAGGGAACCAGGCGCTACTGCACGGAGATCCTGGTGGAGGGAACGGATCTGCCCTCCGAGAAGACCGTGCGTGCGGCGCTCGCAGAGGGCTCTGAAGAGCTGCTGGTGATCCGCAGCGGCGAGATCCTCAAGATCCATCTGCACACCGACCACCCCCGGGAGGCGATCGACTACTGCGGAACCCTGGGGATGGTGGCGGCGCACAAGGCGGAGGACATGTTCGCCCAGTTCGAGGCGGCGCGCGGCGCGGCCGAGGGCGCAGTTCGCCGCCCGGTGGGCGTCCTGGTCGACTCGGGCTCGGATCTGCCGGACGCGGTGATGCGGGCGCACGGGATCCACATGGTCCCCCTTCTTCTCATCGACGGCGACAGGACGTTGCGAGACCGGATCGACGTGAGTGCCGAGGAGTTCCATGCGCGCCTCGACGGCGGCGGACCCCTTCCGACCACCTCACAACCGCCGCCGGGCCAGTTCAGGGACGCGTTCGCGAAGGCCTCGGGCGATTCCGAGGTGGTCGTGGCGATCCTGGTGGCGTCATCGCTGTCGGGGATCTTCCGGTCGGCCGAGCACGGCGCGCAGCTGGCGCCGGAGCTGGATGTCCGCCTCGTCGATTCGCGCGCGGCTTCGATTCTGATCGGCCTCCTCGCCCTGAAGGCGGCCGAGCTCGCCGAGTCGGGCATGCCGCCGGCCGAGATCGTCGCGGAAGTGGAGCGGATCCGGGGCCAGTCCGGAATCGCGTTCACCGTGCGCAACCTGGAACGCCTGATCGCTTCCGGGCGGCTGAGCAATTTCGCGGGCTGGCTGGGGGGGCTCCTCGACCTCAAGCCGGTGCTGGCACTGGGGCCCGACGGCACGATCCGCGCGCTGGGAAAGGCGCGGGGATCGCGGCGCGTGAGGAAGCTCCTGGTCGACAGGGTCCTGGCCGAGATACCCGGAGGCGCGGGCAAGGTTCGCTTCGGGATCGTGCACGCCGGAGCTCCCGACGTGGTGGCGCCCGTCCGCGCCCGGCTGGAGGCTCACTACCCGGGCGCTGAAGTCCTGGTGTCGCCGATAACCCCGGTGATCGCGACGCATCTGGGCGCCGGCGCCTGGGGCGTCGGCTACATGGTGGAGGACTGACGGGCCGGTCTAGGCTCCCCTCAGCGCCCGGCGCCCTGCCACGAGCCAGTCGAAAGTTGCCAGCTGGGCTTCCGACGGCTTGGCCGGAAGGGTGACGAGGACCGGTCTTGCTCTGCCCGTCTCCGGCATGTGCAACACCATGTCGCCGGGATCGCCGGGGGGCTGAAAGGGTCGGGAACGACCCCCTGCGTCGATGGCGACGGGCCGCCCGGGCACGGTGAGCCGAGCGATCAACAGCCCGTAGTCACGCCACGCCTCGAGGGGGTCGGCCTCGCCGCCGGCAATGGACGGAATCAGCGTCTGCTGGTAATATGCAACCCCCTCCGCGTAGCCCTCGGGACTGTTGTGCTTCAGTTCACGCAGCTTTTCGCGGTAGTAGTCGCGGGGGTCCCTGGCGCCGGTGGCGGCGAGGGCTTCGGCGAAGCGGGCTTCGGCTGCCTGGCTCTGGTCGCTGCTCATCTGCGGGCGGCGCTCCGGGGCTGTGGAGGGGACACGAGTTGCTGAAGCCGCCCTCCCGGCGAGCTCCCGCGACCGAACTCGCTGTAGGGAGAGGCGTGACGGAAAACTGTACCGGGCGATGCGAGGAGACAATGTTGACCGGCTCATTCAACCCGCGTGACGTGACCCCCGCCGACGACTTCATGGAGCTGTCCTGGGAGATGTTCGGCGAGTTGTGCCGTGCGCTGGCCCTGAAGGTGGCGAAGTCATACGATCCGGAGATCATCATCGGGATCGCCAGGGCGGGGGTGATCCCTGGCGCCGTGGTCGCGTCGATGATGCGCCGCGACTTCTTTTCGCTGAAGATCACCCGGCGCGAGGGCGGCAGGGTGGTGCGCCAGCGTCCCTCCATCCTCTCCGCGGCACCCCGCCAGGCCCGGGGCAAGCGCGTGCTCATCGTCGACGAGATCACCACCTCGGGCGACACGATGCGCCTGGCCCTTGCCGCAGTGCGCGAGGTCGGCCCCACCGAGATCCGCACCGCCACCAGCTTCGCGCGGACCCGCGGGTACAGACCCGACTATTTCGCGCTGGCCACCGACTCCACGCTCATCTATCCCTGGGACCGCAAGATCTTCGAGGCCGGGGACCTGGTGGTGAATCCGCGCTACCGCGACGCGGACGCCTGAGGGGCGCCGAGGGCCGGTCCCTAGTATCCCTGCGCCATCGCCGAGAGAAACTCGGCGTTGGTGGGGTAGCTCCCGATCCTGTCGATCAGGAACTGCGCGGCTTCCGGCGGGGGCATGTCTCCAAGGAAGTTGCGCAGCAGGTAGACCCGGTTCAGCTCCTTCTCGGTCAGGAGGAGTTCCTCGCGGCGCGTCCCGGAGCGGTTGAGATCGATGGCGGGGTAGATTCGCCGGTCCGCAATCTCGCGATCAAGGACCAGTTCCATGTTCCCCGTGCCCTTGAACTCCTCGAAGATGACCTCGTCCATCCGGCTGCCCGTGTCGACCAGGGTGGTGGCGATGATCGTCAGCGAGCCGCCGTTGTCCAGGCTGCGCGCCGAACCGAAGAAGCGCTTCGGCTTCGAGAGCGCGTTGGCGTCGACTCCACCCGACAGGATCCTGCCGGAGTGCGGTGCGAGGATGTTGTACGCCCGCGCCAGCCGCGTGATCGAGTCCAGCAGGATGACCACGTCGCGTCCGTGTTCGACCTGGCGCTGCGCCTTCGCCAACACCATCTCGGCAACCTGTCTGTGCCGCACGGCCGGCTCGTCGAACGTCGATGCGACGACCGCGCCCCGCACACTCTCCTCCATCTCGGTCACCTCTTCGGGCCGCTCGTCGATCAGCAGCACGACCAGCTGCACCTCCGGGTGGTTGGTGGCGATCGCGTTGCCGATGTTGCGCAGGATGGTGGTCTTACCGGCCTTCGGTGGCGACACGATCAGCCCGCGCTGTCCGAGGCCCACGGGCGCGATCAGGTCGATGATCCGCACCGAGAGCTTGCCGCCCGGCACCTCCAGCTTCAGCCGGCGGTTCGGATACCAGGGTTTGAGCTCTTCGAAGGTCGGCCGCCCGTTCGCCGCCTCGGGAGCCAGGCCGTTGACCCGCTCCACGCTGTGGAGAGCGAGATAGCGCTCACGGCGTCCCGGCGGGCGCACCGGGCCGACGACCGTGTCCCCCCGGCGGAGACCGAGCGACTGGATCTGGCTCGGACTCACGTAGATGTCGTCGGGACTGCTGACATAGTTCCAGCTCGGCGAGCGCAGGAAGCCATATCCGTCCGGCAGGATATCGAGCACCCCCTGCGTCTTCGGGGTCTCGTCCCGCTCGGCGAGGCATTCGTGGATGCGGAAGATGAGGTTGCGCCTCGAGAGATTGCCGCTGTGCGGGATATCCAGATCCTCCGCGTAGCCCCGCAGTTCGGCTACCGTGCTATTCTTGAGTTCGGCGATGTCCATCGGGAGTCACGGGAATTGCCGGACGATACGGCTCGGAACGACGGTGTGACCGGGCGGTTTCGCGCAACAGGGTGAAGGTCGGGACGACCAGGAGCAGGGATGACCGGGCGCCGCGCGCAAACGCGTGGCGCGGAGTGGTGAACCCGTTCGAAAGGATTGCACACACATCCATGCAGGTCAAGATGCGAGATCATCCCTTCCTCCACCTCATGCTCTTCGCCGCGGCGCTGGGAAGCGCGATCATCGCCGGGGGGTTCCTCGCGGGGACCGATGTCCTGAATACGCGCTTCGTGCAGGTCGGAGGTTCCTGGTTCCCGGTGCCGACCACGATCGCCTTCGCGGAATTGAGTGTCGGCCTTCCCTTCGCGCTGGCGTTCATCGGCATCCTCCTGGGACACGAACTCGGCCACTACCTCACGGCGCGGCGGAACGGCGTGCGCGTCTCGCTGCCGTACTTCATCCCGTTTCCGCCCTACTTCTCGCTGGTGGGCACACTGGGGGCCTTTATCCGCATCCGCGGCCGGATCGCGCGGCGATCGGTGCTGTTCGACATCGGAGTGGCCGGACCCTTAGTCAGCTTCATCCTCTCGCTGCCGATACTGTTCGCCGGCCTGCGGCTATCGGAGATCGTGCCGGGAAGCGGCGCCGGACTCTATCCGTTTCTCGTGCATTTCGTCACGGAGCCGATTCAGATCGGCAGTAGCGCGCTCCTGCACGCCGCGGCCGTGTTCTCCGTTCCCGGCTTCGAACCCGGTGCCACGGTCCTGCTGCATCCCCTGGCGTTCGCGGGCTGGCTCGGAATCTTCGTGACCGCGCTGAACCTGCTTCCGCTCGGACAGCTGGACGGAGGACACATCCTGTACGCCCTGACCGGCCCCGCGCAACGGAAGATCGGCATTGCCTTCCTGCTGCTGCTCCTGCCGCTGGGGTTCGTGTGGTGGGGCTGGTGGCTGTGGGGCGGCGTGGTCCTGGCGCTGGGCCGGGGCCGGGTGGCGCATCCGTCCGTCGCGAGCGAGGAAGAGCCGCTGGGGACGGGCCGCAAGGTCCTCGGGTGGGCGTCGTTCGCGCTGCTGCTGGTGTGTTTCTCACCCGCGCCGCTGAGGCTGTGACGTGGCCAGGCACAACAGGAACGGCACCGGCGTGGACCAGAGGGGTTTCCTCTACCGGATCAACTACCCGCCCGAGTGGCTGGAGCGTGTCCGCGTGACGCGCAGCCTGCCTTCGGGCAGACAGTCGACCAGGACGATCTTCAGGAACCCCTCACGCAACCCGGAGGTCGACCCCGGTGATCTGATCAGGGTCAGACTGGAGTCTCCGGAACAGGACATGGTCATCGAGACGTCGGTTCGCACGACCCCCGACCGACTGGAGGAGATCGTGCTCGACTGGCGCGATCCGCGAACGCCCGATCCCCGCATGGGCAGGATCACCTTCACGCTCCGCGGCTTTCGTCCGTCCGCGCGGATCCGCGGAGGCAACGGTCCGATCGACTATCTTTCCCGATGACCAATTGGTTGTTGGGGGCGTTCGCCTTCGTGGGGAACCGGACGGTTTCGGGTCTTCAGGGGATGGGGCGGGCCTGGGGGCTCTTTCTCGGGGCCACGGCGTCGATTCGCAACGTCGACGTGTGGCTGCCGCACCTGCTGCCGCAGATGGCTCGCGTGGGAGTGGCCTCGGTGCCCATCGCGCTCTTCATCGCGACATTCACCGGGATCGTGATGTCGCTCCAGGCGTCGTACACGCTGACCGGCGCGATCCCGGTGTACTTCGTCGGGACCCTCGTGGGAAAGACGATGATTCTCGAGCTGGGACCGGTGCTCACCGCGCTCACGCTCGCCGGCCGCGTCGGGGCCAACATCTCCGCCGAACTGGGCACGATGCGCGTGACCGAACAGGTGGATGCGCTGGAGACGCTCGCCTACGATCCGCTCGCGTACCTGGTGGTGCCCCGCGTGTTCGCGGCCGTGTTCATGTTCCCGATCGTGGTGCTTCTGGCGATCGGAATCGGGATCGCGTCGGGGTGGTTCACGGCGCTTCAGCTGCTGGACATGTCGTCTCCCGAGTTCGTGAAGGGTCTGCGCCTGTTCTTCGAGCCGTGGGACGTGTGGTTCGCGGTCATCAAGTCCGTTTCGTTCGGTGCGGTCGTGACCGGTGTGGGGTGCTACTTCGGACTGCAGACGGAACGGGGTGCCGAGGGCGTGGGCCGGAGCGCCACCCGGACCGTGGTGGTCGCCAGCATGCTGATCCTGTGCCTCGACGCGTTCTGGGCCACGGTGCTGCTGTAGCGGATGAGTACGTCATGAGTACGATATGAGCATATACCTCACGGAGGTCCGCAAGGCGTTCGGTCCGAAGGAGGTGCTCAAGGGGTTCTCCATGAGCATCGAGGACGGTGAGACGGCGGCGATCGTGGGCCCGTCGGGCATCGGCAAGTCGGTTCTGCTGAAGCACGTGGTGGGTCTGCTGCGGCCCGACGCGGGATCGGTCGTGGTGGACGGAGTCTCGGTGCCTGAGCTTGACAGGAAGGGGCTGCACCGGCTGCGGCGCAGGATCGGCTACGTGTTCCAGTTCGCGGCGCTCTTCGATTCGATGAGCATCGCGGAGAACGTGGGGATGGGGCTCAGGCGGATACCGGGGTGGGATCGGCGCCGCATCGAGGACCGCGTTGAGGATTGTCTCTCGCTCGTGGAGCTCGCCGGAATGGGCGACCGCTATCCCGCCGAGCTCAGCGGCGGCCAGCGAAAGCGGGCCGGGCTGGCCCGGGCGATCGCGCCGGAGCCGAAGTTCCTCCTGTACGACGAGCCCACCACAGGACTCGATCCGGTGACCACGTCCGCGATCGACCGTCTTATACTCCGTATGCGCGACGAACTCGGAGTCACGGGGCTCGTGGTCACGCACGACATGACCAGCGCCTTCCGCGTGGCGGACCGGATCACGCTGCTGCACGACGGCAGGGCGAGGTTCAGCGGCACGCCGGCGGAGGTGAAGGCGGCGTCGGATCCCGTGCTCAAGGGGTTTGTCGAAGGGGATCCCGACCTCTACTACAGGGACGGATGGAGGCGCGAGGGAATGCACGCGGGAGGACAGGATCATGGAGCGTAGGCGCGAAGCCCTGGTTGGCCTGGTCGTGATGCTCGGCGTCGCGGTCGGCGTGGTCGGCACCATCTGGCTGCAGGGAGGACTGAGGCGCGACATGCGGGAACTGCGCGCCGCCTCGCAGAACGTGGGGCAGCTGGTCGCCGGGGCCGCCGTCAGGTTTCGGGGGGTCTCTGTTGGCCATGTGGACGCGGTGAACGTGGCTCCCGACGGCGAGGCCGTCCTGGTGCACCTGAGCGTCGAGCCCGACCTGGTGCTGCCTGCGGACGCCGCGGTTCTGCTCGCGCCCGAGTCGATGTTCGGAGACTGGCAGGCCGAGATCCTCAGCCGCGCGGATTTCGAGCTGTTCTCGTTCCTGGACTACCCCGAGGAGGGTGTGCTGCCGGCCGCGGCGCTGCCCGATTTCTCCCGGTTGACTGCCACCGCCGACCAGATCGCCAGAAGGCTGACGACGATCTCGGAGCGCTTCGAAGTCGCCTTCACGGAGGAGACGGCCCTCAACCTCAAGAACGCCATCGACAACATCGGCGCGGTCAGCGACGGCTTGTCCGAGATCATCACGCAGCAGGCAGCCCGCTTCGAGGACCTCTCCGAGGGGGTCAACGCGTCAGCCGCGGAACTCGGCGCCGCAGCCCGTCAGGCCAGACTTTCGTTCGAACGCGTCGATTCGATCATCGCCAACACCCAGGTGGAGGGGATGCTCGGGGACGCGGGTGCCACCATGAGCAATCTGCGCGAGTTGACCGAGTCCATGAATGCGTCGCTGGGCGACCTGCGGTCGGCGGCCCAGCGCGCCGATACCACCTTCGCACGGCTGGACGAACTGCTGGCCGCGGCCGAATCGGGCGACGGGTCGCTGGGACGACTGCTGGGGGATCCGACACTGGCGGAAGGTGCCACCGAAGCCGTCCAGGAGCTGAGGGCGCTTCTGGCCGACATCCAGGAAAACCCGCGTCGCTACCTGAGTTTCTCGATCTTCTAACAATGGCAACATCAGTGAGGGGGCGGATGAAGAGGGCGGAGGCCAGGCGGATCGAGCGGAGCGCGGGGGGCGTTGTGGTGCGATGCCTCGCCGGAATCTGGCATGCACTTGTGATCAGGGATCCGTACGGCAACTGGTCGCTGCCCAAGGGACACATCGAGGGCGGCGAGAGCCTGCGCGAGACTGCGGTCCGCGAAGTGGAGGAGGAGACCGGGATCAGACCGGATCTCGTGGGGCCGAAGATCGGCACCATCGACTGGACCTTCCAGCAGGGGCGTGAAACGATCCACAAGTTCTGCACCTTCTTCCTCATGCGAAGCCGGGTGGGCGAGCCCGTGCCCCAGCGCGCCGAGGGAATCAGCGAATGCCTGTGGCTTCCGATGCAGGACGCCGCCCGGCGCATCCCGTACACGGATACGAGGGAAGTGGTTGATCGAGCCGACGCCCTGATCGTCGAGGCCGGGTGGTGAACGGCCCTGCCCCGGACCGGAGCGGCCGCAACTGGCGAGCGGTCCAGGCCACGCTGCTGGTCCTCGCAGGCGCGTTCTTCCTCTTCAGCATGCGGAGTGCGCTGAACCCGTTCATCCTCTACTGCGTCTTCATCGCGCTGCTCACGCCCTTCCGCGGGATCCGGGGCCAGGCGCTTCTCGTCACCGTGGCCACCGTCCTGATCTGCCTCTGGGTGCTCAGCACGGCAGGCTCCCTTCTGGCCCCCTTCTTCCTTGCGTTCGTGCTGGCGTACATCCTCGACCCCGTCGCCGACCGCGTCTCGGCGCACCCGCGCATCGGGCGCACCGCCGCGATATTCCTGATCCTCGTTCCTTTCCTGGCGCTGGGGGCGGTGGCGGTCGTCTTCGGGGTGCCCGAACTCGTCAGCCAGGCGCGCGATTTCGTTCTCCAGGCCCCGCGCGTTCTCGAGGAGTTGACAACCTGGGTGCGCGGGCTCACCCCGGAATCGCTCGGATTCGACCTCCCGTTCGTGGACGAGCCGGCGGCGCTGGCCTGGATCCAGCAGCTCGACTCCCAGTCCGTCGCGGAGCTCCTCGAGTCGCGGCGCGAAGAACTGACCCGGCGAGCGTGGGCGGCCGTGCTCGGACTGGGCCGAGGCTTCGGCACCCTGGTTACCGTTCTCGGCTATCTGGTCCTCACCCCCGTGCTGATGTTCTACCTGCTGCGCGACTACGACCGCATCATCGCGCGCGCCCGGGATCTCCTGCCCGGCAAGCTCGAATCCCGCGTGAGCGGCTACGCACGCGAGTTCGACGACCTGCTGTCCCGGTACCTGCGCGGCCAGGTCTCGGCGTCGCTGATCACCGGCGGGATCACCTGGCTGGGCCTGCTGATCGTGGGCTTCCCCTATGCATTCCTCCTCGGCGCCATCGTGGCCGTCCTCGGGGTGATCCCCTACATGGGGGTGGCCGTGTCGCTCCTTCCCGCCGTCATCATCGCGCTCGTCAGCGACAGCGTCGGCCTCTCGCTGATCAAGGTGGCCGCCGTGTACGGGGTGGCCCAGGGGCTCGAGAGCGCGGTAATCAGCCCCCGCATCGTGGGCGAATCGGTGGGCCTGCACCCCGTCTGGATCGTGCTGGCGCTCTCGCTCGGCGGCTTCTATTTCGGCTTCGTCGGCCTGCTCATCGGTGTGCCCCTGGCCGTGGCCGCCAAGCTGCTACTGGTGCGCGGTCTGGAACGCTACAAGAATTCGGCTCTATACAAGGAAGGGACGGTGCTGTCCCGCTAGACGCGGACAGCCCGCCTCTCCACGCCTCCTCCTGCACTTGCAATACATCGCCTCCAATGTCTGACAACCACATCGAAAACCTCGTGATCGTCGGCTCCGGGCCCGCCGGCTGGACCGCCGCCATCTACGGCGCGCGCGCGAACCTCGACCCGCTCGTCTACGAGGGCGCCGGCAGCCGCACCATGATCCCGGGCGGGCAGCTCATGTTCACCACCGACGTCGAGAACTACCCGGGCTTCGCGGACGGGATCGGCGGTATCGAGATGATGATGGAGTTCAAGAAGCAGGCCCTCCGCTTCGATACCCGCGTCGTCACCGAAGACATCGTCCAGGTCGACTTCTCCCACCGCCCCTTCCTGCTGCGCTCGTCCGCCGGCGAGGAGGTCCGCGCCCGCACGGTGGTCGTCGCGACCGGGGCCAACGCGCGCTGGCTGGGCGTGCCGGGCGAGGAGCGGCTGGCGCAGAGCGGGGGCGGGGTATCGGCCTGTGCCGTGTGCGACGGGGCGCTGCCGTTCTTCCGCGGTCAGGTCATTGCCGTGGTGGGCGGCGGCGACAGCGCGATGGAGGAAGCTCTTTACATGACCAAGTTCGCCAGCGAGGTCCTGCTCATCCATCGCCGCGACGAGCTGCGGGCCTCCCGGATCATGCAGGATCGGGCGTTTGCGAGCGAAAAGATCCGCTTCTTGTGGAACAAGGTCGTCGCTGAAGTGCTCGGCGACGAGGTCATCAGCGGCATCAGGCTCCGGGACACGGTCACGGGGGGAGAGTCGGAGATCGCCGTCGGCGGCATGTTCGTGGCGATTGGCCACGACCCCAACACGGCATTCCTGCGCGGCCACCTCGACCTCAAGGACAACGGCTACGTCCGCCTGCCCACCCCCTGGCGCACCGAGACGAACGTGCCGGGCGTCTTCGCGGCGGGCGATGTGATGGACGATTTCTACCGGCAGGCGGTGTCGGCGGCGGGGACGGGGTGCATGGCGGCCCTGGAAGCGGAGCGGTTCCTGGCGCACAGCGGGTGAGGTCATTTGCGGACTCCCGGCTGCCATCCCACCTTGACCGCGACACCCATCCTCCCCTCCCGACCAAGGAGACAGCGTGAACAAGAAGTGCATCCTTGCAACGCTCGCCGGCTTTGTTGCCCTCTTCGTGCTGGGCTTCGTCCTGTACGGAGTGCTGCTGGCCGACTTCTTCGCCAACGACGCCATGTCGGCGGCGCCCAACTACCTGGCCATCGCCGGTGGCCAGCTCGCCGCTGCGGGACTTCTGGCCCTGGTGCTCAGCTGGAGGGCCGCCGAGGGGCCCGGCGATGCATTCAAGGCGGGTGCGGGCGTAGGCGTGCTGTACAGCCTGTCGTTCGGGCTGACCATGTTCGGGACCACGGAAGGCATGTTCACGGCGACCACCGTGGTTGGTGACGCCGTTGTCTCGGTGGTGATGTTCGGGATCGCGGGCATGGTGATCGCGAAGGTTCTGCACGACGGCTAGCCCAGCCCCAGCCCTCCGTCCACAACGACGACCTGCCCCGTCACGTAGTCGGCGCGTGCGAGAAACCGGACCGCGGCGGCCACGTCTTTGGGCGCGCCGACCCGTCCCATGGGGATGCGCCGCCGCGTACGCTCGATCTCGGCCTCGTTGTGGTGTTCCGGCGGCAGGACGTATCCCGGCGCGACGGCGTTGACACGCACCTCGGGGGCCAGCCGCCGAGCCATCACACGGGTGAGGTGCAGGAGCCCGGCCTTCGCCACCGAGTGATGCGGGTGGCTGGTCCAGGGATGCAGCGCCGAGAGGTCCACGATGTTGACGACCGACCCGCGTGAGGCGCGCAGCACGGCGGCGGTTTCGCGGACGAGAAGGAAGGGCGCTCTGAGGTTGACGGCCATCACGGCGTCCCATTCCCTGGCCGTCACCGCGAGGAGGTCGGCCGCGGCGAAGCTGGCCGCCGAATTGACCAGCAGGTCCAGGCGGCCGTATCGATCGGCGGCCGTGCGGGCGAGTTCTGCGACATCGTGCTCGCGCGACAGATCGGCCCGGACGGTGTGCGCCCGCCTCTGCATCTGCCGGGCTGCCGCGGCGACTTCGCCGGCTCCCGCAGGCGACGAGTTGTAGCTGACCAGCAGGTCGTACCCACTGCGGGCCAGCGCCAGGGCGATCGCTCTTCCCACCCTCAAACCCCCGCCCGTAACAAGGGCCACGGGGTTGGATCGGGGGCCGGAATCGGTGTTGAGGACGGTCATGTCGCGTGATATGTAAAGTAGAAATGACAGAATGTAAAGTTGACGTTACGCACGAGTGCACTGGCGGCTGTCGCCACAGGGTTGGAAACGCGATGGGCCAATGGTAGCTTCCGTCGCGATCCCGGTTCCCCGACGACAAGAATACGACCATGTCAGCATCGCATCGAATTGAGAAGGACTCACTGGGCGAGGTACGTGTTCCCGCCGATGCCCTCTACGGCGCGCAGACCCAGCGGGCGGCCGAGAACTTTCCCATCAGCGGACGGCGCTTTACGCGGCGGTTCATCGAGGCGCTGGGGCGGCTCAAGGAGGCGGCCGCGGAGACGAACGCCGAGCTGGGGCTGGTGCCCACGCAGCTGACCGACGCGATCGGGGCGGCGGCGCACGAGGTCGCGGAGGGCGAGTGGGACGACCAGTTCGTGCTCGACATCTACCAGACGGGGTCGGGCACGTCGACCAACATGAACGCCAACGAGGTGATCGCGGCACTGGCCAACCGCGCGCTGAAGGGCGCGGCGCATGTGCATCCGAACGACCACGTGAACTATGGCCAGTCGTCGAACGATATCATTCCGACGGCGATCCACGTCTCGTGTCGCGCGGCGATCCGGGACGAGCTGGTGCCGGCGCTCACGGGGCTGCGCGACGCGCTGGCCGAGAAGGCGCGGGACTTCGACGGGATCGTGAAATCCGGGCGCACCCACCTGATGGACGCGACGCCGGTGCGGCTGGGGCAGGAGTTCGGCGGCTACGCGGCGCAGGTGGCGAAGGGGATCGAGCGGGTGGAGCGCGCATCCGGGGAGATGGCGGAGGTGGCGCTGGGGGGCACCGCGACCGGAAGCGGGATCAACACGCACCCGGAGTTCGCGGTGCGGACGATGGCGAAGGTCGCGGCGCGGTACGGCATCGAGTTCCGCGAGGCCGAGGACCACTTCGAGGCGCAGGGCGGGAAGGACGCCTGCGTGTCGCTCGCGGGAGCGCTCAACACGGTGGCAGCGAGCCTCATGAAAATCGCGGACGACATTCGCTGGCTGGCGAGCGGGCCGACCTCCGGCATCTCGGAGATTCGGCTTCCGGCGGTCCAGCCTGGCAGTTCGATCATGCCGGGCAAGGTCAATCCGGTGATCTGCGAGGCGCTGATGATGGTGTGCGCGCGGGTCGCGGGGAACGCCACGACCGTCACCATCGGCGGCCAGCGCGGCAACTTCGAGCTGAACGTGATGATGCCGGTGATCGCCGACGCGCTCCTGGAGTCGATCACGCTGCTCGCGAACGGCTCGGCGGTGTTTACGGAGCGCTGTGTGGCGGGGATCACTGCGCGGCCGGACCGGGCGCGCGAGCTGCTGGAGCGGAATCCGTCGATCGCCACGGCGCTGAACGCGTACATCGGCTACGACCAGGCCGCGGTGGTGGCGAAGAAGGCGGCGGCCGAGGGGCGGTCGGTGCGCGACGTGGTCGAGGAGATGGGGCTGGTGGCGCCGGAGCAGCTGGACGACGCGCTTGACGTGCGCGGGATGACCGAGCCGGGGATCCCGGGCAAGGGGTGAGCTATTGCGGTTCCGGGAATCGCGCTGCATAATGGTGTCGTGCTGGAGGGCTCGTATTTGAGCCAACACTGGAGGAGCCGGGACTGCTTCCCGTTGTGGACGTCACGCCCCTTCACCGGGGACGGCGAAGCCAGCGGGGGAGTCACCACACATTTGCGCCCGGGCTTCAGGTTACACCCTCCGGCACCTGGGGGCCGGCGCCCGAGATCGGGCGCCGGCCCTTGCACTTTCAGAGGACGGTGCGACCCGGTCGGGAGGGTATAGCGAATGCCACGGGTCCGGATAACTCGTCGGTTGCACTTCAGCGCGGCCCATCGGCTGGCGCAGCCGGAATGGGACGATGAGAAGAACCGGCGCGTCTTCGGGGACTGCGCGAACCGGAACTGGCACGGGCACAACTACGAGTTGGACGTGACGGTCGCCGGGCCGGTGGATCCGGATACCGGCTACGTGATGGATCTGAAGGATCTCAAGGATCTGGTGAACCGACACGTGGTCGACGATCTGGACCACCGCAACCTCAATCTGGATGTGCCGTGGCTCGAGGGCGTGCTTCCCTCAACCGAGAACCTGGTGATGCGTATCTGGGAGCGGATCGAGCCCTACATCCCGGCACCGGCCACGCTGGAGAGGGTGGTGCTGTGGGAGACGCCGCGCCACTGGGTCGAGTATCGGGGTGACTAGCGGGGGGGCTGCTGCCTCGCGTCGGCGGACCGCGCTGGTGACCGGGGCGACGGGTGGGATCGGCGAGGCGGTGGCCAGGCGGCTGGCTGCGGATGGGTTTCGGGTGTGCGCGGCGGGGCGCCGGGTGGATCGGCTGGAGCGGCTTGCGGGCGAGGTGGGTGGGGTGGCGGTGCCGTTCGATGTGACGGACGAGAATGATGTGGCGCGGGCGCGGGCCTCGGTGGAGGCGGCCGGGCTGGATGTGCTGGTCAACGCGGCCGGGGTGTTCGACCTGGCGTCGGTTGTGCAGACCGGCGGCGAGGTGTTGCGGCGGAATCTCGACGTCAACCTGGTCGGCGCCTTCAATGTGACACGGGCGTTTCTGCCCGGGATGGTCGCGGCGGGATCGGGGCTCTTGATCAACGTGGGGTCGGTGGCGGGGTGGCGCGCGTTCCCGGAGAATAGTGCGTATTCGGCTTCCAAGTTCGGGTTGCGCGGATTTCACGAGGTCTTGTTGGAGGAGCTTCGCGGCACCGGTGTAACGGCGTGCCTCCTGGAGCCTGGAGCCGTCGACACGCCGATCTGGGACCCGCTCGACCCGGACGCGGCGCCCCACCTGCCGAATCGCGAACGGATGCTGTGCCCCGAAGACGTGGCCCGCGCGGCCGGGTTCGTGGCGGGGCTGCCGGACGGGGTGGCGGTCCCGCTGCTTCGCATCGAGCGCGCGTGAACGTCACACTCACCGACCATCTGGTGTGCCCCAGGTGCGGGCCGCCGTTCGGGTTGATCCTGCTCGCTCACAAGGTGCGCGACCGCAGGGTGCAGCGCGGCGAGTTCGGGTGCGCGAACTGCCGGGATCGCTTCCCGGTCGAGGACGGGTTCGGGGACCTGCGGCCGCCGCCGCGTGGGGAGTCGATGCGTGAAGAGGGGTTGGGGGGAGAGGGCGGCGCGGCTGTTGCGGGCGCGCCGGGCGATGCGGGCGGCGCGGCGGGTGGAGGCGGGGCGCCTGCGGGGGCCGGCGGTGGCGATGCGGCGACCCGTGCGCTGCGCCTGGCTGCCGGGCTGGGGGTGGCGGAAGGTCCCGGGATGATCGTCGTGCCGGACTCGAACCGCGACGAGGCGGCGGCGATCGCGCGGCTGGTGCGCGGGATCGAGGTGGTCGTGGTGGGGTGGGGTGGCCGGGGGCTGGCGGCCGAGGGCGTGAGCGCGTTCGTGACGGGGCCGAGATTGCCGCTGCGCGACGGGGTGGTGCGGGGGGTGGTGGCCGAGGGGGGTGGCGGGGCGGGGTGGTGGGGCGAGTGTCTCCGGGTGCTCATGCCGGGAGGCCGTGTGGTGGTCACCGAGGCCACGGCCGCGGCTCGCGATTGGGTGCAAGGCGCGGGCCTCACCAGGGTGCTGGACGAGTCGGGCTTGCTCGTTGCCGCATTCCCCCTGCCGGGAGCCGCCCCGCGCATGGGCCGCTGGATTGGCGAGGCCAAAAGACGCCCTTGAGGCAGGCCGGCTAGGGGTCCGGGGACGGCGGGTACGACTCGTGCACCTGCACC
Organism: Gemmatimonadota bacterium; assembly: GCA_022823145.1. Lineage (GTDB taxonomy): Bacteria > Gemmatimonadota > Gemmatimonadetes > Longimicrobiales > Gaopeijiaceae > Bin94. Next base: position 78,307 of record JAJDXS010000010.1, read on the forward strand.
ACTTTCCACTCGCCCTCCATGCGCTGCACCACGATGCTCCAGACCTCGTGACCGCTGATCGGCTCCCCATCCTCGCCAACATTGGTCGAGTGAATGACCGACGTGGCCACCGCGGCGTCCCGGCTCAGCACGTGCACCGTGCTTTCTCCGAGCGTGAAGTGCACGTTCCTTCCGACGCCGGGGAAGTATTCCTTCATCGAGGCACGATGTGACTCCAGCGGGGTGACCTCACCGCGGCTCGCCCAGGCGAAGTCGGGGCCGTCCAGGTGGTATCCGATGAAGCCGTCCACATCGTGGCCGTCGATGGTCTCGACCATCTCGTTGGCGAACTGACGTATGGAGTCGGCAAGCGCCGCACGCTCGGCATCGGTGAGCTCTCCATCACCGGTCCCGGCGCACCCCGCCAGCAGTACCGACAAGCCCAGGACTGATCTCAGCGTTCTCATGGTTGTCACTCCTCTACTCATGGTTGTCACTCCTTCCAGCCGAGCCGCTCCCGCTTCCAGAGATCCCGCACCTCGTCGTCCAGGCCCGTCATCTCCCAACGGATCAGCGAGATCGGCAGCCGCCCGGCTGCCATGAACGTGTCGTGGAACTCCCCGAGGTCGAAATCGTCGCCCAGCTGGCGCTTGCGATCGGCGAGGAGCTGCCGCATCTGTAGCATGCCGATCGCGTACCCGAGCCCGTAGCCGGGCGGCCGGCGCAGGTAGATCTCGGCGTCCACGCGGGCAACGTTCTCGTCCAGCCACGGGGTGCGCTCCATCCACCACGCTACGACTTCGTCGACTGTCATCTCGTTGAGCTGGAGCCACACGTCGGCAGGCACCCTGGCGGCCCGGAAGATACCGAAGACCTGGATGAGCTCACGGACCCGCGGCGCGTCATCGAGCAGGCCGGCTTCCATGACGGCTTCTTCCAGATAGGTGGCCCAGCCTTCGGTGCGCGCCCCGCTGCTGATCCTGCCGCGGATGGGGTGCGTGTTTTGCCGTGCGACCAGGCCGTCGAAACGATGCCCGGGGATGACGGCGTGCAGGTGATCGGGCGTCGGGTCACGGAACTGCACCTGCTCCCAGAAGTTCGGGCCGCCGGGACGGACGATCCACGGCACGTTCGTGCCGAGCTCCCAGATGTAGCCCGGGATCGTGATGATGTCCTCCTCCACCAGGAAGTCGCGGATCCGCGTGTCGACGCTGTCGATCCGCGCCTCATACTCCTCCGCCGACGCCGACAGCTCGAGTGGCGGCAGGTGCCGGTTCCGGTGCTGTTCCAGCGCATACGCACTCCAGAGGCGATCCAGCTCCCGCAGGCCCAGCGTGACGATCTGATCCGCGTCGTACGGCATGAGCTTCACGTGCTTCAGGTACCAGTCGAACATCTCTCGCCCCACGCCGCCCAGCGCGGTCATGTCGCCTCGATGCGCGACGAGCCAGTCGTGGAAGCCGCGGACGGACGCCTGGGCCGCGGCGATGTCGGCGAGGAGATCGGGTTGCTGCGTGGCCGCCCGCTCGCGGAAGTCGTCGTACCAGCCAAGGACGCCGGCCGGCGGTGTTGCCCGGTACGGGTAGCCGTGCCCCACGCCGTCGGCGTTGGTCAGATTGAAGATCGCGAGGTCCGCGTAGTCGGCGGCTACTTCGGTCAGGTTGTTCCTGGCCTGCTCCACCAGGAGCGAGATGGCCTCGAGGCGCGTCCTGAGCGCGGTGGTCCCATCGTCGTCCAGCGGCAGGTCCGCGAACGTGATCCGCAGCATCTGATCCACATAGAAGCCGGGATCCCTGGACCAGGGGCGGGACACGTTCAATGTGAAGTCGTGACGATCGAATCGGGAACGAACCGCCAGATAGTCGACCTGTTGATCGAGCTCCCAGTCCACGACCGCCATGTCCTCGAGCCGCGCCTGGAAGTCCCGCATCGTGGCGCGACGCCGCTCGACGGTCGGCTCGGCGTAGTCGGGATAGACGTCGGTCGCGCTGCCGGCGATGTCCCGGTTCGGAACGTTACCCGACGCCCTGGCCGGATCCGTCCACTCGAGGAATTCCTGGAACAGTGCAACGAGGTCATCGTAGGTGCCCGACCCGTCCGGCATACCCTCCTCACCCGGTGCGCCTCCCGCCTGCCATTGCAACGCCGCCAAGAGGCCGAGGAGCAGCAGCAGCGCCGTCGAGACGGATTTGATCGAGGTCGACGTCTTCATATGCCCTGATCCCCCGTGATGAGGTGCCTTTGGGTACGGCGCCGGCCAGCCAGGCCGAGGAACGCCGATCCCTCGGGTTGGTGGCAGAATGCCAACAAACGGCGTGCCGCGCCACCTCGGGTGCGCCGGTCGGCTGCGCCGGCGCCCCACAATGCCTATCTTGATCCGCCGGTCGATCTGACGTCGCCATGCGGGTCCGGGAGGGACCTGGGATGAAGACACCCTGTTGGGCGTCACGAGGCATTCTCGGAGGGTCTGTCCTCGGCCTCGTCGTGCTTGTGGGGGCGGGCGGATGTGCGCCGGAGGGCACCACGGACGGGACCGGGGCCCGCACACTCGACGACATCCTCAAGGCCGGTACGATCAGGATCGGTTTGAATCCGCGGATTCCGCCGCGCGCCATGTACGACGACCGGAACGAGATCGTCGGGTTCGAGGTTGACGTCGCGTCCGAGATCGGTCGCTTGCTCGGGGTCGATGTCGAGCTCGTGGTCGTCGGCTCACCGGACCGCATTCCGTTCGTCGCGCTGGGCAAGGTGGATGCCGTCATGGGAGCGATGACGCGGGATTCCAGGCGGGCCAGGGTCATCGACTTCAGCGTTCCGATTCACACGTCGAGCTACGGTGTCCTGACCCGGAAGGACACGGGCATCACCACGTGGCAGCAGCTCGACAACGAGAGCATCACCCTCGTTCAGGTACGGGGCACCGTCACGGTCGAGATCGTCAGACGGCTGTTGCCGCAGGCCCGGCTCCTGCTGCTCGACAACTACACGGACCGGGACCGGGCGCTGGCCCAGGGTCGCGCGGACGCGTCGGTGGACGGGATCGACACCCTCGGGTTCCGGTTCACGCGTGCGTTTTCCGATGTCGACTGGCATTGGTTCGCCACGCCCGACCTGCGACCTCCCGACTACTCGGGGTTCGGGGTCGCCAAGGGTAACGACACGCTTCGGGACTGGCTGAACGTCGCGGTCTACGAGATGCACGAGTCCGGATTCATCGCGACTCGCTGGGAGGAGTGGTTCGGAGCCCCGATGGCCACCCCCGTACCGTTCACTCCCTTCTTCTGACGTGGCCTATACGCTGCAATGGGGGCAGGTCGTCGGCTTCACGGGCTACCTGATCGGGGGAGCATGGCTCGCGCTCCAGATTGCGTTTCTCGCCTTCGTCGGGGGCGTCACCATCGCCACCGTCAATGCGACCGTTCTGTCGTATGGCAGAAACCGGGCGTTGCGCGCCGCGGTGAGGAGCTACGTCGCCTTCTTCATGAACACACCGGTCCTGGTACAGATCTTCTTCCTGTTCTTTGCTCTGCCGGAAATGGGCGTGTTCCTGTCTTCCTACGAGGCCGTGCTGCTGGGGCTGACGCTCAACGTCAGCGGGTATCTGACGGAAACGTTGCGTGGCGGCTTCCAGTCCGTACGCAGGTCGGAGATCGAGGCGGCGGAAACGCTCGGCATGAGCGTTGCACAAGTGACGTGGCACGTCATCCTGCCCCACGTCGTCCGAGTGCTCTATCCACCGTTGACCAACCAGTACATCCTGCTGACGATGACGACGTCCATCGCGTCGATCTTCGGTCTCGAGGAGCTCACCGGCCGGGCCTACAACGTCAGCGCCGAGACCTTCCGCTCATTCGAGGTCTTCTCATTGTCGGCCGCCCTCTATGTGGTGTTGACCTTCGTCGCGAGCGCCGTGCTGTGGCTCGTCGGACGCCATCTCTTCCGAGTCAAGGCGAGGCTCGTCTGATGGGAGGGTCCCTCCTGGAGCAGCTGCCCCTCTTCCTGTCGTATTCCAATGTGTCGTTTCTGGCGCGGGCCTTTGGCGCAACCGTGGCCCTGTCGACCGTGGGCGCGGTCTTCGGGTACGCCGTCGGCGCGCTGCTCGCCTTCGTTCGCAACCGCCACGTGGTCGACGTGTTGCCCGCGCGCTTTCTTTCCGTGGGGTTCAGCGAGACCTTCCGGCGGGTTCCGTTCCTGGTCAAGCTGATGGTGGTCTTTTTCGCTTTCGAGGTCGTCGGCATGAGGGTCTCCATGTTCACCGTCACTGCGACCACGGTTGCGCTGGCCGCGGCCGCCTTCTCGGCGGAGATCATGCGCGCGGGGCTCGAGGCACTGCCCGAGAGTCAGTGGGATGCGGCGGAATCCATGAACATGGGGGGCGTCATGAGCCTCAGACTCTGGGCGTTGCCACAGGCGTGGAAGGTTATTCTGCCGCCCGCGCTGAGCTTTACGGTCGGCCTCGTCAAATCGACGTCGATCGCCTCGCAAATCTCCGTCTTCGAGCTGACCTACGCGGCGAAGGTCCTGAACGAGAGAGGGTTCTCGCCCGTCCTGAGCTTCGGGTCCCTGCTCGTCCTGTACTTCATCATCTGCTACCCGCTCAACCTCTGCGCACGAAGGCTCGAGAGGCGACTGGAGCGACCTCGTGGCTGGAAGCCGGGCGCCCCGCTGCTTGCCGAGTCCGGGGCTGCATGACCGCGACCGACCACTCCAACCGACCCGAAAGATGACGACATCGACGAGTCCCGGAATGCAGTATCTGCGAGGTGCGATCGACTGCCATATGCATGTCTGCCCGCACATCAACGGCCGGTCGATCAACGTGTTCGAGGCGACACGACAGGCGGCCGACGCCGGCATGCGCGCCATCGGCCTGATGGACAACTTCGGCAACAGCTCGGGGTTCGCCGCCCTGGCCATGGCCGAACTCGGGTCGCTGGGCGTCGAAGTGTTCGGCGGGATCATCATGCAGCCGATCGCCGGAGGCGTCACGGTCGAGGCCGCGCGTACGGCGCTGGCCTACGGGTACGGACCGGGAACCGGCGCCCGCTTCGTCTCGCTGCCCACCCATCACACGCGCAATGTTGCCGAGCGCGAGGGCCGAAGTCCGCCTACCTCGAGACGACCTTCTCGGTGCCCCGGTCGGGCAAGGTGCCCGACGAGGTGCTCAGGATCATGGATCTGGTCGCCGAGGCCGATGCGGTCTTCGACTGCGGTCATGTGGCCGGGCACGAGGCGGTCGCGTTGGTCGAGGAAGGCAGGCGGCGAGGCCTCGAGCGACTGCGCACCCACGCGGCACGCTATGCCGAAGACGAGATCAGGGCCGTCGTCGCCGCCGGTGCGTACGCCGAGTTCTCGTTCTTCGTCCTGACGCATGCGACGCAGGTGAGCCTGACCCATGCGGACAGTGAGAAGCACCGCTCGAAGGGCATGACCATCGACGAGATGGCGCCCAGGATCCGGGCCGCGACCCCGGAACGTGCCATTGTCTCGAGCGATGCGGGTGTCTTCCTGCTGCCGCCGCCGGTCGAGGCGTTTCGGGAGTACATGCTGCTCCTGGAGAGCGCCGGTTTCAGCGAAGAGGAGATCCGCACGATGAACTCGACCAATCCCGGAGAGCTGTTCCGGATCCGTGCCGCGGCGGTCCGGCCGGTCTGATGCATCAGCTGGAAATCGATCGCCTCACGGCGAGCTACGACGGCAAGGAACAGGTCCTCGTCGACGTCAGCATTCAGGTCGCGAAGGGAGAGATCGTCAGCCTGATCGGCCCTTCGGGCTCGGGGAAGAGCTCGTTGTTGAGGAGCCTCATGGGGCTCCTGGTGCCGCAGTCCGGCGAGGTGATGCTGGACGGGGAGAAGGTCGACTATACGAACAGGAAGAGCGTGAAGGCGCTCCGGGAGCGGCTGGCGATCGTGTTTCAGCAATACAACCTGTTTCAGAACATGGATGCGCTGCGCAATGTGACCGTCGCACCGGTCAAGGTCCGCAAGCGCAACGCCCGGGAGGTCGAGGAGGAAGCCACCGCTCTTCTCCGGAAGGTGGGTCTCGGCGACAAGCTGCACGCGTATCCCGACGAGCTGTCGGGCGGCCAGCAGCAACGGGTGGCGATCGCCCGGGCCCTGGCGCTCAAGCCGGACATCCTGCTGCTGGACGAGGTGACGTCGGCGCTCGATCCCGAGCTGGTCAGCGAGGTGCTCGACGCGATCCGCATCCTGGCCGCCGACGGGATGACCATGCTGATGGTCTCTCACGAGATGGCGCTGGTCCGCGAAATCTCCACAAGGGTAGTCATGATGGACCGGGGCAGGGTGATCGAGGAAGGCTCCGCGGAACGGATCTTCGACAACCCCCGGACGCGGCGGTGCCAGGCGTTCGTGGGCAAGATCCTCGGCCACCGCCCTTGAAGCCATCGCGCGGTGCTTCTAGCTTTTCTGCCCTTGCAGGGGCCTGTAGCTCAGGTGGTTAGAGCGCACGCCTGATAAGCGTGAGGTCGGTAGTTCGAATCTACCCAGGCCCATTGGACTTACGAGATTCGGGGGTCCGATGTTTGTAAATTATGTATGTAAATTGGACCCCGAAACGACCCCCCGGTACTCCTCGAGGGCCTTCCGGAGCCGGTCCTCGTCGGGCCTTTGGTAGCACTGGAGCACCGTCTGGGCCGTCTTCCAGCCACCAAGCTCGCAGAGCACCTTGAGCGGCAGGTCCATGAGGTCGCTGGCGAACTTCCGGCGAAGCGAATGCCAGCCTCGGCCGTGCTCGGGATCAAGGCTCGCGCGTTTCTCGGCCTTCTTCCACCAGTCGCGCGCCAGCGAACGGCTCATGGGCGAGAACGGGTCCTTCGGTGCGGGCATCACCGGCGCGTCCCCGATCCCGGGGTTGTGCCTCCTCGCCTCGTTCAGAACGGCCCGGGCCATGGCCGTCATCGGCGTGCGGTGCCCGTACCCGGTCTTTTCGTGCTCCCCACGCCACCTGATGGTTCGGACGTCCATGTCGATATCGGACCAGCGGAGCTGCCGGATCGACCCGATACGGTGCCCCGTCTCGTGGGCGAGCACGAGCGCCACCCTGAACCGCCAGTCCACCTCCCCGGCCACCCGGAGCAACGCCTCGTACTCGGCCTGGGTGAGCAGCACCCGCGTCGGGTTCTTCTCGGAGGGTGCCCTGAGTCCCCGGAGCGGGTTGGATTCGAGGAGGAGGCGTCCCTCCTCGTCCCGCGATTTCGCGGCCCAGTTGAGGATCGCGAGCAACAGCTTGAGGTCCTGTTGGATCGTTCGGTCGGCGGCGGGCTTGCCGCTTCGCCCGGTCCGGCCAGCACGGCGCGCCCGGATGAACCGGTCCCAGTCGCGCTGCGAAAGCGTGGCGGCCTTTCGGCGCTTTCCGAAGAACCGGAGGAACATGCCCATCGCACGCCGGTCGTACCTCCGCGTCCCTTTCGCCTTCGTGGGCGTCACCTCCTCACCGTAGATTTCAAAAAGCGTCCCCAGGGTGAGCGGCTCGGGTTCGGTTTCCGCCGCCTTCGCGGCCACCGCCTCGGCGAGCCCGGCGGCGATCTTGTCGGCCTGCCGCTTGGCTCGGTCCCAGTCGCGGTGCCTCAGCGACCGGGTCAGTCTGCGCCCGTCTTCAAGCCACTGCACCTGGATCATGCCGGTCCTCGGATCGGGAAACACCCGGACCCGGTTCCGGCCCCACTCACCGGCGCTGTAGGAGCGCCGGCCCTTCTTCGTGCGTGCCATCATTCGATTCCTTTCTCGATGATGGACCGCACGATCCCTCTGCCGGAAACCTGACGCCGGCCTCGCTCCGGCGCCAGCCGGGGAGCGAACGGCGATTCCGGGTCCTGGCGTTTCCGGGGAAGGTCCCTGTCGGCGATTCTGGGCGCGCCTGGCCGTCCGGCGTTGGGGATCTTACCGTCGCGGACGAGGCGCCCCAGGTGTTCGCGGGAGTAGCCGCTTTCGCGGGCGGCCTCGGTGAGCGAGTAGGTGGTGTCGTCGCGTTCCTGTAACGTGCCTTCGAGTTCGTCGGCGCAGCGTTCGAGCGCGGTGGCGAGGGCCTGGCCGCCGTACCTGCGGAGCGTCTTGGCCTGTCGTCGCCAAGCGGCGGGCAGGCTCCTGATGGAGGGTTGGCTCGTCCGGGTCATGAGCAGACTGGCTCGGTGGAGGTGGGATGGTGCGCGGCGTTCCGGACCGGGCGCACTGCGGGTGAGGCGTGGGTGGGGACCGATCCGGCATGAATGGGTGAAGGCGGCGCGAAGGGGTCGCCCGTACAACCGATAGCGACCGATACGACCCCTCCGTGGGTTTCTCTTGCGCACGCGCGCGCGCACGGCACAACCCAACCAATCGGTTTTTTCGGTCGCATCGGTTGCATTCAGGCCTCCTTGCATCCGCGCCAGATCCTCGCTTTGGCGCTCGACGCGCGTTTGCAGCCACGTCTCCGCAGTTCGGCGGCGACCGCACGGGCGAAGGGCACGGTTCCCAATCCGTTGTTCTCGAAGTAGTCGCCCAGCATTTCCTGTATCCTCTTCGCCGGTACCGAGGCATAGGGGTCGCCGAAGGTGAACAGCGTGTTGAGGGCTTCGCCCAAGGGGTCCATGCTGTCGAAGAGGTCGGCGGTGGCGGCTTCGATGCCCTGGGGCAGCGTAGTTGCGATCCAGGGCTTGCCCAGCTGGTGCTGCTGCCATCCGGCGTTGGCTTCGGCGATCATGCGGGCCAGGATGCGCGGCGCCTCGTTCCAGAGCGTCTCGGGGAGTCTCTCGTCGGGTCGCCTGGCCGTCGTGCAGGGAATGACGACGAGCCGTCGCTTGAGTCCGGAGTCCCACCCGGGCAGCCGGGGCTCCGCATTGCCGTAGAGCATGAGCTTGGCGGTGGGCCGGAACGAGTAGCCGTCG
>JAJDXS010000083.1 GCA_022823145.1 Gemmatimonadota bacterium
CGGCGACGATCACGCGCTTACGCCTGGGTATGTGGCCCGTCACGTTCCACCCGGTTCCAGGATCGGAATCGACGTGGCCGTGCTCGATATCGCACAGGATTTCCTGCTCGCCCACCTGGCTGAACGGGGCGTGCTGGGAGAACTCGTGATCTTCAAGGGAGGGACGGCCCTCCGGAAGCTGTTTGCTGGCGCGCAGGGCCGATTCTCGACGGACATGGACTTGGCCTCACGGGAACCGGAGGCCGACCGTCACGCACTGGCGGAGATCATCGCCGGCGAAGCAGAAGTTGCTCTCGGGCCCTTCCGCTTCAGGCCGTCGAGCAGGAGAGGCCGCTGGCATATCGCGGTGGAGAGCCCGTTTGGGCATCCCGCGATGTCCGTGAAGCTCGACGTGGGCCCGCCAACCTGGCTCGAGCCCGAGCAAAGGCCGTTCGTCCCCCACGTTACGCACGACCGGTACGGTTTCACCCTGCCGACTATCCCGTCGGCGCGGTTGGAGGAGATCCTCGCTGAGAAGATTGCCCGCTTGACTCGGAGCGGGACGGCACGGGACGCGTCCGATCTGGTCTGGGCGGCGACGACGAGCCCTCACTCCAGATTCTCGATCGATCGGGTTCGGAGGCTGGCCATGCTGAAGGTCTGGGTGGACAACCACGGTTTGCGTCCAGCGTGGTCATCCGCCCCTTCGCCGCGCCCGTTCGACCCATGAGCGATGGCTCTCTCCGCGAGAGGATTGGGATGACGAACAGATCGGACTGTTAACCCACCCGCCGCCGTCCCTGAGCGAGCTGGAAGCGAGGCTCCACCGGCTGTATGCGTGGCTTCGCGATCTGACAGAGAAAGAAGGACGGTTGGCCTCGGCGGATGCGCGGGATCGATCGGAGGTGATCCGGACGGTACGCGATCTCGAGCACTCGGCTCTAACGGAGACGCAGCTCTGGTAATAGACCGCATCGCTGAGCCGAACCTGAAACCGGAACCGGTTGCACGCGAGACGATTCGCCCACACTTGGTAGCCCAAATTGCTCCCGGCCAATGCGGGACCGATGGCCGTGCGCCGCCGAACGGCGTGCGGGTGCGGCAAGCCCGTCCTGGTAGAGATCCGCGATGGCCAGGTCCACCGGATTCTCGCCGGCGGCACCGGACCACGTCACCTCGAAGCGGCCGAAGGAGAGTTAACGGAGACCCGCTTGAGCGCCGCGATACCGGAGTCCCCTGGCTAAACGGCCCGGGCAATCGCCTCCAGTTGCCGCTGCCGCTCTCTTGCGCCATCGTCGAGCACATCTTCCTTCGCTGCCACGATTGCGCCTCGAACCATATCGCTCTTGGTGGCCCCTTCCGTAGCGACCGCGATGTCGCGCAACCTCACAACAAGCTCCCGCTGTATCCTCAAGCGCAGATCCTTCTGACACCTTCCCGTCGCCAAGCGGCTCCTGGAGAGCGTGTTCAGCCGCTGAGCCATGTCGGCATTCGCGCAAGCCAACGTGAGGTAGTATCGAATAACCGCGGGAGCGAACTGCTTGGGCGCCACGCGATAGCGGTCCGCCACGAGATGAAGCACGTCTTCGAGCTCCCGCGGCATCCGGACACTCATCACCTCCTCTTTCTTCGCTTCCCTCGCTGCTTTCAGTTTTGGCGTCGATTGGGCCGGCACCGTCAGGACTTCTCCGGTTTCGGCATCGACGCCGACGAGGACGTTCCTGACCGTGGCCTTCGACTTCTCGAGTTCGACAGTTCGGTACTCGTAAACGATCTCGACCCGCCCACGTTCCGGCGCAAGAGCGTACCCGCGATCTCCTTCCCGCAAGATCTTCATCTCAGTTCCTTGCTCGATGAACGCTTATGAACATCGCTTTCCCGTCGTCCCCGTCCGTCTCCACGAAATACACCTTGATGTACCACCGTTCCCCTCGCACCGTTGGCGTAAACGTGTGCACCACCACGGATTGATCCCAGTAGTGGGGTGATTCCCGGTAATCTTCAGAGCGAGTCTTGAGCACGAGCGCTGCAACCTCGTTCGCATCGACATCGCCAACCGCCAGTAGGTTCTTCTCCGCGAGGGCCTCGCGAGCCTCATGCTCGAAGTTCCCTTCGTGAAGAGCCGCCACCACCACCGCCTTCGCCTCCGAGAATCCCATGCGGAATGGTACTACATTCGCAGTACACGGACAAGGAGATCCCTCCCCTGCGACCCCGGAACAACCGGATGGACTCGGGCGACCGGTGGTCGACCGAAAGGGCCGCGTGGCCGTTGGAGTCGATGTCGAGCAGTCGAACGGCGTGCGGGTGCGGTGAGCCCGTCCCCGTCGAGCTCCGCGACGGCCAGGTCCGCCGGATTCTCGCCGGCGGCACCGGACCAAGTCACATCGAAGCGGCCGTCACACTGGCCGTGAAACTGTTCTCATCACCTTGCGGTCTACCACGATGGGCCTAAGCCCTGCCCCCTCCCCTCCCGAACGCACCCCTTATCCCCGCCGACCCTTCGCCCGGGGCCTGGTCGCGAAGACAAACGCCGCCCTCCCTCCCACCAATCTCCCGCCTCACCCGCGCGACCTGATCCGCGAGTTCCTCCTTCGACGGCAGGTACAGTTGGTACTTGGACGCGTAGATGTTGGCGTCCTCGGGCAGCGTCAGCTCGACGACGGCGTCGTTCTTGTCATCGCAGAGCAGGATCCCGACCGTCGGCAGTTCGCCGTCGATCTTCACGTAGCGGTCGAAGTAGTTCACGTACATCTGCATCTGGCCGAGGTCCTGGTGGGTCAGCTTCTCGGTCTTGAGGTCGATCAGCACGTAGCAGCGTAGCAGCCGGTTGTAGAACACCAGGTCCACGAAGAAATGACTGTCGTCGAAGCTGAGGCGCTTCTGGCGGGACTCGAACAGGAATCCCTTGCCCAGTTCGAGCAGGAATTGCTGGAGCCGGTCGATGATCGCGGTCTCCAGGTCGCTCTCGGAGTAGACCGGTGCCTCCTCGAGGCCGAGGAACTCCAGCACGACCGGGTCCTTGATGAGGTCCGATGCCTTTTCGACGACCTGTCCCTCGCGGGCCAGGCGGCGGACCTCTTGCTTGTCGCGGCTGAGAGCGAGCCGCTGGTACAGGGAGCTGCCGAGTTGACGCTTGAGTTCGCGGACGCTCCAGCCGTTCTCTGCGGCCTCGATCTCGTAGAAGCGGCGGGCCTCGGGGTCGGATACCGACAGCAGGGTGACGTAGTGGGACCAGCCGAGGGGGAGACGTTGAATCAGAGTGGCGGAAGCAGCCCGCAGTACTTGGGACATGCCCCCTCCTGATGCCGTGGATTTCGCAGACGGTGTCTGCGGATTCTGAGCAGCGGCGGAAATCGCAGACAGTGTTTGCGTTTTTCCGGCTTGTGGCAGGATCCCTTCGGATTGCACGTAGAAGCGTCGAAATTGCTCGAGGGATCGCACCGAGAACCCCCGCCCGACCCTCTCCTTCAGGGCCGCCGACAGTTTCTTCAGGGTCTGCGCGCCGTACTCAGCTCGATCCGCGCCGCTCTGCTCGTACTCCACGATGTACCATCCGAACAGCCAGTTCCGCACCACCAGCGAGCGGTCGACCGCCCGCGCGGCTGACCGCCGCGTCTCCTCATGCGTCCGCCGGCATCGGTCGATGCCGCCCCCTACGCGACACCGATCCGGCGTGCTCTGCGTTATGTTGGGTATGGCTAACCAACACGGACCTGGGGCGTCATTTGCGTGGGCCGTCGTCGCGGCGTTCTGTGTCCACGCCTGCGATTCAGGCGCCGTGCGCACAGGCGAGGACGGTCACGTACAACCCGAACCGCTCGGCCCACCTGACGCGGTCTTTCCCGGTGACTTCGGCTATGTGCATACGGCAGTAGAGCTCCCGGACGGCCGTGTCCTTGTGGCCGATCCGCTGGGGAAGGCGCTCTACCGCGTCGACATGGACGACGGTACGCGGACCGTGGTGGGAAGGGTCGGCGAGGGACCGGGCGAATACCAGCAACCCGATGCGGTGTGGCCCTTCAGGGGCGACTCCATTCTTCTCGTGGACCTGGGCAACGCACGGCTGGTGCGCATCGGGCCGGACCTGGTGTTCGGCGGGAGCCGGCCGATCGCCGTGTTCGCCGGGGACGATGCGACCGTCATGGTGTTGCCTGACGCCGTCGACGGGGAAGGCAACGCCTACGTACCCGTGCTGGGCGGTTATCCGCCACCGGACAGCGGCGCGATCCTGCGGGTCGGTACGGCGACCGCGACGGTGGATACCGTGGCCAGGTACAAGCTGCGCGAGTACGAGGTCACCGAAACCGACGACGGCACCTACGTCATTCCGATTCGACTGTCGCCGCAGGACGCATGGGGTATCGCCGCCGACGGGTCGGTCGTCATCGCCCGTGCGGGACACTACGGCGTGAACTGGATCGCGCGGAACGGCACCGTGAGCCACGGCGACACGATCCCGTACGCACGACTTCCCGTCACAACAGCCGAAATGGAAGAGGACTTGCGGGCCTCACAGCGTCACGGAGGCATCGTCATGGACATGGGAGTGCGCGAGGACGGCACCAGGGCCGCCAACTTTGCCCGCGGCGGATTCGGGCCACCGGACGAAGAAGTCGACTACGACGATTACAACTAGCACGACGCAAAGCCGGCCTTTCATAACGCAACCGTCCGCGTAGACCCGCTCGGCCGCGCGTGGGTGCGCCGACACCTGCCCGCGGGCAGCGGCACCCGTTACGACCTGTTCGACCGCAGGGGACGGCTGGTCAGCGCGCTGACCCTCGGAGGGGATCGGGTGGTGGCCGGGTTCGGCCGCGCGCACGTCTACATCATCGCGTTCAACGAGTTCGACCTGGCGTTTCTGGAGCGGTACCGGATGCCCTGACGCTGCTGGAGCGCCACCCAACAGAATCGTTGGCAACAATCCTGTTGGGGAACCCACTACCTCGTCAGCAAAACACTGACGAAGTCCACCCCGTCGTTCGCCACCGCGAAGTCCACTCGCTCGAGGTCAAGGACGGGCGGGATTGCTGAAGTAGGCGCGGAGTGGTTCAGCGGCGGTCGATGACGAGCCTTGGTGGTGCTAAGATGTCATCTACACTTTCCATTATGTCATGTAGAGTTTACAGTCTCGACGACTTCCAGCACTCTCCCTACAGTCGATCCGACACTCTGCCCATACAGCCATTCAACCGCCCGCACCCGTCCCCCACGTTGGAGTACCCACCATCCTGGAGATTCCATGCACGACGCATCCATGGCGGCGTGGCTTTTGCGTATGCACGGTAGCGGCAGGGTCTGGCCACTCGCGCTCTCTATGCTGGGGCGTGCCTCATGAACGGCGAGCTCAGCCCGAACGCCCAGGCGATCCTGCTGCTGACGGCGCCACTTCTGGCCGGGGGGGCGCGTCCGACTGTCAGGCCTCTGCCCCTCGGCGACTACAACAACCTGGTGCGGTACCTTCGCGACACCGCTATGGAGCCCGCGGATCTCCTTGATCCCGAAGGATTGAGAGAACTCGGTAACTCGTGGTCCGGGTTGAAGACCCGCCGAACCCTTGAAGATGTTTCGTCGACTTCTCCAACGAGGATTCCTTCTGGCCCAGGCATTGGAGCGCTGGAGCGCGCGAGCGATCTGGGTGGTCACAAGAGCGGACGACGACTACCCCAATCGGCTCCGGAAGAAGATGCGGGGGAAGCGTCCGCCAGTGCTCTACGGTTGCGGCGACCGGGACGCTTTGGACTTTGGGGGACTGGCGGTGGTCGGCTCGCGAAAGGTGAACGACGAACTCATTGAGTATACGGAACGCGTTGGACGGTTGGCCGCCGAAGCGGCGGTGCCGATTGTCTCCGGTGGGGCTCGTGGCGTCGATCAGACGGCCATGCGGGGATCCCTTGAGGCGGGCGGGCGCGCGATCGGCGTCCTGGGCAATGACCTCGAACGCGCCGCGCTTGACCGCGGCAATCGGGAGCCGCTCATGGACGGACGGCTGGTGCTGGTCTCCTCCTTCGATCCCGCAATCCGGTTTCGGGGTTGGCAGGCGATGGAACGCAACAAGCAGATCTATGCGCTGGCGGATTCGGCGCTGGTCGTGAACTCCGACCATGGGCATGGCGGCACCTGGGCGGGCGCGACGGAGCAACTGAAGCTGCGCTATGTGCCGGTGTATGTCCGCTCAACCGGCGAGCCATCCAGAGGGCTTGACGCATTGGTTGCGCGCGGTGCCCGCTGGTGGTCGGAACCTGAAACACCCGACAAGCTTCGCGAGATCGTGTTCGATGACGGGACACAGATTCCAGCGCTCGCCGGGTCTCCTCAGGGTGAGCTTTTCCGTTCCGAGCCTGAAGCTGCTCCCGGAGTGGCCGTTGTCCGAGAGAGTAGATCGACGGAGTTCGCCGAACGGACTGCGGAAGATGACCCTGGGTTGCCTGACGAAGCACCCGTACCCGGGAAGAACGAGAAGCGGTTGCTGCCTGTAATGTCCGGCGAAATGTCGCGCAAGGAGATCCGTGACGCATTAAGGCTCAAGAGCAGGAGCGACGTCAAGAAGCGGTTTCTGGATCCGTGTTTGGAAAAAGGTTGGATCGAGATGACGATGCCTGAGAATGAGCGCAGTCCGAGACAGCGCTTCCGCCTCACCTCGGTTGGCCGGACCTGGGTGGAGGCTTTTGAGGATGAGTGAGGTTCCGCCCGACGGCACCGTGATCTCGGCGAAGTCATCGTTGCCTGCTTGACCTGTACGCGATACGAGCTCGCCGCTGGAACCCACTACCTCGTCAAAAAACACTGACGAAGTCCACCCCGTCGTTCGCCACCGCGAAGTCCACTCGCCCATCGCCATCGAAGTCACCCGCCGCCAGACCGTAAGGGCTGCCCACGATCTCAATCCGCTGGAGCAGGGACCAGCACCTCGGCGCTGCCGTCACCGTTCAGATCCGCCGCCGCGCTGTTCGTCGGCCCCCTCGCGATCTCGTATCGGCCGGCCGCGCGAAACAACCCGTCGGCAAGCCCGTGCCAGGTCGCCAGCGAACCCGCGCCTTCTCCGGACGCGGCCGCCACATCCCGACGACCGTCGCCATTCAGATCCGCCGCGATGACCGAGAACGGGCCGAAGGGCGCCGGCAGGGTTGCCCGCGGCCGAAAGCCACCGTCCTCCCCGGCGACAAGGACGGCCACGTGGTCGGGATTCGACGTGATCAGGTCCGCGAGGCCGTCACCCGTCACATCGGCCAGACTCATGCCCCGGTACGGATCACCGCCGACGTCGATCGATGTCGCCCCCGAGAATGTGCCATCCCCGCGTCCCCGGAATAGCCGGATGGACTCGGGCGCCCGGTCGTCGACCAGAAGGTCCGCGTGACCATCGGAGTCGATGTCGTGCAGTCGGACGGCGTGCGGGTGCGGCGAGACGTCGACGCGGAACCTCGAGTGGTCCCGGCGTTCGAAGGCCCCTCCGGCGACCCCGAAGAGCAGCGTGACATGGTCCGTCTCGTGGTTTGCGACTGCGAGGTCGGCAAGCCCGTCCTCGTCGAGATCCGCGATGGCCAGGTCCACCGGATTCTCGCCGGCGGCACCGGACCACGTTACATCGAAGCGACCGTCACCCCGACCGGTCAACACGAAAACGCTCTGGCCGCCGGAAACCACGAGGTCGAGCCGCCCGTCGCCATTCAGATCACGAGCCTGGATCGCGGTGGTTGGGCTGCCGACAACGGCGTCGAGGCGATCAAAGGAGAGTTGTCCGGCGGCGGCGGCCGGTGGGGCGGCGAGGGCGAGGGTGGCGGACGCGAGGAGGGCGAATGCGGGAGAAGCCAGTGATGTCGGTCTCATCAGGCTACAACGCTCCAACTCCTCGGCCACGCTGCGGATCGATTGGTCCTTACACCAGCAATAGACGCGGTATCGCGGGCTTCCGTGCAACTGCTGACTGCCCGCACCCGCGCCCCACCTCGCCGCGCGCCGGTCGCATCGCCGCGGCGAAGGCCGGGTCCGTGGACTGGTCCAGCACCGTGGTCACCCCGAAGCGCAGCGCGTCGCCCACGAGGACTGGAAGCTGTGCACGTGGCCGTCGACCAGCCCCGGGATCAGCGTGTGGCTCCGTCCGTCCAGGCGCGCACCCGAAAGCGGCGCCGGTCAAGGTACGGGGCTATGGGCGGGGCGGTTACCTCTTCTCGGTCAACCTTCCCGACAGATACTTGTGGATGACGCTCGACAGCGACTCGCCGAGTCTTTCTTGAAGGTGTTGCGGGCCGCCTGAGGGGCGATCGCCATCTCGCGGTCAACGCCCGTTGCGGGCCGCAGTTCGTCCCGCTCGAACTTCTCGAGGATTTCCCGCTCTTCGGCGTTCAGTTGGTCTGTCACGATGACCTCTTCTTCCGGTACTGTTTGGTCGACCATGTAGATTTGTCCCCTGTACCGCTCCTGATTGGGATGTTCGACATCCAGTTGCCCGCCGTCCCCAGGAGCCGTCCCAGAGCGACCAGATCCATCCGCACCTGAAGCGGCACGGCGTCGTCCGACATCAATTCGCCGCGGAATGCGCCGATGTGCACGTGGGGGTTGAAAGAGGAGCCGTTGTTCCCGATGCGGGCGACCGGGTCGCCTGCCCGCACGGTGTCACCCTGGGATACCGTCACCTCGCGGACATGGACGTATGCGACCTGGATGCCCGTCGGTTCGCCGTCGACCAACTGCTGGAACAGGATGGCGCTCGAACGGCCCGAGCCCCGGACGCCGGGGACCGTGGTTTCGGGATTGAGCTGGAAACCGATGACGACTCCGTCGAAGGGGGCCAGCAGCGGCTCTCGCCAACTGTGCCAATCCTCGTTGCGGGTTCCGTCTCCCGTGTACAGCGATGTCAGGTTGCCGTTCGGGCCGCCGTCCCGCCGCACCACGACGCAGTCGGCGGCGAGCGCGTCGGGTACGTGGTCTTCCGCGCCGAGCGCGTGTTCGGAGCACTGGAACCGTGCCGCAACGGGCGGGTGGATGATCACCGCCTCGATGATGCCCGGAGCGGACTGCGCCTCGGCTCGGGCGAGGAGCGGTGGTTGGCCGAGTAGGAGGAGCGTTGCAGTTGTGAGGATGGTGCGGAGTGTCTTCACGATTCGCCTGCTTCGGCAGAGTGTGTATCGGTTCTTCACAAGGTACAATGTGGCGGACATCACAATCCCATATGTGTCCGCGCGGGCACCGTCACCCCTTGCTGTTGCCACAACATGTCCTGATTGCGCATAGTGAACGATGACCCGCTCGCACTCTGCCAGCCTGTCAATCCTGGGACTGGCCCTCCTCTGCGGCTGCGGCGGCGAAGAGTCCATCACCGTACAGCCGCCCGAGCCGCAGCCGAACCGTGCGCCGGCGGTGGCATCGGCGATCGAGGCCATGACCGTGGCAGCCGGCGAGGCGCTGGTGGTCGACGCGTCGGCGCACTTCAGCGACCCGGACGGGGACGCGCTGGAGTACGCGGCGGTCTCGTCCGCGCCGGCGGTGGCGACGGCAGCGGTTGCGGGCACGGCGGTGACGGTGACAGGGGTGTCGGGGGGTATGACGGAGGTAACGGTGACGGCGCGGGACCCCGGCGGCCTGACGGCGTCCCAATCGTTCACGCTAACGGTGACACCGATCGGCGAGTGGGGACCGGCGAACACGTTCGGGTTCTACAGGTTTCCGGCTTCGCTCTATCCGATGTCGCGCATCGAGTGGACGATGCTTCCGATACAGGCGCCGGCGGAGAGCCTGCACGAGAAGGGGCTGCTGCACTATTGGGCGATGCAGTTTCTTCATGACGACCAGGGCAGGCTGGCGGGCTATGCCGGTCTCCAGTCGCAAGGTCTGTTCAAAAACGAGCCGCTCAACCGTCGCGTCATCAACTTCGCGATATGGGACTCGGATGCCTCGAACACCGATGCGATGGTCGATACCGAGAACGACGAGTGCCGATGCCATCAGATCATGCTTCCGTTTGAGTGGGAGGAGGGGACGCCGTATCGGTTCGTCGCGGATACCGGTCCCTCCGGCGAGACGGCCGAGTATCGGTGGTGGGGTCTGTGGGTGACGAACATGGTGACCGACTCCACCACGTTCGTTGGCGAGACGCGATCGTGGCGACGACGAATCGAGGATCCTCCCGTCTCATGGGGTGAGGACCTGCACTGGTGGCGCACGGTAGGGGGGATTGAGACCTATGAGTGCGAGGACTTCGAGTCCTCGTCGCTGGCGGTCCTGGACGTGCTGGCCGATAGCGTCCCGCCTGCCTCGGTGGATGCCGTTACCAGTGGCGGTACAGAGGTGACGGGTCCGAATGGACACCGGACCACGCTCTGCGATACGGCGGTGGTCTACTCACTCGGAACCGATGTCCAGCACAACCTCGGCTACTGGGCGACCCCGCCGGAGAACGTGCTCGGGAAAAGGTCGGCTCCGGCCGTCCGGCGGTAGCGGGTCGGCGGACGCCGCTGCGGCGCCACCCCGGCGATCTCGCGCGCCGCTCGAACGCCGGACAGCAACGCCCCATGGACGGTGGCCGGGTGGTCCGGATTCGTTGCCTCGCCCGCAAAGAACACCCTGTTGCCGATCGGCTGGCCCAGCGCCGCGTAGCGCTCGAACGAGGATCCAACCGGGACGTAGGAATAGGATCCATGCGTCCACGGGTCGGAGCCCCAGCGCGTGACCAGCACGTCCGTCGGCTGCGGCACGGCCCCGTACATGTCCGCGAGCGCCGCGGTGGCCTCGGCCACGATCTCCTGGTCGGCGAGGCTCTCGATCTCGGTGCCGTATGTACCGGCGTTGAACATCATGAGGATCGGCTGGCCGGTGTACGGGTGAAGGCTGAGCGTCTCGGCCCACCGGCCCCTGTCTGCGCCCACGTACCCGATGACCTCGATCCCCGGCTCCCAGAATACGTCTTCGAACAGCAGGCAGGTCTTGTTGAGCACGCCCATCTTCAAGTCGGCGATCGCCCGGCGCTTGGCGGCCGGCAGCGGCGGCGAGAACGACACGAGCCCGTTCTTGAGGACGCCGAGGGGGAGGGTGACGACGACCCGGTCGGCTTCGCACCTTGCGCCCGATGCCGTCGTCGCGACGACGCGCGCTCCGCTGTGGTCGATCCCGGTCACGGCCTGCCGGAGCCTGACCTCGAGACCGTCGGACAGCGCCTCGACGATCTGACCGTATCCACCCGGGAAGAGGACATCGTGTCCGCCGTACGCGCTGCCCCCGTCGACACTTTCGAGCGAGAGATCGGCCAGGTCCGCGCCGTACTCGTGCTCCACGGTCGTGTTGAGCAGGTGCTCCAGGTACCGCCGCTGGCTGGTGCTGAGGGCGTGCGTTTCCAGGTACTCGTCCAGGATGGATCGGAGGCTCGCGCCGGGCCGTCTTTCCGCAAGTGTCCAGAACCCGTCCAGGTCGAGGGTGTCGGGCATCGGCGCGCCGCGTTCGTGGAAGTGCAGGACCGCGGTGTCCCAGTCGGTCGGGCGCGTCTCGATGCCACTTCGGCGGGCGACATCGGCGATCGGGTTTCCGCGGACGCCGTGTATCCAGGAGGCCCCGAGGTCGACGGGAATCGTGCCGCCGACGTTCTCCGTCCAGATGCGCCCACCGATCCGGTCACGGGCCTCCAGAATGACAACGTCTTCGAAACCGCTGGCGCGAAGCTCGGACGCTGCGGCAAGACCCGCGATTCCGGCGCCGATCACCAGGACGCTTTCGTCCGTCCGCGTGGGTGGGGGCGCGGCGCGTCCGCGGGGTGACCGGTCGACTGCGTCGCCGCACCCCGGCAGCGCCGAGATGGCGGGGCCAAGTCCCGCCGCAGCGAGTCCCGCCTTGATGAAGGTGCGGCGGCTCGATGCCGGGAGCGGGGTGGGGTGGTGGGTCGCCGGCTGTCTGCTCATCCGTTCTCTGTGCTGTCTTCGTGGCTGGCGGCCACCGCGCCCTGAGCGGCTGCGCTGCGGGCGAGGAGTTCATCGACCGGGGTGCGGAGGGACTGGACGCGGCCAATCTAACGCGTGCACCGCAGGCGGTGGTGAATGGAGGAAGCGTTCAGGTAGCCTGCCAGGACCGGCCGGTACGGTCGGCGTCCGGTTCTCGCGGCCTGGAGGTATCACCGCCTCCTCAGAATGAGCGCCAGTGTGTCCGTCTGGCCGACCGGATTGTTGAGGATGAAAGCGCCGCCGATGGCGTGGTAGGTGTCGAAGCGGCCCTCGAAGCGGGCTTCAACGGGGTCCTGGCCGGCAACTACGAACAGCCTGAAGTCCATGTCGACGAAAGGGTGGTAGAAGGTGCCGGTGATGTAGCCGTGGATGACAAGCGGAAGTTCGTCGGGCTCCGCGACCCGAAGCCGCGTGTCGCCAATGAGCACGTGCGGAGCGGGCTCGTCGATATCGACCGCCAATTCGAGTTCGGTGTCGCCTTCGGTGCGCACCGCCGACCACTCGCCCCGGATGTCGGGCGGTGGTGGGGGATCGCCCTCGTCCCACTCGAAGTACCAGCATCCCACGAGCGACAGCGCCATCACCGTGATAGCAGCGAGGATGTTCGGGGAGCGGAACTCGATCGGCCCCTCGGTCATCGGCGTCGGCGCCTCCTGCATGTCGGTACCCTCGCTTTGCCGAGTGCACGGGTTCCTGCGGCATCGGCGCCTGCAGCCTTGACGGACCATTCAGCGCGCGTAAAGGCGCCCACGCGGCACGGATGTCCTCGCCAGCAGTCTCGCCCGCCGTGAGGTCCCCGCGGGATCGGACGTTCGGCGATGACGCAGGCTCCATAGAGCGGTAAGCGCCAGCCCCAGGCCGAGTCCGGCGATCACCGGTCCGATCCTGCCCCGCTCGCCGGGGGCCTGGTGTAGTGCTGTGCCGTAACGGCGAGTTCTTCGAAGACCTCGCCCATGGTCGCCGGTTCGGCCAGCCGTACATACTCGTCGCCGCCGCCATGCTGCGAAGGCTGGATCCTGATTGTCACGATCATCTCGAGCCTCCCTCCTGGTCGCCCGTTACCGGCGCATCCGGTTCGGCACACCCTGGTATCGGCAACGCAATGTCAGGCTCGATAGCGGGAAAACCCTGCGATTCATGAGGGAAACCACCCCCACGGCATGGGGGGGATTACCCTTGCTTGCGACAGGCGGAGTGCCCTATTGCTCGCCTTCGGCCTGCAATAGTCCGGCGTCGAGCGCGAATCGCACGATATCGCGCCTCGTGCGCAGCCCGAGCTTGGTCTTGGCGCGGCCGATGTAGCCCTCGACGGTCTTCGGGCTGAGAAACATCTCCTCGGCGGCCTCCGAGGTCGAAAAGCCCCTCGCGTACAATTCAATGGCGGTACGTTCACGAGAAGACAGCACCTCGGTCCCCGGCCTGCGGCTCGAGGTGCCTTCTGCTTTCCGCCGCGCGAGCAGGGCTGTCGCGCGGCGCGGCAGATAGGAATGACCGCGCACGATCGCTTCGATGGCTCCCATGAGATCGGTGTCGGCGACGGACTTGTTCAGAAAGCCCGCGGCCCCCGCGTCGAGGGCGGGGATGAGGAACTCGTCCTCGTCGTGGATCGTCAGCACCAGGACCCTCGTTTCGAGTCCCAGTCCGGTGATGTGGCGGGTCGACCTGAGCGTCACGGCGGCCTCGCCAACCTTTGCGTGCGTCGCGGCGTTGGTCACGGCCTCCTGCACGATCCGGTACAGGGCCAAAACGGTCACCGGATCCAGTTCGTCGGCCACCCACTCGAGGCTGAGGCTGGCGTGGATCGTGACTCCGTGCACTCGGCGGGCGTCGCGAAACAGGGTGGCGAGCGCGGAAACAAGCCCCTGCTGTTCGAGTTTCGGGGACCTCAACCCCCGAATCATCCGCTTTACCCCCCGGATCGCGTTGAGGATCTCGTCAGCGATCACCGCCCACGCACGTTCTCTCTCCTCCCGGTCCGGTTCGTCCGCCAGGAGCTTCCCCCGGATCTTGAATGCCACGAGGAACTGGAGGAATTCGTCGTGCAATTCGCGGGAAAGGTGCCTTCGCTCATTCTCGGCCGCCATCACCTTCATTCGGGACAGCCACCGCATCCGCTTCCAGGCCGAGATGTCGCGGATCGTACAGATCACGTGTTCCGCCCCCGGACGCCAGGTTGCCGGGGCTCAGACTGATCTCCACCGGGAAGGTTGTGCCATCCTTGCGCAATGCCTGCAGCTCCAGGCCCTGCCCCATCGGACGCGGACGCGGCGCCTCGGCGTAGTGATGGCGGTGCCGCTCGTGCCGGGTGCGGCTGTCGGTGGGAACCAGCATCTCCATGCTTGGCGGGACAATGTCAAACGGGGTCGGAGCGGTCATGATCCCGAGTGGGGTCAATGTGTAACCGCATGTGGGCCGAGTTGCGCACTTCTATGTTGACGCCGTCAACGTTACCGGTTAAGTTGACGTCGTCAACCTGACTCGGATCGACCCATCGAGGGAGGAAAAGCCGGATGACCGTCAACGAAGAGATTGCCACCCGACTCCGACGGGCCTGGAGAATCCCCACCGGTGTTCGTCTCGCGACGGCGGCCGTCCTGGTCGCGCCGGGTTGGTTTGCGGCCCCCCTGGCAGCGACCGCCCAGGGGCGAGACGGCTTTTACTTCCGGGGCGATTTCGGGGATTCGGACGCGCTGACCATGCGGGCGAGCATCAAGGGCTTGGATCTGCCGACGCGCTGTGACCGGCTATTGCATCCCGACCCCGCGATGGTCCCGCGCGATCCAGTGTGCGCCGGATTCGGATCCGGCGTGTTCGCGACGGTGCGGTTTGATCGCGGCGCAGAAACCATGACCAGCGCCACCGCGCTCGCAGTGGGGTACTCACGCGGTCGGATCCGGCTCGAAGCTGAACTGAACAACACGGCGCTGGGCGGAACTTCGGCGCCGCTGTTGGACGCGGGCCCGCTTGCGGGGGAGACCGAACAGGAGTGGAGTGCGGTCGAGCCACCTTCAGCCAGGGTGTCCGGGCTCACCCTTTCGGACGTGTTCCTGAATGTACACCTCGACTTCGACAACTCGTCGCGCTTCACGCCGTTCGTCGGCGTCGGAGGTGGCCTTTCCACCGTGGTGCTCGCTTTCGAGGGACTGCGGGTCCGGCGAACGTTGGCCAACGGGTTCGCGCCTGCGGGGGGCGTGGACCCCGCGACGGACACCGTCATTCCCACATGGCAGATACGCGCGGCGGGCACGGCCGACTACATGTCACTCCTTTTGGCCGAATCGACACTCGGGGCGAATCTCATCGGAGGGGTGGCATGGGAGACGAACGAGCGGTTCAGCATCGCGCTTCGAGGACGCTATGCACGTTACCGCGATGTCCGCAAGCCTGGGCACTGGGAATTGCTGCGAAGCCATGCACCGGTGCTGCAGGACGGGGGGAGGCCCGCAGCTTTCGACCTGATGCTCGGTGACATCGCATACTATGCGGTCACCGTCTCACTCGTGTACGGCTTCTAGCGACCGGCGCGCATCCCGTCGAGGAGTGTCGAGGTGGTCTGCCGGATCAGTCCATCGACATCCACGTCAGTGAGGATCTGTCCCTCGATCAGCAGCGACGCCAGACCGTGCACGGCACCCCATGCCACGTAGGCCTGCAGTTGGGGATCCTGTCGCTTGATCGTTCCACTCCGCTGGTATGACTGGACGACGCGCACGAGTTCGTCGAACAACCCGTTCGCGACCTCGCGAAGCTCGGGCAGGTCCTCGCGGCTGATCGCTTCCTTTCCGTACATCAGGCGATAGTGTCCCGGATTTTCGAGCGCGAAGCGCACGTACACCTCGCCGAACTGCCGGAGCCGCTCCATCCCTGCGCCCGGGGCGCCCGCGCCCACTGCCTCCAGGCGGTCTCGAAGGTGGCCGAAACCGGCGGTGGCGACCGCCACCATGAGCGCGGACTTGTCTGCAAAGTGGCGATACGGCGCCGACCGCGATACGCCCAGGCGCCGCCCGATCGCGCGCATCGTGACGCTCGAGGTCCCTCCCTCGTCGATCATCGCAGCGGCTTCGGCGAGTAGTGCCGTCCGCAGGTCTCCGTGGTGATACGCGCTGCCGTCAAGGCTCATGCCCCAAATTGATCGGTTCAAGGGAGGTCAGCAATGTTGACGATGTCAACGTTCTCAGTTAAGTTGACGCCGCCAACAACACGTGGATCCACCACTCAACGGAGGAGAACAGATGGCCGTCAACGACGAGATTTCCGGATTCCTGAAATCGGGCCTGGAACGAGGCCTGCCACGAGACCATCTCGAGGAGGTGCTGCTCGAGGCCGGCTGGCCACAGGATCAGGTTCGACGCGCCCTGGGCGGCTTCGCCGATGTCGCGTTTCCGATCCCCGTCCCGCGCCCGGCACCGTATCTGTCCGCTCGCGAGGCCTTCGTCTACCTCGTTCTCTTCGGCACGCTGTATGGCAGCGCGATCAGCTTCGGGAGCCTCCTCTTCGCGTTCATCCACCAGGCGTTTCCCGATCCTTCGCTGGACCCGGCGGCCGCGATGGAGATGGCGCGCGAGGAGATGCGGTGGTCGATCTCCTTCCTGGTCGCGACGTTTCCCGTATTCGCCTTCGTCTTCTGGACGAATGACCGGGCTGTCCGAAACGACCCGGGTCGACGGCTCTCGCGAGTTCGGCAATCGCTGACGTACCTGTCGCTCTTCGTGGGTGCGGCCACCCTCATCGGCGTGGTCACCAGCGTCGTCTACAACCTGCTCGGGGGCGAATTGACGGTCCGGTTCGCCCTGAAGGTTCTCACGGTCGCCACGATTACCGGCTCGTTGTTCGGATACTTCCTCCGCGACGTGCGCAGGGAGGAGGTGGCAGAATGAGCATCTCGCCCCGATCCATCGTGTTGGGAGCCTCGGGAACGGCCGTTGTCGCGGCGGTGGTGGTCGGGCTGGTACTCCTGGGGAATCCCGCGCAGGAACGCGAGCGCCGGATCGACGATCGGCGAGCGGCCGACCTGCACGGAATCGCCGCGGCCATCGATCTCTACCGGGCACGACATGGACGGCTTCCGGCATCTCTGGACGATCTGGCGGCCGAACCCGGCTTGACGATCAGCACCCGCGATCCCACCAGCTCGGAGCTGTACGGGTACCGCACACTCGACGATGGACGCTATGAGGTGTGCGCAACCTTCGCCGCGGAGTCCGGGGGACCGACCGGAAGCCCTCCGATCCTCCAGAGGAGCTGTCAGGGCTGCCATGCCCCGGGATCGCCCCTGGCGAACCGGGTCGACGATCCGGGAGCGGAGCGCCTCGGGCTTCGGGACCTGTGGGCCCACGGCTCGGGACGGCAGTGCTTCCAGATGCGGACGCGGTGACACGAATGGACCGACGACTTTGGCACCTGCTGCTTCCGGCTCTTGCCCTTGTCGCGCTCCAGGCATGCGGCCGGACAATCCACGACGCTTCCCGCGATTTGATCACCTCTGACCAGCGGCCGCGCATCCAGCCGCAGCCACAGGTCGCCTTCGACCGATACGAGGTCGTGATCGACTCGACGGAGCGCCAGACCGTGCTCACCGGGTTTCTCCTCGGCGGCGCCCCCGAGACCGAAGAGGCAGCCAGCGCGCGACCGGCATGCGTTGGCTTCGACCCCTCCTCAGAACCCCAGCGACGCAGTCTCCCGCCTTACGTCCCCCGCCGCGATCATCACCCCGGTCTCCGGATGGCGCCAGGTCACCGTCGGTGCGCACGCGCGCCAGTTCCACAGGCCCCAGGACTGCACGTCGTGCCCCATCGCGCGCAGCGCCTGCGCCGTCTCCGCCGGGATGCGGTCCTCGAGGCGGAGCACCGCGGGACTGGTGTTCACCTCGCTGCCCGTGGCCGGAAAGTTGTAGCTGCCGAAGCGGGGCTGATCCAGGGCCTGCTCGGGTGACATCCCCCACACGACCACGTTCAGGAAGACCTGCAGGAGCGACTGCAGCTGCTGGTCGCCGCCGGGGGTGGAGAGTCCCATGAACGGCTGCCCGTCCTTCATCACCAGAAGAGGCGAGTTGGTGTTGCGCGGGCGCTTGCCAGGGGCCATCACGTTGGCCAGCTCCGAGTCCAGGTTGAACTGGCCCATGCGGTTGCCCAGCCCGAAGCCCCATCCCGGGATCATGGGCGTGAAGGTGTGGCCGTCGCTCTCGGTCAGCGAGAACAGGTTGCCCTCCCCGTCCATCACGTTGAGGGACGAGGTGTCGGTGGAACGCGCCGGCCCATCCCGGTCCGCGCTCGCCGCCGCGAGGCTTGTCGGCGCACCGCTCGCCACCACGAAGCTCGTCGGCGCGCCGTCCGCCACCGCCGCCATCGCCGCCGGATCTCCCCACGGCGGCATGTCCTGAAACGCGCGCTTCTCGTCGATCAGCCCGATGCGCTCGCGTGCGTACGCCTTCCCGTAGAGCCCCTCGGGCGCAGGCGCGAAGTCCGGATCGCCGACGTACCTGTGCGAATCCGACATCGCCAGGTTGATGACCTGGGAGATGAGATGAATGTACGCCGGCGTGTTGTAGCCGAGCGCGCGCAGGTCCTGACTATCGAGCATGTTGAGCATCAGGACGATGCGCGGCCCCTGGCTCCATCCGTCGCCCGTGTACACGTCGTAGCCTTGGAAGCTCGTGCCCAGCGGTTCCTCCCAGCGACTCTCGTACCCCGCCAGATCCTCGTAGCGAACGATCCCTCCCTGCTCGCGGAAAAAGCGGTCCACGTCGCGCGCGGGATCTCCCTTGTAGAAGGCGTCGCGCGCGGCGCGGATGCCTTCGGAGCGGCTTGCTCCCGCGGCCAGCGCGTGCTCCTCGGCCTCCATCATGTAGCGGATGAGCCGCCCCAGGTCGGCGTTGACCATCCGGTCGCCCAGACGCTGCTCGCCGACCCCGTTCTGGAACCAGAAGTCGCCGTTGTAGGGGAAGGCGAGGATCTCGTCCATCTGATCCTCGATCATCCACTTCTGCATCTTGTAGAGGTGATAGCCCTCCTCGGCGATGCGGAGGGTCGGCTGCGCGGCTTCGCTGAAGCTGAGGGTGCCGAAGCGGTCGAGAGTGGCGAGCCAGACATCGACGTCCGCGGGAATCAGCGCGTTGTTGACGGGCCCCTTGCCGTGTTCGAGGAAATGGTCGAGGGTGGCGAGCGCGGGAGAGGTCCCGGCTCCGACCCGGGTGATCACCCGATCCTCCGCGGCGCTGTAGACGATGAGCGGTGCGACCCCGGTCCAGCCCGCGTAATCCATCTTGAGCGCCTTGAGCGCCATCCCCGCGGTCACGCCCGCGTCGAACGCGTTGCCCCCGGCCCTGAGCACCTCGTAGCCGGCCTGCGTGGCCAGGTAGTGCCCGGAAGAGATGACCCCGTGCGTGCCCATGACCCGCGGCCGCATCGCCTCGACGTTGTCGGCGTCGTGGACGACACCGTAGCTGTTGAACGGGGCGATGGTGGCGAAGACGCCTTCTTCCGGGGCGCGCGAGGCCTCTTCGGGAGCGCCCGTCCCTGATCCGAGCCACGCGATAATTGCCAGGGCCGCGACGGCGGCTACCCAGGTGAGTTGCTTCATCGCGTTGTCCTCCTGTTGTTGCCGGGGGTGGAGCTGTACGGCTGAACCTATTGGCGGGGGTCGGCCCGGCAACCAGGCCCCGGAACGCTCGTCACCTGCCGCCTGACCCAGACGCCTTCCCATTGGGCCCACGAGCCACGCTTGGGAGGTTTTCGCGAGGTTACCTGCTCCGTCGTTGGGACCAGAGGCGTGAACCAAGGGTCAAGCGTCTCCCTCAGCTCCTGGAGCGACAGAAAGCGGATCGTCAGCCCGCGCTTGGGCCCCTCATCGTACCTGACCGTGAACCCGCCTCGATCGCCGCGCTCGACGACCCGATGGGAGTGGTAGACATCGGTGGAGGCGGAGTTGATGCGAACGAAGAGCAGTCCTCCGCGCCTCAGCAGAAGGCTTCACGCGAGACGTCAAGCCCGATCAGATTCAGTCCCGCATCGACGAGAGGTAGATAATTCCGTCCATTGCCGCAGCCGACCTACAGGCCCCTTCCCCGCATGATCTCCGGTTGATCGTGAAGGATGTCGACGATGCGTCCGACGAACGGGATGGGCGGCTCGTCTCGGTAACGGCCGCGGCGATACTCGTCGTCCCAGCTGCGTGATACGGGGCCTGACTCTATGTCCCCTCCCACAGATCCAGATGACGCGAAAAGACCTCATCGAGGTCGATGAGACCCAGGCGCTCGGAACGTAGCCGGACGGGCAACTCGCCGGTGAAGCGCTCGTGCCCCGCCGCGTCGCCGAAGCGCCAGACATCGACCGAATCCTCGACCGGATCCACGATCCAGTACTGCCGCACCCCGTGACGCGCGTACAGATCCAGCTTGATCCCGCGGTCGCGGTGCGCGGTGGAGGGCGAGAGGATCTCGACGACGAGGTCGGGTGCGCCCGTCACCTGTTTCTCGCCGATGATCGACCGTCTCTCGTGGGATATGAAGAGAAGGTCGGGCTGGACGCGGTCGTCGGTTCCCGGGAACTGGACCAGGAGCGGTGCGGAAAACACCTCTCCGCGTCTGGAGTCCATGAGGATCCGAGACAGAGCCAAACAGAGACGCATCACGACGCGCTGATGCCGGGTCACGGGTGCGGGCGTCATGTACAGCCGCCCCCCGATGAACTCGTAGCGGTTGCCGTCGTCCGGCATCCGCAGGACATCCTCCCACGTCGTCGGTGCTTGAGCCTGCATGGTGGCCACATCATACCTCCCCGCTCGCGGGTGCGCGAACCGTTCCGGGGGAGGACGGTACAATGGCGCGATCAGGGGTCCGTCATTGGTCGCGCCGCGGCTGGCGGCAGCCACTCCATTGACCTCCTGCCCAGCGTGTCCCACTCTGGCCCGTGAGCAACCAAACGCATCCGCTCGACCAGGGGAACCGTTTCATGCAGTACGCCACCACGCTCATCCGTCGCCGCTCCATTCCCGCAGCGACAGCGCATGCCCTCGCCTCGGCCGCCCTCCTGACCCTCACCACGGCGTGCGCCGAGAGCGACACCACCGCCGACGCCATCTTTACCCCCGAACTGATCACCTCGACAACCCTCCCCCCGAGCGAGGACGATCAGGTCGCGCTTCTCGCCGACGGACGAACGGCCTGCGTGATCGACTCCTACGAGGTCCGGGTCCGCTGCGTCGACAGGGAGGGCGCTGTCGTCGGAGTCTTCGGGAGCGAGGGGGAAGGGCCCGGGGAGTTTGTCAGCCCGGCCTACCTGGCTCGCGGCGCGGAGGGCACGGTTGGAGTGGCCGACCTGCGGCTGGGCCGCTTCACGGTCTTTGAACCATCGGGCGCGCATATGTCCCAGGTGGCTCTGCCGAGCGCGGCGTTTTCGCCCATCTCATCGTTCCGGGACATTCTCACGGGCGCGTCGGTGGACATCATGGCGTTGATGGGCGGCGATGGCTACAGGATGAACCGGTTCGACGTGAACATTGCCTCCGGAGAGCTCATCCGGCGGGAGGGGTCGCCGCCGGGGCCGTGGGATATCGAATGCGGGGACGCCGTCGGTGGCATGCCGAACCGGGCCGGTGGATGGGTCCTGGTTGCCTGTGAAGGTCACCTGATCTTCGCGGGCGACACCGGCGACGCCACGGTGCTCCGCGCGCCGACGTACGTCCCGGAAGTCCCTGGCGAGCAGGAAGTGGCGGACCGCGAGGAGGAGCTCAAGGCCTTCAACAGGGGTCTGGGCGTCCCCGAGTCGATGAACCTCGCGGAGACGTTGGAGCGCTACCGCACCACCCCGAAGAACTACCATCTGTCCACCGCCCAGCAGTTGATCGACACCGCCGGCCGCTACTGGATCGCCACGCAGCGCGGCCTGCGCGAATGGTCATACCTGGACGTGTACGAGAATGCGGACTACGCCGGGTCGGTGCGGGTCAGGGATCGGATCAGGGGCTTCGATGTCCTGGGATCGACGCTGGTCGTCCTCGTGGACCGGCCGCTGGGGGCGGACGACGCCGACGGGGTCCCGGATCGGGCGCTGGACTGGTATGAGATCGGGGGGAATCCGTTCTGACCGATTTTCCAGCCGGCGCGGGCCTGGAAGGAGCTGGTGGCACAGTCCCTTGATCGATGGCATCGGAAATGGTACGATCACTGCCATGAAAACTACCATCGACAAGGCGGGTCGCCTGGTTGTGCCGAAAGCGGTTCGCGAAGCATGCCGGTTGCGGCCGGGAACCCGCGTACGATTCCGGGTCTCGGACGGCCGCATCGAGATCGAGCCGGTACCGATGGACGTCACGCTCAAACGACGTGGATCCATCGTGGTTGCGGTTCCGCGAGAGCGACGCCCGGTGTTGACGGCCGCGGAGGTCGATGACACGACTGCCAGCCTCCGCACACGCGGCTCGTCCACGAGCAAGAGTCAACCCGGCGGGTGACTCGATACCTCTGCGACACCTCCGTCCTCGTCGCGGCGGTGTGTTCCTGGCATGAGCACCATGGGCGGACCGTTGCCGAGCTCGAGCGACGGGAAGGCGCCGGTGAAGAGCTGGTTCTTGCCGCGCATTCGTTGGCCGAAGTGTACGCTGTCCTCACCCGGCTACCCGCGCCCAACCGTCTGCGATCGGAGGACGCGATCGCGCTGCTGGAAGCGAACTGGCGGGGGACGCCCGTCGTGCAACTGACCGCAACCGAGGTCTGGCGTGCTTTGCGCCGAGCTCAGCGGCGGGGTGTGATCGGCGGGCAGACTTACGACATGCTCATCGCTGCATGCTCGCTGAAAGCCGGCGCCAGCACGATCATCACGTGGAACGTGCGCCACTTCGCGACGGCGGCACGTGAGATCGACGTCGAGGTGCCTGGCTGACCGTTCGCGCGCGCTGATGGATGGCCCCGGCGGCTATCACGGCACGGCGCCCAATTGGAGGATCGGCCCCGACCCAACGGACCTGACGGATCTCAGACATCGGGCTGAGCGATACATTCCGGGCAGTGGCCGAGAAGTTGCACCATCGCGCCGCGGATCGACTCGGCCCACCGGCCATCGATCGACAACGCCGCGGTGAGCTCCTCCTTCAGACAGGCCACCCGGCCGCAGTCCTCGCAAAGGAAGTGCGGGTGGCGATGGCTGTCTTCGTGGTCTCCCGCGAGCGCGTATCGATCGATGCCGTCCATCCGACTCACCACGGGGGCGACGCCAGCCTCGCGCAACTTGACCAGGTTGCGGTAGATCGTCGCCTGATCCCAGTCGGAGTCGCCGAGCATGTCGAGCACCTGCGTGAAGGATAACGGACCTTCGGCGTCGGCCAGGATGCCGAGCACCGCAATGCGCGGCGCGGTTACGCGCAGACCGCGTGCACGCCTCGACGATCTCTCCTGCTGCGGACAGAAGTACATGGCGGAGTGACCAAGCTGCCCCGCGACCGCTGGCGGTCCGTCGAGTGGCCCGGCTATGGTGTCCGTCATCGCCGCCCCGCCGCCCGGGAGGACACCATGGCCGCCTCGCAGGATTTCCCCGCCCGCCCGCTGCGTACCGCCACCGCGGCAACCGTGCTCCTCGCGACGCTGGCTGCGACCAGCCCGGTCGAGGCCGCCCCCGCCCCCCAGGAGATCCTCATCAGCGGGGGCACCGTGGTCACCTCGGAGGGGCGGTTCAACGCCGACGTGCGCGTGCGGGACGGGACCATCGTCGAGATCGGGGCCGGGCTGGCTGTCGGTGCCGGCGTCCGAGCGATCGACGCCACCGGGCTGCTGGTCGTGCCGGGCGGGGTGGATCCGCACGTCCACCTGGGCGGCCGCCTCCGGGATGACTACCGCACCGGGTCCAGGGCGGCGGTTGCCGGAGGCATCACCACCATCTCGAACTTCGCCTTTCCGGCCGGGGGGCAGACGCTCGCCCAGGCCATCGAGCGCGAGTCGGCGCTCATCCGTGGGCAGGCGATCGCGGACGTCATCCTGCACGCGGGCATCAACGACCCCGCAACCCAGTCGGCCCAGATGGCGACTCTCGGTGCCGGGACCGGCCAGACCAGCACCAAGATCTTCATGGTGCGGTCCGTGTTCGACGCCGAAGTGCCGGACTACATGGCGACCATGGACGCGGCGGGGCGCGCCGGCATCCTCACCATGGTGCACTGCGAGGACGGACCCATCCTCGCCCACGCGGTGGCCGAGCTGACGGCCGCCGGTCGCACCTCGCTCGAGTACTTCCCGGACAGCCGTCCGGTCGTCGGCGAGGTGGTGGCCACCCAACGCGCGGTCGCCATGGCCGAGGCCACTGGCGCGCCGATCTACGCGGTCCACGTCTCCTCCGAGGGCGCGCTGCGGGTGCTGCAGGATGCCCGGGACCGCGGACTCAGCGTCTTCGTCGAGACCCGGCCCATCTACCTCCACTTCACCCGCGAGCGTTTCGAGGGACCTGACCGCGGGCTTTACGTGGGACAGCCGCCTCTGCGCGGGCAGCGTGACCAGGACGCGCTGTGGGCGGGCATCGCCAGCGGAGCGGTACATGTGCTGGGCACCGATCATGTCGCCTATCTGCGCGAGGAGAAGATGGACCCGTCGCAGACCATCAGCCGGCACCGCGCCGGCCTGAACAACCTCCAGGTGGTGCGGCCGATGCTCTGGTCCGAGGGGGTCGTCCAGGGGCGGATCTCCGAGGAGCAATTCGTGGCGGTAACCTCGACCAACGCTGCCAAACTCTTCGGCCTCTATCCGCGAAAGGGCACGATCGCCGTGGGGTCGGACGCCGACATCGTCCTCTGGGATCCGGAGGAGACGCGAACCATCCGCGACGAGGACATGTTCTCAGGCACCGGATTCTCGGTCTACTCCGGCTGGGAAGTCACGGGCTGGCCCGTGATGACGCTTCGTCGGGGCGAGGTGGTGTATGAGGACGGAGAGATCCTGGCCCGTGCGGGCAGCGGCGAGTTGCTGCGCCGCGGGAGCTGGCAGGTGCCTTAGGCCGAGTTTCGTTCCCGGGGGTCTCACCCCGGCATGCGCAGCCGCTTCCCCATCGCTTCCGCCTCGTCGGAGTCGAGGAATGCATTGCACCGCTGCAACTCGCGTTCCGCCGCCTCGAGCGAACTCCAGTCAAGCGCCAGGGTCCAGCGCTGCGCGTAGTCGAGGACGCGGATCAGGGGATCGGCACGCCCGGTTCGGGACAACGCGCGCAACGCCGCGAGATAGTTGCTGCGGAAAACGGTCGGGACGACGACCCGCTCTTCCGCTCCGGCGACGAGTTCCGCGTTCATCATAATGCGCGCGAGTCGTCCGTTGCCGTCGGCGAACGGGTGTACCTCGCTGACGAGGAACATCATGTAGACGGCCCGTTCGAAGGGGGACTCGAGACTGCGGTATAGGGCGAATCCCTCGTTCAGGGTGCCGCGGACCAGATCGGGAGCCACGAACACGGTGAGCCCGGCGCGATTCTCATCCGCCCTGAATTCGCCGGGCAGTATTTCGGGGCGTCCCGCCATGATCGTTCGGTGGCGCTCCCGCAAGAGGTGGACAAGTTCGCGGAAGTCTGCCGGTGTTCGGCCCATCTCCCGTGTGTCGGACACGATCCGCCACGTTCCGGCCACGTCGTGCGCGTCTGCTGGTCGGTGTCTCGGAATCTGACCCTCGAAGACGATTCGAATGGCTTCGTCCACGAGGAACTCGGTCCCCTCGACGAAGTTCGAGAAGTACGCTTCGAAGAACGCCAGCGTTGACCGGCCCCGGGGATTCCGCGGAGGCGCCGGACGGACGCCGGGAGGACGATTGCGGAGTGCCTGATGCAGGCGGTGGAAGAGCTCCATGCGATCCGGATCGTAAGGGCATCCGCGGCTGCGTGGGATGGCCACCGGTGAGTCCATCCGGCTCCGGCGGGTGCCCAGGAGTGTGCCTATCAACGTGTCGAGTTGGGCAGCTTCCTGCTCCAGGCCGAGTTCGAGGGCGATGGCGCGGACGTCGTCTCTGAGCTGCCTGGCTGCCCCTTCGCCAGCGGTGCGAATCAGTAGGTCCAGGCGTTTCTCGATCTCGGCCCGCCCGAGCGTGCGGGGTCTACGTGTACCCCGGGCGCGGGAGGGTCGCATATTCTCCAGGTAGGCTCTGGTCCGCGAACTGAGATACAGCCCTTCGACGAACGGCATGTCCGAAGCGACTCGTTCGGGTCCACGCCTCGGACGCAGCACGACACCGGGCAGCTCGACCGTGCGTCCCCGTTCACTGACAAGGCACAGGGAACCATCGGAAGCCGGGGCTGCCTCGAACGCGGTGCGGTCCGCGATCAGGGCGCCGGGAAAGTACCCCGCGACAATCCCCCAGAGGTTCCTTCTGACGACTGCCTCGGGAGCGTCTTCCAGATTCCGCGTGTAAAGGCGCGAGGCGAGCTTGCGGAGCTTCCCTGCCTTGACAGCCCGCGACACGGCCCGTCTGATCCCGGTGTGGGACACGAAGGCCTCGGGCAATTCGTTCGAGGGGCAATCAGCCGCCCGGCGTCCGCTCCAGCGTCTCCAGCCACCGATACCCGTAGGCCGGAATGTACGGCGCTCCGGTTACACCTTCGGGGAACATGGCGAACCGCTCAACGCGAAGGCGGTAGTCGTCTTCGTGCCGGGGCTGGAAACCGACAATCTCGCCGCGGTAGGGAGCGCCGTTCACGACCTTGCAGTAGCCGGGATGGCCGTCGTCGCACGGCACCCGGTGGCGATCGACGGTGATCTCCTCTTCGGTACCCGTTGCCCTGGTCCTCGCGGATACCTCGCGAAGCACGTATCGGCCGTCGCGATACCTGTTTGCATCGAGGACGTAGTGATCCCCGGGCTCGAATTCGAAGCTGGTGATCATGTCGTCGTAGAGCTCGCCGCCCAGCACCAGGCAGAAGTCGTCAATGCGGGTGCATGTGACCCGCGTCGGGGCCAGCGAGAGGGTCACGGGCGTGGACGGTGCGGGAGTCTTCTCCAGCTGTTCCAGCAGACGGTACGCGTACCGGCCGGCGTCCTGCGGCGGCTCTCCGCCACCCCAGGGATCGTACTTGCCGATGCGGAGGCGATAGTCGTACCCGGGCTCGTAGGCGAACCCTTCAATTCCGTCGTAGAAGAAGTCGCCGTCGACCACCATGCATGACTGCAGGCCCACTCCGTAGCACCTGGCCAGTGTGGGACCGACGGTGACCTCGAGTGTCTCGAGGTAGTCCGGGCCAAACAGGCCGCAGTCGGCGAGCGCCAGGGTCGGCAGAAGGAAGTAGGCGGAGCGACGCGTGGTACGCATGGCTCAACACGCGATACGGGCCGGCCTGCGGCTCAGCGCCACTCCCGCAACCCGTCGCACGTACCTCGCCACCTCGCGCATCCCGTCGACACCGATCTGAGCGCCCAGGCTCTGGTTGTAGTTCGTCGTGCCGTTGATGTCGTAAGTGTAACGGTTGCCGCGTGCGTCCTCCACGAACTCGATCCCGGCGATCTCGATGCCTTCCACGTTGCACAGGTGGATGTACTGCTGGACCAGCGGGTCGGCGGCGGTGAGCGGTGACGGGCTGAAGAGGCCGGTCGCGCCGATCCGGGGGCTGCCGTTGGTGCCTGGGCTCGGGAGCATCGGGTTGCAGACGTCCGAGGGGCAGAGTTCGAACCCCTCGGCCGTGGAACTCCGCATGGCGAGGACGAAACGGCCGCCGACGATCTCGCCCCTCGTGATGAAGGCTTCGGGGGCGTCGATGTACTGCTGTAGGATCATCCTGGCGCCCGGTCCGGTGTCGAGGTCCGCGGCGTCGAGGTGCGCCTCGAGTTCCCCCGGATTGTGGAAGAGGTGGATTCCCAGGCCCTTGCCGCCCTGGTCGTGCTTGGTGATGAACGGTCCATCGAAGGCTGCGGCGGCTTCGAGCAGGTGCTTTCGACCGACCGCCAGCACCGTGCGTGGTGTCCGGATGCCGTGGCGCCGGAGGACGAGGTCCTGGCGGAGCTTGCTCATCTCCAGTTCGAAGGCCGGCAGGCCGTTGATGACGCGGCGGCCATGGGACTCGAGCCAGTAGAGGAACTGGCGGGCGAGTTCCACGGTGTGGGCGTGGCCCCGGGTGTGTGACGAGGGGCTGATGCGGTTGATCCAGATGCCGTTGGGGGGAAGTGTTGCGGGGTCGATGCTCCCCTCGTTGACGTGCAGCAATCGGACCTGGAATCCCTCCGTACGCAGGGCTTCCTGCAGGGGCGGGATCCAGGCGGGATTCTCGTACAGGATGTTGGTCGGTGCCGGAACAGGGTCGATCATCTTTTTCTCTCGACTGTGTCAGTGGGCTCGAACGGGGAGGTCCCGAGCCCGGTACACAAAAAAGCCGCCCGGGTCGCGGTGACCCGGGCGGCTCGAAATCGGCTTGGGCTTTGAACTCAGCGCATCAGCACACCCGGATCCAGGGGAAGCGCGTACAGGTACAGGTGCAGGTCGCTCCGCGGGTGGCGAACGATCCGGAGTGTGATGCGTTGATCATGGTAGGGAAGATGTTGAGATCCGGTCTCGGGGGCAACCGGGGTGCCCACGTCCGTCACCCTGAGATGAACCGTGCGCCGACCGCTTTCCTGGCCGGCTTGACGATCGGGCAGGCAACTCCTAGAGTGAATCAATATGAGTCATTAGACGAATCATACAGAGGCAGCAGATGAAACAACTCACCATTCGAGGCCTGGGGGACGAGTTGACCCGGACGATTCAACGGCTTGCCAACCGCGACGGGACCTCGCTCAACCGGGCCGCCGTAAAGCTGCTGCGCCGCGGGGCGGGGCTGGAGGGTGGACAGGGGGCGGATAGGGTCGGCTCGTCGCTGGACCACCTCATCGGCACATGGAGCCCCGAGGAAGGGGAAGAGATCGAGCGGGCGTTGCGGGACTTCGAGACGATCGACGAGGGACTGTGGGAATGAGGGTGCTGCTCGACTCGAACGCATACGCACAGCTCATGCGGGGGCGGGAGCAGGTTGGCCGGATCGTGCGGGGTTCCGAAGAGGTTCTCCTATCGACGGTTGTCCTCGGGGAGCTCCTGTATGGATTCCGGCACGGATCGCGCTACGAGCGCAACGCCCGTCAGATGCGCGCTTTCCTCGACAATCCGTACGTCTCTGTCGTCCCGGCCGGAGAGACCACCGCCGATCGCTACTCGAGGATCGCGGCATCGCTGCGCGCGAAGGGCCGCCCCATCCCCACGAACGCTGTCTGGATCGCCGCCCACGTCATGGAGACGGGTGCCGATCTGGTGTCGGCCGACCGCCACTTCGAGCATGTGGACGGGATCGCATGGCTTCGGCTCAGGGACGACCGCCGGAAGGCCCCGCCGCCGTTGTGAACAGTCCCGCTCGTTCGCCGGAGGAAGCGCCAGACCAGGAGCGGCAACGGCAGGTCGAGCCAAACCACGGTATCGAGGCGCGGCCAGAAGATCTCCTGGGAGATCCGCGTGTAGGAACCCGCAACCACCCAGCGCTCGCCGCGCGTCGCCTCGCGGATTCGGCGCTTGAGTTCCTCGGGATCCGTCGTATTGAGGCCGACCCAACCCGGCCGCCAATTGATGGCGTCGAGTTCAACGAGCGGCGCATCGAGCGCACCCGCCAACCGCGCTGCAAGGGTGCTCTTGCCCGATGAACTGTTGCCGATGACGTGAATGCGATTGCCGATATGCGAGTCCTCAGTCGTCATTACCCCCTCGCGGCCTTCCGGAACAGCCACGCCGATCCAATCCACAACACCACGTAGAACCCGTTCAGCAGCACGATCTCGCGTACGGAGCTCACCGGCACGTGTTGCTTCCCGACAATCAGCGCGATCACGGTGACCAGCGTCTGTGCGAGCGCCGTCGAGATCATTGCGCGCGCCATTCCCCGCGGCCGGAACCGGGCGATCAACGCCCCAACGATTCCGACCGCCAGCACCCCCCCGTAGAGCCGGTCGAACGGATCGCCCTCGACCCCGATCAGGCCCACGGCACCGATAATCCACACCAGTAGCAACGCTGTCAGAACCGCTGCTCCGACCGCGAGTCGATACGTCCTGGCAGCTGTCATGTTCCTCACTTTCGTGCGGGCGATCGTGTTGTCGAATACTCTTCGATGCGAGGCAATCCCGAAACGGTTTCCCGTCAGGGAGTGAACAAGCCATGCAGAGACGCGACTTCCTGAAGACTACCGCATTGGGTGCCGTGGCCGCCGCCGTGCCCGACCCCGCGCTCACCCTGCCCGGGCACGCACCCACCCCGCCCAGGCCCGCGCCCTCGAGCACCCCGGCCACCGGAACCGCCCTCCTCACCGACTCGCGCTACCTCGACCACGTTCTCATCCGCCCGAACGGCACCCGCCCGCCCGAAGTCCCCGAGCGCCTGGTTCGGATGCACGCGGAACTCGAGGCTCGGGGCCTGATCGAAGCCACGGTGCCGTTGTCGCCCACCGCCGACCCGCTCGACCGCATCCGCGCCCACCACACCGCCGAGCACGTCGACTCGGTCCGCCAACTCGGCGTCGCATCCCGCGTCGCCGAACTCGCGGTGTCCGGTGCCCTCACCGCCATTGACGCCGTGGTCGACGGCACCGTGCGCAACGCCTTCTGCGCGATCCGCCCACCGGGTCACCACGCGAACAACACCGGCGCCGAGGAGGGTTTCTGCTACTACTCCAACGCTGCGATCGCCGCCCGGTATGCGCAGGAAGTGCACGGGTACGAGCGAGTCGTCATCATCGACTGGGACTACCACCACGGGAACGCCACCCAGAACGCCTTCTACGCCGATCCGACCGTCCTCTTCTTCTCTGCGCACGACTGGAACGCCTACCCCGGCACCGGCGATCCGTCACTCACCGGCGAGGGCGACGCCACCGGCCTCAACATCAACGCACACCTCGACTGTGGCGCCACCGACGCCGACATGCTCCGCCACTGGGACACCGCGCTCTCACCCGCCGTGGCCGACTTCAACCCCGATTTCGTGCTGGTTTCCGCTGGCTTCGACAGCCGCCGCGACGATCTGCTGGGCTGCTTCGCCCTCACCGACGACGCCTTCCGCCAGATGACCCGCATCGCAATGGACTACGCCGACAGCTGTTGCGATGGCCGTCTGGTGTCTTTGCTGGAAGGCGGATACAACCTCGACGGCACTGCCCTCGCCGCAGCCGCCCACGTAGAGACACTGCTGGGGTAGAATTGCCGCGTCGGCGCTCCCGGCCTAGCGTCCAGACGTGGCACCCTCCCCGCACGACCCAGGAAGAGGCACTCCATGAAGACCGCCATCCACGCCCGGCTCCCCATTCGCGCCCGGCTCCGCGCCCACCCCCTGTTCCCCGCGGCCACCCTGGCCCTGACCCTTCCCCTGGCCTGCGCCCCACCGGCCGACGAACCTGACCAGGGCGTCGAGGTCTCCCACACCGAGGTCGCCGACGGCATCTACCAGCTCAACGCCGGCTCTCACAACGCGTTCCTCGTCGACACCGACGGCGGTGTGGTGGCCTTCGATCCCATCTCGGTCGAAGCGGCGGCCGGGCTGGCCGTCGCCATCCGCTCGGCGGCGCCGGGCAAGCCCCTCGCCGCCATCGTCTACAGCCACAGCGACGCCGACCACGCCACGGGAGCGTCCGTCCTGCAGCAGGCGTTCGAAGGCGACGCGCCGATCATCGCGCAGGAACGGGCCCTTCCCATCATCACGGCTGGTGGCGACCCGAACCTCCCGCCGCCCGATCTCACCTTCGCCGACAACCTGACGCTGCGCTTCGGCGGCCGCGCGATCGAACTCCACTATCTGGGACCGAGCCACACCGACAACCTGCTGGTGGCGTTCGTGCCGGATCAGCGCGTTCTCTTCGCGGTCGACTTCGTCAGCAACGACCGGGTCGGCTACCGGGACCTGCCGGGATGGCATTTCGACGAGCTCTATGTGGCGCTCGACCGGCTGATGGAGATCCCCTTCGAGACCGTTGTCTTCGGCCACGGCGCGGTCGGCGACCGGTCGACCATCGACCGCCAGCTCGCCTACTACGCCGACCTGCGCGACGCCGTCCAGGAAGCGATCGACCAGGGGCTGACCGAAGAGGAGGCCATGGAGCAGGTGCGCCTCGATGACTATGCCCACTGGGGGCAGTACGAGGCCTGGTTCCCGATGAACGTCGGGGCCGTGTACCGCTGGCTGGCAGGAGCATCCACATGAAGAGACGTGACTTTGTGAAGACCGCCGCTGCAGGCGCCGCGGCCGGCGCCGTGCCCGCGCTGGCAGCGCCAGCCGGCGGGCAGCCCGCCACCGCGCAGCCTGCCGCCCCCGCCGTCCACACCCGCGCCGCGCGCCCCGTCCTGGTCGCCGACGTGTCCTCGATCCGGTTCCGCAACGGTGGGCCCGAGAGTGCGATCGAGCGGGCCTTCCGCGGCATCACCGAGGGCGAGGACATCCTGGACGCGTGCGTGGCCGGTGTGAACATTCCCGAACTCGACCCGGCGGAAATGGGCATCGGGTACGGCGGCCTTCCAAACGCCGACGGCGTGGTACAGCTCGACTCGTGCCTGATGCATGGGCCGCGCAAGTGGGCTGGTGGGGTGGCGGGCCTCGAGGGCGTGAAGACCCCGTCACTCGTCGCCAAGGCGGTCGCCGAACTGACCGACCACCACCTCATCGCAGGGAAGGGGGCGCAGGACTTTGCTCGCGCCCTCGGCTTCGAGATCCACGACGACCTCAACACGGAAACCTCGCGCGCGCTGTGGCTGGAGTGGCGCCGCCGCGTGGACCCCGACCATTGGCTCGACCCGCAGGAACGGCTTCGCGGCACAGGACGCCCCGAGGAGGACGCGCCCGCCAGCATGCGCCGCTTCCACGACGCCGCGCTGAAGGCCGGTCTCTCCATGGTCGACGACGGCCTCATCGACCGCGACTCGTTCTGGGGCACGACCAGCCTTGAGGCCGTGTCGCCAGACGGGGACATCTGCGGCGTGACCACCACTAGCGGCCTCTCGTGGAAGATCCCGGGCAGGGCGGGGGACTCCCCGATCCTCGGCGCGGGCCAGTACGTCGACAACGACGTGGGCGCGGCCGGCTCGACGGGCCGCGGCGAGGCCAACCTCTACAACCTCAGCTGCTTCATGATCGTCGAGTTCATGCGGCAGGGCATGTCGCCCAGGGACGCCGGCATGGCTGTGCTCGAGCGCGTTCGCGACAATACCGTGGAGTCGCGCCTCCGGAACTCTCGAGGCCTGCCGGGCTTCGACCTGCGCTTCTTCATCGTCAACAAGGCAGGGGACTACGCGGGCGTGGCCTTGTACGGGTCGGCGGAGTCCGCATTCGCGGTGTGCGACGAGAACGGTGCCCGCGAAGAGCCGCTGGAAGGTCTGCTTGAGGGCTCGCCACGGGACTGAGGTGGGCTGACTGGTTGTGCCCCCTTGGGCGTGCCCGTCGTGCTCATGGGAGGGCGGGAATATTGACAATCCCGGCGGCGCTGACTTTGTTCCGCCGCCGCCGCGACACGTCAAGTCGCTGCTGGTGGATCTGGCCGATGCGATGAATCGCGACGATCTGCCGCCGGTCGTCCAGGCGGCGCTTGTGCAGGCCCAGTTCGAAACGATCCTTCCGTTTGAGGACGGAAACGGGCGAACCGCGCGTGTGCTGATGCGGCAGCCTGGGCGGTCATCGATGTGCTGCCCGCGAGGCCGGTGATCTCGACCGCGAGTGCCATTGTCGCCACTCGGCGCGCCAAGTCCGCGGTTCACGGAGCAGTGCGACAGTTGGTCGATTCGGGTGTGCTTGTTCCGCTGTCGACGTCGAAGCGGAACCGGCAGTGGGAGGCGTCGGGCTTGCTCCGACTGCTGGAGGGGCTGGACGTGGGGCTGTCGCCCGGAGTGGAATCGGCAGGGCGTCTTGCGAGGCGACGACGGGTGTCCGGCGCGGCGGTCATCCCGGGTCCAATACACGGATTCCCGGCGCAGGTGCTGTAGCGGCGGAATCAAGGCCGCCGCAATACCCTCCCCGGACGGGCGCCGGCCGTCTGCCCATCGTTCCAGACGACTTGGCCGTTGACCCAGACGCGGGCGATGCCGACCGATTCGAGGTGTGGCTCATCCGTGGTGGAGCGGTCGATCACGGTGGCCGGATCGAACAGGACGAGGTCGGCGTGGTTCCCGGGCACGATGGCGCCGCGGCGCTGCAATCCCGCGTGCCGGGCCGGAAGGCTGGTCATCTTGCGGACCGCTTCTTCGAGCGTGAGGGTGCCCTTTTCGCGCACGTAGCGGCCCAGCACGCGGGGAAACGCCCCGAAGCCGCGCGGGTGGGCCCCGTTCAGCAGTCCGTCCGAACAGATGTTGGCGTGTTCCCACGCGATGAGCCTGTCGATGTCGCCCTCGTCCATGGCGGTCGCGACCACGCTCTCGATGGTGGCGGAAACCACACCGTCCTCCAGACCGTCCGGGAGCCTCTCGCTGGCCAGGTCACGCGATTCCCGGATCAGACCCATCAGCGTCGAGGCGGGGTCTTCGCCGCGCAGAACGGCGATGTCGGCAACGGTCATGCCCGCGTACGAGGGATCGGGCGCGAAGGCGCCGATCAAGAGCCCCTCCGGCTTCACGATCTCCTGCAGGATCCTCTCGGCTTCCGCGCGGTTCTCGAAGTCGCGGTCGGGGAAGAGCACTGTGAGCGTCGATTGCCAATACGCATAGGGGTAGATGTCGGCGGTGATGTCCACGCCGCTCGCTCGCGCCCGGTCCAGCACGCTCAGCAGGCTGTCGGCCTGACCCCATAGCGGGACCATGGCCAGCTTCAGGTGGCTGATCTGGACGGGGAGTCCGGCCTCGCGACCCACGGTGATGGCCTCGTCGACCGCCTCCCAGAACCAGCGGTCTTCGCTGCGGATGTGGGTGATGTACCGGCCTCCGAGCTCGGCCGTCACCCTGGCCAGGCTCAACAACTCGGCCGGGTCGGAGAAGATGCCGGGGTCGTACTCCAGGCCGCTCGACAGCCCCACCGCGCCGGCGGCGAGTTCACGCCGCAAGAGCACGATCATCGAATCCACTTCCGATTCGGTGGCCGGCCGCCTGAAGTCGTTGCCCATCACGGCCGCGCGGAGCGTGCCGTGGCCGGCGTAGTAGGCCACGTTGACGGCGGGCGGGGCCTGCTCGATCGAGTCCAGGGCGGCGGCCAGCGGCATCGGGTGGCTGCCGTCCTGGCCCGAAACGATGGTCGTGATGCCCTGGCTGACTACCGGCCGCGCTTCGGGAGCCTCGGCGAGACCGACGTCGTGGTGGCTGTGGGTGTCGATGAATCCGGGGGCGAGCGCCAGTCCGCCGCCGTCGAAGACGAAGTCGCCGGGCGAGGGCTCGACCGCCGGACCCGCCGCCACGATCGAGTCGCCGATGAACCGCACCGCCCCCGCGTAGGAGGGTGCGCCGGTGCCGTCGATGATCCGGACTCCGGCGATGGTGGTCGCGCGGGGAAGCTGCTCGGGGGCAGTGCAGGCAAGGAGGAGGGTGCTCGATGGCAACAGGAGCAGGGCCAGTCGGCCGATACGGGGCGGGATCATGTGCGTCGCCAGGAGGCGTCAACTCCCCAGGTCGAGAACAAGGATATTCCGCCAGCGCACCTTTATCCCGCCTCCGTCGTGGATCTGCAGCGCGATCGAGCCCGTGCC
This sequence comes from Gemmatimonadota bacterium, assembly GCA_022823145.1. Classification (GTDB taxonomy): domain Bacteria; phylum Gemmatimonadota; class Gemmatimonadetes; order Longimicrobiales; family Gaopeijiaceae; genus Bin94. Next base: position 35,522 of record JAJDXS010000083.1, read on the forward strand.
GGCACCGACGCCCTCGTCCACCAGATCCACCATCCGGGTCCCGTTCAGCCAGGTCGTGACCCGGTCGCCCACGGCCCGCACGCGCATCGTGTTCCAGTCGCCCATCCGGAGCGCTGCGTCGAGCGCGGGGTCGGGCTGGATGAGCCATCCGCGCCCGTACGATTCGTAGATGCCGCCGGTGAAGAGGCCCGGGGGCGCGACCTCGGCCTGCCAGCCGCTGACCGTCGTGCCTTCGACGCTCGAGCGGAAGAAGACGCCGCTGTTGCCGTCGGCCTCCTGCCTGAAGTCGACGGTGAGGTCGAAGTCGCGGAAGGTGCGGTCGGTGGTGAGGTAGCCGTAGGCCGCGTCGGGGCCGCTTTCGCAGACCAGCTCGCCGCTGTCGACGTACCAGCGCTCGGTGCCGTGGACCTGCCAGCCGTCGAGGTCGGTGCCGTTGAAGAGCGAAACCGGCTCCAGCGGCAGGATCTTGATGCTGCGGTAGTAGACGTTGCGGCCGTGGTCCTGCAGGCCGATCGGGCCGGATGCCGCGCGGCCGTACTGCGGGAAGGGCGCGAACTTGCTGGCGGCGACCAGCGCCTCCCATTCGGGCGAGCCGAGTTGGTATTCGACTGTTTTGGTGCCGTTCAGCCAGTGCTCGACGTGGTTGTTGGCGACGCGGATGCGGGCGGTGTTCCACTGGCCGGGGCCGTGCAGGGTCTTCTCGCCGGCGGCGTGCAGGTCGTAGTTGTCGCCGGTGAGGTGCGTGTTCATGTCCATCGTGCCCATCTCGATGTACGCGGTGTCGTCGAGGATCTGGTACTCGGGCGCATTGTGCCAGATCGCGGCGCCGGGCTCCTCGATCACGCGGTAGAGGACGCCGCTGTTGGCGACATCGGAGAGCATGAATTCGAACCTGAGGTCGAAGTCGGTGAAGGACTCGGTGGTGACGATGTCGCCGCCGATTGGGACGTCGGGGTCGGTGGCGGTCGCGCCGACGACGAGGGTGCCGTCAATCACGGCCCAGCCGGTGTCGGGGAAGGCGTCGAGGTTGTAGCCGCGCCAGCCCGCGGCGGTCTCGCCGTCGAAGAGGAGGCGCCAGCCAGCGGCGCGCTCGGCCTCGGTGAGGGTGTTGGGGGGCGGGTCCGCTGCGGCGGGGTCGGCGGGGGCGGGCTGGGCGTCCGGGGCCGAACAGGCGGCGAGCAAGAAGAGCGGTAGCAGTCTGCGCATCAGATCAGCCTCATGTCGTCGGGATCCCAGCGCACGATCCGGTCCTCGAAGTAGCTGAGGTTGCAGGCCAGCGCCGGGGCGGCCGCGCGCATCCCGAAGGCCGCGTCCTCGAGCGCCGGGGGGCCGCCGCGGATGGCCTGGAAGAAGTTGAAGAAGTGGTCGACGTGGGCGCCCCGGTAGCCGCGCTCGACCTCGTATCGGGTCTCGGCCGGGGGCAGCATGCGAACCCGCGCGGGAAGGCCGCCTTCACCCGCCGCCGCTTCGGCCATCTTCTCCTGCGAGAAGGCGTCCATGGGGTCGACTGCTACGTTCTTGCGAAGCACAACATCGGTCCACGTCACGTCCATGGCACCTTCGCTCCCGACCAGGCGCAGGAAGGTGCTGCCCGAAGTCCCGTCCACGAAATTGACGCGGAGCGACAGGTTGAATCCCGGGTGCGTGTCGGTCTCGGGGTAGTCGAAGACGCCGAGGAGCACGTCCGGCACCTCGCGGCCGTCCTTCCAGTAGCGCAGCCCGCCCGCGGCCTGAATGCGCGTGGGCCCGCGCGAGCTGACGACGAAGTGCAGGCTCGAGAAGAGGTGCACGAAGAGATCGCCCGCCACGCCGGTGCCGTAGTCGCGGTAGTTGCGCCAGCGGAAGATGCGGAGCGGGTCGTAGGGGCGGTCGGGGGCGGGCCCGAGGAAGCGTTTCCAGTCGACGGTCTCCTCGGAGGCGTCCGGCGGAATGGGATACTGCCATGCTCCGATGGGATCGTTGCGGGCCCAGAAGCCCTCGGCGTAGTTGAGCTGGCCGATGGCGCCGGCCTCGTACAGCTCCTTCGCCTTCTCGTTGCCGAGCGAGCTCATCCCCTGGCTGCCCACCTGGAAGACCTGGCCCGATTCGTCCTGGGCGCGGATCAGGTCGTGGCCCTCGGCGATGTCGTGCACCATCGGCTTCTCGCAGTAGACGGCCTTGCCGGCGCGCAGCGCGCCGACCGAGATCGGCTGGTGCCAGTGGTCCGGCGTGCCGACGATGACGGCGTCGACGTCGTCGCGGGCGATCACTTCCCGGTAGTCGCGCGAGGTGAAGATGTCGCCGTGGCGCTCGCGGGCGGCCTCGAGGCGGCCGTCGAAGACGTCGCAGGCGGCGACCAGCTCGACGCCGGGGATGCGCAGCGCGGTGTCGACATCGGCCATCCCCATGCCGCCGGCGCCGACCACGGCCAGGCCGATGCGGTCGGAGGGGGGGACCTGGCCGGCGGGCAGCGGTGGGCGCAACAGCGTCCTGCGGATCGGACGCACCGTCTTGCCGGGGATTCCTCCGGCGGACCCCGCGTCGCCGGACGCCACCTCACCCGACGCCAGCGATGGCAGCCCGGCGGCAAGCGCGGAACCGGCCGCGACGGATTTGACGAACGCGCGCCTGCTACTGGCGGCGCGGTACTCCGGATCGGACTTTCGTGATTCGTTCATGATGCAGATGAGTTGGAAGTCGGCGTGAGGGCGTGCATCGCCCGGGATGAGGCCGTCAACGTAAGCGTCCGCCGATTCGCTCTGCAAAGGCCGTCTTCGGCTCACCGTAGTGACATCCTCCTCATCAATACGGCAGGAGGTAGAGCGCCACCGCGATGAAGGGGACCAGCAGGATCATCATGGTGATGCCGTAGCCGAACATGTCGCGGGCGCGCAGGCCGGTGATTGCGAGCAGCGGGATCGCCCAGAACGGGTTGAAAAGGTTGGTGTGGGCATCGCCCACGGCGTAGGCCGCGATGGTCTGGCCGTGCGGCACGCCGAGCTCCGCCCCTGCCTGCATCATCGGGCCTCCGACGATGGCCCACTCGCTCCCCGCCGACGGCACGAAGACGTTCAGGACCCCGCCCGTGATCCAGGTCACCACGGGAAAGACGTCGGGGTTGGCCGCCGAGATGTCGAGCAGGCTCTGGGTCATCGTGTCCACGAGCCCGGTCCCGGTCATGATGCCGACGATCCCCGCATAGAAGGGGAACTGAAGGATGATCCCGGCGCTTCCCTTCACGGCGTCGTTGAACTCGTCCTGATACCGGGAAGGACTGATGTAGAGGAGCATCCCGACCATCAGGAACCCGAAGTTGAAGACGTTCAGATCGAGCGCTCCCATCGGGTCCGTAAAGAACTCGCGGCCCAGCATGACAACGCCCGTCAGGGCAATGATGCCGCCCAGAATGCGGCTGTGGTTGATCCGGTCGGCCGGACTTGGCCTGGCGATGGCCGGCGCGGGGGGATGAGCGTCCTCGGCATCGGCTTCATCGGGAAGATAGCGCGCGATGCCCCGGCAGTTGCGGTCCGGCGGAGCCAGGAGATAGAGCATCAGGCAGCCGTAGAGCAGCGCAAGCGCCGTCAGAATCAGCGGATAGGAATGGAAGACCCACTCGCTCGCGGGGATCACCCGGTCCACGATACCCATCTGCATGAAGACGTTGTTGTCCGTCGCCTGCAGGAGACCCGCGGAACTGGACATCCCCCATCCCCAGGTCACGCTCATGCCCATGTATCCCGCCACGGCGAGCAGCGGATAATGAACGGCCATGCTCCGGCGATGGGCGACCTTTCCCATTTCACGCGCGAGGATGGCGCCGAAGATGAGTCCGAGACCCCACGAAATCCATCCCGTCAGCATTGAGCCCGCGCCCACGAGCACCACCGCCTGCCGACCGTTGCGCGGGAGCCGAACCAGCCGGAGAATCCCGCGCTTCACGATGGGGTGGTACGCGACCACGAACCCGGTCACCAGGATGATGACCATCTGCATGGCGAAGGTGAGCAGAACCCAGAAGCCGCTGTACCAGGCGACGGCGATCTCCGCGGCGTTCGAGCCCTCCGACCACCACGCGGCCAACGCCGCCACATAGGTGAGGATAATGGCGAACAGGAACGGGTTCGGCATCCATCGTTGGACGAAGTCCGCGATGACCTCACCGAGCTTCTGAACGGGCGTGAGTCTGGGTGCTTCGGCGTTACTTTCGGCCAAGGCGCATCCTCCCTCTGGCGTCTTCGGAGCTGGATCGCCCGCGAAGTCCCGGCCGCGGGCCGGCAACCGGGCAACATACCGGGTGGGCCGCTCCAAAAACAGGATGCGTGAGGCGTCGGAGAGCTGAGGCGCCGAAGGGCCCTTGCCCGCCAACCCGGGCAGGGACACAATGGGATGATGCTCCGCCCGTCATCCCCCGGTGTCCCGATCCTCGCGATCCTCGTGGCCACCGCCTTGCCGGCCGCAACTTCCCTCAGCTTCGTCCCGGCCCGTACGGCCACCCCCGACCCTGTGCGGGTCGTCGTCGAAACCGACATGGGCACCTTCGAACTCGACATCGACATCGACCGGGCGCCCGTCACCGCCACCAACTTCCTCCGCTACGTCGACGGCGGCCACTACGATGGCGGCGCCTTCTTCCGCACCGTGCACGCGGAGAATCAGCCCAATGACTCCATCCAAATCGCCGTGGTACAGGGCGGCCGGAATCCCGACGCGGCCGCGAACCCCTTCCCGTCGATCCCACTCGAACGCACCAGCGAGACCGGCACCCTCCACACCGACGGGGCCGTCTCGATGGCCCGCGGCGGCCCCGACACCGCCACCCACAGCTTCTTCATCTGCATCGGCGACCAGCCGTCACTCGATTACGGCGGCATGCGCAACCCCGACGGGCAGGGGTTCGCGGCGTTCGGACGCGTGGTCGCGGGGATGGACGTGGTGCGGGCCATCCACGAAGCGCCTTACAACGCGCAGCAGCTGACGCCGCCGGTCGGGATCGTGAGGGTTTTCAGGAAACAGTAAAGTATACATTACAGAATGTCGTGTTTGCTTTACGGGCCGCCGCAGCCATCCGCTGTTCGATGGCCTACCTGATCTCGTCAGGCAGCCTCTTCACCACGATGGTCGGCACATCCAGTTCGTCGGTTTCCCAGTAGAGGACCAGACCGTCCGGCCCGAAGGCGGCCGGCATCCCCGGGCCCGACGGCGCCAGGGTCCCGACGTATTCGCGGCGCGCGTCGAAGACATCGATCGGTCCGTCGTCATCCCACGGGTCGTCTCCCCGGCGCTGGATCCACAGGCCGCCGTCCCACGTCGCCCGCACTTCCCTCACCACGGGGACCTCGTCGAGAAAGTCACGGTTCTCCGTCGCCTCCCGCATTGCAGCCATTATTCCCGGCATGATGGCGGCCGCCATCGCGGATGCTTCGGCGAACCGCGGGTCGTCCGGCGCCTCCTCCAATAGTCTCAGCGCTTGTGCGATCATGTCCTCCCGGATACGCTCGGTAACAGCCTCCGGCGGAATGGGGCGCATCAGCACATCGGTCACCTGCCCGTCGGCGTCGGCGAGCTTGATGGCGTACGCCGACGAGTCGGAATAGGCGATCGTTCCGTCCGGCAGCACGTCCCAGTGGAATCCGGGTTCGAAGAACGGTTCATTGCTGAGCATCCCCATCATTGCCGAGGGATTCGTCAGGTCCTCGACGCTCAAATCGTCCGCGACCTCCTCCTGCGGAGCCCTCCAGCCCTGAAGGATCGGCGTCGACGAAACGACTTCACCGTCCAGGCCCAGCCGCTCAAGTCCGCGGTCGTCGACCCCTGTTTCACCGGAATCCCGGGTGTCACCCAGCATCTCACCGAAGAGGCTCCCCATCCTGCTCATGGCCGCAGGCGCTCCCTGGGCCACCAGCGCATTGCCGAGCGGATCCGGTTTGATTGCCAGTCTCATCGCGCCGAACATGGCCCCCGGACCCTGCCCGGTGCTGATCCTCACCAACCGCTCGAATCCTCCGTCCGGTGTGTAGAGCTGGTATCCGGTGTGCCCCAGGTTGAAGACCGCAAAACGTCCGTCTCGCCAGACCGCAAGGTCGTTTGGTCTGTTGAACTCACCGGGGCCCTCTCCCTGACGCCCGATAATGCGTGCCAATCCTCCTTCCGAGTCGAGAACGACGACCCGGCCGGCCGAGGTGTCGAGGACATGGAGGTTGCCGGCGCCGTCGAATTCCGCGCGGGAAGGACCCTCGAAGAAGGCCCATTCGGGTGCATTCATCCCGCCCGCCCGGTAAACCTCGGGAAAGTCGCCGGAAAGCTCCCGGTCCTGCGCGACCGCAACGTGCACGCATACCGCCAGACCGCAACCCAGCGCGATAGTCAGTCGCCTGAGCCCCATCGAAGTACGAATCCTAACGATCAATTCTCCTTTTCCCCGCCACAGTGACCGCGATGACTCACTCCATGCCCAGCGCCCCCTCCATGAGGATCGGATGCATCTGGCCGGTCATCTGCCAGTGCACCAGGACTGTGGGAATGACCCCGGCGCCGTAGAACTCGTCGAAAAACCCCTTGACCGTGAAGTCGCTGCCCTCCTGCAGGGCGTACTCCGCGACCAGCTCCTCGATCTGCGCCTTGCCGCTCAAGTAGCTGGTGCCGTACCCGGGCTGTCTAAGGTAGAGGTGCTGCTCCCCCCGGACGAGCGCGCCGTCCGGCAGCCACCCCCGCGGCGTCCACTTCATGGAGTGGGCCACGGCCTCTTCCATGTCGTAGTCGCCGGAGTGCAGCCGCAGGCCGCTCAGCGCCCGGCCCGCCCTCTGAGCGACCATGATCCAGGTTAGCTCGCGCGATTGGGGCGAACCCTCGAGCAGGCCCAGGTGCATGAACCACTCTTCGACCCCGGTCGCCAGCCCTTCGGAACGGGCGTCGTAGATGTTGAACAGCGACGGCGTAGCCCGGATCAGGCTCGCATGCGGCTCCAGGTCCATCTGTGCCAGCTCGATCCAGTGGTGCATGTGGGGGCGGAAGGCGTCCGGATCGCGGTAGTTGACCTCGGAGAAGAAGTTGCGGATCTGGCCGGGCTCGGCCGGGGTGAAGCTGCCGTTCACCGCCCGCAGCGCGGAGTCCGCGTAGGGGGCGACGCTCTGCACCTCCTCGTCGACCAGGAACTCCATGTAGCGGTCCACTGACTCGTTCAGCCGCCGATCGTACTCCTGGGCGGATCCGATTCGTTCCTGTTCAGGCAGGGCGCGATTACGGTTCTCCTCGAAGCGCAGGGTGGCGTGCGAGCGGGCGAGTTCCCGGCGCATGAGCATCTCCTGCTCCTCCCAGGAGTAGGGCACCAGATGGACGTTCTGCATGAGCCAGGTGTAGTTGTCGCTCCCCACGCCCGACGGCCCGGTGCGGCTCGGGGCTTCGGCCTCGATCCAGTCCCGGAACGCCAGCGAGGCTTCGCGTGCGTCAGCGATCGCCTGATCGAGCGCGGGATGCGCACCGCGCACCTGTACGGCGAGGCCGCCGAGGTCCCTCGCCTGGGCGTTGAAGGATCGGACTCCGGCCTGCCAGAGGTCGTCGGCGTCGGCGTCGGCAAGGTTGACGCGCGCCTGGTCCAGCAGCGCCGGTATCCTCCCGATGCGTCCGGAGAGCTCTTCGGCGTCGCTGTCGGAGAGCGGATATGCGTAGGTCCACAGGTCGATGAAGCCGTGCACGACCGGCCCCTCGTGCGCCGGCACGTCGCTGCGCGCGGCGAAGACGGAGGCGTAGTAGGCAGGATCCCGCGCCCAGGGCCGGCGGACGCGATGATCGAAGTCGAGTCCGTTCATCTCGGCCCGCACGATGTGCCAGTCGATCTGCTCCTCGACGCTCCAGCCGGTGGTGTCGAAGGCCGCCAGCGCCTCCATCCATCCCGCCAGCGCGGCGTGCTGCGCGGCCATGGTCGCGCTGGAGTAGTCGGGCACGCCGTCCACCATGGGCGGCTCCTCGAAGTCGCGCCACGCCGAGAAGAACGAGACGAGCTCGGCGTGTAAGGTGCCGGGTGTGGGGGGCGCCTCGAGTTCCGGCGCGGGGGGCGGGTCGCCGGCGGTGCAGGAGGCGGCTGCGAGGGTCGCGAGCAGCAGGGCAAGGGGCTGGGTACGGTTCATGGCATCGTAGTCCGGGATGGCGAGAGGACCGTGGGGATGCGCCTTGCGATTTGCCGCCGCGCGACGGCCGATCCGGGACGCAAGGCGTCCGGCGTTAGACTAAAGCTTGCCCGGGGGCTCGGCAATGTTCGGCGCACGGCGGGCCCCCGTCATATCCACTGCGCAAACTTCCTAGACCACATCGGGGCGATCCGCTAGAATTCGGCTCGGCAACCAACCGTCCGCGAGAACGGGATTGGTCCGCCGGCGGCGGATCAGGACAGCGCGAGGAAGCAAATAGCGAGAATGAAGCTGAAGCACGGCCTGGTCGGCGCTGGCATCATGATTCTCGGGGTCTCCTTCGCACCACTCGCTCCCGGGCACGGGCTCGCTTCGGCCCAACAGATCAGGGCGCTCGGCAATGGCGCGGCCGTCCGGCTTGACCCGTCCGATTCCAGCCCGGTCATCGCCAACCTGGCGGCCGGTGCGACGCTCGACTGGATCGGGGAGTCGGGTCCGTACCATATCGTGTCGATACCCGGCCAGCCCGGCGAGGATGACCTGATCGGATATGTCCTCGCTGCGGAAGTCGAGGTAGTGGGGACCGTGTCGGGCGGAGCGCAGCCCACGGCGACGGGGTCCGTGATCCCGGATATCCACGCGCAATACGAGAGGTCGAAGGCGCGCCGGTCGTCGGGCCTGAAGAGGTGGCTCTGGGGAGGGACGCTGGCCATCGTCGCCATTGCCACGACCAGGATCGTATTCGAGCCGGGGGACGAGGACGCCTATGCCGACTCGGCCTCCCATCAAGCCGCGGTTGACAGGCACTCGACGGCGCGGACCGTCAGGAATGGCGTCACGCTGGCCGGTGCCGGCCTGATCACCTGGGGGGCCGCCGACTTTATCCTGGGCAGGAGAGACATGGAGACGATGGAAGGGGAGCTCCCCGCGTTGGCCAGTCCGGCTCTGGAGGAGCAGTACCGGGACGCCAGCGGGAGGCGCGGGTCGGGGAAGAGGAGGTTCCTCTGGGGCGCCATCATGGCGGGCGGCTCCTACGCGACGGTGAAGTGGCTGCCCTGGCTGGGCGTTCCGGACCGCGCGGACTACGACACTGAGTGGGAGTACCTGTCCGCGGCGCACAGGCGGGACCGGACCGAATCCGCGAACAGCTGGTTGATCGGTGTGGGAAGCGTGCTCGGAGTCTGGGGCGCGGTCGATTGGGTCCTCGGGTCGAGGAAGATGTCCGAGATCGAGGCGATCTCGCGCGTGAGCGCGTCGCCGGCGCCGCAGCGAACTCCCGTGGCCGTGGCCACGCCGGATCTGTTCGTCAGGCGCGTCGCGGGCCGTACCGAGATCGGTCTCGTCTGGAGCCGGTGATGCGGCGCCCCGGGGCAGGCCTTCGTCGTCTCTCATATGCGGCTGGCGCCACCATAATCGTGGGCGCAGCTGCCCTCATGGTTTTCGTGGCACGGAACCGGACCCTCACGCCGGAACAGCGCGCCGCCGCCCAGGAGGCTCAACTCGGCCTCGGTACCGATGTCCTGGCGCTGGTCGAACTTGGACTGTCCGCCGAGGGTCGCTACTCCGGTGACGCCGACGGTGTGCTGGAACCCGAAGCCCGTCAGGGACTCCGCGAATGGCAGACCGACCGGGGGATCGAGGCAACGGGATACCTGGACCGCTCCAGCCTGTCGGAGCTGCTGGCGGCGGGGCGGGAGGCGGAGGCGCAGGCGGAAGAGGCGCGCCGCAGGGACGAGGCGGAGGCCGAGGTGCGGCGGCTTGCCGAGGAACGTCGGATCGCACGCGAGGAGCGGTTGGCGGAACAGGCCCGCTTGGACGCCGAGCGGCGTGAGGAGGAGCGGCGTCTCGCCGAGGAGGCCCGGCGGGCCGAGGAAGCGCGGTTGGCGGGAGAAGCTCGCTTGGAGATGGAGCGGATCGCGGAGCAGGCGCGTCTGGCCGAAGAGGCCCGTCTGGCGGAGCAGGCCCGTCTGGCGGAAGAGGCTCGTCTGGCGGAGCAGGCGCGTCTGGCGGAGGAGGCGCGCCTGGCAGAGCAGGAGCGGGTGGACCAGGCCCGCCGGACTGCGGCCGAGCGGCTGGGGAACCGCGGGCAGCGACAGGCCGAGACCATGGAGGAGGCGCGGCGGCGGGCCGAAGCTCGGCTTACCGACGAGCAATTGCTGCTCGCCGCGAGAAGCGATCTGGCTGGGACCACCGGCGACCTGAACTGGCGTCTCACGCTGAACCGGCGGTCCTGGACGGGTGTGCGGTCACGCGGCGACGACATCGTGGGGCTCGACCTCAACGGGCGCAGTCTGGGGGGCGTGATGCCCACGCGGCTCGCACGCCTGACGGAACTGGAGCTCCTCAACCTGGGTGGAAACCGGCTGACCGGCCCAATTCCGGCCGAGCTGGGCTCGCTGGGCAAGCTCAAGGCGCTGTTCCTCGAGGACAACCAGCTGTCGGGCCAGATACCGGCCGAACTGGGTGCGATGTCGAACCTCGAGGACCTGCACCTGTACAACAACCCACTGACCGGCATCATCCCGCCCGAACTGGGGAACCTGGCGAGCCTCAAGCGGCTGCGCCTGTCCCGAACGCAGATCGCCGGCCGGATCCCGGCCGAGCTGGGCCGACTGGGGCAGCTCGAACTCCTCGCCCTCAGCGGGAACCAGCTTTCCGGGCAGATACCTGCCGAGCTGGCCAATCTGACCAGCCTGAGGCGGCTGACACTCCGCGACAATCGCTTGTCGGGATGCATACCCAAGCCGCTGATGCGCTTCGAGTCCGGCATCAATCCGCAGCTGGGCGGGGTTCGCCTTCCCGAGTGCGGACGGCAATGAGCGACAGGAGGGGCGAACAGGTACCATTCCGGGCCGTGACCCTGTTCGTCTCCCTGCTGATCGGCATCGTGCTCGTGGGGGTCCTGTCCTACGTGTTCCCGGCCGGCGACGACAGCATGGCCGCCGAACTGCTGGTCGACAGGAACACCCGGATCTTCCCCTACCCGTTCACCATCCAGAACGTGATGTGGGTCGTCTTCTGCGCGGCTGCCGGAGAGCTGGTGGTGCGCCATCTCACCGGCCGCCGGGAAGGCGAGCAGATCTACCTCGGGCTTTTGCCTGAGGACGACGAGACCATCCTGCGCAAAGGGGACCTGACCCCGATCTACCGTCGGGTGGTCGAGTCCGACCCGGAGAGGCGGTACCTGTTGCAGCGCCTGCTGACCGGCGCGCTTCTGCAGTTCCGCAATAGCGGATCGGTAGACCAGATCAATACGATGACCAACGTGTCGCTCGAACTCTATCAGCATGAAATCGAGCAGCGGTACAACATGTTGCGCTACGTCATCTGGCTGGTACCGACGCTCGGCTTCATCGGGACCGTACTGGGTATCGCATTTGCGATGCGCAGCGCCGGGGTCATGTTCGCGGGCGCCAGCATCACGGAGGGATCGATCGGACCCGAGATGATGGAGCAGTTGACGGGGGACCTCGGGGTTGCGTTCTACACGACCCTGCTCGCCCTGATGCAATCGGCGGTGCTGATGTTCGCGATGTACATCATCCGGGGGAGGGAAGAGGGTGTCCTGAACAGGATCGGCCAGTACTGCCTGGGCAATCTGTCGAACAGGCTGGTGGGATCAGAACAGGCTGGACGGGTCAGAACAGGGACAGCAGCAGGTTGACCGTCAGTGACCCTCCCACGTCCCGCACGTACTGGCCACCGCCAGCCTCGGCGACGCTTCGAAGAAACTCTTCCGTGGCGGAGTTCGTGCCCCCCGTCCTGACGTAGACCGTGGAGACCCGGTGTCCTTCGGGTCGTCCGATGCCGGTCGCGACCTGTATGGATCGATCGATCTCCTCGCTGTACGCCGGGTTGTCGGTCACCAGCACGACGACCCTTCGCTCCGACCGCGGTCGCCAGGTCATCCGGGAGGCCGCCGAAAGCGCATCGTAGAAGGCCTCGGGACTGTCGGGGTTGTTGCCGCTTCCGGTTCCCATGCCCACCGACAGGCCGTTCACGAACGTGTGGAACGCGTCGCGGTTCGCGGTCGGGCCGGAGATTTCCCGCAACGGGAACAGGAACAGCGGGCTCTCCCATCGGCGATCGCCGAAAGCCACCATCCCGATGCCGAAGCTCGGCGAAATCCGGTTCATGAGGACGGCGAGCTGCTCGACCTCGGCCTTCAGCGAGGCAACCTGCCCGCGCATGCTGTTGGTGACGTCCAGCGCGACGATGATGTCGAGGTGAGGGAACCGGAAGTGCGGCGCGTCCACCTGGATGGGCGCGGGCGCGGGCTCCGGGCATATGACCGGGGCAGGAACCGTAGGACAGACCGGGCACGCCACGGGGTCGGGCACGGCGGGACAGATCGTCTCCGGCACGGGTTCCGGGACCGGGCACGTGGGGCACACCGGGCAGGCGATCGGCTCCGTAACGGCGGCGACGACCGGGCACGTGGGGCACACCGGACATACGACCGAGTCGGGCGTTGGCACGGCCATGATGGTCGGAGCTGGTGGGGCCGGGATGTCCGGCACCACCTGCCCGATCATCGGGAAGATGACGACCGCGATCAGGATGAAGGCACCGAGGGCCGATGCAAACAGGTCCAGCGCCGCGATTCCGAACGGGCTCGGTGCGCGGTTCCTCTTCTTCATGACTCGCGGTCCGCTCCGTGTGTGGGGGCGCGTGTCCGGTGTCCGGCGCCAACCAGCCCAGCCGGAGCTTGGAACAACATCGCCACGGCGGGACGGGCTCGCAACGGGTTCCAGACGCGCCGTCGGGGCGCATGAGGTCAACCTTAGGGCGGCGTTTATGGTGCGTCGCGCGACCCAGGATTCCCAGCCGTGGCTAGTGTGGACATCCACGCCGTACTGCTCATGGTTCAGTTTATCGGATAAACTGAACCAACGTACGGACGTCCCCAGACGATAGTGCTGATCCCGTCCTACCGCCCTGGCAACCCGCCCGGCAGCTCCGGCGGCGCCCCCAGCACGAAATCGCGCCGGTAGTACAGCGTTCCGCGCTTCACCGTCAGTTCCACCGAGCGCAGGCTCTCCGCGCCGGCCAGCGGGTCCTCGCGCAGGAAGACGATGTTGGCGTGCTTGCCGGGCTCGAGCGTGCCGAACCGGTCGCCCATCCCGAGCGTGACGGCGCCGTGCAGCGAGGCCGCCTTCAAGGCGTCCAGCATCGGGATGCCGACGTCCTCGTTGAGGAGGCGGATTTCCTCGTGCAGGGCAGGGAAGGTCGAATCGGGCGGGGTCATGCCGTCGGTGCCCGCCGCGATCAGGACGCCGGCCTCGTAGGCGCGGCGCGTCAGGGCCATGGCGTCGGCCGTCTCGCACCGGGGCCGCACCCCACGCCGCCGCCGGTCGATGGGTGGCGCGGGGGGACGGTCCGGGCCGGCGCGGGCACGGGCGCTGTCGCCAGCCTCCCCGGGGGGCCGCGCCCCGACCGTGTCGATCGCCGCCATGCGGCGCTGCCCGATCTCGACCACGATCCGCAGCGTCGCATCGAGGACCGTGCCGTTCCGTTTCATCACTGCAAACACCGAATCGATAACCGGGTCGTCGAGGTCGACATCGACGAACCCGCTGCGGAGCCCCTCCTGGCCCTCGCGGAACACGTCGTCGGGGATCGCCGCGCTCCCGACATCGCACACATGGGACATCGAGCGCACCCCCGCGCGCGCGACCTCCAGTGCCCGTGCCGGCCCGACGTGCACATGCGCCCACACCGGGATGCCCTGTCGGCGCGCCTCTCCTGCGATTGCCGCCAGCAGGTCGCCATCGATCGCGGCATAGGTCTTGATGCCGGTTGCCCATGTCCCGCGCGCCAGCGTCACCGCTTCCGCCAGGTCGGTCTCCCCGGTGACCGCCTGCATCCACGTTACCGCGCCCGGCGTCTCGCCGGCTGCCGAAGAGACCGTCCGCGGATCGGTGAAGAAATCGGGGCCGGCCATGAGCGCCGAGAAGTACAGGTCGGGCGCGTCGATCTCCTTGACCAGCGAGGCGCGCTGCAGGTCCATGAGCGAGCGGACATCGCCCGCCATGTCCCGCGCGGTGGTGATGCCGCCGTAGAGGTACCGGTTCAGGATGAACTCGGCCCGTGCGCGGTTCGCCATCGTGGCCACGTGGGTATGCGACTCGATCAGGCCCGGGATGGCGAACCAGGCGCTTCCATCCACCACCTCGGCACCGTCGCGCCGCTCATCGCCCAACTCGTCGGCAGGGAGGACCGCGACGATCTCCTCTCCCTCCAAAACGATGGCCATGTCCGACTGCGGACCCGCGCCCGTACCGTCGATCAGCGTGACGCCTTCGAAGACGATCCGCGTCGGCGCCTCCGCCTCTGCGGGTGCTCCGGCCTGCGCCTTCAGCCCGCGGGCGCCGGCCAGCGGCGCCACAGCTGCCGAGAGAGCGGTCACGATCGTGGTTGCGCAGCGCCTTGCGGTCATGGCTTTCCTCTCCGTCCTTGGGGTAGTACCCTTTCCGCATCATTCCCCCGGAAACCCGGTACCGCAAATGCCTGCTCGAATCGCCGCGCTGCTCGCTCTGGTCGCGACCGCCGCCTGCGGCTCGGCCCGAACCAGCCCCGAGCCGCTCCCCGTCGAGGCCGGCCTTCCCGCCGCGCCCGGCGAGTACGGCGGCATGGCGGATGTCCTCCACTACGATGTCGAGCTGTCACTCGGGGCGCCCGAAATCCAGGGCCGCGCGACACTGACCGTGCGTCCGAACGGTGCCGCCGAACTGCCGCTGGATTTCACGGGCATGGGCATCGGTGCCGTGCTCGCCGACGGTCGCCCGGCCCGCTACGACTACGCCCGAGGCAAGCTCACGGTGACCCTTCCCCGAGGGCAGGGAGACGCTGACACCGACGTCGTGGTCGAGTACTTCGGCACCCCCGACGACGGCTTCGTCATCCGCGACAACGTGCACGGCGACCCCGTGGCGTTTGCCGACAACTGGCCCAACCGCGCCCGCTTCTGGCTCCCCTCGGTCGATCATCCGACCGACAAGGCGACCGTGAGCCTCACGGTGCACGCGCCCCCGGAGTGGCAGGTGATCGGGAACGGGGCGCTCGTGGGCAGCCCGGCCCCGGCACAGGCCGATGCGCTGGGGGGCGGCGAAGGGAGGAACACCTGGCGCTGGGCATCGGAGGTGCCGCAGCCCACCTACACCATGGTGGTCGGCGCGGCCGACTTCGCCGTCGAGTCGCTGGGGCGCGCGGCCTGCGGGAGCGCGCCCGCCAGCCCGGACCCGGACGGGTGCATCGACGTCTCCTTCTGGGCCTATCCCGAGGACGTCGCCTTCGCCCGGCAGGTCTTCGACCGGGCTCCGGAGATGGTCGACTTCTTTACCCGCACGATCGGTCCCTATCCGTTCGCCAAGCTCGCCAACGTCCAGTCGGCGACCCGCTTTGGCGGCATGGAGAACGCGTCGGCGATCTTCTACTCGGAGCGGGCGATCGCCGCGAGCCGCCTGGGCGAGGGCACCGTGGCCCACGAGGTTTCGCACCAGTGGTTCGGGGACTCGGTCACCGAGGCCGACTGGACCCACCTGTGGCTCTCCGAGGGCTTCGCTACCTACTTTGGCGCGCTGTTCTTCGAGGCCGCGGACGGTATCGGCGAATTCCGCGAGCGAATGGAGCGGAGCCGCCAGTCCTACCTGCGCTCCGGCGTCACGGCCCGTCCGATCGTACCCGCGGATCCGCCGGAGAACCTCTTCGACCTGCTCAACGTCAACAACTACTCCAAGGGCGCCTGGGTGCTCCACATGCTCAGAGCCGTGGTCGGCGACGAGACCTTCTTCGAGGGCATGCGCGCCTACTACGAGCGGCATGCCTACGGCACCGTTCTGACCGACGACCTGCGGCAGGCCTTCGAGGATGTCTCGGATCGGCCCCTCGACTGGTTCTTCGACCAGTGGGTGTTTCAGCCGGGGTATCCGGTGCTGGAATCCGAATGGGAGATGTCAGGAGACGGGAGCGAGGTGGTGCTGACCGTGCGCCAGACGCAATCGGCCGACTGGCCCACCTTCCGACTCCCGCTGCAGGTGCGGGTGGTGCCGGGCGAGGCCCCCGGCGACGTCCAGGACGAGATGATCGAGGTGACCGAACGGGAACAGATGTTCCGAATCAGCGTTCCCAGGGAGCCGGCCGATGTCCGAATCGATCCCGATGGCTGGGTGCTGAAGGGGTAGGCGCGGGCGGTTCGGGGCGTTATGATGGCTGCTTACGCACCGGCCGCGTCGGCCTGAAGTACATATTAAGGGAGAACACGGACGTGTCATCTGCCGCGCATTTCGGATTCGAGCGCGACATTGTCGAGATAGAGGACCAGATCGCGCGGCTGCGCGCAATGGCGGGCAAGCGGGGGCTGGACGTCTCCGACGAACTCCGGGTGCTCTCTGCCAAGCTCGACGTGCTGCGGGAAGAGACCTACCGCAACCTGGACCCGATGGAGCAGGTCCAGGTGGCCCGCCACCCGCGCCGCCCCTACACGCTGGACTACGTCGAGGCCGTCTTCACCGACTGGTTCGAGCTCAAGGGCGACCGGCGCTTCCGCGACGACGAAGCCATCGTCGGCGGATGGGCGCGGCTCGACGGACGGTCGGTCATGCTCATCGGGCACCAGAAGGGCCGCGACATGAAGGAGAACCTGCGGCGCAACTTCGGGATGCCACACCCCGAGGGCTACCGCAAGGCGCTCCGGCTGATGAAGATGGCCGAGAAGTTCCGCAAGCCGGTCGTGACGCTGATCGACACCCCGGGAGCCTACCCCGGCTTCGGCGCCGAGGAGCGCGGCCAGGCCGAGGCGATCGCGACCAACCTCCGCGAGATGGCCCGCCTGAGGGTGCCCACGATCTCGGTGGTGATCGGCGAAGGCGGATCGGGAGGCGCGCTCGCGCTGGGAGTCACCGACCGGATTCTGCTTCTGGAGCACTCCGTCTACTCGGTCATCTCGCCCGAGGGGTGCGCGGCGATCCTCTGGCGCTCCGCGGAGAAGCGGTCCGAGGCGGCGCGCGCCCTGCGCCTCACCTCGTCCGACCTGCTGAAGCTGGGCGTCGCGGACGAGGTCGTCCCCGAACCTCCGGGCGGTGCGCACGCCGACCCGGAGTCCACGATGACGAGCGTGGCCGCCGCCATTCTCCGGCACCTGGGCGAACTCGACGCACACGACACCGACTCGCTCGTTGCCAACCGGTGGGCCAAGTACGAGGCGATGGGCACCTGGAACGAGCCACCGGCAGACGCGGGGCGCTGACGTGCCCGGCTTCGCGGAGGTCAGCTTCAAGGGTACTCGCCGCGGCTATTTCCGGTTCGACGCGCTCGAACTGGCGCCGGGCGACCGCGTCATCGTGCAGGCCGACCGGGGCGAGGACCTCGGCGAGGTGACCGCCGTCGGCAACATCGCCGAGCGCAAGTGCTCGTCGTCTGGCGGCTGCGCGACACCCACGCCGACGCTACGCATCCTCCGCCTGGCCGGCGCCGACGAGGTGAGCCGCGCCCGCCACAAGACGGACGACGAGAGGCGGGCGCGCCGCGAGACGCGCAGGTACGTGGCCCGCCACGGTCTCAGGATGAAGGTGACCGAGACCGAGTGGCAGTTCGACCGCAAGAAGCTCATCGTGTACTTCACCGCCGAGAAGAGGGTGGACTTCCGCGCGCTGGTGCGCGACCTGGCCCGTGCCTTCCGCACGCGCATCGAACTCAAGCAGATCGGGGTGCGCGACGAGGCCGCGCTGCTGGGGGGTGTGGGGCGGTGCGGGCGGGAACTGTGCTGCTCGACCTGGCTCCCGGAGCTGAAGCCGGTCAGCCTGCAGCTGGCCAAGGACCAGAGCCTGTCGCTCAACCCGGCCCAGATTTCGGGCTGCTGCGGGCGCCTGATGTGCTGCCTCATGTACGAGCACGAGAGCTACGTCGACGCGCGCCGCCGGTTCCCGCGCGAAGGTCGCATACTGAGAACCGCCCGCGGACCCGAACGTGTGGTCAGCGTCAACATCTTCCGCGAAACGATTACCCTGCAGAACGACGAAGGCGAGCACCGCCTCGTCAGCGTCGACGAATTGAAAAGCGAAATGGCCTCCCGCCGCAGAAACTGAGGCGATCTCATGATGACCAAGCCCGCTCCGTCCCTGGCCGGTATCGCACTCTGCATGGCGGCCGCCGCCTGCACCGACGCCGGGCAGGACCAGACCGCCGGACCGTCGCCAGGCGCCGAGCTCGCCGCCATCGCCGAGGACGCCTGGCAGCGCCAGCTCGAGGTCGATTTCCGCGCCCGTGCCCGCGAAGGGCTGCCGCTCGACCGCATCCCCATGCCCACGCTCGATCGCGCCGAGGCCGACGCCGAGTTCAGCCGCACCGTCCTCGACCGCCTCGCCGCGATCGACACGGGCGCCCTGAGCCCCGACGAGACCATCACCTGGGAGGTCCTCCACCGCGGCGCGTCGATGACCATCGAGGGCCTGGACCACTACTGGGTGATCACCAACGTCCTCACCCCCTATTCCTCCGCGGTCGGGGGCCTGCGCCAGCTCTTCGGCATGGTGCCGGTCGCCGATGCCGCGGGCCGCGAGACTTACCTGAACCTGCTCTCCCAGGTCTCGGACGCGGTCGGCTTCGTGGAGTCGCACGCCCGCGGCCAGCTGGAGCGGGGAATCGTCGTTCCACAGCCCAACATGGATGCCGTGGTCGGGGTTGTTCGTGCGAATACCGCCCCGTTTTCCACCGGTCCCTTCGCGGTAGCGGAAGCCCGCCTCGGGGCGGAGGGCGAGGGTGGGGACACGGGTGCGGAAGCGGCCGCCTTCCTCGCCGAGGCCGAGCGCATCGTCGACGCCGAGATCAACCCCGCGCTCGAACGGCTCGCCGCCTTCCTCGACGGCGCCTACCGCGCCGCCGCGCCCCCCGAGGTCGGCCTGTCGCGCCAGCCCGGAGGGGAAGCGGCCTACCGCTACCTGGTGCGCCACCACACGACCATGGACATCACGCCGGAAGAGATCCACGAGATCGGGCTCCGGAACGTGGCGGAACTCGAGGAGCAGATGCTCGCCATCCAGCAGCGGATCGGCTTCGCGGGCTCGATCGACGATTTCAGGCGCTTCATCCCCACCAACCCGGACTACTTCCCCAAGTCCGTGGAGGAGGTCGCGCAGCGCTTCGATGAGCCGTCGCGCAGGTTCTTCGAACGCGCCGACGAATTCTTCGCGACCAGGCCCGACGCCCCCTTCGGCGCCCGGCGCCTCGACCCCGCCCTCGAGGGCTCCCAGACCTTCGGCTACTACAACCCGCCCACCCCCACCGATCCGGTCGGCTACTACAACTTCAACGGCTCCGACCTGGACAAGCGCAGCTGGCTGACGTACGCCGGCATCTCGCTCCACGAGCTCTTCCCGGGGCACCACTTCCACATCACTCGCCAGTACGCCAACGAGGCGCTGCCGGACATCCGGCGCAACGGCATGCACACCGCCTACACCGAGGGCTGGGGGATGTACTCGACCTTCCTCGGGATCGACTCGGGCTTCCTGGCCGACGATCCGCTCAGCGAGTACGGCGCGTACATGATGGAGATCTTCGTCGCCACGCGGCTCGTCGTCGACACGGGCATGAACCTGCTCGGCTGGACGCTCGAGGAGGGCCGCCAGTACATGCGCGACCACATCTTCGACTCCGAGACCCAGATCCGGAGCGAGTCGCTGCGCTACTCGACCGACATGCCGGGGCAGGCGCTCGGCTACCAGATGGGCAAGCGCGCCATCGTGGCGCTGCGCCGCAAGGCGGAGGCCGCCCTGGGCGACGACTTCGACCTGCGGCGCTTCCACGAGGCCGTGCTCGGACCGGGATCGCTGCCGATGACCGTGCTCGAGAGCCACATCGACCGTTTTATCGAGGACGAGCTCGCCGCCGCGGCCTCCTGAACCCCTGACCACGCCTATGTCACTTCCTGCACGCTTCACGCGCGCGGCGCTGCTTTCGGCCGCCGCCCTCCTTCCCATCCCCCTCGCCGCGCAGTCCGGCGCCGATGTCGCGCAGGCCTACCGCCGCTCCCACGAGGCCGGGATCGTGCGCGACTTCGCCGAGCTCCTCACCTACCCCAACCGCGCCAGCGACACCGAGGACATCACGCGGAACGCGGTCTACATCCGCGACCTGTTGCGCGAGGCGGGCGCCGAGTCCGAGCTGCTCACCATCGACGGCGCGGCGCCGCTCGTCTACGGCGAACTCAACGTGCCCGGCGCGACCCGCACCCTCGGCATCTACGTCCACTACGACGGCCAGCCCGTCGACCCGCGCAACTGGACCCACCCGCCCTTCGAGCCCACGCTCTATTCGGCCTCGATGGAGGCGGGCGGCGAGCCCATCCCCATGCCCATGCCGGGCGAGGCGGTCGACCCCGAGTGGCGCGTATACGCGCGCTCCGCCGGCGACGACAAGGCGCCGATCTCGGCGGTCGTGACCGTGCTGCACGCCTTCCGCGATGGCGGCGTGACGCCCACCTCCAACCTGGTCTTCTTCTTCGACGGCGAGGAAGAGGCGGGCTCGCGCAATCTCGAACGCTACATGGAGATGCGGGCCGAGAGGCTCGACGAGGTCGACATCTGGCTCTTCTGCGACGGGCCAGCGCACCAGAGCGGGCGACCGCAGCTGACCTTCGGGGTGCGCGGTGCGATGGGGATGGAGGTGACCGTCTACGGGGCCACGCGCAATCTGCACTCCGGCCACTACGGCAACTGGACGCCCGACACGGGGAGCATTCTGGCGCACCTGCTCGCCTCGATGAAGGACGCCGACGGCAACGTGCTGGTCGAGGGCTGGTACGACACCGCCGAACCGATCGGCGAGGAGGAGCAGGCGGCGCTGGAATCGATCCCGGATGTGGATCCCCTGCTCCGTGAGGAACTGGGCCTGGCGTGGACCGAGGGCCAGCCCGAAACCATCGCCGAGCGGCTCCTGCTGCCCGCGCTGAACATCCGCGGCCTGACGAGCGGGAACACCGGCGCGCTGGCCCGCAACGTGATCCCCAACACCGCGGTCGCCGCGCTCGGCATCCGTCTGGTCAAGGGCAACGATCCCGCCCACCTGCTCCAGCTCGTCGTGAACCACATTGAGCGGCAGGGCTTCCACGTCGTCTCGGAGGATCCCGACATGGAGACGCGGCTCCGCTACCCGCGCATCGCAAAGGTGACGGGCGGCGGTGGCTACCCGGCGGCCCGGACGGAGATGGCGGATCCCTTCGTGCAGCAGGTGATCGGGGCGGCGTCGCGCGCGGCCGACCGCGCCTTCGGGCCCGGCTCGCTGGTCCTCGCGCCGGGGATGGGCGGCACGCTGCCGCTCTACCTCTTCACCGACGTCGCGGGCAAACCCGCCATCGTGGTCCCGGTGGCCAATCACGACAACAACCAGCACGCCCCGGACGAGAACCTGCGCATCGCCAACCTCTGGTACGCGATCGACCTCTACGCCGCGCTGCTCACGATGCCGCCGGGGGTATCGTGACGGCCCGCCGGGACACCGCCCACGTCGACCCCGCCCACGTCGAGTTCAGGGGCGTGGCCAAGAGCTACGACGGACGCACCCTGGTCGTCGAGGACCTCGACCTGAGCATCCGCACCGGCGAGTTCGTGACGCTGCTCGGCCCTTCGGGATCGGGCAAGACCACGATCCTCATGATGCTGGCCGGGTTCCAGGTGCCCACCGCCGGCGAGATCCTCCTCGACGGGCGGCCGATCCACGACCTGCCGCCGCGCAAGCGCGGGATCGGGATGGTCTTCCAGAACTACGCGCTCTTTCCCCACATGACCGTGGGCGCGAACCTGGCGTTCCCGCTGGAGGTGAGGGGCATGGACGCTGCGGAGCGCGGCAGGCGGGTCGATCGCGCGCTTCGGCTGGTGCGCCTCGAAGGCTTCGCGGACCGCCGGCCGGGGCAGCTCTCGGGCGGCCAGCAGCAGCGTGTAGCGATCGCGCGCGCGCTGGTCTTCGAGCCCACTCTGGTGCTGATGGACGAGCCCCTCGGAGCGCTCGACCGCAGCCTGCGCGAGGAGATGCAGTACGAGATCCGGCGCATCCACCGCACTCTGGGCGTGACCGTGGTCTACGTCACGCACGACCAGCAGGAGGCGATGGTCATGTCGGACCGGATCGCGGTGCTGCGGGGCGGCATCGTGGAGCAGATCGCGGCGCCCGAGGGGCTGTACGAGGAGCCGGAGCGCGCCTTTGTCGCCCGTTTCATCGGCGAGAACAACCAGCTGCACGGCCGCGTCACGGCGATGCTGGACGGCGACGTGTGCGACGTGGAAACGGGGGGCGAGCAGATCCGCGCGCTGAAGGTGGCGCCCTGCGAGGCAGGGGACGATGTCACGCTGTCCATCCGGCCCGAGCGCGTCGCGATCAACCCGGAACCCGGCAGCTACCGGAACGTAGTGAGCGCCAGGGTGGAGGACCTGACCTTCCTGGGCGACCATCTGCGCATTCGTCTGGCCGCGTGTGGCCGTGACGACTTCATCGCCACGATCCCGAACGTCCTGGGGCACGGCGGCCTGCTCGAGGGCGACGACGTTCGCATCGGGTGGACCGTCAGCGACTGCCGCGCCCTGGACCACGAGCATCCCTGACCGGGCGCCCCCCGGCAACGAGAGGACCACGCCATGAGACTTCCGCCGACCTCGATCGTCCCCGCGCTCCTGGCCGCCGTTTCCGTCGCCGCGTGCGGTTCGGACGCGCCCCGGTCGATCACCACCGTGTCCTGGGGCGGCTCCTACGGTCGCGCGGTCAACGAGGGCGCCAACATCCCCTTCACCGAGGCGACCGGAATCCGGATCGAAGTCGAGGACTACAACGGCGGCCTCGCACAGATCCGGGCCCAGGTCGACATCGGCGACATCCACTGGGACGTGGTCGACCTCGAGATTGCCGACGCGGTACGCGGGTGCGACGAGGGACTGCTGGAAACGATCGACGTCAACTCGCTGCCCCCCGGCGCCGACGGAACTCCCGCGGCCGAGGACTTCGTGGCCGAGGGCCAGACGGAGTGCGGTGTCGGCAATCTCTACTGGTCGACGGTGTACGCCTATAACGACGAGAACATCCCGGGCACGAAGCCCGCGACGATGGCCGACTTCTTCGACCTGGAGGCGTTCCCCGGCCGCCGCGGGATGCGGCGCGTGCCGCAGGTCAACCTTGAGTTCGCGCTCATCGCCGACGGCGTGCCGCTCGAACAGGTGTACGCCACGCTGGACACGCCCGAGGGGCTCGACCGGGCCTTCGCCGTGCTCGAGACGATCAAGGACGAGGTGATCTGGTGGGAGGCGGGCGCCCAGCCCCCGCAGATGCTGGCCGACGGCGAAGTGATCATGACCACTGCCTACAACGGCCGCATCTTCAACGCGCAGGTGCTCGAGAGCCAGCCGTTCGTGATCGTGTGGGACGGGCAGTTGCTGGACGTGGGCCAGGTCGGGATCGTCGCCGGGACGCCCAGGCTCGCGGAGGCGCTGGAGTACGTGGCCTTCTCCACGAGCGCCGAGTCGCTGGCGCGCATCGCCCGCCGGATCTCGTACTCGCCCCTGCGCAGGTCGGGCATGCCGCTCGTGACAACCCACGTGGTCGCCGGGGTGGAGATGGAGCCGCACATGCCGGCGAGCCCCGCGAACTCCGCGCGTGCCCTACGCTACGACTGGGCCTGGTGGGTGGACCACCAGGACGAGCTCAACGAGCGTTTCAGCGCCTGGCTGGCGCGTTGAAGGTCCCTGTCGCCCCCGAGCGCCGCGCACAACTCCGTGCGCTGGGGCTCGTCGCACCCCTGCTGATCTTCATCGGGGTGACCTTCATCGCTCCGTTGGCGACGATGCTGACGCGCAGCGTCCACGATCCCGTGGTGGCCGACGCGCTGCCGGAGACGCTGGCGCTGCTCGAGGCTTGGGACGGAACGGGGACGCCGCCGGAGGCGGTCTACGCGGCAGCCGCCCGCGAACTGGAGCGCGCGGCGGCGGAGCGCACGGTCGGCCAGGTAGCCGGACGGGTCAATCGCGTGCAGGGCGGACTCCGCAGCGTGGTCACCGGCACCGCGCGCGAGCTGGAGGACCTCGACCGCGGACCCTGGCGAGAGGCCATGACCGCGATCGACGACGCCTGGGCCGACCCCGCCACCTGGCACGCGATCCGCACCACCGGCGAGCGATTCACGGCCCGCCACTACCTGAACGCGGTCGACCTGCAGCGTCTGCCCGACGGTTCGGTGGCATCACAGCCCGAGGAGCGGCGGATCTACCTGCGGCTGTTCTGGCGGACGCTGATGGTCGGCGGGGTCATCACCCTGCTGTGCCTCCTGCTGGGCTACCCGATCGCGCACCTGATCGCGCGCTCGCCCCCCCACCGCGCCAACCTGCTGCTGGTGCTGGTGCTGGTTCCCTTCTGGACCTCGCTGCTGGTGCGGACCACCGCCTGGATCGTGCTGCTTCAGACGCAGGGCGTCCTCAACGACATCCTGGTCGCCACGGGACTGGTGAGCGACGACGGCCGGCTGGCCATGGTCTACAACATGACCGGGACGATCGTGGCCATGACCCACGTGCTGCTCCCGTTCATGGTCCTGCCCCTCTACTCCGTGATGCGCGGGATCCCCTCGACCCACATGAACGCGGCGGCCTCGCTCGGCGCCACGCCGCTGCAGGCGTTCCTGCGCGTGTACTGGCCGCAGTCGCTGCCGGGGGTGGGGGCGGGGGCGCTGCTCGTCTTCATCCTGGCGATCGGCTACTACATCACCCCTGCGCTCGTCGGGGGCAGCGACGGCCAGCTCATCTCCAACATGATCGCGTACCACATGCAGACGTCGCTCAACTGGGGGCTGGCGGCGGCGCTGGGCGGGGTGCTGCTGGCGGGTGTGCTCGTGCTCTACGCGCTGTACGACCGGCTCGTGGGCGTCGAGCGGATGGGGCTGGGATGACGGCCGGCGTCCGCTGCACCGGAGCCGGGGCCGCCAGGGGCGCCGCGACCTCGGGGCCGCGCCCATGACGGCCGCCACGCGACCGGGTCTCGGCCGCATGGCCTACCTGGCATTCTGCACGCTCGTATTCGTGTTTCTGGTGGCCCCCATTCTGGTAATCGTCCCCCTCAGCTTCAACGCGGAACCCTACTTCACCTTCACCGAAGGGATGCTGCGCCTCGATCCCGACGCCTGGTCGCTCAGATGGTACCGCGAGATCATCGAAAACGAGGCCTGGACCGGGAGTCTGGTGAACAGCATGGTGATCGGGGTGAGCGCCACGGTCATCGCCACCGTCCTGGGGACTCTCGCCGCCCTCGGGCTGGCCAACCCGGCGGTGCCTGCGCGAAGGGCGATCATGGGGATTCTGATTTCGCCCATGGTGACGCCGGTGATCATTGCGGCGGCCGGAATGTTCTTCTTCTACTCCGGTCTCGGGCTGGGGCAGACGCACCTGGGGATCATCCTGGCGCACGCGGCGCTGGGTGTGCCGTTCGTGGTCGTCACCGTCACTGCGACGCTGGCCGCCTACGACCCCAACCTGACGCGGGCCGCCGCGAGTCTGGGCGCGGGGCCGTGGACCACCTTCCGGAGGGTGCAGTTCCCGCTGATCGCGCCCGGGGTGATCTCCGGCGCGCTGTTCGCCTTCGCCGTCTCGTTCGACGAGGTGGTGGTGGTGCTGTTCATGGGCGGAGTGGACCAGCGCACCATTCCCCGCCAGATGTGGTCGGGGATCCGCGAGCAGATCAGCCCCGCGATCCTGGCCGTGGCGACGTTCCTGATCGCCTTTGCGGCCTTGCTGCTCCTGACGGTCGAGTGGCTGAGGAGGCGCGGCAGGGCCTGAGCCGGGGGCTGTCGGCCCCGCCGCGGTCGGAAGGTCAGTTGTTCGGTGCGCCCGCCTCGATCCAGGCACGGATCAGCGCGATTTCCTCCTCGGGCACCGGGTCGCCCTGCTCGGGCATGGTGCCGTCGATGATCATGTCCAGGAGGAAGCTGTTGGCCGGGTCTCCGGCTTCCACCACCGTACCGAATTCCGAGCCGGCAATGACCCTCTCGTACTCGAGGAGGTTGAGGCTGACCTCGGTGCGCACCTCACCGTTCTCGTCCTCGGCGCCGTGGCATTCGCCGCACCGCTGACGGAAGATCGGAAGGATGTCGTCGGCGAAGCTGACGGTGTCCTGGAGCGCGATCGGCGTGGTTGCCGCAGGCGTGCGCGTTGCTTCGAGCGCGCCGTGAGCAGCCGGAGCGCCGCGCGTGCCGGACTCGAACGCGCCCAGGCTGAGCAATACGGCGCCCGCCACCAGAATCGCGGACGCACCCCGTGCGGTGTTTATGGTTCGTTCAGTTCTCATGTGATTTCCTTCGAGGCCCTCAGCCCAGACCCTCGGCCCGCTTCATGAGACCAAGATGCGTTGCCGCCTGCGCCAGGCCGCCTTCGCCCTCGCCCCAGGAGACGCGGCCGTCGCCATCGGCGTCGGTGCCGTTGACGATGGCGTCGACCATCGCCGAGATCTCTTCGGCAAGCGCCGTGGCCGCTGCCATGTCGGTCGCCGCAGCCACTTCCGCCGCCTTCCCGGCGATGCCCTCACCCCATGTCGCGACGTTCTGGCAAGCGGTCCCGACGTGGTTGGAGTGCGTCCTCACCGCATCCGACGCGTCGTCCGACCCGCCGGCCATCCCGATGTGCTGGGCGCAGCCGTTGGCGGCCCTCACGAGCCCGTAGCCCCTGCCCGGTCCCCTCTCGGAGGTGGATGGATCGATCGCGTGCAGCACGTGTACGATGTGCCGCTGGATCCCGGCCAGATCCCCGGATCCGGCGGCGAGGCCGGCGTGCTGGGCCGCGACTTCGGCCTCGGCCTCGGCGGCCGCGAGGAGCCCGACGTTGTCCGGCGTGCCGTTGAACATGTCTCCGACGTGCCCGATATGCCGGTGCGCGGCGCTCTGCGCAGAGGCGGTCTGGGCGGCCGCGGCCACGAGGACGGCGGCGGCGAGGGCCGCAGCGGTCAGCTGTCTTGCGTTCACCATGTTGTCTTCTCCCTTGGTGTCGAGTGTGACGGTATTGTCGGCGGGTCGTTCTCGCGCGAAAAAGTACGCATCTTTGCCGGGCTGAACCAGATGGGCGAGTGCCGGTGTGCGGGGTGCGGGCGTCGTCGCCCGGCCGCTGTCGCTTCACGGGTCCGCACGCTAGACTTGGCCCCGGCACGATATCTCCCCCCCGGACCAGGCTGTACGCCATGTCTTCGATGAAGCCGCGGATCTCGATTTCCGCCCCGTCGCTCTCCCTGGCCACTGTGGTTGCGGCTGCGCTTGTCGTCGCGGGCTGCGCCGCCCCCGAGCAGTCCGGCGCCTCGGGCAGCGAGGCGGATGCCGCGACCGACGCACCCGCGGCCACCGCGACTCCCGCCGCGCCCACGGACGCCTCGGCCCTGGCTGCGCTCCTCGCCGACCGCCAGGCCGTCTTCGGGACCTTCTCCGGCCCGACGATCCGCGAACAGGGCGCGCTCATGGGCCAGAACCGCGAACTCGACTTCGTGTTCTACTCGCTGGAGTCAGGTCCATTTGACATAATGACAACTGAACTTTACATGGCGGGGGTCGCTGAAGGGTCGGGGGCCGAGGCGCCGCATCCCCTGATCCTCCGCGTGCCGCCGATCCGTGACGGCGAGGACGCGGCGCGGGCCAACGTAGCCACGGCGCTCGACGCGGGCGTTGCGGCGATCGTGTTCCCGCACGTGGAATCGAGCGCGGACGCCGCCGTGGCTGTCTCGGCCATGGGCGACGAGCTCTGGCCCGGCAACCAGGCGGGCTCGCTGCTCAGCATCCTGATCATCGAGGACCGTAGCGGGGTCGAGCGCGCCGACGATATCGTCGCGACGCCGGGCGTGAGCGTCGTCTTCGCCGGGCCGGGCGACCTGCGCCGCTCCTACGAGGGCGACATGGAAGCGGTGGAGGCCGCGATCCAGACCGTGCTGGCGGCGTGCCAGGCCCACGAGGTGCCGTGCGGCATCACCGCCGGCGTCGACGACATCGCCGAACGGATCGGTCAGGGCTTCCGCATGTTCATCGTGAACGACGCGGCCGCCGTGAGCGCGGGGAGGGCGGCGGCGGGGCGGTAGGGTTGCGCCCGCCCGGGAGCAGCTATCCGGAAAGCGGGATGCGAATGGACCCTACGAGCGAGACGGTGCGGTTGCGGCCGGGAGGCGCGTCGTCGTCGGCGAAGATCTCGCTCAGGCCCTCGGTGACCAGCAGCGTGAGGCCGACGAGACCTGCGTCGTAGCCCGCCCCGACGGTGACCCCCAGATCGTCGTTCGTTTCGATATTC
This sequence comes from Gemmatimonadota bacterium, assembly GCA_022823145.1. Lineage (GTDB taxonomy): Bacteria > Gemmatimonadota > Gemmatimonadetes > Longimicrobiales > Gaopeijiaceae > Bin94. The sequence continues at coordinate 63,906 of JAJDXS010000083.1, forward strand.
ATCTCGTCGCAGCTCCGGTCGCTCGACAGGTCGATCCCTGCGGCCGAAACGTCGAAGGCCACATTGCATCGCAAGTCGCGCCCCACGGTCGCGCCGCCGAGAAGGTGGAGGTCGCCGCCGATCTCGAGCAGACCACGCAGCACGGCATAGTCCACCTCGATGTTCAACTGTCCGGTCGCGCCGTCCTCATTGATCTCCGACCCCGCGCCCTTCTGGATGTAGCCGGCTTCCACTCGCAGTCCGATCGCGTCGACCACCCGCAGGGACAACCCCGCCGCGGCATTCAGTCCGACGCGGCTTTCCGTGGCTTCCTCTTCCGTCGCGAAGGCCATGGTCGCGCCGGCCCCGAGGATCAGGTCGGTGGTTCTTCCCTGCGCCTGGATGGTGCCGACAGAGACCGCGAGCAGGAATGTGCAGAAAAGGGGTGCCAGGGGCGGTCTCATGGGTGAAACGTAGCGGTGGGCCGGGGGGTGTTCAAGCTGGAGCGTGGTGCCTGCGGGGAGGGCGCCGGCAGGGGCGGGAGGCTGACCGCATGGTCCCGCAGAAACCACCAGGGACAAGAGCATGCTCGGATGGGACAAATGTGCGCGCAGGGGGATATCCTAGCGCCACACGGCGTCAGGCATGATCCGGCGCATGAACCCGTCGAAGCGTGGCACGGTAAAGGCGGTCTCACCGTGGCCGGGGCTCCACACCATGCCTTTGGAGATCAGTTGCGCACGCAGTGGGCCGAGCGACGTCACCGCCCGGCCAAGTCGCGAAGCGATGTCCCCGGAGCGGTGCGGCCCGGCGCCGAGTTCGGCCATCGCGCGCAGGTAGCGCTTCTCGGAAGGGGTCAGACGGTCGAAGCGCACCATGAAGAAGCTCTCGTCCAGGGTGGCCATGGTCTCGGGAGCGGCGGACGCCACGTCGCGGGGCGTGATCGGAGAGCTGTCAGCCTGGTTCCATACGTGTCGCCCCCATTCCTGGAGGAAGTACGGGTAGCCTTCGGACTCCCGGAAGATCAGCGAGATCGCTTCCTCCTCGTACTCGATGCCCAGCGCTGCCGCCGGCCGGCCGATTGCCTCAGCTGCTGCGCCTGGAGAGAGCGGTCCCACATCGGGAAAATCGAAGAGCCGCTCCGCGTATGACTTGGCTCGGCCCAACCGCCCGCGAAGCTGCGGCAGGCCCGCGCCCAGGAGGATGACCGGCAACTGACGCTGCGCCGTCCTGTGCAACGCGACGATCAGCGCGGCCAACTCCTTCTCGGCCACATACTGAAGTTCGTCCACGATCATGACAAGACCGGTTTCGGCGCTCCGACAGGCCAGCCCGACGCTCTCCAGCAGCTCCTGCAGGTCGAGTTCCAGGTCGCCGTTGTCAGCGAGGCCAGGCTCCGGATCCAGGTCCAGGCCCACCTCGATATCGTGAAACTTCACCTTGAGCGCGCCGGCGAAACCAGCCAGAGCACGGAGCGCGCGGCGTGAGAGGTGACGAGCCCTGGACCGCTTGGCCAACTGAATGAGTGTCCGACGGATCCCGGGGGCGAGAAGGGCTGGAAGAGATCGGGATTCGGGGGCCTCCACCTGCGCTACGAGAAGACCCTGTGCTTCCGCCAGCCCCCGCATTCTGAGCAACAGTACCGTCTTGCCGACACCGCGAAGCCCCAGGAGCATCACGCTCTTCGTGGGTCTACAGATCCTGGTCCGGCCGAGAGCGACCTCCACTTTGCCCAGGATGTCCGCACGTCCGGCCAGTTCTGGCGGTGGCATCCCGGCACCGGGCGAGTAGGGGTTCAGGACAGGGTCCATTGGGTCACCATTTATACCGAGTTTCGTCAGGTTATGTCTTCACAATAATATCGCTAAACTTAATATAAGTCGACGTTCCGTGTTGCGACTGGCCATCCACCGGGCTCCGGAGCATGGTCCCGCAGAAACCACCAGGGACAAGAGCATGCTCGGATGGGACACTTGCGCCCGGGTGCTCATGCGGCCCCATAATCCCCCATCAAGACCCACACCCCCAGAATCCAGGACCCGAGTGTGATGACCCGACGCATGCCCCGAATCTTCGCCGCCTCCGCCTGCGCCCTCGCCCTGTTCCTTTCGGGCCCGACGCTCGCCTCGACCCCTGCAGCCGCGCAGACCCCCGCCGCCGCTCCGATCCCCACCCCCGAGGAGTTCTTCGGCCACAAGATGGGCGCGGACCGCAAGCTCGCGCGCTGGGACAGGCTCGTCGAGTACTACGAGCTGATCGACGCCGCCAGCGACCGCGTGCAGGTCGTGCACATGGGCCCGTCCACCCTCGGCGAGCCCTTCCTCTCGATCTTCGTCTCGTCGCCCGCCAACCTGGCCCGTCTCGACGACTACAAGCGCATGAACGCGGTACTGCAGGACCCGCGCGGCCACAGCCAGGCGGCCATCGACGACGCCATCGCCAACGGCAAGGTCGTCTTCGTGCAGTCCTACGCGCTCCACTCCACCGAGGTCGCCGGCGCCCAGTCGCCGGCCGAGATCATGTACCTCTTCGCCACCCGCGACGACGAAGAGATCCACGAGATCCTCGACAACACGATCTCGATCCTCATCCCAGCCTTCAATCCCGACGGGGTCGGCATCGTCAACGAGTGGTACGACCGCTGGGTCGGCACCGAGTACGAGGGCGCGAGTCCGCCCGAGCTCTACCACCACTACATCGGGCACGACAACAACCGCGACGCCTTCATGCAGAACACGGTCGAGTCGCGCTACGGGGCCGAGATCATGTTCCGCGAGTGGATCCCCCAGGCGTTCATCGACCACCACCAGATGGGCGCGTACACCGCCCGCATCTACCTGCCGCCCTACGCCGAGCCGATCCGTCCGGAAGGCGACCCGCTGGTGTGGCGCGAGATGTCGTGGTACGGCGCGCACATGGCCTACCGCATGGAGGAGGCCGGCTTCCAGGGCACGGTCAACGCCGCGATCTACTCGGGCTGGGGGCACTTCGGGTTCCACTGGATCACGCCGTTCCACAACATCGCGGGGATGCTCACCGAGTCGGCCAGCGCCCGCCTCGCGACACCGCTCTACGTCCACCCGGACCAGTTGCAGGGCTCGCGCCAGCTCCCCGAGTACGAGGCCCAGACGACCTTCCCGAACCCGTGGCCGGGCGGCTGGTGGCGCGTGCGCGACATCGTGGAGCGCCAGATCGTCGCGACCTTCTCGCCGCTCGAGATCGCGGCGAAGAACCGCGCGACCGTGCTCCGCAACGCCTACAACAAGTCCAGCCGCCAGATCGCGCGCGGCCTGGAGGGCGACATCAAGGCGTACGTGATCCCCGCGGCCCAGCACGACCCGCTCACCATGGCCAAGATGGTCGACAAGCTGCTCCTGCAGGGCATCACCATCGAGCGCGCGCCCGCCGACTTCACCCACGAAGGCCGCGCCTACGGCGAGGGCACCTACGTGGTGTCGCTCGCCCAGCCGAAGCGCGGCGTCATCCGCTGGCTGCTGGGCCAGACCTACTACCCCGACAACAGCTACACCCGCAACCGCGACGGCGACCCGATCCGCCCGTACGACATGTCGGCCGATGTGATCGCGGAGTTCATGGGGGTGAGGGTCGACCCCGTCGGCACGGCGATCGAGGCACCCCTGACGGTGGTATCCGGCCCCGTCGAGCCTGCGGGAATGGTTGCCTCATCCGCCCCGGACGGATACCGGATCGACGGCACCCTCAACGACGCCTTCAAGGCGGTCAACCACCTCTTCACGGCCGGCGCATCGGTGCGCCGCGTCACCGAGGACGGCGCGGGGGCGAAGCGCGGCGACTTCGTGGTCGACGCGGGCACGTCCGCCGACGCCATCGCCGAAATCGCGGCGGCCACCGGCGTCGACTTCGCCGCGCTCGACGGCGACGCGTCCGGCATCAGCCACCCGCTCACCCGGCAGCGCATCGGCATGTACCAGCGCTACTACAACGGCAACATGGACGAAGGGTGGACGCGCTGGCTGCTGGAAGACTTCGACTTCGAATACACGAGCCTCTTCGACCCGGACATCCTGGCCGGCGACCTGCACGAGCGCTGGGACGTGATCATTCTCCCCAACGACTCGAAGCAGATGATGCTCGGGCCCACAGGGAGCCCGGCCGGCGGCCGTGGGCCCGATCCCGCCGGCACGCCGCCCGAATACCGCAGCGGGTTCGGCGAGGAGGGCGTCGCTGCACTGGACGCCTTCGTGCGCAACGGCGGCACGCTCGTCACCTTCGCCCAGGCGGGCGAGCTGGTCCTCGACGAGTTCGACGTGCCCGTGCGCAACGCCGTCGCGGGCATGTGGGGCAACGAGTTCTGGGCCCCCGGCTCCACCCTGAAGGTGACGGTCGACACGTCGAGCCCGTTCGGCTACGGCATGCCCGGCGACGCCCTGGCGACCTATCTCGCTGGCGGCCAGGTCTACGAGACGCAGCCCGGGGCGCGCAGTTCCGACGTGCGGCGCGTCGTCACCTATATCGACCGCGACATCCTGCAGAGCGGCTGGCTGCTGGGCGAAGAGGCCATCGCCAACAAGGCGGCCATGGTGTCGGTCGACCACGGTGAGGGCACGATCGTCATGATCGGCTTCCGCGCCCAGCACCGCGCCCAGACGCACGGCACCTTCAAGCTGCTGTTCAACGCGCTGACGGGGCGGGGAGGTGAGCGGCCCCGGGCGTAGCCGAACGCGAACCGGCGGGTTCCCCGACTACGCCCCGAGCATCTCCCGCAGCCGCTCCAGCGCCGCCGCCGAATTCGCCGCGATCACCGAACCGGCGGCCGGGCCGATCGCGCCGCCCTCGACGCGCTCGACCGCGCCGCCGGCCTCGGTGACCAGCAGCACGCCGGCGCCGAAGTCCCACGGCGCCAGGCGGGCCTCCCAGAAACCGTCGAGGATGCCGTTGGCGACGTAGGCGAGGTCGATCGCGGCAGCCCCCGTGCGGCGCACGCCGGATGTGCGGCGCAGCGCGCGCTCGAGCTGGCGCAGGTAGGGCTCCATCACGTCGTGCGCCTTGAAGGGGAAGCCGGTGCCGAGCAGGAAGGCGCGCAGGTCGGCGGTGCGGCTGACGGCGACGGGTTGGCCGTTCTCGCTGGCGCCCCGGCCGCGGGCGGCGGTCCAGACCTTGCCCAGCGCCAGGGCGTCGACGGCGGCGGCGAGGGGGCCGCGGGAGTCCCACACGGCCACCGACGCCGCGTGATATGGATGGCGGTGCATGTAGTTCGTGGTGCCGTCGAGGGGGTCGACGAGCCAGATGTATCCCGCGTCGGGTGCTCCGGCGTGCTCGCCGCCTTCCTCTTCGGCCATGATCGCATGGTGGGGGTGCCGTGCGCGGATCACGGCCAGGGCGGCGTCCTGGGCGGCCATGTCGACGTCGGTGACGAAGTCGTTGTGCATGGTCTTGGCGCCAGTGCGGCGGTGGCCTCCCTCGCGGGCCGCGTCCCGGTGGATCCGGGCGGCGGCACGCGCGGCTTCGGTGGCCGTGGCGAGGAACTGCTCGATGGAGTCGGCGTGGTTGCCACCGGTCGGGGTGGTCGCCGCTGGCGTCACGGCGGTGCTTCCTGCAGGCTCGTGTTCGCTCATGACATGGAGTCCGTTGCGGGGAGTCGGCCGCGCCCGGGTCGTCGCCCTGACAACCCCGACAAAAGGGTCGAACTGAGGCGCGGGCTACGCTAAGTTACCTTGGCTGTGCTCCGAAGCAGCCCTCGTTCGCCCCTGTAACAGCCTGCGCCTTCAGAACCCGTCCGCGCCCATGACCCGTCCTTCGCTCGTCTATTCAGGCATCCAGCCGACCGCCGTGATGACCATCGGCAACTACTTCGGCGCGGTGAAGAACTGGGCGCGGCTCCAGTACGAGCGCGAGTGCGTCTACTGCGTCGTGGACCTGCACGCGCTGACGTCGCCCGATGCGGGGGGAGATCTGAAGCACGCGTCTCGGGAGATGTTCGTAAGCCTGCTGGCGGCCGGGATCGACCCCGATCGGACCACCGTGTACATCCAGTCCACCGTGCCCGAGCAGACCGAGCTGTGCTGGCTGCTGGCGACGCTGACCTCGCTCGGCGACCTGAGCCGCATGACGCAGTTCAAGGAGAAGTCGGTGCTGCTCAGGGGCGGCGACTCCGACGACGACGGGACGTTCGTCTCGGCCGGGCTGCTCTTCTATCCGGTGCTGCAGGCGGCCGACATCCTGGCGTATCGGGCGGGTTGCGTGCCGGTGGGGCAGGACCAGGCGCAGCACCTCGAGCTGAGCCGGGGGATCGCGCGGCGCTTCAACAGCCGGTTCGGGTTCGTGTTTCCGGAGCCCGAGACGCTGCTGACGCAGGTGCCCAAGGTGATGTCGACCGCCGATCCTACGCGGAAGATGAGCAAGAGCCTGGGGCCGCGGCACTACATCGGGCTCTTCGAGGAGGAGGCGTCGGTGCGGAAGAAGATCCGCTCCGCGGTGACGGATTCGGGGGTGACGCCGAGCGGCGAGGTCAGCCCCGGGATCGAGAACCTGCTGACGCTGCTGGCGGCCTGCGGCGAGGAGGACGATGCCCGGCAGATGCGCGCGGACTACTTTGCCGGTACTCTTCGCTATGTGGACCTGAAGGGCCGGACGGCGGATGCGCTGGTGGCTCTGACTTCGGAGATGCGCGACCGGCGGGCCGATGTACTGCGCCGTGAGCCGGACCTGGACGGGCGGATCATGGAGATGGCCGCGCGGGCGCGGGCGATGGCGGGCGAGACGCTGGGGCTGGCGCGCGAGAAGATGGGTATCTTCCCGCCCGGGCGGCGGACCCGCGGTGCGAAATGACGACTCGGAACAAAGGTGTGACGCTGGAATGAGTGCGACCCCTCTCGACATCGGCGGAGTGATGATCCCCACCACCACGCCCTTCGACCCGGTGACGGGCGAGGTGGACGTGGTGGCGCTGCGGGACAACGTGGGCAGGTGGGCGCGCAGTGGCGTGCGCGGCATGGTGATCGGCGGCTCGACCGGCGAGGCCGTGTACCTGGACGAGGCCGAGCGCGAGCGGTCGTGGGAGGTGGTGCGGGGGGTGCTGCCGGACGGCATGCTGATGGTCGCGGGGACCGGCGCCGAATCGTTGCGCACGACGCTGCGGCTGACGCGGATGGCGGTCGCGCGGGGTGCGGACGCGGTGCTGGTGCAGCCGCCCGCGTTCTACAAGGGGGCGATGACGCCGGCCGTGGTGCGCGACCACTACGTCGCCGTGGCAGACGCGTCGGAGGTTCCGGTGATCCTCTACCAGGTGCCAACGCGCTTCAGCACGCTGGACTTTCCCACGGGGCTGATCGCCGAGTTGTCGACCCACGGAAACATCATCGGAATCAAGGACTCGCGCGGGAAGCTGGAGACCGTGGCCGAACTCGTCACCCACACGCAGCGCGGCTTCCAGGTGCTGGTCGGGAGCGGGGCGCTGCTCTACGCGTCGCTGGAGATCGGCGCAGTGGGCGGCATCCTGGGTGTGGCGAACCTGGCACCCCGCGAGTGCGCGCGGGTATCTGAGCACTTCGCCGCCGGGGAGATGGCCTCCGCGGGGGCGCTGCAGAAGCGGATCGGGGCGCTGCACAACGCGGTGGTCGGCGGCATGGGTGTGGCCGGGGTCAAGTACGCCTTGGATCTGCTCGGATACCACGGCGGCGTGCCGCGGCCGCCGTTGAGGCCGCTGGCGGAAGCCCGCCACGGGGAGGTCGTGGCGTGTCTGGGCAGAGCCGGCTTGCAGGTTCGCAGCGCGCTGGCGCACGCGTGACGGATGGCGGATTGAACACAGCCGCGCTGAGGGGGTCCTGCACCGTCGTCGTCGGGTGTCAGTGGGGCGACGAGGGGAAGGGGAAGGTCGTCGACGTGCTCGCGGGCGGCGCGCATGTGATCGCGCGCTACCAGGGTGGGGCGAACGCGGGGCATACCGTGCTCCTGGGCGACCGGCAGTTCATCCTGCACCAGGTGCCGTCCGGCATCCTGCACCCGGGGAAGCGGTGCCTGCTGGGCAACGGCGTGGTGGTGGACCTCGTGCAGTTCTTCGGCGAGATCGACCGGCTGGCCGAGCGCGGCGTGGACCCGCGGGGCCGGATCGGGCTGAGCACGCGCGCACACGTGGTGTTCCCGTATCACATGGCGCTCGACCACGCTGCCGAGGAGGCCGCCCGGCGGAAGATCGGGACGACTGGGCGCGGCATCGGTCCCGCGTACGAGGCCAAGACGGGGCGGCGGGGGGTGCGGGTGGCCGACCTGCTCGACCGTCGGCGTGGGGCCGAGCGGGTCGCGCGGGGCATCGAGTGGGCGCGCCGCCGGCTGCGTGATCTGAGGGCCGACGAGGCGCGCGCCGGAACGGTCGAGGAGGCCATGGCGGTGGCCGGCCGTGTTCCCGAGGTCGCGACCGACGTGGGGCGGGAGATCGCACGTGCTCTCGCGGCGGGGAAGCGGGTGCTGCTCGAGGGGGCCCAGGGCACGGCGCTGGATGTGGACCACGGCACCTACCCGTATGTGACGTCGTCCAACACCACCGCGGGCGCCGCGGCGGTGGGCGCGGGCATCGGCCCCACCGCGATCGACTCGGTGATCGGCGTGGTGAAGGCGTACACCACGCGGGTCGGCAACGGCCCGCTCCCCACCGCCTTCGACGAGGCCATGGACGAGCGCGTGCGGGAGCTTGGCGGCGAGTTTGGCGCGACCACGGGGCGGCCCCGGCGCTGCGGGTGGTTCGACGCCGCAGTGGGCGCCTACGCCGCCCGCGTCAATGGCCTGACCGGGATCGCGGTCACCAAGCTGGACGTGCTCGACACCCTCCCCGAGATCAGGATCGCGACCGGGTACCGCCTGCGAGGCGAGGCCGACATCCCGTTCCCGGCCACCGCCTGGGAGCTGGACGCGGTCGAACCCGTCTACGAGACGCTCCCCGGCTGGCAGGCGCCGACCACCGAGGCCCGCCGGCTGAGCGACCTTCCACGCAATGCCCGCGCCTACCTGCACCGCATCGAGGAGCTGGTCGGGACGCCGATCGCGATGGTGTCGGTGGGTGCGCGCCGCAGCCAGGTGATTACGGAGCCTTGAGCAAATGCGGCGGGCCAAGCAAGTCACGTTGTCCCATCTGGCCATGGATCCGCCCGAGCGAGCGGTGTATTGGTATTGGAGACTCGACCACCGTAGGGAGAAGGAAGCGGAAGAGTCGGTGTTCCGTAGGGTGGTCGGTCGCGTGGGTGTTGGACGCGTACCGGTGACAAACCTACCTTTGCTAATCAAGCTCCGACTGGAAGGAGTCTCCATATGTTGCGGCTAGACATCCTGCCCCGGCTCATTCCTGACTCTCACTGCGCGACTTGGGATGACGCTATCCGAGAAGCGACCGAGCGTCGGACAACACCAGTTGCCGACGATGCGGTGACTCGTGTTGACCGGTCTCCCTATGGAGGGTACAGGGTCTACACGGTTTCTCTGACAATGGCGATGGAGTTCTTTGCCGACATCGCTGACGCAGGTGTACTACCCGGATCTCGGGATTCGGCGCGCGCGGTCTATCGAGAAGGGATATCCTCCCTGTGACCGGAGAGAACGGCGGACAACTGGTCCCGCAGGAGCCTGCAGCGGATACGCAGATCGAGATATGGGGAGAAATGGTGGCGGTGGAGCGGGAACGCATCGCCAGCCGGGATCGCGCGGTTGAAGCGATGCGTGAAGGATTCGCCCGACTGGACGCCACCGATGAGCGACAGTTCAAGTTCCACACTGACCGGCTGCGCCGCGATGACGAGTTCCGCAACCGGCAGCTAACTCATGTGATGCACATCACTTGGGTTGTGGTAGGCATCGTCGTTGCGGTGATGGGGGTGATCCTGGGCATGATGTTCTGGGGTGGAGAAGAGCAACGAAACGTCGCCACATTGTTGGTTACACACTTGCTTTCGGCTGGAGGCTTCTTCGCCGTCGGGTACCTGCTCGGTCGGCGCTCCAGAAGCTGAATGAACGCCCCCTCCCCGCGACGCCACCGTCGCTTCCATTGAGCTTCGTTTCCCTCATGACTAGCTTTAACAGCTGTACCGCCTTCAACGCGGACTCCGGATGTTTGAAGACCTGAGCAGGAAACTGGACGGGGTTCTGGGGCGTTTCCGCCAGCGCGGGCTCCTCACCGAACCCATGATCCGGGACGGCCTCCGCGAGGTGCGGCGCGCGCTCCTCGAGGCCGACGTGAACTTCCGCGTCACGCGCGATTTCCTCAACCGGGTGAGCGAGAAGGCGATGGGCGAGCGGGTGCTCAAGTCCGTTTCGCCGGGCCAGCAGATCGTCAAGATCGTGCACGACGAGCTGGCGCGCCTGATCGGCGGTGAGGGCCAGACCGAACTGACGTGGTCGCCGGCCCCGCCCACCGTCATCATGCTGGTGGGCCTGCAGGGCTCCGGAAAGACCTCGACGGCCGCCAAGCTCGCGAAGCGGCTCGCCCGACAGGGCAGGCGGCCGCTCCTGGCCGCGTGCGACCTCCATCGCCCGGCGGCGGTGGGTCAGCTGCGGGTGCTGGGCAAGCGGGCCGGAGTGCCGGTTCACCACGAGGAGGGAGCCACCGATCCGGTGGAAGTGGCACAAGCGAGCCACCGGGCGGCCCGCAGCACGAAGGCGGACGCGCTCATCGTCGACACCGCCGGGCGACTCCAGATCGACGAGCCGCTCATGGAAGAGCTGGCGCGCATCAGGAAGGCGCTCGACCCGCGGGAAATCCTCCTCGTGGCCGACGCGATGACCGGGCAGGAGGCGGTGCGCATCGCCGAGGGCTTCGACCGCAAGCTGGGCGTGACGGGTTTCGTCCTCGCCAAGATGGACGGCGACGCGCGCGGCGGGGCGGCGCTCTCGATCCACGGCGTGACCGGCAAGCCGATGAAGTTCGTCGGCACGGGCGAGGGGCTCGACGCCCTGGAAGCCGTCGACCCGCGGCGGATCGCGGGCCGCATCCTCCAGAAGGGCGATGTGGTCGGGCTGGTGGAGCGGGCGCAGGCCGTGGTGGACGCGGGGCAGGCCGCGGCCATGCAGGAGAAGGTCCTCGGCCGGGGCCGGTTCACCCTGGAGGACTTCCTCGTCGCCATGCGGCAGGTCCAGAAGATGGGACCGCTGGATCAGCTGCTGAAGATGGTCCCCGGGATGCCCCGGGGCCTGTCGGCGGACGACGTGGACCCGAAGCGGATGAAGCACATCGAGGCGATCATCCTGTCGATGACGCCCGACGAACGCCGCCGTCCCGAGATCCTGAACGGGTCGCGCAGGAAACGGATCGCCCGCGGAAGCGGCCGGCCCGTGGCCGAGGTGAACCGCCTCATGAAGCGGTTCGCCGAGATGGAAAAGATGATGAAGCGAATGAAAGGGCTGATGCCTTCAGGAGTCATGCCCTCCCTCACACCATGACAACAGCACCCTGAACCCCGAAACGAGCGAGAACGAGAGAAACCGATGTCCGTAAAGATCCGCCTCCGGCGCATGGGGAAGAAGAAGCAGCCACACTACCGCATCGTCGTGGCCGACAGCCGCTCCCCGCGCGACGGCCGCTTCGTCGAGAACCTCGGCTACTACAATCCGATCCCCGAACCGGCCCTTCTGAGGGTCGACCTCGAGCGGGTGGACTACTGGCTCGGCGAAGGCGCGATCACTTCACCGACGGTCGGGAACCTCGTCACAAAGGCCCGTTCCGGAGGGGATGAGAGTGTCGCGCTCGTGGCGCCGGCATCCGGTTCGGACGACACGGCCGCGTCGTCTGCAGCTGCTCCGGAGGAAGCCGCCGATTCGGAACCGGCCGCCGAAGCCTCGCCTGGCGACGACACGGGCGCGGCAGAGGCCGCCGCAGAGGTCGAGCCCGCCGCGGAGGCTGAGTCCGTCGCGGAGGCCGAGCCCGCCGACGAGCCCGAGCCCGCCGGCGAGCCCGAGCCGGCAGCCGAGGCCGAGTAGCGTCCGCGCCACCGCGGCGATGCCGGAGGGTCATCCTCCCTTCTTGGTCGTCGGCCACCTCAACAAGGCCCACGGTACGAAGGGGGAGCTCTTCGCCTGGCCGCTCACCGACTACCCCGAGAGCCACTTCGCTCCCGGGATCGTTCACCTCCCCGGCGACGATGCCGCCGAGCGGCCGTCGGAGGCTCTTCCCGCGCTCACCATCGACGAGGTGCGGCCCTACCGGCGCGGCTTCCTGGTCAAGTTCGCGGGCGTCGACGACCGCACCAGCGCCGACCGCCTGCGCGGGCTCTACCTGCTGCGCCCCTTCGACGCCATCGACGACCTCGCGGAAGGCGAGGTCTTCTACCACGAACTCCTGGGCGCCACGGTCGCGACAGGCGAAGGCCGGCTGCTCGGCGAGGTCGCCGAGGTCTTCCCCGTGAAACCGTCCGACCTCCTGCAGGTGGTGGGCCCGGCGGGCGAGGTCATGATTCCGTTCAGCCGCGAGATCGTCGTGGACTTCGACCGCGAACGGCGCCGGATCGTGGTCGAGCTGCCGCCCGGCTTCCTCGAACCCGAGCCCGGACCGGACGCATGATCCGAATCAACATCGTCACGATCTTCCCCGAGTTCTTCGCGGCCCCGCTCGCGGCGAGCATCCCGGGCCGCGCGGCCCGCGCCGGCCTGGTCGAGTACCGCGTGATCGACCTGCGCGACTACACCCACGACCGTCACCGCACGGTCGATGACGCGCCCTACGGCGGCGGCGCGGGGATGGTCATGAAGCCCGAGCCCTTCTTCGAGGCCATGGACGACCTGCGCCCCGCGGGACCGATCGTCCTCCTCTCCGCCCGCGGCCCGCGTTTCCGGCACGACGATGCGGTGAGGCTGTCCCTGGAGAGCGAGGTCACCCTCCTCTGCGGACACTACAAGGACGTGGACCAGCGGGTCGCCGACCGCCTCGCGACCGAGGAGGTATCGATCGGCGACTTTGTCGTGTCCGGGGGCGAGATCGGCGCGCTCACGGTTGCCGACGCGGTAGTCCGGCTGTTACCCGGCGCGCTGGGCGACCACGAATCGGCGTCGGGCGACTCGTTCTACGAGGGAGAGGCGGTCTCTGCGCCGTCCTATACGCGCCCGGCCGAGTACCGCGGAATGCGGGTTCCCGAGGTGCTGCGCAGCGGGGACCACCGCCGCATCGAGGAGTGGCAGCGAGCGGAGTCGGAGCGGCTGACCCGGAAGCGGCGCGAGGGTTGAGTCGCACACTTCCACGGCGGCGCCCTTCAGTCTACATTTGAAGGCTGTCGATCACACTGTGGCGAAATGGTAACGGCCGAGACGAGGAGCAGGTCATGGCGGATATCCTCCATCAACTCGATATGGAACACGCCCGGAACGACCTGCCCGACTTTGCGCCCGGCGACACGATCAAGGTGCTCTACCGGGTCCGCGAAGGGCAGAAGGAGCGTATCCAGGTCTTCCAGGGCGTCTGCCTGGGGCGCCGGGGCTCCGGCATGGGCGAGACGTTCACCGTGCGCAAGATCTCCGGCGGGATCGGGGTGGAGCGCGTCTTCCCGGTGAATGCGCCGACGGTCGGCGGAGTCGAGATCGTCCGGCGCGGCCGGGTGCGGCGCGCCAAGCTGTACTACCTGAGAGGCCTGCGAGGCAAAGCGGCCCGGATCAAGGAGAAGCGGACGCCGCGGCCCAACTAGAGGCCCGCGACTGTCAGGCTCGCCCCGGGGGGCCCGTGTCAGCCCCTGACCAACCTGTTGATTCGCGCGAAAGCGAACGCGACCCGCTCGAAGGCGAACGCGACCCGCTTGAGTACGAACGCCACCTGTGGGGCCGCGGCATTGCCCGCGTTGCCGGGGTGGACGAGGTCGGACGGGGACCGCTCGCGGGGCCGGTGGTGGCGGCCGCGGTGGTTCTCCCCGAGGGTGTGCGGATCGAGGGGGCGGCCGATTCCAAGACGCTGACGCCGGCGGGGCGAACCGAGCTGGCGCGCGAGATCCGGGAGCGGGCCGCCGCTGTGGCGATCGGGGCAGCGTCGGCGCGCGAGATCGACCGGATAAACATCCTGCGTGCCACGGCCCGTGCGATGAACCGGGCGCTGCGCCGTCTGCCGGTCGCGCCGGACCACGTGGTGGTCGACGGGCTGCCGGTGCGCGACCTGGAGTGGGAACACGATTCGGTGGTGGGCGGCGACGGCCTGGTCCATTCGATAGCCTGCGCCTCGATCGTGGCCAAGGTGTGCCGCGACCGCCTGATGGCGCGGCTGGCGGGCAGGTATCCCGGCTACGGATGGGAGCGGAACATGGGCTATGCGACGCGGCAGCATCGCGATGCCGTGCGCGAGCGCGGGCTGACGCCCCATCACCGAACCAGCTTCGGCCTGCTCCAGCTCGAACTCCCCCTGGAGGAAGACCCCGCAGCGGGTTGAAGCGCGTTACTTTTCGGGCGAGCCGGTAGCTCAGTTGGTAGAGCAACGGACTTTTAATCCGTAGGTCCTGGGTTCGACCCCCAGCCGGCTCATTCCCGCCTCCGAATGGGGTCCCGGTTTCAGGTGGCGTGCGCTATGCGCCCGGTTTACTGTTGCTGCCGAGACCGCGATCCCTCGCAACGCTCATCGGAGGTTCCCATGCGTGCTTCTCGCTGTCGGCCACAATGGCTGCTTCTCTGGTCACTCGTAGTACTCGGACTCTTCGGCTGTCGTCTCCCCGTGAGCGACGCTGCCGCGCAGGACATTCAGGTGCAGGGCGAAGATCCCGGCCTGGCGCACCTCGCTGGGGAAGTCGCCCGGCTCGCCGAACAGGCGCGGGGCCGGGTCGGCGTCGCGGCGTACCACCTCGAGACGGGCCGCGGGGTTACGCTGAACGGCGACGAAGGCTTCCCGATGGCAAGCACCTACAAGGTGCCGATCGCGGTGCAGATCCTCTCCATGGTGGACCGCGGCGAACTCGGGCTCTACGACCTGATCGAGATTGACCAGGGCGACGTCTACACGACATCGAGCGCGATCAGCGACCTGCTGGACGACCCGGGGCTGCAGATCTCGGTGCACAACCTGCTGGAGTTGATGCTGCAGATCAGCGACAACATCGCGACCGATGTCCTGATGGCGACCGCGGGCGGCTCGCAGGCCGTGACCGCCCGGATGCACGAGGTCGGGGTCGAGGGGATCCGGGTCGACCGCCCCACCTGGGCGCTCATCGCCAACTGGTTGGGTGCCGCGGAGGTCAGCGAGGACAACAAGATCGACCCGGAAGACTACGAGGTCGTGCTGCGGGCGCCACGGACGGACGCGAGCACCGCGGCCAACAACACCAACTTCAACTCCGACCCGCGCGACACGTCCACGCCGGCGGCCATGTCGACGCTGCTGCAGCAGATCTGGAACCGCGACATCCTGTCGGAGGAGCGTTCGGCGCTGCTCATCGACATCATGTACCGGTGCCAGACCGGCGAGGGACGCCTGAAGGGCGTGCTGCCGGCAGGGACCGAGGTCGCGCACAAGACCGGCACCATCGGGCAGACGACCAACGACGTCGGGATCATCGATCTGCCGGACGGCGCCGGACATGTCGTGGCGGTCGTCTACGTGAAGGAGTCGGAGGTGTCGATCCCCGACCGGGAAGCGGTGATCGCGCAGATCGCGCGAGCGATCCATGACTACTTCGTGTTCAACCGGGGGTAAGGCTGGGAGTCACATGCGTAAAGACTGCATTACAAAATGTAAGGTTGGGCTTACATGTCTTGCCGCCTTTGCGCTGGTCGGTGCGTTCGGCCCGGCCGATGCGACCGCCCAGCCCGCTCCGCTCGGCGGCCTCGACGATTACATCACCGCTGCGATGGAGGCCTGGGAGGTCCCCGGGCTGGCGATCGCGGTGGTTCACGACGGGCGCACGGTGTACGAGCGCGGTTACGGGGTGCGGGACGTCACGACGGGTGAGCCGGTCGACGAGCACACCCTTTTCGCGGTGGGATCGACCTCGAAGGCGTTCACGTCGGCCACCCTGGGGATGCTCGTGGACGAAGGCCGGCTCGGGTGGGACGACCGCGTCATCGACCACATCCCCTGGTTCGAGATGTACGACGCCTACGCGACGCGCGAGCTCACCGTCCGGGACCTGCTCACGCACCGGAGCGGACTGGCTCGGGGCGACGCGGTCTGGTACAGCTGGCCGCACGACCGGAACGAGATCATCCGGCGGGTCCGCTACCTGGAGCCCACCCGCAGCTTCCGGGGCGCCTGGCAGTACCAGAACCTCATGTTCCTGACCGCGGGCGAGGTGGTTCACGCGGTGTCGGGACAGAGTTGGGACGACTTTGTCGCCGAGCGCATCTTCGCGCCGCTGGGGATGGATCGCAGCGTCACGTCCGCGAGCGCGCTTCCGCACATGGACAACGTGGCCTCGCCGCACGTTCCGGTGGACGGGACGCCGACCCCCGTGGCCCACAAGAACATCGACAATGTGGGCCCCGCGGGCTCGATCTACTCCAGCGTGTCGCAGATGGCGCGCTGGGTGGCGCTCCACCTCGAGAGCGGCGTCCACGGGGGCGCGCGGCTCGTGAGCGACAGCGTGATGGCCGAGATGCACTACCCGCAGATGGCGATTCAGGCCGACGCGCCGGAGAACCGTCTGCACTCGCGCGACGCGGTCATGAACTTCAACGCCTACGGGCTGGCGTGGTGGGTGCTCGACTACCGCGGCCGCAAGGTGGTGGACCACGGCGGCGGGATCGACGGCATGCGTGCGCATGTGGCGTTCATGCCGGAGAAGGGTGTGGGGATGGTGGCCCTGTCGAACGCGCGTCCCAACAACCTGATCGTGGCGCTGATGTACAGGGTTTTCGACCACTATCTGGACGGGAGCGTGGGGCGTGAGTCGGCCGACTGGAGCACCCTGATGCTCGCCGAGATGAAGGAGGGCGAGGCGCGCGCGGCTGAAGCTCGGCGCGAACTGGAGGCCGGCCGGGCCATGGGCACGTCGCCGTCGAGGCCGCTGGCCGAGTACGCGGGCGCCTACGAGGAGGAGTACCACGGCGTCGTGGACATCCTGCATGAAGACGGCGGGCTGCGCCTGAGCCTGGGCGGCAAGACCACCGGCCGCCTCGATCACTGGCACCACGACGTGTTCCGAGTGGTGCCTGACAACCCGGCCGATTTGGAGATGTTCGTGACGTTCACGGTCGCGGCCGACGGCGCCGTGGGGACGCTGCAACTCGGGGGGCTGGGGGACTTTGCGAGGAGGTAGCGTCCGCGGCGCGGCCGCGCTCGCACTGCTGCTCGCGGGACCCGCCGCGCTTTCCGGCCAGGCCGCTGTAGATGCCGCCGAGGCGCGCGCGCGCATCGCTGACCTTTCCGACTACATCGAGCGGTCCATGCCCGACTGGGATCTGCCCGGGCTCGCCGTCGGGGTCGTGTACCGGGACGAGGTGATCTTCTTGGGCGGCTTCGGGGTCAAGGAACTGGGCCGGGACGACCCCATTGACGCCGAGACGCTCTTCCAGATCGGATCCGTGTCCAAGTCCTTTGCCGCGGGCGCCGTCGGAGCCTTGGTGGACGACGGTCTGGTGGACTGGGACGACCCCGTCGTGGAACACCTGCCGTGGTTTCGTGTGAAGGATCCGTGGATCACGCGCAGCATGACGATCCGTGACATCCTGTCGCACCGCTCCGGCATGCCGGGCGACGCGTACCCGGTGCTCGCGGTGATGGATGCGCGTGAGGCGACGGTGCGCCTGCGCCTGCCCGACAACCAGGCCCCGCTCCGGCAGGGGTACCGCTACAGCAATCAGGGATACGGCGTGGCGGGATTGGTGGTCGAGGCCGTGACCGGGATCACGTGGGGCGAGTGGGTGCGTGAGCGCATCTTCACGCCGCTGGGAATGCACCGCAGCGCCGCGAGCCCCTACGAGGTGTGGGACGATCGCTTCGTGGCCACCGCATTCCTGGGTGCCGCGCCGGCCGGCACCGTGAGCATCGCCGACGCCCCGGGGCTGAATATCGCCATGCCCCACGGGTTCGCACGCGACGGGTCGCGGCGCGTGCTGTCCTGGCAGTCGTACGACAGCATGCAGGCGGCCGGCAGCGTGGTGTCGAGCGTGGCCGACCTGGTGAAGTGGATCCGCATGCACCTGGGCGGCGGCCGTCTTGCCGGCGAGGTCGTCATGCAGGAGGCGACCGTCGCCGAGATGCACGCGCCCCAGGTACACATGGAGGGCTCGGCCGCGGCAGCGCCGCTTGCGGACGCTGGACGCGCGGCGTACGGCCTTGGCTGGAGCCTGAATTCATTCGAGGGCCACCGCTACGTCTCCCACAGCGGGGGCATCTTCGGCTTCCCCGCCTACGTAGGGATGCTGCCGGAAGCGGAGGTGGGCGTTACGGTGCTCGCCAACGGCAGCATGTGGACTCCGTACTATCCGCACCGGGAGATCGCCGCCTGGGTCTTCGCCCGCCTCCTGGGCGCGCCCGAACGGGACTGGCACGGCGAGATCATGGCCCGCACGCGTGAGATCGAAGCGCAGGTCGAGGCCGCGCTCGCGGCACAGGACGCCGCCAGAATCGCCGGCACGGCGCCGTCGCTGCCGCTGGAACGCTACGCCGGTGCCTACGAGCACGAGTACGGCGGGCGGGCACACGTCGAACTGATCGAAGGCGGGCTCAGGGTGCACTTCGGCCACCCGGGCAGCTTCTCGGGCGACATGGAGCACTGGCATCACGATGTGTTCCGGCTCCACTACGACGGGGGCGACGGGCAGGCCTATGGCAGTTCGTTCGTGACGTTCACGCTGGGGCCGCAGGGCAGGGTGTTCCGGATGGACATGGGATTCATGGGCAGGTACCGCAGGACGGGATGAGGGGCGTGGTGCTTCGCGCAGGCTCTCCTTGCGGTTGCGCGCGCCGGGCTTCACGCAGACGGGGGCGGCGTGAGCAGTGTCGGCCTGTCAACCCCCTCACGCTGGTGCTATGCGCGGGACTCACCGCCTGTGCGGGTGGCGAAGGCACGACCGCACCGGAACCCGGGCCGACGCCGCCGACCGAGCCCCCCACCCGGCCCGTGCCCTGCAACCTGGCCGGCACGATCTGCGCCGAGCGCGTCGTGATCGGGTCCAACGTGTACCTGCCGGTCTTCAGCACGCACGAGCTGGCGACGGGCGACGAAGGCGTATCGCGGGGACTGATCGTGGTGCACGGCAACAACCGGAATCCGGACACCTACTTCCTCAGCGGTATTGCCGCGGTCACCCGGGGGGGCGTGGCCGGGCAGACCGCGGTGGTCGCGCCCCACTTCCAGACCGGGGACGATGGTCCGGCTCCCAACGAGCCGTACTGGTCGAGTCCTGGCTGGAAGCGCGGCAACCTGTCCCTTTCGGAGGGACCGTCGCCGAGGGTGAGTTCGTATGCGGCGCTGGACAGCATCGTGCGGCTGTTTCTGGACGCGGGCCGCTTCCCGGCGATGCGCGAGATCGTGGTGACCGGTCATTCGGCCGGCGGTCAGGTGCTGCACCGCTACGCGGCGACGAGCCGTGTGGAGGAGGGGGCACGGGACGGGGTGTCGTTCCGGTACGTCGTCGCCAATCCGTCGACGTACCTGTACCTGGGACCGGAGCGGGAGAACCGGGCGGGGGATTTCACCGTCCCCGGCGGGGTCGGCTGCGACGACTACAACGAGTGGCACTACGGGCTCGAGGATCGCAACAGCTATGCGGAAGCGCTTGCGGCGGACACCATCCGGGCGCTGCTGGGGCGACGGGACGTGCGGATCCTGGTCGGTGATGCGGACACGCTGAGCGCGTCGCTGGATGTGAGCTGCGGGGCGAACCTGCAGGGGGTCAACCGGTATGTGCGCGGCCGGACGCTTGTGCGGTTCATGGAGGCGCTGTACCCGGGGCACGGACACATCGAGACCATCGCGCAGGGGATCGGGCATTCCAACCGGTCGATGTGGACCTCGCCGGCGGGATTGCAGGCGCTCTTCGGAAACTGACCGGCGGGGTAGCGTCCGCCTTACCTCCAGCTCTGGTCGGCGGGCTCGTCGGGGTCGGAGCGCAGGAAGCGGATCAGCTCCGCGTGGAACTCGTCCGGGATCTCGAAGTGCGGGGAGTGTCCGACACCGGGGAACAGCACCAGTTCGGCGTTCTGCAGCCGCTCGGCGACGTTGCGCGCGGCGGCGGGATAGTCGCGCACCAGGCGGTCGTCGGAGCCGCCGATCACCAGCGCCCTGGTTCCGATGTACTGCCACTCGTGCACCACCGGGTCCTCGTAGAGGATGCGTTGCTGGGAGGAGCGCACGCGGGCCATGCGGGGCCAGTCCCCTCCGAGGGTAAGCCCGTACTGGACCTTGACCCACGGGAGGTATTCGTCGCGCCAGCCGTTGGGGTAATAGCGGCGGTGGCCGGCGAGCACGGACTGGTAGGTGGTGCCCGTCAGGACCCGCTGGAAGGCGGCTTCGGGGTCACCCCAGGGGCGCCCGGGGCGGGTGTCCGACAGGCCGATCTGGTTGACCATCACGACGTGCGAGGTGACGTCGGGGTAGGTCGAGGCGAAGCGGGTGGCGACCATGCCGCCCATGGAGTGGCCGACGATGGCGACGCGCTCCAGGCCCAGTTCGTCGAGGAGCGCCTTCGTGTGGCGGGCGGGCATGTGGAGGTTGTAGTGGACGAGCGGCTTGGAGGAGCGGCCGAAGCCCAGGCGGTCGATGGCGATGACGCGGAAGCCGGCGTCGCTGAGGGCATCGATCGTGATCCCGTAGGCGCCGGCAAAGAAGTTCATCCCGTGGAAGATGACGGCCGTGCGGCCGTTCGCCTCGCCGGTCGGGGCGACGTCCATGTACGCCATCCGGTGGTCCTGGCCCATGAGGCGCACGGTCAGGTAGTCGACCGGGTGGGGATACGGCACGTTCGAGTAGTCGATCGCGGTGGCCTCCCAGTCGGCGGGGGGCTCGGATGGGGGTTCCTGCTGGGCGAGGGCGGGCCCGGCAACAGCGGGCGCGAGGGCCAGGGCGAAAATGGTGGAGAGAATCGGGCGTGTCGCGAGCGGTTGCATGGTTCTTCTCTTCTCCGGTTCAGTTGCCCGGGCGCCAGTGCCCGACCGACACGGTGTCGGTCTTCATGATGTCGGGCTCCGTCCAGTAGTAGGGGCCGAAGGGACGTTCCTCCGGCCACAGCTGGTCGAGCGTCCCGGCATCGTAAACGATCCCGTCCTTCACGACCAGTTCGATGTCCAGCGTGTTCTCGATGTCGTCGAGCGGGTTGGACCCGAGCACCATCAGGTCGGCCCACTTGCCCTCGGTGATGCTCCCCAGTTCGTCCTGCAGTCCCAGAATGTGCGCCCCGTGCATGCTCGCGACCTCGAGCGCCCCCAACGGTCCCAGCGCCTCGGCGTACATCCAGGTCTCCCAGTGGGACGCGGGCCCGTGCTGCTGGCCGTGTGAACCGATTCCGCCGTATCCCCCCGCCGCGATGACGTCGGCCAGGCCCTCGGCGACGATCGCGAACCCGTAGTCGGTCTCGGGGCGGAGCATGCGGCGCCGGGCGTGCGGGATCAGCTGCCGCCACGGGAGCCAGCGCCGCACCTTCTCGTCGAGCCAGGTGTCTTCGCGCTGGAAGAAGTACTCCTCCGCCCACGGGGCCGACCCCCCGACGACGACGGTCGGAGAGTACTGGAATTCCGCCTGTCCCAGGAACCGCGAGACGTCGGAGTAGATCGGGAACTGCACGAGGGCGTGCTCGAAGCCTGCGTGTCCGTCCATGACGAGGCCGATGTTGTGCGAGATATCGAAGTTGCCGCCCTCCGAGGTCACCACCATGCCGCGCTGCCGCCCCGCGTCCACGAGCCACTGCGCCCTGCGGCGGTTGGGCTGCAGGTATTGCTTGACACTCTCCGCGCCCCAGCGCTGGAGGCGCGCGGCCTGGTTGTCGGCCTCTTCGCGGTCGGTCACGTCGGCCTTGAAGGGCGCGTCGCCTGCCGTGAGCGTCTCACCGGTAGCGTAGATGCGCGGCCCCACCATGCGTCCCGCCTGGACGAGGTCCTTCGTGGCCCAGGTGTTGATCGACGAGGCGGCGGGATCGCGCGTGGTGGTGACCCCGTACGCGAGATACGCCGCGTGTTCGAAGCCGCGCTCGGGCACGAGCTGCATCGATTCGCGGTTGTGGTGACCGTGCACGTCGATCCAGCCCGGAATGACGGTGCGGCCGGTCGCGTCGATCACGTGGTCGGCGCCGGAAGCGTCGCACGCGCCCACGCACGAGATGCGGCCGCCGCTTGTGACCACCGTGCCGCGCTCGATCACGCCGGCGTCGTCCAGTGTGATGATCCGCGCGTTCGCGATGGCGACCGAGCCTTCGGGCAGGTTGCGCGACAGGGTGAGGCGCAGGTCGCTGTGCAGCGTCTCGCCGCTGCGAACATCGTGCGTGCCGTAGCGGGGGCCGCCGCCGAACTCGAGCACGTCCTCGCCGCGCCAGCGCGGGAACAGGCCGCCGTCGGTGGTGACGCGGGTGACCGGGAGGCTGCCGCCGACGCGGGAGATGGTGGGCACGGCCTCCGCCGAGCGGGCGGGCGGGAGCGGCGCGACGAAGACATCGCCGACCGTCACGAACGCGACGTGCGCACCGTCGGGCGATACGGCGACCTCCCAGACGGGCGGCAGGCGGAGGTGTTCGCGCCGGTCCGCGCCGGCCGCGCTCACCGACACGAGCGTGTTGCCGGCCGCGAAATAAATGCGGCCGCCGGGCCCGTAGCCTGGCACCGGCGGAGCGGACCCGACGTTGCGCACGATCGTCTCGGCCTCGCCGCCGGCGGCGGGAAACCGCACCAGGTCGTGCCAGGCGTTGTGGACGAGCGCGCGTCCCCGCGCCGTCGCCCCGGATCCCCGCGCCGCAACGATCTCGCTCCCGTCGGGGCTCCAGACCGGGTTCATGTACTCGCCGGCGCGCCGGGAAACCTGCTCGGGGCTGGCGCCGCCGTCGGCCGAAATGCTCCAGAGGTGCCCCCCGTAGGCCCAGTCGAAGGTCACGAAGGCGACCGAGGACCCGTCGGGCGACCAGGCGGGTGCGTACTCGAACCCCGCCGCGAAGCCGTCGGGGGTGAGGCGCCGGGGCTCGCCGCCGGAGGCGTCCTGGACCCAGATCCTCCCGACGCTCTCGAACGCGATCGATCCGCCGTCGGGCGATGCGGTGGGCCAGCGCGGAAAGCGCGCCTCGAAGGATTCGTCGGGTATCGCACGCTCACCGTACGCCATCTCGGAGATGGTCCGCCGCACCTCGGCCCGGAACGGGATGGTCGACACTTCCCCATCCTCCACACTCAACACCCGTATCCCGCCCCCCTGCGACAAATGGATCCGCGTGCCGTCGGGGGACCAGGCGAAGCGGGGCAGCACCGGTGCCGACCGCGTGATCTCCTGCGTCATGTCCCACTCCACCGGGTCCATGACGAGGCGCTCGGCGCCGCTCTCCAGATCGCGCAGCCACAGACCCGTGCGCGGTCCGAAGACGTGCCCGCGGTACTCCAGCAGACCGTCGGGAATCCGCCGCCCGAAGGCGAGGAAGCGGCCGTCCGGCGAGACCTCGGGTGCGAAGGCGCCGCCGCTCGTCAGGCGCCCCTGCTGCGCCGACCGCCCCTGCGTGATCGGGGTGATCTCGCCCGTTGCGAACTCGAGCCTCCGCAGCTGGAAGTCGCCGACCGACGAGTCCTGGCCCCCGTACGGCAGCGGCGTACCCACGAACTGGTGGAAATAGAGGAAGCGTCCGTCGGGTGACACGGAGGGCCACCCCGGCATCTCGATCGAGTAGGGAACGAGTTCGACGCCCGTGCCGCCGTCCCTGTGGTACATGAACAGCCCGTATTCGAACAGACCGCCCCCGCTCATGCTGGTCTGCCGCACCACGACGTACTCGCCGTCGGGCGTCCACACCGGCTCCATCGCGCGGATGTCCATGTCGGTGAAGACCGCCCGCGGATCCGACCCGTCCGCGCCCATGATCCACAGGTTGTTCTGGCCCAGCCGGTCCGAAATGAAGGCGATCTCCGACCCGTCCGGCGAGAAGACCGGATGGATGTTGAGCGCGAGCCCGCTCTCCGCCGTCAGATTCTCCGCGTCGCCGCCGCCGGCCGGCATCCGGTAGACGTGTCCAAGCAGGTCGAAGACGATCCAGCGCGAGTCGGACGACAGGTCCACCGACATCCAGGTCCCCTCGGTGGTCGTGAACGAGATCTCGCGCATCTCGCCCCGGGGCTGGGTGATGTCCCATTCCTGTGCCGCGGCGGGGGTCGTCGCAGCGGTCGGCAGCTGGAGCGCCAGGGGCAGGGTGATGGGGGTGAAGAGGGCGACGATCCTGGTGCTTCTGGACACTGAACTCCTCCGGTGCGGAAGTGGAGCGGGGAGGGGAGAATGTGGTGCGCCTCGGGGGCGGCGGCCACCGTAGCGCATGGCCCCCCTGTCGGGTTTGCCTCCGCCATCGCACCTTACCACTGCTTTGCGTTGTTTCGCACCCGCCGTATCGTCACCCGGATGGAGTCAGGAAGATGACCCGCTCTCGCACTCGCCCGGCCCTCGCGGGCCTCGCCGCCCTTTCCCTCGCTGCTCTTTCGCTTGCCGCACTCTTCGCGATCGCGCTGCCCGTCGGCGCCCTTCACGCCCAGGACGCCTCACAGGAGGTCCTGGCGGCCAGAGAATGGGTGCAGCCGCCCGACGAGATCGCGGACGCCGTACTGGCCCCGCGCTATCTGAACGTGTCGCTCAACGAGGCCAGCCCGAACGGGATGTGGTTCCTGCATCAGGTGAGCGACGGGCCCGTCACGATGGACCGCTTCTCCCGGCCCTTCGACGAACTGGGCGGGCAGTTCTACGAACCGCAGGCGAACCGCAGCCGCTCGCTCTCGATCCGCAACATGGCGGGGCTGCAGGTGATCTCGGCGGCGGACGGCTCCGTGACCGACATCGAGGTCCCGGACGGCGCGCGCGTGTCCGGTGCCCAGTGGTCGCCGGACGGTTCGCAGCTGGCCTTCTACGTGCACACGGGCGACGCCACGCACATCCACGTCGCCGATCCGGCGAGCGGCGATTCCCGCCAGATCACCCGCGACGCGGTGCTGGCCACGATGGTCACCACCTTCGAGTGGACGTCGGACGGGGACGAGATCGCGACCGTACTGATCCCCGACGGCCGCGCGGCGCGCCCCATGGCCCCGTCGGTCCCGAGCGGCCCCCAGGTCAAGCAGACAGAGGACGGCAGGAACATTCTGCGCACGTACGCGAGCCTGATGGCCACGCCGCACGACGAGGCGCTGCTGGAGTGGCACGTCACCGGTCAGCTGGCGACGATCGCGGTCGACAACCGGCGTGTGACCAACATCGGCGACCCGGCGATGATCCGCAGCTTCGACTTCTCGCCGGACGGGATGTACGCGCGCGTCACGACGATGCAGCACCCGTTCAGCTACATCGTGCCCGTGACGAGCTTCGGGCGCGTCGAGGAGATCTGGGACCGCGACGGCACCGTTCTCGCCGAGATCGACGAAACGGAGCTGAACACGGGGATTCGTGGTGCTCCCTCGGCTCCCGGCGTCGCCGGCGACGAGGAGGAGCCCGACCGCCGGCAGATGGCGTGGCGCGAGGACGGCGCCGGCCTGGTGTACCTGCGCATGGAACCCGCGCCCGAAGAGGAGGAGGGTGCTGAAGAGGAGGCCGAGGAAGAGGAAGACGGGGACGCGCGGCGCATGGACCGTGTGATGCTGTGGGCGCCGCCGTTCGGCGAGGACGACGAGACCGTGCTCTACGAGAGCCGGCAGCGGATGGCGAACCACCGGTACTCGGAGGACTATGGGTGGCTCTTCGTCACGCAGGGTGGCGGCGGAGCCGGACGCGGCGGATTTGGCGGCGGCGGCGCACGCGGGACGCGCACGGAGTACGCGGTCCGCCTCGACGACCCGGAGACGCGGTACGAGATCAGCGTATGGGATACGGACGAGTTCTACGAGAACCCCGGTTCGCTGCTGATGACCAGCGGGCAGGCCGGCGGCGGTGGCGCGGCGTTCCGCTTCGGAGGCGGCGGTGGCGGGGCTGGCGGACACTTCGTGGAAATCGCCGGTGCGGACGGCGCCGAGTCCGTCTTCCTGATGGGCACGGTCTACAACGAAGACCCCCTGGCCGAGTCGCCGATGAGCTTCCTCGACCGGGTTGCGCTACGCAGCGGGGAAAGGGAGCGCGTGTACGAGAGCTCCAACGACGGGCAGTCCGAGCGGATCACGACCGTGCTCGACGCCGATGCGGGACGGTTCGTGGTGCAGCGCGAGACGCCGACGGAGGTCGCGCAGGGCTACCTGGTGGACGGCGGTACGCGCACGCAGCTGACCAGCAACGTCGACTACACACCCGACCTGACCAACGCGCCGCGCCAGCGCTTCACGGTGGAGCGTCCGGACGGCTTCCGCTTCCTGGTCAACGTCACCATGCCGCCCGACTACCAGGAGGGCGAGCGGCGCCCCGCCATGTTCTGGTTCTATCCTCGCGAATACGAGGATCAGGAGGGCTACGACGAGGGCGCGCGCACCTATAACAAGAACGCGTTCCCGAACTTCGGGACCCGCTCGATCGAGTACCTGATCCGGCTGGGCTACGTGGTGGTCGAGCCCGACGCGCCGATCGTGGGCGAGGAGGGACGCATCAACAACAACTACCAGCACGACCTGCGCAACAACCTCGCGGCCGTGATCGACGAACTGGACGCGCGGGGCCTGATCGACAGACGCCGGCTGGGGTTGGGTGGGCACTCCTACGGCGCCTTCGGCACGCTGAACGCCATGGTGCACACGCCGTTCTTCAAGGCCGGGATCGCCGGCGACGGCAACTACAACCGGACCTTCACCCCGCTGGGCTTCCAGAGGGAGCCGCGGTACTTCTGGGACGCGCGCGAGGTCTACCTGGGCATGTCCCCCTTCGTGTACGCCAACAACCTCACCGGAGCAGTGCTGCTCTACCATGGCATGCACGATCAGAACGTCGGTACGGCGCCCGATCACTCGCCGCGCCTCTTCCACGCCCTGAACGGCCTGGGCAAGGAGGCGGCGATGTACCTGTATCCGTTCGAGGACCACGGCCCGGCGACTCGCGAGACGCTGCTCGACCTGTGGGCGCGCTGGGCCGCGTGGCTGGATGTGCACCTGGCCGCGGAGGAGCGGCCCGTGACGTGACGACATCGCCGCATCGCCGCATCGGCGCATCACTTCAGGTGGTCGCCGATGCGGCCTGGCGGCCGGCTGCCGGGGGCTGACGGGTGACCGACCCGCCTTCCCCGGAGAGACACCTCGGACTCCTCGGCGCTACCGGCGTCGGGGTGGGCGCGATCGTCGGGGGCGGGATCCTCGCGCTGGCCGGGGTCGCCTTCGCAACCACGGGGCCGAGCGCGATCGTGGCGTTCGGGCTCAACGGGTGCATCGCGTTCCTCACCGTCTTTTCCTTCGCCGAGCTCGCGGCCCGCTTTCCCCAGTCGGGTGGCACCTACACCTATGCGCGCAAGGTGCTCACGGTGGAGGTGGCCTTCGCCGTCGGGTGGGTGGTGTGGTTCGCTTCGGTGGTCGCGGCGGTGCTGTACGCGATGGGGTTCGCGGTCTTCCTCGTCCCCTTCCTGGAGCGGATCGCGCTGCTCGTGAACGGCGAGGTCCCCGGATGGATCGGGACGCGGCCGGCGCTGATCGTCTACGCGCTTGCCGCGGTCGGCTACTACAAGTGGCGCCTCACGCGCGCGGCTTCCGGGGTGAGCCAGTGGGAGACCGTGGGGAAGGTGGTCGTCTTTGCGGTGGTGGTCGTCGCCGGGTTCTTCGCGCTGGCCACCGAGCCGCCGCCCCCGGGGGCGCTCGGTGCCAGCTTCCGGCCCTTCTTCGCGGAAGGGTTCGCGGGGCTCGCCCAGGCGATGGGATACACCTTCATCGCGCTGCAGGGGTTCGATCTGATCGCCGCAGTGGGTGGGGAAGTCCGCGACGCCGAACGCAACCTGCCCCGGTCGATGTTCCTGTCGCTCGGCACGGCGCTGGCGATCTACCTGCCCCTCCTCTTCCTGATCGTCGCGGTCGGGACGCCGGATCGGCCGATCGTCGAGGCCGCCGCCGCCAACCCCGAGATCCTCGTCGCCGACGCCGTGCGCAACTTCATGGGGCCGGCCGGCTATTGGCTCGTCGTCGCGGCCGGGCTGCTCTCCATGCTGTCGGCGCTGCAGGCGAACCTTCTCGCCGCTTCCCGCTTCGCCCGCACGATGGGCGCGGACCGCACGCTGCCGCCGCGCCTGGCCCACCACGCCCCCGGCACCGGGGCTCCCACCGCCGCGATCCGGCTCAGCGCGATCGTGGTGGCGCTGTTGATCGTCGCCGTGCCCGATGTCGCGGCGGCCGGCGCCATGGCCAGCCTCATCTTCCTCGCCTGCTTCGCGCTGACCCACAAGATCGGATACCTGGCGCGCAGGCGGACGGGGAAACCGAGCGGCTTCCGCACCCCCGCGTTCCCGCTCGTACCGCTCGTCGGCGGTTCGGCCTGCCTCGTCATCGGGCTCTACCAGGCGGTTGCGGTTCCCCCCGCAGGGGTTCTGGCGGCGGTGTGGCTCGGCGTGGGAGCGGTGCTGTACTCGCTGTACCTCGCGCCGCGGGCCCGCGCGGTGGACGCCTCGACCGAGGCCCGCAACCCGGAGGTGATGAAGCTGCGCGGACGGCGCCCGGTGGTGCTCGTCCCGATCGCGAATCCGGCGAACGCCGAGACCCTGGTGACGATGGGCAGGGCGCTCGCGCCGCCCGAGGTCTCGCGGGTGCAACTGCTGTCGGTGGTTTCGCCCCCCGGCCGCTACCCTGAAGGCGACGGGCTGCCGCAAGGGGTACGTGATGCACAAGCCGTCCTGGGGGGGGCACTGGGCACGGCGCTCAGGGTCGACCTCCGCCCCGAGGCGCTGATCACGCTGCACGGCGACCCCTGGAGCGAGATCGCCAGAGTCGCCGAGGCGACCCGCTGCGAGAGCCTGCTCCTCGGCGTCGGCGAGCTCGACGATTCGCTCATGACCGGACCGCTCGCTGGGCTGATCGCGGCCGTCGACGCCGATGTGGTGATCCTGCGCGCCCCGAGCGACTGGACACCCGACAACGCACGGCGGATCCTGGTGCCTTCGCGCGGCGGGCGCGACCAGAGCCCCGTGCGCGCGCGCCTCCTGGGCAGCCTGAGCCGCACCGCGACAAGGGACGTGGCCTTTCTGGGCGTACTATCCGAGAAGGCGGGTCCAGGGGTGCACAAGAGGGCGTTCCGCGACCTCGAGCGCCTGGCCCGGGACGAGGTCGGCACCGACGCCCACGCGGAACTCGCGATCGGAGACGATGTGGTGGCCGAAGTGGCGAAACGCGCTCAGGACACGGACCTGCTGATCCTCGGCTTCCACCGAAGCGGCCGACGACGCGCCGTGTTCAGCACCCTGATGCTGAAGATCGCCCGCGCGACCGAGTGCCCGCTCCTGATGATCAGCCACCGGCGGGGGGCGGCGCTGCTGCCGGAGAGCTCGATCCTGGGGCGGGCGGGGCGGTAGTTACTCATATACTCGGGGCTCAGCGCTCCTCGACCTCGCGCAGCAGCCCCTCGTACACCGCCGCCGCCTCGTCCACCCGCGCCAGGAACCGCTCCCGGTCCTCGGCCGTGACCCAGCGGTCGCGCTCCACGACCCGCTCCCGGAAGGACTCGACTGCCGCAAGCAAGAAGCGGATGTCATCCGTGGAACGGTATTCGCGCCCATCGGCCACCACCCACACCGGGCTGGTCTGGGCGAAGGCGTAGCTGTCCGCCACCAGCGGTGATGCCGGGCCCAGCGCACGCGCCGCGATCCAGCCGCTGCCGTCGAGCTCGACCGCGCTCTCCAGACGGAAGCGGTCGCCCATGTCGCGCACGTCGTGGGTCGCGGCGATCTCGCCGTTGACCAGGATCTCGACCCGGTCCAGCGGGCTGTTGGTCGCCACGTCGATCTCGACCAGGTGCGCCGCGCGCGCGCCGTCTCCGGCCTCTAACGCGATCTCGCTCCCCGGCAGCCGTCCATCCACCGTGAGGAAGAGCAGCGGGCCGTTGGTCGCGAAGGTGCGCCGCTCGCGGATCGCCGCCAGCCACGCGTCCGCCGACAGCGGCCCGTCGAGGTGCGCGTACGTGCGGCTCGCGCCGGGGCCCGGATCCCGCCACACGTCCGAGAAGTTGTCCGTCCCGCCGGTTGCCGCGAGTCGGAAACCCGCATTCAGGATGCGGTAGTACATCCGCGCGTTCACGCGTTCGTCGTACCAGAAACAGATGACGTCGTAGAAGTCGCCCGAACCGAGCGCCACGTCCACCGGTATTTCCTGGGTGCCGACGCTCTCGGGCGTCTCGACCAGGCCGGTGAACGGGTGCATGAACCCGCCCGTCGCCCCCTGCGCCCGCGCCGCGTCGAGGTAGTCGGCGTTCAGGCGGTCGGCCGCGAACGGCGTGCCGGCCGCGCCGCCGATCAGCGGCGTGATGAATTCGCTCACCCCCGCCAGCCCCACGTGTCCGTACGCGCCGCGGAACTCCTGCGCATACAGGAGGATGTGGTCGCCGGTCGAGAGCGGGTGGGGCCTTCCCGTCAGGTCGTCCCACCGTCCCATCAGCCGGGTCCCGTCCATGTGGATGAGGGAGATGGAGACGCGAAGATCCTCGCTGACCAAGTCGTTGAAGAAGTCCTGGTGGGTGAGTCCGTAACGTCCCTGATGGAGGTCGTGCACGTGGGTGTCGCCGGCGTGCCAGCCCATGGCGGCCGCATCGACGAGGCGCGCGAGTTCGAAGCGCTCCTCGATGCTCCCGCCCTCGCGCACCTGCACCGCAGCGGTGATCGGACGGTATTCGAGGCCACGCCGCAGGGTGACCGTCACCTCGCCCGCGGGCACTTCGACCTCGAAGGCGCCGGCGGTGCGGAAGTAGTGCGTCTCGGTCGGCGACAGCACCCGGTGGAAGCCCCCGCGCGGGGCGTAGGCGCGGCCGTCCGAGGCGACCACCGTGACCCGCGCCGGGACGGGGCGCCCGCGCTCGTCGAGCACCGTGCCGCTGAGCGTACCCATCGGCGCCGCATGCACGCGGTCGCTCACATCCAGCGTGCGCCACGAACTCCGCGCGCCCCCCGAGACTGCCATCACGTGGAGCCGCGTGGCCCCCTCCTCATTCGAGACGAAGGCGATCTCGCTGCCGTCCGGGCTGACGCGCGGGGTGAGCTCGTGGCTCTCGCCTCCGGTGAGCCGCAGCGGATTGCCGCCGCCCGCGCCGATCAGCACCAGGTCGTTCGACCCCGCGTCGTCGGAGACGTACACGAGACCGCTGCCGTCCGGCAGCCAGTCCGGCCGCGCCCGCCAGGCGGTCTCCTCCGCGCGTACCAGCACCGGCTCGGTGCCTCCGGACGCCCGCGTCCAGATCCCGCCGGTACCCGTCATGCCGGGCGCTGGGGCCATGTACGCGAGAACCCCCTGGGGCGAGAGCCTCGCCTGGTACTGGCTCCCCGGCCCGGTCAGGATCTCGTCCCGCGCACCCGTCGCGACCTCCACCCGATGCACGTCCATCCCCCGTCCCATCGTGGTGAAATGGACAAAACGGCCATCGGGGCTCCACGCCGGCTGCAGGTCGACCCCGCCGCCTTCCATCAGCGGCACGACCGCGCCGCTCTCCACTTCGAGCAGCGCGATGTCAAGTCCCTGTCCCGTCTCCACCGTCATCGCGATCCGCGACCCGTCGGGGCTCCAGCTGGGCTCGAAGTGGTACCACGGCCCCCGTGTCAGCTGCTCGGCCGCACCTCCCTGCGACGGGATCCGCCAGATGTCGCCCGCCATGGCGAAGGCGATCCAGCGTCCGTCGGGCGACCACGTCGGGCTCATGGGGCCCGTGCTGACCGGCGGCAGCATGTGCAGCTCGCCCCGGATGTTGCCCATCAGGCTCGGGTAGCGCAGCACGCCGGCCCGATCCTGTGCCGCGGCGCTCACGGCGGCGAATCCCAAGAAGGCGGTGTGCGCCACGAACATCAGCGCTCGCGGGAGAGCCGTGGCAGAACGTGGAGTCGTGTGCATTCGGATCCTCCCGGCGTGCGTTCGTGTGCCTACGGCTGGACGAGAGCGACCCCGCACGCCGCAGCCGCGTCGCACAGTCGACGGTCCAGCGAGGCAAGAGGCAAAGACCGACGCAAGGCGGTCTCGACGTAGGCGGAATCGTACACCGACAGTCCCTGTTTCCTGGCCAGTTCGAGGACGATACGGTCGTCGTGGTCGTGGTCGCGCGAAATCCGCATCGCCTGCAAGTCCGAGAGCCTTGCCCGGCTGAAGCTTGCAGTGATACGGCCGCGTCGTTCGTTGACGACCAGTGCGTTGCGGACTTCGTACCACCAGATGCCCGGGACCACCGCGCCGTGCTCCACCGCCAACTGCATTGCCTTGTCCGCCAGCGGGTGCTCCTCGTCGGCCAGACACCAGCAAAGAGCGACGGATGCATCGATGACGAGGGGCGTCAATACCGATGTCCCTCGTGGACGGTTGCCACCAGCTCCTCGATGGTGGCCCTATCCTGCAGGCGGCGACGACCTTCCTTCATGCGGCGAGCTGCCTCTCGGGCGCGGGAACGGTCGTCCTGCTCCACGGGCACGAGCCGAGCGATGGGACGGCCATGCCTCGTTATGGTCACGCTCTCTCCGCCCATGACCCGTCGGAGCAGCCGCGGCAGGTGAGTCTTGGCTTCGTACGCGCCAACGCTTTCCAAAGCGTACTCCTTTCGACTGGACGATACGACCAGTCTAATGTAGAAGCCCCGGGTCCGCCAGAGGGAGGCGAGCCCCGATCGCCACCCGTTTGCCCGAAAACCGCGCCGGGCCCAAGATGGACGCAGGCAGGAACGCTGATTTCAACGAAGGGAACGGAGCCATGAAGACGCGCTGGATCGGATGCATTTCAAGCCTTTTGGCAGTGGCGGCGGTCACTCCCGCAAGCGCGCAGGATGTGGACTACCATCGCGCGGAGATGCTGCTCGGGTGGCATACGTCGCCCTTGATATCCGGCACACCCGTGACCCCCAACTGGATCAACGATACGGACCGGTTCTGGTACCGCAACAACACCGGTTCCGGCCACGAGTTCACCTTCGTCGACCCGGCGGCCAATGTGAAGCGCCCGCTCTTCGACCACGCACGGCTGGCGGCGGCGCTGTCGGTGGCCGCAGACACGAGCTACGTGCCCCGGAAGCTGCCGTTCGACGACTTCGAGTTCGTGGACGGCGACGAGGGGCGGATCGCGTTCGAAACCGGGGCGCGGCGATTCGAGTGCGATCTGGGCGAATACATGTGCCAGGTGGGCGACACGCTGCCCGACGACACGCCTTTCGTCGAGTCTCCCGACGAGCGGTGGGAGGCGTTCGTCGTGGACCACAACCTCTACATCCGCCCGGCGGCCGGCGGCGACACCATTCAGCTGACGACGGACGGAGAGGAGTTCAACGGTTACGGGCTGGCGTACCCGCGTCCCAACGACATCAGGAACAACCGGGTGCGGCGGCCCGATGTCTACTGGTCGCCGGACTCGCGCAAGGTTCTGGTCCAGCGAATGGACCAGCGGGACGTGGAACACCATCACTACGTGTCGTACACGCCGCAGCGCACCGTGCACTACTCCCAGCCCTACGCGCTCCCGGGTGACTCGGTCGTGCCGCTGCCGGCGTTCCACATCCTGGACGTGGGCGAGACCCTGACCGCGGCCGCGGGGGGCGGATCCGACGGCGACGCGCGCCCCCTCCCCGCGGTCGGCAACATC
Organism: Gemmatimonadota bacterium; assembly: GCA_022823145.1. Taxonomy (GTDB): domain Bacteria; phylum Gemmatimonadota; class Gemmatimonadetes; order Longimicrobiales; family Gaopeijiaceae; genus Bin94. The sequence goes on from JAJDXS010000083.1 coordinate 97,609, forward strand.
CGCGTGGTCCTCGAGCCCCGTCCGAACCGGCTCTACCTGGGCGGCTCGCAGGTGGACTCGCTCTGGTCGGCCGACTCGCGCTTCGCCTACATGCACTGGGAGACCCGCGCATCGAAGAGCAACCACCTGGCCGAGGTCGACGCGGCCACCGGAGACTTCCGCATCATCGCGGGCGACAGTTCGCGCACCTGGGTCGAGACCGCACAGCGCAACCCCACCTCGTGGTTCGTCTCGGAGACCACCGACGACGCCTTCTGGTGGTCGGAGCGCGACGGCTGGGCCCACATCTGGCGCTTCTCGAAGGACGGGACCGTGAAGAACCAGGTCACCAGCGGACCATGGGCAGTCGGGGCGATCTGGCACGTCGACGAAGCGAACCGGCAGCTCTACTTCACGGCGTATGGCCGCGAGGACGGAATTCCCTACTACGGCCGCCTCTACCGGATCGGCTACGATGGCAGCGGCCTCACCGTGATCGCGGGCGACGTGGGCAATCATGCGGTCAACGTGTCGCCCAGCGGCCGCTTCGTGGTCGACACCTGGTCCACCATCGGCGACCCGCCGGTGACGGCGCTGCGCAACCTCGCGACCGGCAACGTCATCCGCACTCTGGAGGAAGCCGACATCTCGCGGCTGGAGGAGGTCGGGTGGCGCGCCCCGGAGGTCTTTTCGGTGAAGGCGCGTGACGGTGTCACCGACATCTACGGCCTCGTATACTTCCCCGACGACCTCGACGAGTCGGGCAGCTACCCCGTCATCGACCACATCTACCCGGGTCCGCAGGTGGGAAGCGTGGGCTCGTGGACCTTCAAGTCCGGTGGTGAGGACTTTTCGCTGGCGAAGCTGGGGTTTGTGGTGATTCAGCTCGACCACATGGGCACGCCCCACCGCTCCAAGGCGTTTCACGACATCTATTACGGGGACTTCAACGACAACGGCCTTCCCGATCACGTCACCGCGATCAAGCAGTTGGCCGCTCGCTACCCCTTCATGGATCTCGACAGGGTAGGCATCTACGGGCATTCGGGCGGCGGGTTCGCGTCCACCGACGCCATGGTGCGCTTCCCGGACTTCTTCAAGGTCGCCGTCTCGGGGGCGGGCAACCACGACAACGCCAGCTACAACATCTACTGGGCCGAGAAGTACCAGGGGCTGCTGGTGGAGGATTCGGCCAGCGGCACCACCAACTTCACGGAAGAGGCCAACAAGAGCCACGTCGCCAACCTGAAGGGCAAGCTTCTGCTGATGCACGGCGATATGGACGACAATGTGCACCCCGCGATGACCGTCCAGCTGATCGACGAACTCACCAAGGCGAACAAGGACTACGACCTGGTGTGGGCGCCGGATCGCGCGCACGGGCTGAACGAGCCGTACTTCATCCGTCAAAGGTGGGACTACTTCGTCGAACACCTGCTGGGGGCCGAGCCGCCGAAGGAATACGAGATCACGCGCCCTGTGAACTGAACATTACATTGTGACAACCATAGTTTACACACCGCCCCGGCGGCATTCGGGTTGCCGTCGGCCGGTTGTCCTAACGGTTTAGTTGACACGGGAACAAATCGCCCCACTTTCTACTAACAGTATAGGAGCTGGGGCGCGGGTGCCCTTCGGCGGTCGGCCGGAAGTCACGCGTTGCGAACCCCGAAGGAGCGGGCCGACGCCCGCAGGGAGATGGCAGTGGAGAGAGCACTGACCGCGCGGGAGATGGACGTCATGTCCGTGCTGTGGGATCTGGGCTCGGCGACGGTCGCCGAGGTCAACGAGCGGCTGGAGGACGACCTCGCCTACAACACCGTCCTGACCATCCTCCGGATCCTGGAGTCGAAGGGGCTTGTGGGCTACACCAAGGACGGCAGGGCCCACCGCTACCATCCCCTCCTCGGACGTGAGGAGGCCGGGAGGTCCGTGCTAGGCCGCTTGCGCGACAAGGTGTTCTCCGGTTCCGCGGAGCTCCTCGTGGCCCAGCTCGTATCCGATGAACAGCTGTCACCGGCCGCTGTGCGGAGACTCCGCAAGCTGCTGGACCAGCGCCTCGAGGGGGAGAAGGAACAATGATCGCTGCGTGGATGCTCTGGTCGGTCGGAGCAGGTCTGATGTTTCTGGTCGCGGGGCTGGCCGCCGAGCGACTGCTCAAGGGGGGCCGCCGCTGGGTGTGGCTTGCCGCCGGGATCGGCACGGTCGCGTTGCCCGCGATCCGCCTGCTGACGACCTCCCCGCCCACGGCGGGAGGCGCGCCGCCGGCGGTGCCGATTCTGCTGGACCCGCTGGCCGTGACGGTGGCGCGGGATTCCGCGCTGCATTCGCTCGACGACCTCCTGCTCCTCGGGTGGGTGGTGCTGTCGGCGATCCTCCTGGTCGGGGCGCTGATCGGTGGCGCGCGCTTCATGCGCCGTCGCGCGTCGTGGGAACCGGGTACGCTCCTGGGGCGTGGCGTCCTCTGGTCGCGCGTCACCGGTCCCGCGGTGGTGGGGCTGTTCCGCTCCCTTGTCGTTCTGCCCAGCTGGGTACGGGGCGCGGGCGCCGAGCGGCAGGCGTTGATCCTCGCCCACGAAGAGGAGCACCTGCGCGCACGCGACGTGCAGCTGCGATTCGCTTGCGGCGCGCTTCTGCTCGCTTTCCCCTGGAACCCCGCGCTGTGGCTCCAGTACCGCCGCCTGAACCTGGCGATCGAGCTGGACTGCGACCGCCGCGTGATGAACCGGTTGCCGGAGCATCGCCGCCTCTACGGTGACCTCCTGCTCAGGGTGGGGTCGGGCCACGGCGCCCTCCCCGGTCTCGCGGTCGCGGCGCTCGCGGAGCAGCCGTCCCTGCTGGAGCGGCGCATCCGACAGCTGCTGAAAAAGGCCCCCGAGGTGAAGATGGCGCAGGCGGCCTTCCTGGTCTTCGGTGCGCTCGTGGTGGTGGGCGTGGCACTGTCGATCCCGGGGATCACGGGGGAGGGGCCGGCGGGGCTCGACGGGTCGGAAGAGAGTGAAGCAGGCGTGGCGGATCTGTCGGCTGAGCCAAGGTTCACGCCCTACACGGTTGCGCCGGACCGCATCAACGACGCCGAGATCGTCAGGGCGCTGGAGCGGGAGTATCCGCCGCTCCTCCGCGACGCCGGCATCGGAGGAACCGTCGTGGTGTGGTTCTTCATCGACGAGCGGGGAGTGGTGAGGAATCAGTTCGTGCAGGAGAGCTCCGGGCACCAGGCGCTAGACGAGGCTGCCCTGCGCGTGGCGCCGATCTTCAGGTTCACGCCGGCGCTCAACCGCGACCAGGCCGTGCCGGTGTGGGTGACGTTCCCGATCACCTTCCGTACCGGGGGCGGCGGTGAAGAAGCGGCCCAGAGCGAGATGGATGCCACGGAGGCCCGGCAACGGGCCGCATTGGAGAGGGCGACGCGTGTGATCGAGGCGCGCCTCGCCGCCGGCGAAAGCGATGCGGGAGAGGCAGGAGAGGTGGACATTTCGGCGAGCCCGGCGTTCACCCCGTACACGACCGCACCCCAACGCACGAACGACCAGGAAGTCGTCAGGGCGTTGGAAAGGGAGTACCCGCCCCTGCTTCGAGACGCCGGGATCGGCGGGACGGTGAACGTCTGGTTCTTCATCGATGAGGAGGGGGTGGTGAGAAACCAGAGGATTCAGACGAGTTCAGGCCACGGAGCCCTGGACGAGGCTGCACTGCGCGTCGCGCCGGTCGTCAGGTTCACCCCGGCATTGAACCAGGGTGAAGCCGTGCCTGCGTGGGTGGCGTTCCCGATCACGTTCGGGACCACGCCCGGAGGGGAGGGTACCCGTGGAGATGCGGCGGAGCGGGAGGCCAACGCCACCGAGGCCCGAGCGGAGTCTGGTTGGAGACCCGGCTTCCGGTATTCGAGGGAAGATGGCGCCTACGTCCTGAGGCCGTCACACACGTCGGACCTGAAGTGTTCACTGCCGCGTGACGGGGGAACCGTCCGTTGCCGGGTCGTCGCTGCCGGCCCAGCCGGATAGCCCGAATCCCGTCCAGGGCCGTGAATGTCGAGGTGCCCGGGCGGCCATTCCGCGATGAAGCGCGGCGGACCATACTTGGTTCATGCCCGCATCGACATCGGCGCTCGCAGCGCCCCTGACATTTGCGCCCCGGTTCAAGGACTACCTCTGGGGAGGCCGTGAGCTGGAACGCCTGTTCGGCCGCGAGTTGCCCGACGGTGTCGTTGCCGAGAGCTGGGAGATCTCCGGGCATCCCGCGGGCGTGTCGGTCGTGGACCGGGGCCCGCTGGCCGGCAGGGATCTGCCGGCGCTCGTAGCCGAGTTCGGGACGCGGCTGGTTGGCCAGCGAGGCGAGACCGCCGTTGCGCGCGGCGAATTCCCGCTCCTGGTCAAGCTCCTCGACGCGAGTCACGCCCTCTCGGTGCAGGTGCACCCCGACAACGACTACGCGGCCGCACATGGGCTCGGCGAACCGGGCAAGACCGAGATGTGGTACATCGTGCACGCCGATCCGGGCGCACGAATCGTCCACGGGCTCGCCCCCGGGACCGACCGGGCGGCGCTTCGGCGCGCGGTCGCGGAGGGACGGGTGCAGGACTGCCTCAACCGGGTTCGCGTGCGGCCCGGCGACTCGATCCTGGTTCCGGCCGGGACCGTGCACGGCATCCTGTCCGGCGTGGTTCTGGTGGAGATTCAGCAGTGTTCCGACACGACCTTCCGGATCCATGACTGGAATCGTCTAGGCCCGGACGGGCGGCCTCGGGAACTGCACGCGGAGCGGGCGCTCGACGCGATCCACTTCGGACGGACGGTGCCGGTGCCGGTGGCACCAACACTCGCCGGGGCAGAGGACGGAGTGCGACGGGAGGTCATCGCGGACTGCGACCACTTTGTGGTGGAGCGCCTGGACCTGGAGGCGGGGGCCCGCTTCACCTCCGAGCTGGACGGGGAGACCTTCGAGATCTGGGGGGTGCTGTCGGGCCGGGCGGCAGTGGAGCCGGCCGACGCCCCATCACTCGCGCTGGAGCAGGCACGGTTCGCGCTGCTGCCGGCAACCATGGGGGCGTTCGAGGTGCGGGCTGAGACCGACACGGTCGCGTTGCGGTCATACCTCCCCGCTCGCAAGTGCCCCGCCAGGGACTCGAACCCCGAACCTGCCGATTAAGAGTCGGATGCTCTACCAGTTGAGCTAGCAGGGCGAAAAAGGGACTCAATTATACCCGTGTGGTCCCTGTAGCGACACCCTCAGCGGGTGGTGCAACCCGATGATTCCGGGTGGGCCGTCCAGCGGTCGAAGGACTCCCCTCCCCACGGCAGACGGGTGGCCGCAGCCTCGCCGGGCGCGAGATCCAGGCCATCCGTAGGTCCGAGTTCGGTGCCGTCGGACAGGTGGACTTCGACGCGCACGTTGCAGATCGTCGCCTCGGTGGTGTTCTCGACCGTACCCGTGAACGCGCCCTGCGTCTCGTCGAACGACAGGGTCAGCCGCATCCCGCGCCGGGTGGCATCCCAGGTCTGCGTACGGCCCAGGTATTCGCCCGATTCCTCACCCTCTTCGCCGTGCTCACCGGCTTCCCCATGCTCGCCGTGTGCACCTTCACCGTCGTGTTCACCGCCCTCGCGGTGCTCGCCCCCTTCATTCCCCTCATGCCCCTCACCGTGCTCGCCGGTTCCTTCCGTGCGCCGGGCGGCCGGACTCTCGGCCTCCCGGGCCATGTCCGCGCTGGAGGCTTCCTGACCGGGAACGGCTTCACGGCTTTCGCCGGGGTTGGAATCGGGCTCGCCTCCGCACCCGTTGGCGGCGAAGAAGGCGAGAATGGCGATGCAGGGGAGCGCAGCGGATGCGACCGATCTGAAGGACGCGCTTTCCATCGGGAGGACTCCGGTACCAAAGGGAATCGGGGTGTGCGGCCGGGTCGCGGGCCCGGTTATGTGGCCCGAGGCCCGCGACCCGGCTCATGTCCCGAAGCTATGGCCGGTCCCCGCGGGAACGCGAGGGTCGACGCCCCCGGTCGAACGGCCTTGTGCCCCTGGGGCCTCGCTGCCGGTCGATGCGGCCACGGTTCGCCGGTCCCCGCTGCCGTGCGATCGCGCGGCGGTTCATGCGCTGAAGCTCCTCGCGCTGGTCCTCGGTCAGGATCTCGCTGAATCGATCCCGCAGCGACTCGCGAGCGTCCGCGCCGCCCCTCCACTCCTCGGCGAGCGCCTGGCCCAGGGCTTCGGGCTCGCGAATTCCGGCGGCGATCTCGGAACGGAGCGCCATGAGTGCGGCCGCCCGGGCGGTGCGCTGTTCCAGCAACTCCGTTCGCATGCCTTCCAGCTGCGTCCGCTGTTCGGCGGTCAATTCGAGTTCGTCCGCCAGGCGGATGGCGCGCTCGACCGGGGCGGCTCCGGCGGCGGCTCGGGCCCGGGAGCCCTGGCGCTGGGCGTCGAGGCCCGCGGGAGCGACGATGGCCGCGAACAGCATGGCGAGGGCGGCGGCGGCCAGGAGGTTGATCCTTGAGAATCCGGTGTTCATTGTTCTTTCCCCTATACTTTGTTGCGAATTCAGTGCGTCGGTGTGGAGCGCGGTCGGGCTTGTGCGTTCCGTGTCGGTGACAATGGACGGCCCGGTTGCGTTAGGGAGTCAGGATGTTCTTCAGGCAGATCGTCGATCCGAAGCTGGCACAGCACGCCTACCTGTTGGGCTGTCAGCGCACGCGAGAAGCCATGATCATCGACCCCGAGCGCGATGTCGACCGCTACGTGGCGATCGCCAGGCGCGAGGGCCTGCGCATCGTCGCGGCCGCCGAGACGCATATTCACGCGGACTTCCTGTCGGGTTGCCTCGAGCTGGTCGAGCGGTACGGGTGCCGGGCTTATCTCTCGGCCGAGGGCGGCGCCGCATGGCAATACGAATGGGCGAACGGGCGCGAGTCGGTGACGCTGGTCCGCCACGGTGACCGCTTCGGTGTGGGAGGCGTCGAATTCGAGGTAGTCCACACTCCCGGCCACACGCCCGAGCACATCAGCTTCCTCATCACCGATCGGGGTGCGGGCGCCACGGAGCCGATGGGCATGGTCTCGGGCGACTTCGTCTTCGTCGGCGACATGGGCCGCCCCGACCTGCTTGAGACCGCGGCGGGCCAGGCCGGGGCGATGGAGCCTTCCGCCCGTCGGCTGTACGGGTCGGCGCGCGGCGTCTTCGACCTTCCCGACTACCTGCGCATCTGGCCGGGACACGGTGCCGGAAGCGCCTGCGGAAAGGCACTCGGCGCGATCCCCGACACCACGGCCGGATACGAAAAGCGCTTCAGTCCGGCGCTGGCGGCTGTGCAACAGGGCGAGGACGCCTTCGTGGACTACATCCTGGAAGGCCAGCCGGAGCCCCCGCTCTACTTCGGCCGCATGAAGGAGCAGAATCGGCGGGGTCCGGCACTGCTCGGTCCGCTTCCCAGGCCCCGGGAGCTGTCCGGCGCGGATCTGGAGGAGGTCCACCGCGACCCGATCACGGTGGTGATCGACACCAGAGCCGACCGCATGGGCTACTACGCGGGGCACATCCGGGGGTCCATCTATGCGCCGCTCAACAACTCCTTCCCCACCATCGCCGGATGCTACGTGGACCCGGTCTCGGACATGGTGGTGATCTGCCACCGGGCCGAGGTCGAGAGTGTGGTGCGCGACCTGGTCCGGATCGGACTCGACCGCGTCGCTGGCTGGGCCGCGCCCGAGGCCCTGGTCGAGTTTCAGGAAGCGGGGGGAGAGCTCGCGAGTATCGAAGTGGTCGACTTCCCGGAGGTGAACCGGCGGCGCAAGGATCCGGGAGTCCAGGTGCTCGATGTGCGGCAGGCGAGCGAGTTTGCGGCCGCCCGGATCGAGGGCGCACGCAACATCACGCACACGCGGCTCGCGGGCAGACTCGCGGAACTGCCCCGGGGCGACGAACTGGTCGTCCACTGTCTCAGCGGCGCGCGCGCCTCGGCCGCGGCATCACTGCTGGAACGCGAAGGGTTTCGGGTCACCGCGGTCAACGACCTGTTCCGGCCCGCATACAGCCGGAGGTGAATGCCATGTCCCAGCTGCCGAACCGGTTCGTGCCGTTTCTGGCCGGCGTCGCGATCCTGGCCGGGCTCTCCGCACCGGGGGCGGCGGTCGCCCAGTCCCGCGCGGCTGAGGCCGAGCGCCGCGTCGTTCTCGAGCGAATGGTGGAGGAGGTTGGGGAGGACTACCCCGACGTGGCGACGATCTCGGCGGTGGCCCTCCGCGATGCGCTGCCCGAGGGAGACTTTGTGCTCGTGGACGTTCGGACCGATGCGGAGCGCCGTGTCTCGACGCTTCCCGGCGCGATCACGGGCGAGGAGTTCGAGGCGCGATTGCAGGAATTGGCGGGCCGGACCGTGGTGGCCTACTGCACCATCGGGAGGCGCAGTTCGGACTACGTGCGCAGGATGGCCCGGCGCGGCGTCGACATGCTTAATCTGGAGGGAAGCGTGCTCGCCTGGACTCACGCGGGCGGGCAACTGGTCAACGACGGGGCGCCGACCCGCCGGCTGCACGTCTACGGGCGCCGTTGGAATCTGGCCGCCGACGGCTACCAGACGATCTGGTGACCGCCCACGCCGGGGACCGTCAGGCTCATCCCCTTTCGCCCTGCGGCTCCCCCGCGTGCTGTATGCGGTACACCGGGACGGCCAGGGCGGCTCCCGCCAGCGGTCCCACCCAGTAGATCCACAGGTCGTGCAGTGGACCACCGCCGGCCAGGGCGACGAGGATCGGGCCGGTTCCCACTGCCGGGTTGAAAGCGCCGCCGGAAATATCTCCTACCGCGAACGCGCCGGCCATGACGACGAACCCGATGGCCAGCCCGTAGTACGAGTTCCCCCGGGTGTGTGGTGAGGTCGCTACATTGAGAATCACCAGTGAGAGGGCGAAGGCGAAGAGGGATTCGGCGGCCAGCGCGACTGCGGGAGAAACTCCGGCACCTGGCTCCAATGTGAGGAAGCGGCCGGTGACAAGGCGAACGATCAGGGCGGCGGCAGCGGCCCCCGCGATCTGCATGGCGATGTAGGGGAGGAGGTCCCGGCGATCCAACTGGCCGCGCAGCAGGATCACGATGCTGATCGCGGGGTTGTAGTGGGCACCGGAGATGTGAGCGCCCATGTACACGAGTGCGGCCAGCACAGACCCGATCGCGAGGGGTGCAGCGGTGCTTTCCTGGAGGACGGTCAGACCGATGGTCAGTACGAGTAGGAAGGTGCCGGCGAACTCGGTGAGGTATCGGCCCATCGTGGGATCACTCCGTGGGTACGGGAGAGGGGGATGACAGGTTGAGCGCAACTACCATAGCTCCGCCGCAGGCCGGGAATCACCCCCGATGGACGCGGGTGATCGCGATGGCCGCGGTCTTACTCGGGCTGGCGGCGTCAGCGAAGGCTCATGCACAGGAAGCCGGCGATCGCTGGCAAGCCTCGACCGAATTCAGCTTCGTCCGCACGGGGGGGAACGCGGAGTCGTCGACCTTCGGTATCGGAACTGCAGTGACCCGGTCGTGGGACCGAACCGAGGTCAAGATCGAGGCGGGCGGAATCCGAACCCGTTCAACGCGCTACCGGCGAGTTGCCGTCGGGACGGAAGCCGACTATCGCGTCGAGGAGAACGCGGAAAGCAACATTTCGGCGGAGAACTACAATGCCCGGGTGCGGCTTGATCGCAGGTTCTCCGAGCGGACGTCGGTCTTCGTGCAGTCGGGCTGGACCCGCAACACCTTCTCGGGAATCCGGCATCGTCTGGTGAACGTGCTCGGTGTTTCCACTCGCTGGGCCGCCTCGGACACGCAGCGCCTGCGAACCGCCTACGGGTTTACCCATACCGTCCAGGAGGACGTGGTGCCGGATCCCGACGCAGACGGACGCTTCCTGGGTCTGAGGCTGTCGTCCGAGTACTGGCGGAAACTGACCGAAAGCGCCGAATGGACGAGCAACCTGGTCATGGACGGCAACGGCGACGACCCCTCCGATGTGCGGGCCGACTGGACGAATTCCCTGAGCGTTGCGATGAACGAGCACCTGGGGTTGAAGACGTCGCTCCGAACGACCTTCGACAACCAGCCGGCGCTGGCGCGGGTGCCCCTGGTGTCCGCCGCCGGGGAAGAAGCGGGAAACGTGCTGATCCGGCGCCAGGAACTGGACCGGGTCTTTACCGTGGCGCTGGTGGTGAGCTTCTAGCGGGACGGTTCGCGCGGTCGGCGGATCCACGGTGCACGCAGACCGAAGTCCTGTCCCTCGACGTAGGGCTCGCCGAACCTCAGCATTGTGGTCACGGGTTGTTGGCCGGGCGGGATGACCACGATGTACAGGCGGTCGTACTCGAATTCCTGGATCGGCTCGGAGGCACCACCCCCGAGCGCCTCGACGAGCATGGGTGTCGTGTTGCTGTGCCCCACCACGAGATGGTGTCCCGGTGTGGCGCTCAGCGTAGAGGCGAACATCTCAAGCTCTTCCGGATCGTAGATCCGCGGCTCGAGGCCGATATCCTCGGCGATGGGGCGGGCGGTGTCCCTGGTGCGCTGCCACTCCGTGGTATGCACGTGGGTGACGCCGGCCTGGGCCAGGAGGTGTCGCAGAACCTGGGTCCGAATCTGGCCGGCCAGTGCGAGGGGCGGATCGTCCGAGCCGTCTTCGGCTCGTTCGGCGTGGCGCACCAGATAGACGACGACGGGTTCGGCGCCTGCGTTCTGGACGCGTTCGGCCTGGAACCCGGAGGCGTGGGCCTGACCGGCGAAGCCGATTGTCGATCCAAGCGTGGCCGCTGCCAGGGAGAGCGCGGTCGCCAGGCGACACCGGATTGGACGCAACTGGATCTTCACCATTCCCTCACTCCCGTGTGGCGGGGGCGGCGCACCGGGTTCTGTGACCCGTCCGAATCGCTATCTCAATACTTGAATACATATAAGTCCATGTCTCCCATTTAATTTACAATAATGGGCAAACAAATGTTTCCATTTTTCCCCAGGGAACAGCGGGGTACGCCCGCGCCGACTGACGCGCCGGACGCGTCCGTGAGTGCCGACCGCGCTGCGGACATGTCCGCTCGGACTGGCGACGACCGGCTCCGACGAGACAGATTTGTGGTGCGTCCAGGAGGACGGGCCGAGGGATCGCCGTCGGGAACCTGCGGGTTCACCGTGCGGAGGAAAGTCCGAGCTCCGCAAGGCAGGATGCCGGGTAACGCCCGGGCGCCGCGAGGCGACGGAAAGTGCCGCAGAGAGCAGACCGCCGATGGCCTCTCGCAACGAGGGGCACAGGCAAGGGTGAAAGGGTGCGGTAAGAGCGCACCGGGCCGCTGGTAACAGGGGCCGCATGGCAAACCCCATCCGGAGCAAGGCCAAATAGGGGACGAGGGATCGCCTGTCCCGTCCGAGTCCCGGGTAGGCCGCTCGAGGTCCGGAGCAATCCGGATCCCAGACAAATGATCCCGGACCGCCGCTCAGGCGGTCTACAGAACTCGGCTTATGACGCCCGTCCTCCTGGCGCAGCGCCCGCCGGGCTGCGGGGTTGACCCGTGATCGCCGGCGGGGGATCATTACTGCACCTTGCGCCCGTAGCTCAGCTGGATAGAGCGCTGCCCTCCGGAGGCAGAGGCCAGAGGTTCGAATCCTCTCGGGCGTATTCTGCCGATGTCGGCCCGGTCGGATTCTCGCCCCCGGACGCATCACGCAGGCGTCCTTCCTTCGGCTGGTTCACTGCTCGGAGGTGCCGCCGTCCTTCCCCGGGCATCGGGGTCGCGGGGTGGTCTGCGTAGCTGAACCGGCTTGCGACCTGCTCGTACCCGCAGGTTCAATGCCTCGACGAAGACCGAGAATCCCATGGCGAAGTAAATGTAACCCTTCGGGATATGTTGACCGAAGCCCTCTGCCACCAGGGTCATGCCGAGCAGGAGCAGGAAACTCAGGGCGAGCATCTTCACCGTGGGGTGGTTGTTGACGAACTCCGACACTGCGTTGGCGGCGAGCAGCATGACCACGACGGCAAGGACGATGGCGATCGCCATCACCATGAAGTCTTCCGCGAGTCCCACGGCGGTGATCACCGAATCCAGCGAGAAGACGATGTCCATGACCGCGATCTGGGCGAGTACGGCACCGTAGCTTGCGGCGCGCGCCTTGCCCGCTCCCTCCTCGTCTCCCTCGAGACGGTGGTGCACTTCACGGGTGGCTTTTGCGAGCAGGAACAGCCCGCCTCCGATCAGGATCAGGTCGCGACCCGAATACCCATGCCCGAGGACGCTGAACAGGGGCGCGGTGAGCCTCATGATGAAGGAGATCGCGCCAAGCAGCGCCAGGCGGGTAACCATGGCCAGGATCAGGCCGTTTCGGCGGGCTGCGGGCTGCTGCTCCTCGGGCAGCTTGTCGGCGAGAATGGAGATGAAGATGATGTTGTCGATCCCGAGGACGATTTCCAGAATCGCCAGCGTCGCCAGGGCGATCCATGCCTCGGGATTCGAAATCCATTCCATGCGCTGCCACCTGGACCTTGGGCTCTCACCGTATCGGTGACGGGGCCGCTCGCGGGCGGGCGCATCTCCCGTCGTTGAAATGTATTTGATTTGGTGCGCGCGGCGGAATGGTCCGGCACATCCCGGGCGGGCCGTTGCGGCCGAAGGCCAACCGTGGAACCAGCGAACGGGGGGGTACGGATGAGCTCGACAATCGAGTCTCTGATCGAGGAATGGGACGGCCTGGGGGTAGTCACGTCATACCATCGGGAAACGGATACCTGGATCTTCGTGGCGCTGCACGACGCCACCCTGGGACGTCCCACGGGCGGCTGCAGACTCAAGAGCTACGGCTCGCCTGCGTCGGCGCTGCACGATGCCATGCGCCTGGCCGAGGGAATGACCTTCAAGTGGGCTGCGATGGGCTTCGAGTACGGGGGCGGCAAGTCCGTTCTCGCCGTGCCCGGGCCGATCGACGGCACGGCCAGACGCGCCCTGTTCAGGCACTTCGGGAAACTGCTGAACCGCCTCGACGGGGCGTACGGGGTGGGCGAGGATCTGGGCACGACCCCCGAGGACATGGCGTTCCTGGCCACGATTACCTCCGCAGTTGCGGGTTCGGGCCATGGCTCCCATCCCGTCGATCCGGGTCCGTTCACCGCCGCCGGTGTGCACGCCGGGATCGTGGCGTCGCTGTCTCACGCGTACGGTACCGGGGATCTGACCGGACGTTCGGTGCTCGTACAGGGGGTGGGGGACGTCGGCGGGCCCCTGGCGGTGCTGCTGGCTCGATCGGGGGCCGGGGTTCTCGTGTCGGATGTGGATGCGGATCGGGCCAGTGCGGTGGCGCGGGAGTGCGGGGGGACCGTTGTCGATCCCCGGCATGTCTACGACGCGGAGTGCGACGTCTATGCCCCGTGTGCCGTGGGTGCAACGGTGAGCCGCCGAACCATTCCCGAGCTGCGCTGCAGAATCGTCGCGGGATCGGCCAACAACCAGCTTGAGCGCCCCGAGGATGCCGACCTTCTGGTCGAGCGAGGCATCCTGTACGCGCCGGATTACGTCATTAACGGGGGAGGAGCCATGGCGTTCGGTTTGATGGAGCGCGGGACTCGCGACTCGGCAGAGGTGACGAACGAGGTGCGCCGGCGCATCGCCGGGTCGCTGGACGGGATCTTCCGGGAGGCGGAGGCGCTCTCGATCTCTCCGGCCGTGGCTGCTCACAGGGTCGCCGCGAAGGCGCTGGGTCGGACATGACCCGGCCCGGCGCATCCGGTTGACCGGCCGCCACGGCCTTGACCAGATTCGAACTCGAAGTACGAGAGGAAACGACAGAGGAGACGTTCCCGATGCGGACCTTGCCGAGATTGTCATCCGCCGTGGCGATGCTCCTTCTGTCTCTGGCCGCGGTGCCCCAGGGCCATGGACAGACCACCGGTCGTGCCGGTGAAGCGGCGTTTCTGCGAGCGGTCGGCGAGAACTTCGGCTTTCCTTCGAGCGAGCTGGAGGTGCTTCGGCGATGGGGTCTTTCCGCGGGCGAAATCCCGGTGGTCCTTTTCCTCGCCAAGCGTGCGGGCGTCTCTCCGGATGTCGTGGTGACCCAGCGTGGAGGCGGTGAGAGCTGGATGGCAGTCGCCGGCAGATACTCGCTTCACGCGGGTGACTTCCACGTTCAGCTCGATGGTCCCTACGGTGCTCTGGCGGGAGCGTACAACCGCTTCAATGAGCGGCCGGCATCCGATTGGCGCGAAATCCCGCTTTCCGACGTCGAGGTGGTGGGCCTCGTGAACGCGAGGTTTCTGGCGGGGTATCTGAATGTGTCGCCGGGCCGCGCGGCCCAGGAACTCGGCCAGGGAGACGTGGTGGGCGCCTTCCTGCGGTTGAGGGGTCGAGACGCGCCGTGAGGCTTCGGGGGCTGCACACCTCGGTCCGCCGGCCCGGCACGCCTTGAGCCGGCCCCGCTTCATCCCGCTGGGTTCGTTCGTCCAGCGTTCCCGGTCGGAGATGTTGCAGCGGGCGCGGGAATTCCGCCGGGATCTGGCTCGCCGTCGGACCGTTCGCGATTTCAGCAGCCGGCAGGTTCCTCTCGAGGTGATCGAAGAGTGCATTCGGGCGGCCGGCACCGCGCCCAACGGTGCAAACCACCAGCCATGGCACTTCGTGGTCGTGTCCGACCCCGAAATCAAGTCGCGTATCCGGGTCGCCGCCGAAGAAGAGGAACGCGCATTCTACGGTGGCGGCGCTCCCCGGGAGTGGCTGGACGCACTAGCGGCTCTGGGAACCGACGAACACAAGCCGTTTCTCGAGACGGCCCCCTACCTCGTTGTGATCTTCGCGGAGCGTTACCAGCTTCTTCCCGACGACCGCAAGGTGAAGAACTACTACGTCCAGGAGAGCGTCGGCATCGCGACCGGGATGCTGATCACCGGACTCCACCACGCGGGCCTGGCCACGCTTACGCACACGCCTTCGCCGATGAACTTCCTGAATGAGATCCTCGATCGCCCGCCGAACGAACGCCCGTACCTGATCCTGGTCGTGGGCTACCCGGCCAGTGACGCGCAGGTGCCTGCAATCACCAAGAAGTCCCTCGGGGAAATCGCCACCTTCTTGTAATCCCTGTCGGTTCGGGCGAACGTAAGGGGTTGTGTACCAATCCCGCGGACCATCCGCGCAACGCAGGTGCCGTTTTGCGGCCGGACCTCTTCTCCGGTCGAGGAGATTGAATGGGCGTAGATCTCGCTCCGCAGACTTCTCCCGAGGCGATCCGGGTATTCACCCGCGCGCTCCTTCGTGACATGCTGGCCATGGAGCGGTTGCTCGCCGAGGGCCACATCGAGTCGGGAATCCGTCGCTTCGGCGCCGAGCAGGAGATGTTCCTGGTCAACGAAGCGTGGAGGCCGGCGCCGGTCGCGGTCGAGGTTCTCGAGGACCTGAACGACGAACCGTTCACGACGGAGCTCGCACGATTCAACCTCGAGGCCAACCTGTCGCCGCGCGTACTGGAAGGGTCGTGCTTCTCGGACATGCACGCGGAACTCGACGGGTACGTCGATCGTGTCCGGGCAGCGGCCCGTCGGCATGGTTCGGAGGTCATGCTGACCGGAATCCTCCCTACGCTGGCCAAGTCGGACCTGTCACTCGACAACATCACGCCGCGGGCGCGCTACTACGCTCTCAACGACGCGATGAACCAGGCGGGCGGCGGCGCCTTCCGGCTCCGGATCCGGGGCACCGATGAACTGATGATCCAGCACGATTCGGTCATGCTCGAGGCGTGCAACACCAGTTTCCAGGTTCACCTCCAGGTTTCGGCGGATGAGTTCGCCCACTTCTACAACGTTGCGCAAGCCGTTACCGGGCCTGTGCTTGCCGCGTGCGTGAACTCCCCTCTCCTCTTCGGCCGGCGATTGTGGGCGGAAACCCGCATAGCCCTCTTCCAGCAGTCGTTGGACACCCGGGGGGCTGATCTTCACCTGCGGGAAATGAGTTCGCGCGTGCGATTCGGCGGGCACTGGCTGGAGCGTTCTGCCGTGGAGCTCTTTCAGGAAGACGTCGCGGCATTTCACGTCCTGCTGGCCACTCCGGTGGACGAGGACCCGCTCGCCGTGCTCGACGAGGGAGGCGTGCCGAAACTGAAGGCGTTGCAGCTGTTCAACGGGACGGTCTACCGCTGGAACCGGCCATGCTACGGCATCTCGAAGGGGAAACCCCATCTACGCATCGAGTGCCGGGTTCTCCCCGCCGGCCCCACGACCCTCGACGAGATGGCAAATGCGGTGTTCTGGATCGGTGCCGTCCTGGGTGTCGCCCGCAAGTACCCGGATCTGACCGAGCGCATGGATTTCGACGACGCCAAGAGCAACTTCCTCGCCGCTTCCCGACTCGGCCTTCGCTCCGGATTGGCCTGGCTGGACGGGGAAAGCGGTCCGTCCGACCGGCTGGTGCTGGAGACGCTGCTCCCACTGGCCGAGGAGGGGCTTGCCGATTATCCGATCGACGGAAGCGAAGTAGCCCGCTATCTGTCGGTGATCGAGGAGCGTGTCGGGGCCGGGGTCACCGGCGCGTCCTGGGCGCTGCGCTCGCTCAGCAAGCTCAAGAAGTCCGGAACCCGCGGAGAGCGCCTGGCGGCCATCACGGCGGCCACGGTTCGGCAGCAGGTTGAAGGAACCCCCGTCGCGCGATGGGAAACGGCCCAGATCCACGACGCGGGCGGATGGAAGCACCACTACATGCGCGTGGAGCAGTACATGACCACCGCGCTGACCACGGTGAACCAGGATGAGCTGGTGGAGCTGGTCGCGTACCTGATGGACTTTCGCGGGATCCGGCACGTGCTCATCGAGGACAGTGAGCATCGCCTCGTCGGTGTGGTGTCCTACCGTTCCATCCTGCGGTTGATGGCCGAAGGCCGGACGCCTGCCGAAGCGGAGGCGATGCCCGTCAGCGATGTCATGGTGCGGGATCCCGTCACCATCGCCCCCGAGACGACCACCATGGACGCGATTCGCATCATGCGCGAGAAAAGGGTATCGGCGCTGCCCGTGGTAAAGGACGAACAGCTGATCGGTCTTGTGAGCGAGACGGATTTCATGCCCATGGCCTATCATCTGCTCGAAGAGCGCCTGCAGGGAACGTGAGAGTGGGGTCCAGCGCACAGTCACTCCCTCGGGAACCGGCCTCCCACCCCGATAGTGGTCTGATCGGGTGGGTCGAGGGGGTATCGGAGGGCCCCCTCCTGTTGTGCGTAGGGGGCCTTCACGGGAATGAGCCGGCCGGAGTCCGCGCATTGGAGGCTCTGATCGACCAGGTCCGGGCACGCCGGGGCGCAATGAAGGGGGACTTCGTGGCAGCGGTCGGGAATACCGGTGCCCTGGCTGCCGGTCGGCGCTTCCTGTCCTACGACATGAACCGTGCATGGACGGAGGGCCGGATCGATCTGTCAAGGAACGGGCATGCGCCGGCCGGCGGGCACAGGCGTGCCGCCGTGGATTCGTCGCCGTCCCGGCGCGGTGTCCACCCCCTGCGCGGGAGGCGGGTTTCCGCACCTTCGCCGGAGGACCTTGAAATGGTCAGACTGTTGCACCTGCTCGACGTGATCGCCGAGCGCCGCCGGGGTCCGGTGCACGTACTCGACCTTCACACGACCTCGGGCCGGGGCGGGACCTTCACCACCACCGCGGATCTGGCCCGCAACCGCCGATTTGCGATGGAGATCCCCGTCCCACTCGTGCTCGGTCTCGACGAGCACCTCGAAGGCACGCTGCTCGGCTATCTCGACCAGCTTGCCTATACCACCACGGTTTGCGAGTGCGGTCAGCACCAGGAGCCCCGGGCGGTTACGAGGGCGCGGGCCGCGGTATGGCTGGCCGTCCGGGCGGCGGGACTTCTGCCGGAGACGGCGATCCCGGAGGCACGGCGGAGCTTTCGGATCATGCGTGCTGCGCGGGACCACCTCCCGCAGGTCTTCGAAACAGTACACCGCCATCCGGTTACATCGGCAGACCGATACCGGACCCGGCCCGGCTTCGGCAACTTCCAGCTGATCCGCGCCGGACAGATCGTGGGCGACGACCGGCACGGCGAAGTGGCCGCACCCCTGTCGGGAAGACTCCTGATGCCCCTCTATCAGGAGCTCGGCGAAGACGGCTTCTTTGTGGTCCGCGAGGTCGCAGAGCGTCGCCGACCTGCTGACGGTGCTGATGGCCGGCTGACCGCGAACTGAAACGCACAACCGATGTGCGGCCGCTTCACGCTTCACGAAGACGCAGACGCGATCGCGGACGCCTTCGCTGCGGATGTCGCACCCATCCGCTCGACCCGCCTTCCGCGCTACAACATCGCTCCGACCGAGGAGGCTCCCGTGGTGATCGCGGCCCGGGGCGGCCGGCGAGCCGGGCCCATGCGTTGGGGTCTGTTGCCACACTGGGCACGGGATCCCCGGGCCGGGACCCGAATGATCAACGCCCGTGCGGAAACGGTCGCTACTCGCAGCGCCTTCGGCGAATCGTTCCGGGCGAGGCGCGGCTTGGTCCCCGCCAGCGGGTTCTACGAGTGGGAATCACGACCGTCCGGAAAGCAGCCCTGGTGGATCCATCGTCCCGGTGGGTCGCTCTTCGCCATGGCGGGGATCTGGTCGGTCTGGCCTGCCCCTGACGGCGAGCGGGTCGCTACGTTCGCGATTCTCACGCGGTCGGCTCCATCGTCGATCCGCTGGCTGCACGACCGGGTTCCGGTCATCCTCGAGGACACCGTCTGGGACGACTGGCTTGCGCGCGGCAGCACCACCCCGGTATTGAACGAGGTGCTGGACGGTGCCGGGCAGCCCGAACTGCAACTCCACCCGGTGTCGCGCGCGGTCAATCGCGCGGGATGGGACGAGCCCGCGTGCATCGAGAGGGTGGAACCCGGGGAGCCGGGCCTGGGGATTCAGCTCGAACTCTAGCCGGAGGCGCCGGTGGGAAAGGGGGTCCGCGCGGCGTCTCGGCCGAACTCCCGGATCCGCAACGATTCGAACGCGTCGCCGAGGCGGTCAAGCGCATGTTGGAGTTCGTCTTCGGGAGGGCCGAAACCCAGGCGCATCGTGGATTCGATCCCGAAGTGGGCGCCGGGCACGATGAGCAGGCTGCGTTCGACCCGAAGTCGTTCGGCGAGTTCCAGCGAACCGATGTCCGCATCGTAGCGGACCATCGAGATGGCACCGGCGTCCGGGGGGGTGAAGCTGAACAAACCGTCGTGGCACGCCACCCACCTGGCGAGGTGATCCAGGTTGCGCCGGATGATCGCGCGCGTGCGCTCCAGGATCTTCGGCCGCACGGCGGGGGACAGGGCGATTCTGGCGAGAGCATCGGAGACCGACGGTGGCGCGATGGTGGTGTAGTCGGTGCGGGCCCACAGGCGCTCCACCACATCTTCGGGTCCCACCACCCAGCCCAGCCTCACTCCAGGGAGCCCGTAGGCCTTGGACAGCGAATTCGTGACCAGGACCCGGTCATAGCGCCCCCAGAAGGTCGGGACCGGGTCGGAACCCACCTCGGCTCCACGGTACACTTCATCCGAGAGGATCCACGCCCCATTCGCGTCGGCCAATGAGACGATGTCGTCCATTTCGGTCGACGTAAGGGCTACACCGGTGGGGTTGTTGGGGTGCGTCACCAGAATGAACCCTGCACCCTGCCGCAGAGCCGATTCGAGCTGGTCCAGATCCGGGTGCCAACCGGCCTCCTCGCGCAGGTGGAACGGAATCGCTCCCCCGCCGAAGTTCCTGATCAGTCCCGGAACCTGCATGTAGTTGGGGAGCATCACGGCCGCCGACCTGCCGGGACGAGCCAGCTCCCAGAACGCCACGAAGTTGGCTTCGGCCCCTCCGATGGTGACCACGACGGACCTTTCCGCTGCGCCGGGATGCAGGGACGCGATCAGCGCTCGCAACTCGTCCGTACCGTTGGACTGGCTGTAGCCCAGCCCGACGTCCGAAAGATCCACCGATCCTCCCGCGTATGACACCAGTTCGCCTACCGTCAACGGATGGACGCCGCTCTCGGAAAGGTTGTAGTCCACCCTGTGCTCGTAGGTGGACTGCCATCGTTCCATCTGAAACGGGATGAATCCCACTGTGCCGGCTCCTGGCTGGTTTTCGTTGGTTGTGGACGCTGTTGCCAGTGGATAGGCTCAAGAGTCACCGGAACACCCGGCAGCGGGTGCCGAACGGAATATGGGGACGTGCGGGCGCGCGAGGAATGATCGAAGTCGAAGAGCACACGCTGGACAACGGGCTCAGGCTGGTGATGGCACCGGACCTGACGACGCCGGTCGCGAGCGTCAACCTTTGGTACGGGGTCGGTTCACGTAACGAGGCGCCCGGCCGAACCGGGTTTGCCCATCTGTTCGAGCACATGATGTTCCAGGGTTCCGCCCACGTGCCCAGAAACGGACACTTTCAGCTCATCGAGGAAGTGGGTGGATCGGCGAACGCGACTACCTGGTTCGACCGGACCAACTACTTCGAAACCGTGCCTTCACACCACCTCGATCTGGCGTTGTGGCTGGAATCGGACCGAATGGGATGGATGCTCCCCGCGATGAACGGCGAGAAGCTGGAGAACCAGCGCCAGGTCGTCATGAACGAGCGAAAGGAGCGCTACGACAACCAGCCCTACGGCGACTGGGACGAGCGCATCCAGGCCCTCCTGTTTCCGGAGACCCACCCATACCATCACAGCGTGATCGGAACGCTCGAGGACATTGCTGCCGCTACGCTGGACGATGTCCGCGACTTCTTCTCCACCTACTACCTTCCCAACAACGCGGTACTCTCGATCTGCGGCGATTTCGACCCGGAGCACGCGCGCGACCGCGTGGAGCACTACTTCGGCGCCATCCAGCCCGGGCCGGATCCCCCGCCGATTCCCGGGATCGATCGCATCCCTTTCTCGACCGGAACTACACTGCGAGAAGACGTACCCGGGGCCGTGCCCCTGCCCAGGGTCTACGCCGCGGCGCGGGTTCCTCCCTTCACAACCGACCTCTTCTATCCCGGGGATGTCGTGGCCCACTGCCTCGGCACGGGCAGGACCTCGCGCCTGTACGACCGCCTCGTG
Source organism: Gemmatimonadota bacterium (assembly GCA_022823145.1). Classification (GTDB taxonomy): domain Bacteria; phylum Gemmatimonadota; class Gemmatimonadetes; order Longimicrobiales; family Gaopeijiaceae; genus Bin94. Next base: position 118,646 of record JAJDXS010000083.1, read on the forward strand.
CGGCGTCGAATGGCAAAGTCGGCCTCGTGTCATCTCCTGCCGCTCACGTCAGGCGCGAGCCTCTTCTTGGTCATCGCAACCGGCTTTCCCGACACCGACGTGAACGACCTCGAAACCGCTGTCACGACGGAGCTCGACAACGCGGTCACACTGACCGGAGAAGCGGTCGAACGGGCTGTCACGGGAGCGGAAACACGAATGCTGAGGGTGTTGCAGCAGGTCGCGACGCGAGCCGACCTGCTCTCGATGTATGCCACCCACTTCGGTGACGCCGCGCGTCTCAACGACGATCTTGGGCGTCTGCGCCAGGTCACTCTCGATGAAGTGCGCAGCTGGAGCCGGAACCATCTGAATCCCGGGAATCGGGCCCTCGTCCGCTACATCCCGGAACGATCCTCGTGACCGGCCGCGGCACACCTCCTCCCCCGGGACCGATTCGCCCCTACGAATTCCCTCCCGTGTCCGACGAACGACTTGGAAACGGAATGCGTGTGCGGGTCGTGCAGAAACAGCCCCTCGGCCTCGTCACCGCCATGGTTGTGCTGCGCGCGGGGGAAACCGCCGCCCCGGCCGGCTGCGAGGGCTTGGCGGTGCTCGCCGGAGATGCCCTCGAAGGAGGGACCACGCGCCTGTCGAGCGTCGAACTCGCACGCCGGCTCGAGAACATTGGAGCGAGTTTTGGTGCCGCGACCGGATGGGATTCCACCACCGTCGCCGTTTCATGTCTTGCGGACAACCTGGTCGATGCCCTGCCGCTGCTCGCCGAAATGGTGCGATCGCCGGCGTTCGACCAGGCGGAGTTCGACCGCTACAAGGCTCAGCGTCTGGCGACGGCGGCACACCGCCGCATGGACCCCGCTGCCGTTGCCGCCGATTTCCACGCGCGCAGCATCTACGGTGATGGAGATACCTACGCGCGCCCCCTGGGTGGCACGGAGGCTTCTCTCGGTGCCCTCGAGTCCGACCACGCCCGTCAGTACGCTGCGGCTCGCTACGGGCCCGTGCAGGCGGCGGTGGTCGTGGTCGGGGATGTGGAGAGTGAAGAAGTGCGGCAACTAGCCAACCGGGAATTCGGGGACTGGGGTGAACAGTCCGCCAACCCGCCCGAGGCGGTCGTTGCCGGGCGTGAGCCCGGACGCTCGATCCATGTGGTGCATCGGCCCGGTTCCGTGCAGTCCGAGATTCGGGTCGGGCATGTCGGCGTTTCGCGTTTCGTCGAGGACTACCTCCCTCTGACCGTAGTGAACCTCGTGCTCGGAGGCTCCTTCTCGTCGCGCCTCAACCTCAACCTTCGTGAGCATCACGGCTTCACCTACGGGGTCCGCTCCACGTTCGCGGCCCGTCGAAACCGCGGTCCGTTCATGGTTTCGACCGCAGTCGGGAATTCGGTGACTTCGGCGGCGGTGCGGGAGATCTTCAGGGAGGTCGAGGCGCTCTCGGAGTCGGGTCCAACGGCGGACGAGGTCCAGACCGCGACGAGTTACCTCGCGGGCGTGTTTCCGCTGCGGATGGAGTCCACGGGGCAGGTTGCTTCGCGGATCGCGGGATTGATCGTCTTCGGCCTTCCGGTGGACTACTATCGGGACTACCGGGACAGAATCAGGGAGGTAACGCGGGAGCAGGCCGCGGCAGCCGCCCGGTGTCACATCCGGCCGCGTGAACTGTGTACCGTCGTGGTTGGCGACGCCGACGCCGTCGCCCCCGGGCTCGAGGATCTGAAGTTCGGTCCGGTGACGATTCACGACCCGCAAAGCTGAGGGCTTCCGCATGGCCGAAGATCGCAGCGCCTGCCTCTCGACCAGGGTCGTGCACGATGGCAGGGTCGTTCACCTCAGCGTCGACAGCGTCAGGTTTCCCGACGGGTCCCTGGGGGAACTGGAACTCGTGCGCCACCGAAGCGCGGCGGCCATTCTGCCGGTGTTCGCGACGGATCGTGGGGCTGAACCGGACGTCCTGTTGCTGCGACAGTATCGCTACGCGGCGGGAGGCGTCATCTACGAAGTTCCCGCCGGGATCCTCGAAGCTGACGAAGACCGCGCCGATTGCGCTCGTCGAGAACTGGAGGAGGAGACCGGCTACCGCGCAGCGCGTCTGGTCGAACTCACCACCATCCATACCACGCCCGGGTTCACGACCGAACAGATCCATCTCTACGCGGCCTTCGGCCTGACGCCCGGCACGGGGAGAACCGACCCGGACGAGTTTCTGGAGGTGGAGCGAATGCCCCTTTCGCGGGCGCTCGACCTGATCCGCAGCGGTGAGATGACCGATGCGAAGTCGATCGTGACCATTCTCTTCGCCTCGCGGTTCCTGTTTCGGTCCACTGGCGGAGACGCTCTCGAGCACCCCTGAGCTTCCCGGCGGGGCTCGTTTTCCGGCCGGCAATCGCCAGCGGAGCTGGTCGCGGCCATGGGGCGTGGTGTCTTACGCGCGGGAGGCCGGTGTCACCTCCCGAGGACAGGTGCTCGGCAAAAGCCAACGTTTTAGCGGGCCTGAGCGCTGGCACGCTTCATGCGCGGGGGAATCGGCGACTTGAAAAACGTCGATGTGATTCGCGTCCGGACAACATATCCGGATGATCACCGAGAGGATGGTGGGATCATGGGACACACAACCCCGATGCTCGCTGACAGGAGTACCACCAGCCGGGGCAGGGCGAGACTCGCCGAACTGGAAGACAACCAGGTCGTGCAGCGTTTCCTCGACGGGGAACAACGTGCCTTCACCGAGTTGGTGCACCGATACGACAAGCGCCTCCAGAACTTCGTGTATCGTACGATCGGCGATCGTGAGCGGGCCGAGGACCTGATCCAGGAGACCTTCGTTCGCGTGTATCGCCACATTCACAGGTTCGACCAAACCCGGAAGTTCTCCACCTGGATCTACACCATCGCCGGGAACCTGGCGAAGAACGAACTGCGCAACCGGTCCCGCAACCCCCTGGTGCTCTTTCAGTCGCTGATGAAAAACTGGGAAGCGGACTTCCGCCCACTGGAGTGGGAAGACCCCAAAACACGCCCGGACGACCTCTACCGCAAGCGCTTCCTGCGCCAGAAGGTCGACGAGGCCGTATCCCTTCTGTCGGAACATCACAGGGTGGTCTTCGTCCTGCGGGAGCTGCACGGGAAGACCTACGAGGAGATCGCCGAGATCACCGATTGCACGCTGGGGACGGTAAAGAGCCGCCTGAACCGGGCCAGGAACAGGTTCGCGCGCATCATTGCTCCGATGATCAAGTAGCGCGGTCGGAACAGGGCAGAACAGGGGAACAAGAGGGAACAACAGGCATTCGCGGCGGTATACTACGTGTAAGCCGGAGGGCACCTGCAACCCGCTACTCGCGCGCTGGCGCGTCCCGCCCATGCTGGAACTCAACTGCCGACGGTTTTTCGAGACGTATTCCGAATTCCGTGATGGTCGACTCGGCATCGCAGCGCGAACCGCCGTGCAGGCTCACATGGCCTCGTGCGCCGCTTGTCGGCGCTACGACAGGGTGATTCGCACAGGCGTCTCGGTGCTGCGAGAAGAGACAGCTCCCGCCCGGCGAAGGAACGTCGGACTCATCCCGCTCCGAAACCGTGCCTGGGCGATGGAGCAGCGAGAGTACATGGCCCTCGGATCGGCGGGGTCCGGGATCGCCACACTGGGCGTTGCGCTCGTGGCGGTGGTTCTCGGGTCGTTTGCCTGGCTTCCCCTCGTCGGTGCCGGGACCTCCGCCGCCGCGACTCCGGAATTCGAACTGGCACCGGTCGTGGCTGCGGCCCCCGAGAGTCCGGCTCCGGCACGACAGACTGTCGGATTCCGGCCGACCCGCTTGTCGTTGTCGATGCCGCTGGTCCTGTCCGAAGGCCGGTCGCGCGGTTTCACCGTCCCCGACCGCCTTCCGTTGAGGTTGCAACGGGAGGGGTCCACGGACGACGTGATCTGGCCTCCGCTGCTGGTTCACGGTTCCTCCTGGTTTACGGGGCCGAACACCCCGGGACTCGCGGCGGAGGTCGATCCCGATTAGGCTTTGCGGCGTCTCCACCATCAACGTAGACCCGCCGCAAAACGAACGTGATCCCAGTTGCTCTGCGAGCCGCCCGAGAAGGCGGGGCCTTCTTCCTTCACGGAGATGACGACTTCCGGAAGCGGGCCTCTGCCGAATTCCTGGTGCAGCGGTACGCGGATCCGTCCACGCGGGACTTCAATCTCGACCGGCTCCAGGGATCCGAGGTGTCCGTGGAGCAGTTGGCGTCGGTCATCGACACGCCGCCCATGATGGCGCAGTGGCGGGTGGTCCATCTCAGGGAAACGGAGGCGCTGGCCGGAACTCCGAGGGCTCGCAACGTGATACTGAAGGCCGCGAAGAACCCCCCCGCCGGGTTGGTCCTGATCCTCCAGGCCACAGTGCCGGCACGGTCCAGGGCCCGGTTCTACAAGGATCTGGCCCGGCTTGCGACGTCGGTGGAATTCCGGCCTGTGCCGGTCGATGAAGTTCCCGGATGGCTGGTCGGCTGGGCGCGCGACGAGGTCGGCGTGACGATCGAGCTCGAAGCTGCGCAGGCACTGGTGGGAGCCGCGGGGACGGATCTGGGCGTGCTTGCCCAGGAGGTGCGGAAACTGGCCGAGATGGTTGGCCGCGATGTGCCGGTGGATGTCGAAGCCGTGCGCAGAGGCGGACTGAGGCTGCCCGCGCAGGATCGCTGGGCGTGGATCGATCTCGTGGGGAACCGAAGGATCGAGGAAGCGGTGGCAACTCTCCCGATACTGCTCGCACAGAATGAAACGGCGGTTGGACTGGTGATAGGACTTTCGACGCAGCTGCTGCGGATCGGCATAGCTTCCGAGGGTGGAGTCCGGGCCCTGGAGTCCGCCCTGCCTCCGTACCAGCGCTTTCTGGCGCGGCGCATCGCCGGGCAGGCTCGCCGCTGGACGCGAGCGGAGCTCGCGCAGGCGATCCGCGGACTCCGCCGGCTGGATCAACTCCTCAAGGCCAGCGCAATAGCGGACGAAGTGCTCGTGGAGGAGTGGCTTCTCTCCTGCCGCCTGACCCGGGTGCCGCGGAGGGCGATGTCGTGAATCCGGCGGAAGCGCGCGTGACCGGGGTGCCGGGCAGCGAATTGCGGCTTCGCATCCGGGGAATGCACTGCGCGTCGTGCGTTTCCACGGTTGAAGGCGCCCTCGCGGGGGTGGAGGGCGTCGCCGAAGCGCAAGTCAACCTCGTTGACGAATCCGCCCGTGTGAAGGTGCAGGCGGGAGCGGCCGCGGAGGCCTCGCTCCTGGATGCCGTGGAGAAGGCCGGCTACGCGGCTGAAGTGGTTGCGGAAACGGGCGGGGAAGCGATGGAAGCGGAGCGCACCCGGGACGAAGAGCGCGAGGCGGAACATCGGGATCTCATGCGTCGGTTCGGGGTCGGCGTGGCCTGCGGCGTCCCTGTCGTGCTCATCGGGCACTGGGAGATGATCCCGGGACTTCCGGTGCCGGCTCCCGAGGTTCTGCGTGCGGCCTGGTGGCTTTCGGGCATCCTCACACTGCCGATCCTCCTGTACGTGGGCCGGCGGTTCTTCGTCGGGGGCTGGGCCGCAGCCCGCAGGGGGTCCGCCAACATGGACACCCTGGTGGCTCTGGGCACCGGCGCCGCCTGGCTCTACTCGACGACCGTCCTGCTGGCACCCGGACTTTTTCCAGCCGGCAGCGGACGGCCGTTCTATGAGGCGGTCGCGGTGGTGATCACGCTGGTCGTACTCGGCCAGGCTGTGGAATCGCGGGCGAAGGGCCGCACCGCCAGGGCGCTGAGGGCGCTGCTCGACCTCGCGCCGGAAGAAGCCGAGCTGCTCGGACCGGACGGAAGCATGACGGTGCCCCTGGCCGCGGTGAAGCCGGGTGACCGCTTGCTGGTACGGCCCGGCACCCGCGTGCCTCTTGACGGACGGGTCCGGGCCGGAATCAGTGAAGTCGACGAATCGATGCTCACGGGTGAGAGTGTACCCGTCGTCAAGTCTCCGGGCGATCAGGTTGCAGGGGGGACCGTTAACGGCACGGGTGCGTTGACCGTCGAGGTGACGCGTGTCGGCGAGGACACCGTGCTGGCCCGCATCGTCGACATGGTGCGGCGCGCCCAGAGCAGCAAACCGCGGATTCAGAGGACGGTGGATCTGGTGGCCGGCCGCTTCGTGCCGGCAGTGATTGTCGTTGCTCTGGCCACCTTCGGCGCATGGTACCTGTTCGGCCCCGATCCCCGGCTGAACTTCGCCATGGTCACCTCGGTTTCGGTCCTGGTGATCGCCTGCCCCTGTGCGCTCGGACTGGCGACGCCCATTTCGGTCATGATCGCGATCGGCAAGGCCGCCTCGCACGGGGTGCTCATTCGTGACGGCGAGGCGCTGCAGAGGGCACGCCGCGTGGATGTCGTGGTTCTGGACAAGACCGGGACGCTGACTCTCGGCAGACCCAAGGCGGTCTACGCGGCTCCGGCGGCACGCTTCGGCGAGGAGGAGTTCCTGAGAATCGCGGCGACGATCGAGGCCGCATCGGAGCACCCCGCCGCGAGGGCGGTGGTCGAGTACGCCGGAAAGATGGGAGTCCGGCCTGGTGAAGCGGCCAACTTCGCGGCGCATCCGGGCCAGGGAGTGTCGGCCTTCGTGGATAGTCGGCGCGTGCTCGCCGGATCGCCCGGGTTCCTGCTGGCCACGGGCGTGGAGACCGATCCCGTGGACGAAGACCTGGGACGGATCTCCCAACAGGGCGCGACGCCGGTGGTCGTTGCGGTGAATGGTGTCGTCGCGGGGGCTTTCGGTGTGTCCGATGCCGTTCGCGAGGGTGCCCCCGCTGCGGTGGCGCGCCTGCGCAGGAGGGGCGTCGAGGTCGTGATGCTGACCGGGGACGACGAGGCCGCGGCCAGCCGTGTCGCCGGGCAGGTGGGGATCGACGCGGTCCTCGCCCGGGTGTCACCCGCCGAAAAGGCCCGGCGGGTCGCCGCCCTGCGGGAAGGGGGCAGGGTGGTGGCGATGGTGGGCGACGGCATCAACGATGCGCCGGCGCTGGCGGAGGCGGACGTGGGGATCGCGATGGGGGGAGGAACCGACGTCGCGGTACGGACGGCTGACGCGACGCTACTCGGGGACTCGCTCCGTGGCGTCGAGACCCTGCTCCTCGTCTCGCGGGCCGCACACCGCAACATCGTGCAGAATCTGGTCGGGGCATTCTTCTACAACGTGGTGGGCATCCCGGTGGCCGCGGGGGCTCTCTACCCGGCTCTGGGCGTCCTCCTGTCGCCCATGATCGCCGGAGCGGCCATGGCCTTCAGTTCGGTCACCGTGGTGGCGAACGCCAACCGGTTGCGACGGTTCGAACCCGCATGAGCGAGGCGGGAAAGGGGTTCGACACACCGCTCATGCGGCAGTGGCGGCAGGTGAAATCGCGCCACCGCGACGACCTCGTCTTCTTCCGCGTCGGCGATTTCTACGAGCTGTTCTGCGAAGATGCCGAAGAGGGCTCGCGTCTGCTGGGACTGACCCTCACGTCGCGCAACAACGGGGCCGCGCAGCGGGTTCCCCTGGCGGGCGTCCCGGCGAAGGCGCTGCAGGAGTACGTGGACCGACTCGTGAAGCTCGGCCGGAAGGCCGTGATCTGTGACCAGGTCGAGGATCCGGCCGAAGCCAGGGGGATCGTCCGCAGGGAGGTCGTCGAAACCGTCACGCCCGGGACGGTCGTCTCGGATGCGCTCCTGGATGCCAGCCGCAACAACTTCATCGTGGCGCTGGTTGCCGGCGGACAGGAGGTCGGGCTGGCGGCGCTGGATGTCTCGACCGGTCAGCTCGTGGTGCTCGGCGTTCCGCTCGCGCGCCTGAATGACGAACTGGCTCGGCTGGAGCCCAGCGAGCTGCTGGTGGCCGAATCGGCGGACTCGGACCTGGGAGGTCGCGACCGCGCGGTGCGGACCAGGCGCCCCGACTGGCTTTTCGATCCGGCGATGGCGCGCGAAGAACTGACGCGGAGCTACGGCGTCCATTCCCTGGACGGGTTCGGATTCGAGGCCGGCGACGAACTGCTCGTGAGGGCCGCGGGGGGACTCGTCGCGCATGTCGAAGAGATCAGGCCCGGTGCCTCGGAGAACCTCTGCGCCCCCAGGATCCAGCGCTCCGACTCGGTCATGACGCTGGATTCCATGACTCGCCGCAACCTGGAGCTGGTCGAGTCGCTTCGCCCCGATCAGACGGAGTCGTCGCTCCTGTCGGTGCTCGACCTGACGGACACACCCATGGGGGCACGCCTGCTGAGGAGCTGGGTGCTGCGCCCGCTGCTCGACGAACGGGACATCTGGAAGAGGCAGGGCGGAGTCTCGGAGCTGTTCGACGGGCCGCACGCTCGTTCCCGCCTCCGGTCGGCGCTGGGAGGCATCCGTGATCTGGACCGCCTCGCCACCAAGATCGGGTCGGGGCGGGCGACGCCCCGGGAGGTGTTGGGGCTGGCCGAGTCGGTCCGGCAACTCCCCGGGGTGATCGAGGCGGGGGGCGAGGCCGAAAGCGGCATGCTCCGCGAACTCCTGGACGGACTCGACCCGCTCGAGGACGTCGAGGCCGGGATCACTGAGGCGATCTCCGGGGACGCCCCGGCCACGTTGGGCGAGGGCGGCGTAATCCGCCGTGGATTCGACAAGGAACTCGACCGGCTCAGAGAGATTCGCGACGGCGCCGAGGGGTTCATCGCGAGCCTCCAGGCCAGGGAACGCGAACGCACCGGAATAGCCTCGCTGAAGGTCGGCCAGAACAAGGTGTTCGGATACTACCTGGAGGTGACGCACGCGAACCGCGCCAGAGTGCCGGACCACTTCATAAGAAAGCAGACGCTGGCCAACGCCGAACGGTACTTCACGCCCGAACTGAAGGACTGGGAGGAGAAGGTTTTCGACGCCGAAGACAGGATCGCGCACCTCGAGCGCACGCTCTTCCTGCGCGTGCGGGGGGAACTCGCGACGGCGGTGCCGAGGATCCAGGCGACCAGTCGGCGGGTCGCGACTCTGGATGTCCTCGCTGCGTTGGCCGAGGTTGCGGAGCGGAACGGGTACGTGCGGCCCGAGGTCACGACCGGGTTCACGCTCGACATCGTCGCCGGCCGCCATCCGGTCGTCGAAACCGTGATGCCGGGGAGCGACTTCATTCCCAACGACCTGCGGCTCGACGAAGAGGCGCGGATCGCGATCGTGACGGGTCCGAACATGGCCGGGAAGAGTACCGTGCTGCGCCAGACGGGCCTGATCCAGATCATGGCGCAGATCGGGTCTTTCGTCCCTGCCACCCGTGCGAGGCTGGGGCTGTGCGACCGCGTCTTCACCCGCGTGGGCGCGTCGGACAACCTGCTCGCGGGGCAGTCGACGTTCATGGTGGAGATGAACGAGACCGCGGCGATCATCCACGGCGCCACCAGCCGCAGCCTGATCCTGCTGGACGAGATCGGGCGCGGCACCTCGACCTACGACGGCGTGTCCATCGCGTGGGCGGTAACGGAACACCTGGACCGCCACGTGGGCGCGAAGGCGATCTTCGCCACGCACTATCACGAACTCACCCAGCTGTCCGATGTGCTTGCCGGGGTGAAGAATCTGAACGTCGCGGTCCGCGAGGCGGGTGAGGAGATCGTCTTTCTGCGACGCGTGGAAGCGGGGGGTGCGGACCGGTCGTACGGGATCCACGTGGCGCGGCTCGCCGGCATTCCCCCCGAAGTGATCGCCAGGGCCAGGCAGCTGCTCGACGAACTGGAGGGAACCGGGACAGGGGGGCGTGCGGGCCTCGGCCGGGCCGGGAGCGGAGAGGGAGGGGACGCTCGCGCCGGCATGGATCAGCTGTCCCTCTTCGACAAGGTGCACCCCGTTGTCGCCCACCTTCGCCGTCTCGAGCCCGACCGCATGACGCCCCTTGAGGCGTTGAGTGTAGTTTATTCTCTGCGGGCATTGGCCGACGAAGCCTGAGTGATCCGCGCATGGCCCGTTGCAGGGCACGGAGCCTTCGGATGAACAGGAGGAGAGGGCGGTGGCATCGGCAAAGGTGAATCCTTCGTGAAGACCGGGGGCACGGCGGGCACGGCGCGCCAGCGGGAGCGCGGCGCGGTTCTAGCGGCGGGGCTGCTGACCCTCGGCTGCAACATCGGCGCGGAGACGGAAAGGCCCCGCCCTCTTTTCGAGGAGAGCCCGGTCGAATATCCGGCGGACATGTGGGACCGGGACGTCGAGGGGAGCGCCGTGGTGCGGGTGCTGGTCAGCGAGGAAGGCGGTGTCGACAGTGTGGTGGTCGCGGAGAGCAGCGGCCATCCGTCGCTGGACTCCGCGGCCGTGAAGGGAGCGAGGGTCATGCGGTTCGCTCCGGCCATGAGGCGCGGCGAGCCCCTGCGGGTGTGGGCGCGCGTGCCGGTCCATTTTCTGAAGGACCCGGGTGAATCGGGTGGCTGATCGCGCGGAGGACCGGGGCCGGCGGGTCGGCGCTTCGGCACGCGGACACGGGTGGCACCGGGAGCCCTGCGAAAGCGTGCTGGACCTGGTGGGATGGACGCCGCTCGTGCGCCTCAATCGCGTGACCCGGGGGATTCGGACACCCGTCTACGGGAAGGCCGAGTTCATGAACCCGGGCGGGTCGGTGAAGGATCGAATCGGCGTGGCCATCATCGAGGCGGCGGAATCGCGCGGGTTGCTCGGACCCGGGGGAACGGTGGTCGAGGGTACGAGCGGCAACACCGGGCTGGCCCTGGCAATGGCGGCGGCGATTCGCGGATACCGCTGCATCTTCACGATGCCGGACAAGATGAGCATCGAGAAGGTGAAGCTGCTGCGAGCCTTCGGGGCCGAGGTGGTCATCACACCCACAGCGGTCGCTCCCGACCACCCCGACCACTACATCAATCGCGCCCGCGCCATCGCCGAGGATCTCCCCGGCGCATTCCTCGCCAATCAGTTCGAGAACCGGGACAACCCCGACGCGCACTACCGCACGACCGGCCCGGAAATCTGGGAGCAGACCGGTGGCAGAGTCACCCACTTCGTGGCGGGTGCCGGCACCGGAGGGACGATTTCGGGGACCGGGAGGTATCTGAAGGAGCGGAATCCCTCGGTTCGCGTCATCGGGGTGGATCCCGCGGGATCGGTGATCTCGGGATTCTACGAGACGGGAGAGGTCGACGAGGGCCGGCCGTACAAGGTCGAGGGGCTCGGCAACGACAGGATACCGGGCACGCTGGATCTGGAGTACGTGGACCGCTACGTCACCGTGGACGACGGCGACGCATTCCGCATGGCGCGTCGTCTGGTGGCTGAGGAAGGGCTGTTCGTGGGGGGATCCACCGGCCTCATCGTCCACGCGGCGCTTGCGGAAGCCCGCCGGCTCGACGATCCCGACGCCTGCCTGGTGGCCATCCTGTGCGACTGGGGCGAGCGTTATCTGACGAAGCAGTACGACGACGAGTGGATGCGCAACAACGGCTTCCTCCAGCGTCAGAGGTCGACGGTGGCCCAGATGGCCGCCGCCAAGTTCGAGCGGCTCCCCCGGCTCCTCACCGCCGCTCCGGCGACGCCGGTGCGCATGGCCGTGTCGACGCTTTCCTCCCACAACATCTCCCAGCTCCCGGTGGTGGTCGACGGGGAGTGCGTGGGCAGCATTTCGGAACGCGGGCTGATGGGGGCGATCCTGTCGGATCGGTCCCTTCTGGACGCGGAGGTCGAGTGCGTCATGGGCGAACCCTACCCGGTTCTGGACGAGGGTGCGGACGGCGACACGGCGGTGCGGCTCCTGACGGGGGGAGCGGAGGCCGTGCTGATCCGGTCCGACACCCGCCTCGACGGCATCCTGACCCGCTACGACCTGGTCCGGTCCCTGGCGGCTTCGTCATGAGCGGGCAGACGCCCTTGCGGGTGGCCGTTCTGCTCGGGGGAAGTTCCGAGGAGCGCGGCGTGGCACTTGCGAGCGGTTGCGAGGTGGCCTCGGCGCTGCGCTCGATCGGTCACCAGGTGGTCAGCATCGATTCGGCGGTGGGACCGCTCTCCCCCGACCAGGAGCAGCTCGTCCGCACTTCGGGAATCGGGCGCGCCGACATCCCGGTCCCCGCTCCCCGGAACCCGCATGTGCTCCCCGACGCGGCGGTGATCGCGCGCGAGCCGGCGCTCGCCGACTCGGACGTGGTGTTTCTCGCGCTCCACGGCGGCGCGGGAGAGGACGGCACGATCCAGACGCTGCTGGAGGTGTCCGGAATCGCCTACGCGGGGAGCGGGCCGGTCGGTTGCGCCCTCGCCATGAACAAGGACATCACGAAACGCCTGCTGAGGGACGCGGGGATCGCAACCGCCGACTGGCTCGCAGAGCCCGCAACGGGCGAGGCAGTGGCGGAGCGGCTGGGGCTTCCCGTCATCGTCAAGCCCGTGTCGGGCGGGTCCTCGGTCCGCCTGGTGCTGGCGGGCTCGATCGCCGAGGTGGACGAGGCAACCGCGATCGCGGGAGGCGGAGGCGACAGCGTCATGTACGAACAGTACCTGAGCGGTCGCGAGTTCACGGTGGGGATTCTGGATGGCGAGGCACTGCCGGTGGTGGAGATCGAGCCCGTGCGCGAACTCTTCGACTTCGACTGCAAGTATGAGCAGGGGATGGCGATCGAGACTGCGCCGGCGCGAATCCCGCGCGAACTTGCACGCCGGTTGCAGTCCAGCGCGCTGCGGGTGCACCGTGTCCTCGGGCTGCGGCACTTTTCCCGCGTGGACTTCATCGTGGACGGGAGCGGTCGTGCCTGGTGCCTCGAAGCCAATGCACTGCCTGGACTGACGTCCAACAGCCTGCTGCCGAAGGCGGCCAGGGCGGCGGGAATTGAATTTCCCGAGCTCTGCGAACGTATTTGTAGATTGGGCCTCGAAGCCGGAGCGAGGCGGCCGGAATGGACAGGAGCGGTGGCGTGAGATTCGGAAGACCCGGTTCAACGGGATACGGTTCGGCCGGGTTCGGCGGCGGCCCCGGCGGCTTCACCGTCACCCCCTGGGTCAAGAGGCTGCTGATCGCCAACGCGGTCGTGTTCCTGGTCTCGGTCGGCGTGGGTTTCGAAGTCGTCGCCGACCTCTTCGCCTTTTCCCCGAGCCGCCTGGCGACCAGGCCCTGGGGCATGCTCACCTACATGTTCGTGCACCAGGGGCTCTGGCACCTGCTCATCAATCTCCTCTTCATCTTCTTCTTCGGACCGCCTCTGGAAGCCCGCTGGGGCTCGGACCTCTTCATCAAGTTCTACCTCGTCTGCGGGCTCGGGGGCGTACTGCTCAGCTTCGTCTTTTCGGGTGCCTCGATCGTTGGAGCCTCGGCTGCCTGCTACGGGATCATGCTTTCCTTCGCGATGATCTGGCCGAATACGCCGGTCTACATCTGGGGTCTGGTGCCCGTGAGGGTGAAGTGGCTGGTCATATTCCTCGTGTTGCTGAGCTTTGCGAGCGCGATCGGACCGGCGCGGGACGGCGTGGCGCACCTCGCGCACCTGGGGGGTGCCGTCGCCGGTTTCCTCCTCGTACAGAGCGGGTGGCTCCCGGGATCGGGTCGGAGCGACGCCAGGGGACCGGGTCGGGGCGCCGGCGGCCGCGGACGGAGGCGAACGCCGTGGCGCAGCACGCTGGGGCGTCGCGGTCGGTCAGGCCGAGGCCCGAAGGCCTACACGAGTGGTCCCGGCCGCAGTGGTCGCAAGGGCCGTCCCGATGTCCCCGCGGCCAGGGGCGAGTCTCCGACCACGCGGGTCATCGAGGCCTTCGAGGGGCGAAGAGCGGCGAAGCGCGCCGCCAGGGAGAGCGCCGAACTCGACCGGGTCGATGCGGTGCTGGACAAGATCTCGGCCCACGGAATCAATTCGCTGACCGCCGAAGAGCGGGATCTTCTCGACAAGGTCTCGAGGCAGACGCGAGCCAACTAGCCGCCGGGTGGCACGCGGCTCCGAGGCATCGGCCGCCGCACGTGCCCAGGGATTCATCCAGGGGGCCGGCGGAGGAGTCTTGACCCTGCCGTGACCCGGTTTCTACAATGCGTGGCCCTTACGAAGCGGCCAATAACACAAAACAGGGGGTGGCATGGCCGAGGCCAACTCTTTCAGAACTGAAAACATCCGCAACGTGGTGGTTCTCGGGCACGGCGGATCGGGCAAGACGACCCTGATCGATGCACTCTGTTTCGCCTCGGGCACGTCGCGGCGGAAGGGCAGTGTGGGAGACGGTTCCGCGCTCACGATGACGACGCCGGAGGAAAAGGCACACGCGATGTCGCTGGAGTTGACCGTCGCTCACGCCGTTCGAAACGGCACGAAGCTCAACTTCCTCGACACGCCCGGCTACATGGATTTCATTGGCGAGGCCACCGCAGGCGTCCGGGTGGCCGACGCCGCGCTCGTCACGGTGGGAGCCGCGTCGGGAGTCGAGGTGGGGACCGAGCTCGTGTGGGAGCTTTGCGAAAAGCGCGGGCTTCCGCGAATGGCGTTCATATCGATGATGGACAAGGCGCACGCCAACTTCACCGAAGCGTTCGCGGAGCTCAAGGAAAAGCTGGCGCCGGGCGCAGTGCCGGTGCAGATCCCGATCGGAGCGGCGGACAGCTTCCGTGGCATCGTCGATCTGTTCACGGGCAAAGCCCATTTCCACAAGCCAGGCACGATCACGGGGGAGTACGAAGAGGGCCCGGTGCCGGACGAGGTCGCGGACGAAGTCGAGAACTGGGCCACGGAGCTCATGGAGACGCTCGCGACCACCGACGAGGATTTGCTGGACCGCTATCTCGAGGGTGAGGAGATCCCCCTGGAGGAATTGCTCGGCGCTCTGGCGGGTGCGATGGCGGAGGGAGAAGTCGTCCCCGTGTTCTGCGGCGCGGGTGAACAGTCCTTCGGGGTCCGCGAACTGGCGCAGGGCATTGTCGATCTCGTTCCGGCCCCCGGCAGGGCTGGAGAGATCGAGGCGGTTGGGGCCGACGGCGAGCCCGTGGCGCTCCGGGCCGCCTCCGACGAACACGCCAGCGTTCTGGTGTTCAAGACCAGCACCGAGCCGCATGTCGGGGAGCTGTCTCTTTTCCGCGTCTACTCGGGTATGGTGGTCAACGGATCGGCGCTGCGGAACACGCGAGAAGGCGCCACGGAACGCATCAATCACCTGGCCACGCCCCAGGCCAAGGAGCGCGTGGACGTGGAGGCGCTGCACGCGGGCGACATTGGTGTCGTCGCCAAGCTGAAGTCGACGCGTACCAACGATACCCTGTCGGCGGTCGGCAGCGACGTGACGCTGGCGGGTGTGGAATTCCCGCGCCCGGACATCGCCGTGGCGGTGCGGGGAGCGGCCAGGTCCGACGAGGACAAACTCGGTGAGGCGCTCAGTCGGCTGCACGACGAGGATCCCACCCTGATCGCCGAATTCAATCCCGAATTGCGGCAGACCATCGTGCGCGGAATGGGCGAACTTCACTTCCTGGTGCACTTCGAGCGGATGAAGCGGAAGTACGGAGTCTCCGTCGAGACCGAAACCCCGAGAATCGCCTACCGGGAGACGATCACGGCACCCGCGGAAGGGCAGGGCCGCTTCAAGAAGCAAACGGGAGGAAGAGGCCAGTTCGGCGACTGCTGGATCAGGTTGCGCCCCAGGGACCGGGGTGAGGGCTACGAGTTCATCAGCTCGATCAAGGGGGGCGTGATCCCCACCAAGTATGTCCCGTCGGTGGACCGCGGCATCCAGGAGGCGGCGACGAAGGGGGTCGTGGCCGGATTCCCGGTGGTGGACTTCGAGGCGGAGTGCTACGACGGGTCCTACCACTCGGTCGACTCGTCGGACATCGCCTTCAAGGTGGCGGGGTCGTACGCGTTCCGGAACGTGGCCGAGAAGGCCAGGCCGGCCCTTCTGGAGCCGATCATCGAGGTCAAGGTGACGGCTCCCGACGAATACGTCGGCGACATCATGGGCGACCTCAACGGACGTTCGGCGCGGGTGCTGGGGATGGAGCCTCTGGGTGGCAACACCGTCATCAGGGCGATCGTTGCCGAGGCCGAGCTGAACAAGTACGCGTCCGCGCTGCGCTCGATCACGCAAGGCAGGGGTCACCATCGCCGAAAGATGCTGGGCTACGACCTGGTACCGCCGATGCGGGTCGCGAAGATCATCGAGGAAGCCGCGGAGCGGGAAGACTGACCGCCGGCGGGCGCGTTGCAGCGCCGTGCAGGAGGGGGCGCCGGCAGGCAGGAGTGCCCGGCGCGGAGGCGGCCCCGATCCTTACCGGGTGTAGATCAGCAGTACCCCGTTTGCTCCCCGGTCGCCGTACAGCAGGCCCGCCTCGAGGGGGGTAATGAACTGAATACGGGCCACATCCTGCGGGTTCAGGTCGAGGAGAAAGAAGCCCGGATCGGGTACGGGACCGTCGTTGATCCTGACCTCGACCATGTTGCAGGCGTTGGGATTCCGGCCGCGGTTGCGCTGCATCTCGATGCAGACGCCGATCTGGGGATCACCGAAGGCATTGGCCAGCATCGTCTCCGTGATCGACAACCCCGGTACGCGAGCAGCGCGGGCCAGCGAGGGAAAGTCCACCACCCGGGGAATGATGGAGTCCACCTGCGCCTCGGTCAGTCCTGAGAAACGGGTTCCCGGAGTGGTAAACACCCGTTCCTGCCTGCGGCCGGTCACGACGAGCGGATCCAGCGCGATGGCTTCGGTCGCCAGCGGAATCTCGAGCCCGAGAGCTTCGTTGCTGAACACCGTCAGGGAGTCGATACGCGCGGCGTAGCCGATCATGCTGGTCTCGATGATCTGCCTGCCCGGCGGCACGCCGACGAACCCGAACGTTCCCCCCGAGTCCGTGAACTCGGCGTGGTTCGAACCGACGAGCTGAACGTGGGCCCCCGGAATCGGTGCCTCCGTCGCGTAGTCGACGACCGAACCCGTAATGGTCACCGGATCCGCAATGTGGATCGCCACATCCTGGACCTGCGGCCCGGACCGGGCGATGTCGAAGGGCATCGACTCGCTGCTGCCGAAGACGACCATGACCGTCAGAGGTTCGGACGAGTCCAGGTGGCACAGGCGGAACTCGCCGGAGTTCCCCGTCCGCACCTCCTGGACCACGCGGCGTCTCTGCAGGACTCCCGAGGTCTCGCCGAAGGCGATCACCCTGGCGCGGGGCAGCGGAACCCCGGTGATCGCGTCGGTCACGACGCCGCCGATGGACGTGTCCCCCTCTCCCGGCTCGATGGAACACCACCCGGACAGAATTGTCGCTCGTGAGGGAACGGTCAGGTACACCTCCGAGACGGCCTGTTCCGTGACCACCACGCGTTGCGGCGTCGAATTGACGCCAAGCGTGCCCAGCCTCGGGTGAAAGAACACCACGGTGTGTTCTCCGACCGGCACGTCGTCGAGTCTGAACTGTCCGGCGTCGTCCGATTCCGCCAGGGCGTTCGTGCCGTGGACGGCCACGTTGGCGTTGGCCAGCGGGGTGCTTGTGGTGCTGTCATAGACGAGCCCGATGACCGTGCCGGTCGCTCCTGCAGTATCCTGGGCAGCCAGCAAGCCGAAGCTCGCGAGCGACAAAGGCACGGCAAGGAGGCCGGCCATGACGCGGAACCGCGGAGAGACGCGGAGTCCGGCCGAACCCGTGACGACGGTTGAATGCTCGATACGCATGCTGAAACCAGGCGGAAGAAGTCTTGCGCTGCAGGGACAGGCCAACAGGTCCAACCCCACTACCTATAATATCGTTCCCCAGGCGTGCCGGACTATATTTGGATTCGGCCGTCGGGCGTCGGCGTCCGGTGAGACGGGACCGGGGATCACCAACCACACGCACTCCGCTCCGATGGAGGTACGGGTTGTGGCGGGACACAGCAAGTGGTCGCAGATCAAGCGCAAGAAGGCGGTCAACGACCAGAAGCGCGGCCAGATGTTCACGAAGCTCATCCGCGAACTCACCGTGGCTGCGCGCGAGGGTGGCGGAGACCCGAACTTCAACCCGCGGCTCAGGCTCGGGGTCGATGCGGCCAAGGCGGCCAACATGCCGCAGGAGAACATCGACCGGGCGATAAAGCGGGGGACCGGCGAACTCGCGGGTGTCACCTACGAGGAGATCGTCTATGAAGGGTATGGACCGGGAGGGGTGGCCCTGTACATCGAGACGCTCACGGACAACCAGAAGCGCACCGTGGCGGAGGTCCGCCACCTGCTCGACAAGAACGGGGGCAACCTCGGCACGGCCGGCTCGGTGGCGTGGCAGTTCGACCGCAAGGGGATCATCTATGTGGCCGGGGCGGGCGTAGACGAGGATACCGTCTTCGAGGCCGCGGTCGAGGGCGGAGCGGACGACGTGCAGAGCGAAGGCGGCGAATACGTGGTGACGACCGGAGCCGGATCCCTGCACGATGTCCGGGAGGCGCTGGCGGCGGCAGGGCTGGCGGTGGCCTCGGCGCAGCTCACCATGGTGGCGAGGACGGAGGTCGGTGTGGCGGGAAGGGAGGGTGAGCGCCTGCTGAAGCTGCTCGATGCCCTCGACGATCACGACGATGTCCAGCAGGTGCACTCCAACGCCGATCTGGACGAGTCGGTCCTCCAGCGCGCACTGTGAGCGTACGAGCCGCTGCCGAGGCAGGCGCAGCCGGGCAAGCGGACGGCGGCAGGCGCAATGGCGTGCTGCTCGGAATCGATCCCGGAACGGCCGTCACGGGTTTCGGTGTCGTTTCCGTGGACCCCCGCCGCCATGTGGAGCTGCTCCAGTGCGGCGTCATACGCACGTCGCCGAGGGCCGCGCTCGCGATCCGGTTGAAGGACATTCACGAGGGTGTGGCCGCGCTGATCGACGAGTTTTCGCCGGACACCCTGTCCATCGAGAGCACCTTCTACGGGAAGAACGTGCGCAGCGCGCTCGCGCTGGGACAGGCCCGGGGCGCGATCATCCTGGCGGCGGCACAGCGTGGGGTGGAGGTGGCGGAATACGCCCCGCGCGAGATCAAGAAGGCCGTGGTGGGAACGGGAGGGGCGACCAAGGAGCAGGTGGCCTACATGGTGCGGCGCCACCTGCGCCTCCGCACCGATCCGGCACCGAGCGACGCCGCGGACGGGTTGGCCGCGGCGCTCTGCCACGCCTTCACCGGAAAGCGCCCGACCCGTGCGAACCCCACGGTGATCACGCCGTGATCAGCCGCATAAGGGGCGAGCTCCTCGGCGGCGACATCGACCGGGTCGAGGTTCTGACCTCCGGCGGCGTGGTGTACGAGGTCCATGTTCCCCTTACGGTGCTCCAGCGTCTGCCGCCGAAGGGATCCACCCTGGAACTGCGCACCGAGACCGTGGTGCGCGACGATGTGCCGAGCCTCTACGGTTTCCTCGAAGAGAGTGAGCGAGCGCTGTTCCGGCTGCTCATGACCGTGCAGATGGTGGGACCGCGTCTGGCGATGTCCATGATGGGCACCTACGACGCGCAGCGTCTTGCCAGGGCCCTCGCCGAGAAGGACGTCCCGGTGCTGGTGCAGGTCAGCGGGCTGGGGAAGAAGACGGCCGCCCGCCTCATCCTCGAGCTCGCCGACAAGGTGCGCGACCTCGCGGTGGCGGTCGAGGGAGAGGGCCACGATACCTCGCAGGCGGCCGACGCGGTATCCGCCCTGGTCAGCCTTGGCTACAGCTTCACGGACGCGGAAGCGGCGGTGCGGGATGCGATGAAGGACGCCACCTTCGAGAGCACGGAAGAGGTGATTCGAGCGGTCCTCTCGCGCCGGGGCCGGGACCGATGACACGGCGGATCAGCCCATGACCAGACGCACCGAGATCACGACGCCCGAGATCCTGCCCCACGAGGCACGGTCGGAGTTCTCGCTGCGCCCGCGCCGGCTGGAGGACTTCATCGGACAGAGGAAGGTCAAGCAGGGTCTGCAGATCGCCATTGAAGCCGCGACCGCGCGGGTCGAACCCCTCGACCATATCCTCTTTCACGGTCCGCCCGGACTCGGCAAGACCACACTGGCCATGCTGCTGGCGCGGGAGATGTCGACGAACATCGTCACTACCTCCGGACCGGTGCTCGAGAAGGCCGCCGACCTCGTCGCCGCACTGACGAATCTGCAGAGGGGGGACATCCTCTTCATCGACGAAATCCACAGGCTGCGCCCGGTGATCGAGGAGTTCCTCTATCCCGCCATGGAGGACTACCGCGTCGAGGTCCGCCTCGCCGAGGGACCGCGCGCCCAGACCATGACGATGTCGGTGGAGCCGTTTACGCTCGTCGGGGCGACCACGCGCTTCGGCCTTCTCACCGCGCCGATGCGCGCACGCTTCGGCATCACGGAGCGGCTCGACTTCTACCCCGCGGGAGACCTCGCCAGGATCATCACGCGCAGCGCCGAGCTGATGGGTGTCCCAACCACCCCCGAGGGCGCCCGCGAACTCGCCGGGCGCGCCCGAGGCACGCCGAGGGTGGCCAACCGGCTCCTCCGGCGGGTGCGCGACTTCGCCCAGGTGCGCGCCGACGGCGTCCTGGACGTTCCCGTGGTGCAACAGGCGCTCGAAATCCTGGATGTCGACGAGTACGGTCTCGATTCGATGGACACACGCATCCTCAGCACGATCATCGTGAAGTTCGAAGGCGGCCCCGTCGGCCTCAACTCGCTCGCGGTCGCGCTCGGCGAAGACGCGGGCACGATAGAGGAGGTGTACGAGCCGTTCCTCATCCAGGAGGGATTCCTGATGCGCGGCCCCCGTGGGCGAGTCGCCACCCGCAAGGCGTACCGGATTCTCGGCATTCCGGTGCCGGATCGCGGCCCCGGCGATCCCGGCGGCGACCCCATTCCGCCCCACCCGAGTCTCTTCAACTGAATCGACCCCGGATTGACCTCGGACTTCGACTACGAGCTTCCTCCCGGACGCGTCGCCCGGTATCCGGCGGCACACCGCGCGGACTCGCGCCTTCTGGTCCTCAGTCGATCGACCGGCCGGATCGAGCACCGGCGCTTCCGCGACCTCCCCGGGCTGATGAGCGCCGGCGACCTCCTGGTCGTCAACGATACGCGGGTGTTCCCCGCACGTCTGCTGGGACGCAAGCCGACGGGAGCCGCCGGCGAAGTGCTCCTCCTCCGGCCGGCGGCAGACGATGACGACCGCGTGTGGGAGGCGCTGGTGCGTCCCGGAAGGAAGCTCAAGCCAGGGCGGTTGCTGCGGGTGGCCCCGGAGCTGGCGGTGCGAGTCATGGCCGCCTGCCCGGACGGGCGCCGCGTCGTAAGGCTGGAGAGCGAAGTGGACGCATCGGAAGCGCTCCGGCGGTTCGGCCGCACCCCTCTCCCGCCGTACATCGAACGCGACGACGAACCCCTCGACCGCGAGCGCTACCAGACGGTCTACGCCCGCCACGAGGGCTCGGTAGCGGCACCGACCGCCGGTCTGCACTTCACACGCGCGCTGTTCGACGAGATCGCGGGGCTGGGAGTCGCCCGGACCGCACTGACCCTGCACGTGGGCACCGCGACGTTCCGCCCCGTGGAGGTGGACGACCCGGCGCATCACGGCATGGACTCCGAGCACTACGTGGTGCCCGATGCGGCGGCTCGCGAATACCGGCGGTGCCGAGAGAGGAGTGGACGCGTCTGGGCGGTGGGAACGACCGTGGTCCGCACCCTCGAGAGCGTCGCCGAGGGACGCCGCCGGATCCGTGCCGGAGCGGGGG
Organism: Gemmatimonadota bacterium; assembly: GCA_022823145.1. Lineage (GTDB taxonomy): Bacteria > Gemmatimonadota > Gemmatimonadetes > Longimicrobiales > Gaopeijiaceae > Bin94. Next base: position 140,296 of record JAJDXS010000083.1, read on the forward strand.
CCACGGACCTGTTCATCCGTCCCCCCTTCGAGTTCCGCGCGGTGGACTGCCTCGTGACCAACTTCCACCTGCCGCGCTCCACCCTGCTGATGCTCGTCGCCGCCTTCGCCGACATCGACACCGTGCGAGCCGCCTACGCCGAGGCCATTGCCACCGGGTACCGCTTCTACTCCTACGGCGACGCCATGGCGCTTCTCCCGTGACCCGTCCGTCCCCCGCGGCCGCGCACTTCGCCCTCGAAGCGACCGACGGCCGGGCCCGCGCCGCACGCCTCACGCTGCCGAGCGGCGTCGTCGAAACGCCCGTGTTCATGCCCGTCGGCACCGTCGGCACCGTAAAGGGCGTCGCACCGGAGGAACTGCGCGACGCCGGCGCATCGATGATCCTGGCCAACACCTACCACCTGTACCTGCGCCCGGGCGCCGAGGTGGTGCAGGAACTCGGCGGCCTTCATGAATTCATGCGCTGGCCGGGTCCGATACTCACCGATTCGGGCGGCTTCCAGGTCTTCTCGCTCGCCCGCATCCGCGACATCCGCGACGACGGAGTCACCTTCCACAGCCACATCGACGGCAGCAGCCATCACTTCACCCCGGAGCGCGTGGTCGACATCCAGCGGCAGCTCGGGGCGGACGTGATCATGGCCTTCGACGAATGTGCCGCCGGGGGCGTCACCGAGGAGGAGGCCGCGCTGGCAAATCGCCGAACCCTGGCCTGGCTCGAGCGCTGCCGTGCGAGGTTCGAGGAGACCGAGGGCGTCGTCCCCACCCGGCAGAGCCTCTTTCCGGTGCTCCAGGGGAATGTGTTCGACGACCTGAGAGCCCGGCATCTCGAGGGCGTCATGGCCCTCGGCGAGTGGCCCGGGTTCGGGATCGGCGGCCTGTCCGTCGGCGAGGCGAAGCAGGACATGTGGCGGACCCTGTCCCTGCTCGATTCGCTCATCCCCCGCGATCGCCCCCGATACCTCATGGGCGTGGGCTACCCGGACGACCTCCTGGAAGCCATCGCGCGGGGATGCGACATGTTCGACTGCGTCGCGCCCACCCGCAATGCGCGCCACGGCACGGCCTGGACCCCGCACGAAGGCCAGATCAATCTCAAGGGCGCCCGCTTCCGGCTCGACCGCGAGCCCATCGATCCCGGGTGCGACTGCTACACCTGCCGGGGGTACGACCGCGCGTACATCCGGCACCTTCTCGTCGCGGGCGAACTCCTGGGCCACCGCCTCGTGTCCATCCACAACCTCCGCTTCCTCCTCCGCCTCGCCGCCGACGCACGGTTACGCATCCGCGAAGGAACCTTTAGTATGTGGAGCCGCACCTGGCTCCGGCGATACCACGCCGCCCGGTCGCACGCACCCGCGCCCTGACCCGATTCCGGAAGGACAAAGAGCCTTGAACCTGCCGAGCCATCCGATTCACGCTGCCGTCACGACGGTTCCGTCGGCCCCGCCTTCTCCTCCAGCGGTTCCGCGCGAGGGAGCGGGCGGAATGACCGTGATCATGTTCCAGATCATGCTCATGATCGCCATCTTCTACTTCATCCTGATCCGCCCCCAGCGAAAGGAGAAGCAGCGCCACCAGGCGATGCTCAGCAAGCTGGCCAAGGGCGACCGGATCATGACCAACGGCGGCATCCTCGGGCAGATCGTCCACGCGACCGAGACGGAGTTGACGATCAGGACGGCCGAGAACACCCGCATCGTGATCGACCGCGGTCACATCGCGCGCAAGATCGAGGCTGCTTAGCCAATGTAAGGATGATATTACATAATGTCATGTAAACTAGACATTTTCTAACACTCCGATACGTGGCACTTCTGGACATCGAGGTTTTGGGCGCCAGGATCCTGCGCGAGGAGGCGGCACCTGTCGAGGCGGTCGATGACGACCTGCGGCGTCTCGCGGGGGACATGTTCGACACCATGTACCACGCCGAGGGGATCGGTCTGGCCGGGCCGCAGGTGGGAGTATCCAGGCGCATCCTGGTCGTCGACGTCAAGAACGACGACGAGAGCCGGCACGTCCACGCGCTGGTCAACCCGGTAGTCGTGGAAGCCAGCAGGGAGCAGGACAAGGCCAGCGAGGGGTGTCTGAGCATTCCGGGACTCGAGGAAAACGTTACCCGCCCCGTGCGCGTGACGGTCGAGGCGCTGTCGCTGGACGGCGACCCCGTGCGCATCGAGGCCGATGGGCTGCTCGCACGGGCACTCCAGCACGAAGTGGATCACCTGGACGGCGTCCTCTTCATCGACCGGTTGTCGCCGCTGAAGCGGGGGATCCTCCTCAGGAAGTGGCGAAAGAACCAGCGCACCGCCGCGAGAGGGTAGCAGCCCGTGGACAACGCGGCGCCTCGCCGCTCTCGGTGCTCACGCGGGACTATCCACGGGCTGCTGACGTGAGGGTCCTCTTCTGGGGCACCCCGGAGTTTGCGGTCCCCGCGCTCCGGGCGCTGGGCGGCGCCGGCCACCGCGTGGTCGGGGTGGTCACGCGGCCCGACCGGCCCCGCGGACGCGGCCGCAAACCGCGGCCATCGGTCGTGAAGTCGATTGCGGAGGCCGAGGGATACCCGGTGCTCACCCCGGAGCGACCGCTCGGCGACCGGTTCGAGAGCGAGATCCGGGCGGCTCGTCCGGACATCTCGGTCGTCGTCGCCTATGGATGCATACTCGCGCGGCGAATCCTGGACATCCCCCGGCTGGGTTCGCTGAACCTGCACGCTTCGCTGCTCCCGGAGCTGCGGGGCGCTGCCCCGATTGCGCGCGCCATCGAGCGGGGACACAGCGTCACGGGAGTCTCGATCATGCGAATGGTCGAGGCGATGGACGCGGGGCCGGTGCTGGCGCAGGAATCGATTCCCATCGGTCCCGACGACACGGCGTCAGGGCTTTCGCGCCGCCTCGCGGACGACGGGGCGCGCCTGATGACGGATGTGCTCGCCCGGCTGGAAGCCGGTCCGGTGCCGGAAGCGGAGCAGGACCACGATGCCGCCACCTTCGCCCCGAAGGTCGACCGGGAGTCGGCGCGGGTGGATTGGCGGCGGGATGCGCGGGCAGCGGCCAACCACATCCGCGCGATGGACGCGGTCCCCGGGGCCTGGACCCTCCTGGACGGCGTGCCGGTCAAGCTGTTCCGCCCATGGGTTGCGGAGTGGCCGCAGGTCGGGGCCCCGGGGGAGATCGTGTCCGCCGGCCCCGAACACGGGCTCCTGGTGGCCACGGCGCGCGGGGTGCTCCGCATCGGCGAGGTCCAGCCGGCGGGGAAGCGGCGCATGGCGGCGGCGGCCTGGCTGCGAGGGCGTGGACCCCGGGCGGGTGATCGGTTCGAATAGCGCGCATGGACGCGGCGGCAAACAGGAGACAGGAGGCGGGAATGCCGCGATTGCCGAGGCTGCACGTCATCGTCGGGGACGGGATCGTGGCGGCGGAGGACTACGCGGAGCGCCTCGGTCCGATCGTCGCCGCGGGGGGTGGTTCCCTGGCGCTCCACCTGAGGACTCCCACCACCACCGCCCGCCGTCTCTTCGAGGCCGCCCGCCGGCTCCTGAAGCTCTCGCGGGAGACCGGGACGCTGGTCGTGGTCAACGACCGGGTCGACGTGGCCGTGGCCGCGGGCGCCGGCGGGGTACACCTGAAAGAGGACTCCCTCCCCGTGGCGGACGCGCGCCGGATCGCGGGGGAGCGGTTGCGCGTGGGACGGTCGATTCACTCGTCGCAACAGGCGGCAGGTCTCCGCGACAGCGGGCTGGACTACCTGGTGCTCGGCGCGGTCTACCCGACCCGCTCCCACCCGGACAGACCCGCTCTCGGGATCGAGGCCGTGGCCGCGGCGGTGGCGGGGAGCGGTCTGCCCGTGCTCGCGATCGGGGGGATCACGCCGTCCGAGGTGCCCGACGTACTGGCGCGCGGGGCGCATGGCGTGGTTGTCCTGAGCGGCGTGTGGCGCGCGAAGAGTCCGCGGAAGGCCGTGACGCGCTACCTTGAAGCGCTCGGCTGAGGAGGACGCGCGAATGACATCGATGGTTCACGGGTGCGCAGCGGCATGACGGTCCATTTCGTGTCGATCGTGCTCAACGGCAAGAGTCGCGTGGTTCGCAACGGGCTCACCGTGGCCGGCCTCCTCGATGACCTGGAACTGCACCCCGGAATGGTGGTGGTGGAGCGTAACAGGAAGATCATGGCACGCGAGTCGCTGCAGGCCACCCCGGTCGAAGAGGGTGACAGAATCGAACTCGTCCACTTTGTGGGAGGAGGATAGACGGTGACCGACATGCGCGGCGACCTCCCCTTCGCGATGGGGGATCACACCTTCACGTCGAGACTGATCGTCGGAACCGGGAAGTACCGGACCAACGACGAAATGGTCACCGCCATCCGCGCCAGCGGAGCCGAGATGGTGACCGTGGCGGTGCGCCGGGTGGATCTGGACCGCCGTCGGGAGGAAGGCATCCTTCACCACCTGTCCCCGGAGGAGTTCTTCCTGCTGCCGAATACCGCCGGGTGCTACACGGCCGAGGACGCGCTGCGCTACGCCCGCCTGGGACGTGCCGCGGGGCTTAACGACTGGGTCAAGCTCGAAGTCATCGGCGACGAGCGCACGCTGCTCCCGGACACCGCGGCAACGCTCGAAGCGGCGGTCGAGCTGGTGGCCGACGGCTTCAAGGTCATGGCGTACACGAACGACGACCTGATCACCGCAATGCGGCTCGAGGACGCGGGCTGCGTGGCCGTGATGCCGCTTGCAAGCCCCATCGGGAGCGGTCTGGGCGTCGTGAACCCCTACTACATCCGCGAGATCAAGCGGCGGCTCACCGTCCCCGTGATCGTGGACGCCGGGGTGGGAACGGCCTCCGACGCCTGCGTCACCATGGAGCAGGGCGTGGACGGCGTGCTGATGAACACGGCGATCGCCGCGGCATCCGACCCCGTGGGCATGGCCCGGGCCATGAAGCTTGCGGTCCTTGCCGGCCGGGAAGCGTACTTGGCCGGTCGCATGGCCGCGCGCGAGATCGCCGTTCCGTCGTCACCCACAACGGGGATGCTGGATCGGGAGCACGTTTGAAACCGCGTCGCGGCGGAGGGCGGAGGTCGGGGCTTTCGCCCGGCCGCGTCCTGGCCGCGTCGATCCTGGCAGAGGTGGAATCGGGACGCCGTCTCGATGTCGCCTGGGAAGCGTCGGGCGCCGCGCGGTCTCCCGAGCGCGGCTGGATCCGCACCCTGGTCTACGGCACCGTGCGCTTTCGCGGGCGGCTCGATCACATCCTGTCCCGGCTCGCCGGACGGGACCCGGCGGCATTCGATCGAGAGGTGCTCGTCGCGCTGCGCATGGGAGCCTACCAGATCCTCGAGATGGGGGGCGTGCCCGCCTACGCCGCCGTATCCGAGGCCGTGGAGCAGGTCAAGGAGACACGCAAACGGGCCGCTGCGGGGCTGGTTAACGCCGTCCTCCGCAAGGTCGCAAGCAATCCCCGCCCGCGGTCCCTGTTTCCGGACGCGGAGAGGGATCCGGAAGGCTACCTGGCGACGTGGGGTTCGCACCCCCGGTGGCTGGTGCGGAGGTGGATCGCCGCCTTCGGTCCCGTGGGTGCGCGCGCTCTGGTCGATGCCAACAATCGGGAGCCGGACGTCTACCTGCGCCCGGTGGGGCAGAGGCCGGTGGTGGCGGAACGCACGCTCGCAGAGGCAGGGCTGTGTCGCTCCGGATCGCGAGATCATCAATGGATCGCGCTCGACCAGGGGACCGACCCGGCTGCGGCGCTTTCGCTGGTCCCGGGAGTCATCCAGGATCCGGCTGCTTCGCTGGTGGTGGACCATGTGTCTCCTCCGACCGGCGCTCTGGTCGCCGACCTGTGCGCTGCCCCCGGAGGCAAGGCGCTCGCACTGAGTGAGGCGGCGGGTTGCGTCGTTGCCGCGGACCTGTCGGAGCGGCGCCTGAGAAGGGTCGTGCAAGGTGTCCGCCGTCTCGGCGAGGGTGCGGCAATCGCACTCCGGGGACCGGGCAGGCGCGTCTGGGCGGTGGCCGCGGATGCCCGGCATCCTCCCGTGCGCCGCGCGGACGCGGTGCTGGTCGACGTGCCGTGCAGCGGGACGGGAACGTTCCGTCGTCACCCGGACGGCCGGTGGCGCGTCAGGCCCCCGGACATCCGCAAGCTCGCGGCCGTCCAGCGCTCCATTCTCGAAGGCGCGGCAACCGTGGTTCCCCGCGGCGGACTCCTTGTTTACGCTACATGTGCCCTTGAGCACGAAGAGAACGAGGGGCAGGTGCAGGACTTTCTGAAGCGTCATCCGGACTTCCGAATCGAGGCGGGCCCCGCTCCGGAGCGGTTTCTGGACGAAAACGGATGCCTGGTGGTGTTGCCCCACGAGAGCGGATTCGATGGTGCGTTTGCGGCCAGAATGAGGAGGGCTCGGGACTGATGGATCTGGGCGGTTCGATCCGCCGGCGACGGAAGGGCGCTGCCAGGACCAGGGCGAAGGGGAAGCGGCGTCCGACCGGGCGCAAGCCCCGGAAGCAGCGCGCGCCAAGGAAGAGGACGGGGACGAGGACCCGGGCCAAACGGGTGCGCCTGGGCGGAATCGCGGTGCACCCCGGGATCGCCGCGCTCGCGGTGGCCGGGGCGGGGCTCGGCCTGGGGTACCTGGTGGCGGTCACCCTCATGTTTCCGGTTCCCGATACTCCGGTTGAAGTGCAGGTCGTCCCGGATCTGCGGGGTCAGCCCGTGGCGCTCGCACTCTCCGAGCTCGCGGACTCGGGACTCGTGGTCGGTCGGGTCGACTCGCTGCGGCATCCCCTGGTGCCGGCCGGGACGGTCATGGGCCAGAGCCCTCTGCCGGGACCCACCGCCCTGGTCAATGCGCCGGTGCGCGTCACGGTATCGTCGGGACGCGAGGTGCGTGCCGTACCGGACCTGACGCGCCTCGACGGAACCCGGGCGGCCGAACTGCTCGGGGCGGGTGGGTTTCTCGTGGAGGTCGACACCGTCGAGTCGACGGTCGCCGCCGGCCGGGTTTTGAGCATGCACCCGGCACCCGGAACGGAAGTCCCACTTCCCGGCAGCATACGCCTCGCGCTGAGCCGGGGCCCCCCCACCTTCCCGATGCCGGACCTTGCGGGAATGACCCAGGGAGAGGCGTTTGCCCTGTTGCGGGCGCTGGGCCTGGTCATGGGTGAAGTCGACAGAAGGTACAGCCTGTTGAACGTTAGATTGATCTTCGGCCAGTATCCCGAACCGCAAGAACCCGTGACGGAGGGCACGCAGGTCCGCCTGATCGTCGGCCGGGAGGTTGCATGGCAATGAGACAGGGGCATGGGAACGGCGGGCGACGCGCCAGCCGATGGCCGTACCTGTTTGCGATCATCGTAGCGGGAGCCGTCGTCGCGGCGGCCTGGCTCACCCGGAACCGCCTGCAGCCGGTTGTCTCGGGCTATGCGGCGCCATCCTTCGAGGTCGTGGACGAGGACGGATCCCCGGTGACTCTGGCGACCTACGAGGGCAGAGTCCTCCTTCTCAATGTCTGGGCGACCTGGTGCGCGCCCTGCCGCGAGGAAATGCCGTCGATGCAGCGCCTCTACGACCATTTTGCACCCGACGACTTTGAAATCGCTGCCATCAGCATCGATGCTCCCTTCGGCCAAACCGACGCCGCGGGCAACCCGGGGGGCGACCCGCTGGCCTTTGCTCAGGCACTGGGGCTCACGTTTCCCATTCTTCTCAATCCTTCCGGTGACATTCAGCGCATCTACCGCACTACCGGCGTGCCGGAGTCCTTCCTTATCAGCAGAGACGGCGTGATCTACAAGAAGGTGGCCGGAGCGACCCACTGGGACTCCGACGCGAACCTCGGTCTGGTCAGGCGCCTCGTGGCGGGAGAAGGATAGCGCGTTGTCCATCTCGGGCGTTATCACGCGCAACTGGCGCATCAAGCTCGCGGCTCTCTTCCTGGCCGTTCTCCTCTGGGTGACCATGCGTCTGAGCGACGACCGCGTGAGCCGGCTGGAGATTCCGGCCGTGCAGGTGCGCGTGGACCAGGTCGCGTCGGACTGGCTCCTCCGGGGCGCGCCGTCGCCCTCCACCGTCGGAATGACCGTGACCGGTCCCATGAGGGATCTCTTCCGCGTCGCCATGGCCGAACCGGTTGTCATCATTCCGGTGGATTCGGTCCCCGGAGAGGATCTTGTTCTCGAACTCGTACCGGACTGGGTGTGGAACGTGGACAGGGGCAGCGTAGGGATCGAGGACTTCGCTCCGAGTTCGGTGCGGCTGCTCTTCGAGAGATACGAGGACGAGGACATCCCCGTCTCCCTGCGGCTCACCGGTCGGCTCCCCGACTCGCTGGCCCTGGTCGCCGAGCCGCGCGCAAATCTGCTCTTCGCACAGGTGCGGGGTCCCGCGTCGGAAATGGAAGCGCTGGAGACGGTCTTTCTCGCGCCGTTCGACCTGGGCGCCCTCGAGGGATCCGGCCAGTTCGACGTAGTGGTCGACACGGTGGGGCTCGGGGGGCTGGTCGTGAGTCCGATGATGGCAACCGTGACGGTCGAGGTGGCGACGCGTGAGGGCCGGGTGGTAGGACCGGTACCGGTGGAGTTTGTCGCCGGCCGAGAGGATCTGGTTGTGGAGCCCGATTCGATCAGCGTGATGCTGTCCGGAGCGGGCGTGCTTCTCGCCGACTCCGAAGCGGCTGATCTGGTGGCACGCGTATCGGGCGATCCGGCGGAGGTGTGGCGCGCGCTCGACGAAGTCGGCGAGATTCGCCTTCCCGTAGAGGTGAGCGGCCTTCCGCGGTTCGTGGACGGCGCCGCCGAACCCGATTCCGTGACGGTGCGGAGAATCGGCCCGCCGTGACCGGCCCCATCCTCGGGGTCGAGACCACCTGCGACGAAACGTCGGCGGCGGTTCTCGACAGGCGGGGGGAGATCCTGGGAATGGTGATCCACTCGCAGGATGTGCACCGGATCTACGGCGGAGTCGTTCCCGAACTCGCGGCGAGGGATCATCTCAGGCGGATCGAGCCCGTCGTGGCGGCGGCACTCGCCGAAGCCGGAGTCGAGCGCCGAGCGCTTCGTGCGGTCGCGGTGGCGGCGGGGCCGGGCCTGATCGGGGCGCTTCTGGTCGGGGTTTCATGGGCCCGCGCGGCCGCGTTCGCGCTGGGGGTCCCCTGGGTGCCCGTGCACCACATGGAGGGCCACCTTTTCGGCCCCGTGCTCGAGGATCCCGACGCGGTTCCCCCGTTCGTCGCGCTGCTGGTGTCGGGCGGACATACGCTGCTGCTGTGGGTTCCCGAATGGGGGCGCTACCGTCTCCTCGGCCAGACCAGGGACGACGCGGCCGGCGAGGCGTTCGACAAGGTCGCCAAGCTGCTCGGACTTCCCTACCCGGGCGGCCCTGCGGTCCAGGACGCGGCTCGGGAGGGCGATCCCTCACGCTACCTCTTCCCGCGGCCGATGATGCGTGCAACCGGCAGCGGCGCCTTCGACTTCTCCTTCTCCGGGTTGAAGACCTCGGTGGCGCAGACGGTCGCCGGCATCGGAGCCGGACCCGGGCTGGAAGACGAACGCGCACACCTGGCCGCTTCCTTCCAGCAGGCGGTGGTGGACGTCCTGACCGCCAAGACCCTGGCCGCCACGCGCGCCGTCGGGTGCGACAGGGTGCTTCTCGGGGGCGGCGTGTCCGCAAACGGACCTCTCCGTGCGCGGTTTCGCGAAGCACTGGGCTCCGGCGGGAGCCTTTTCGTCGGATCGCCCCGGGTGTCGCTGGACAACGGAGCCATGATCGCGCGCGCCGGACAGTTCCGCCTGGATCGGGGCGACTTCGGCGGACTGCGGGATGCCCGGGCCAGCGTTACGATTCCGGGGATGACGGCGTGGGTGCCCGACAGCCCGCGCGACGGATACCGAAACTGACAGGACGCCACAGACATGTACCCCGTTCTTTTCCGGTTGCCCGAGTGGTTCCCCATCCTGGGGGGCGAGCCGATCACCTCCTTCGGCGTGATGATGCTCATGGCCTTCCTGGTCGGCGGCTACGTCCTGAAGGTGGAGCTGGGGCGGATGGGCCGCGATCCCGAGATCGCCTGGGATCTGCTCTTCATGGCAGTGGTCGGGGGGGTGATCGGTGCCAGGCTCTACTACGTGCTGCTCAACTACCCCCGCTTCGCCGCGGACCCCTTCGGGATGCTCTTCGCCCGCGGGGGGATGGTCTGGTACGGCGGCTTCCTTCTGGCGGCGGCGCTGGTGATCTGGAGGATCCGCAAGCTCGGTCTGCCACTGGGGAGGACCGCCGACGCGGCTGCCCCCGCGCTGGCGCTCGCGTACGCGGTGGGAAGGATCGGCTGCTTTCTCGTCGGCGACGACTACGGGCGTCCCACCGATTCCTGGGTGGGCATCGCCTTTCCCAACGGCGCGCCGCCCACGCACGCCGACACGATCAGCGAGAGGTTCGGGATCACGGTCGATCCGGCGATCATCGAGAAACACGGCGAGATCGTTCCCGTGCACCCCACGCAGCTCTACGAGACCGGACTTTCCACGCTCATCTTCTTCCTGCTCTGGTCCCTGCGCGGCAAGGGCCATCGTCCCGGGTGGATCTTCATGACGTGGCTGGCCCTGGCGGGTGTCGAGCGCTTCATCGTCGAGATCTTCAGGGCGAAGGACGACCGCTTCGTCGGCGCGCTGACGCTGGCGCAGATGATCTCGCTGCTGCTCGTCGCCGTGGGGGTCTTCTGGATGATCAGGCTGAGACGCACCGGAGGCGCCGCCCGCGGGTGATCATCCTCCACGCTTCGGATCTGCACTTCGGGAAGCCGCACCTTCCGGCCGTCGCGGAAGCGATTCTGCGCTTTGTCGAGGAGCAGGATCCCGACGCCGTGGTCGTGTCGGGAGACCTCACGCAGCGGGCCAGGGCGGGCGAATACCGGGCCGCCAGGCACTTCCTGGCCAGGCTCGCGCCGCGCCCGCTCGTAGTCACGGCGGGGAACCACGATGTGCCGCTCTACCGCGTGTGGGAGCGGATCTTCGCGCCGTACCGCAAGTACCGCACGTACATCGGGGACCGGCTGGATACGGTCCTGGACGCGGGCCGGGCGGAAGGCGGCGGAGCTTTCTCCGCGCGCGCGCCCGCATCCGGCAACGGCCCGGCTCGCGCCCGCACACGCCCCGGCGCCCGATTCGTCGCTCTGAATTCCTCGGCCCCTCACACGGCCATCGTCAACGGCCGGCTCACCGACGCGCAACTGAGCCTTGCCGAGAGGGCTTTTGCGGGGGCACGACCGCACGACCTGCGCGTGCTGGTGGTGCACCACAACCTCCTGGGGCCGCTCGACGGCGAGCCGATCAACCTCCTGCCCCGGGCCCGGCACATTCTCCGCGCGGTCGAGGAATGGGGCGTGGACCTGGTGCTCTCCGGACACATCCACCGCTCCGACCTCGGGCTCAGCCGGTGCGCTGCGGACGCTCGAGAGGAGGGTGTGCCCGTGGTAACCGCCGGCACGGCTTCGTCGAACCGTGGCAGGGGACCGGAGGAGGGGCGGAACTCTCTCAACCTCGTGCGGGTTCAACAGTCGAGCCTGGAGGTCATGGTTTATCTTTACTCCGAGGATTCCGGGCGCTTCATGCCCGCGAAGAGCCGCCGGTATGTACGGCGCACCGGATAGACCGTTCCTCGAAGCGCACACGGTCGAGAATGGGGGCGCAAATCGGTGAAGAAGTCCTGCGTTCGCCTCCCGCCGAAAACCCGCACGGCTCCCCGCCGTTGGGGCTGCGCCCGGGAGCTGTTGCGCGGGCTGCTCGGTGTGGCGTCGACCGCGATTCTCGCGCCCGCCGGCGTATTCTCCGGGGCCGTATCGGGACAAGCGCTGCGTGAGGAGATCACCGCCGTCGACTTCAGCGGGAACGAGACCTTTACCGATGCCGAACTGCGCCGCGCCGTTCTCACCACGGCTTCGAGCTGTCCACCGATCCTGACGGTCACCACCTGTGCCCTGGGCATTGACTGGTTCAGGGACCGCCAGTATCTGAGTTCGCGGGTTCTCGACGACGACGTGAGCCGGCTTCATCGGCTCTACCGTGCCAACGGGTTTCGGGGGACGACCGTCGTCGGGGAGCTGGATCGCGACGGGAACGGCACCGTGGCGGTCGTTTTCCGGATCACCGAAGGCCTGCTCTTCCGCATCGGCTCGATCGAGTTCGCCGGTGACACGATTCCGCCGGAGCTGGGCATTGAATCGGACCTTCCCGTCGCACCCGGCGATCCCGCGAGCTACCAGCTCATCGTGGCGCGCGACACCCTGACGGAGCGCCTTCGGAACGCGGGATACGCCCTGGCGGATGTTTTCTACGGTTTCGACCGGGTCGGCGACACCGCGTCGGTCGTCTACCGCGTGGAGCTGGGTCCGCCCACCACCTTCGGCCCCATCGAGGTGACCGGAAACACCGTTGTGGGCGACGACGTAATCCTTGCCCGGCTGCCTTTTCGCGAAGGCGATCTCTTTCGCGAGGATCAGATCCGCGAGGCCCAGCGAAGCCTGCACGACCTTGGCATCATCTCACGAGCCCTGGTGCAGCGCGACGCCGCCGGGACGGGGACCGATTCGGTAATGCCGATCGTCGTGGAGGTGGTGGAGGGCGATGTTCACCGCGTCCGGGCGGCGGGCGGTGCCAACAGCGCCGACTGCTTCAACGTCGAGGGACGATGGACCAGCCGGAACTTTCTGGGAGGCGGCCGCACGCTTCTGGCGCAGACGCGCTTCTCCAACCTGCTCGCCGGCCTGCTCCAGTCGACGCCGCTGTGCGCACAGGCGGGAACGGGCGATTTCGGGCGGATCAACTGGCTGGCCAGCGTCGATTTCAGCCAGCCCAGCCTGTTTTCCCGGCAGAACGACCTCGCGCTGGGCCTGTTCGCCGAGCGGCAGAGCCGGAAGAACATCTTCGTGCGCGACGCCTTCGGGATGGATCTGGGGTTCAGCCGCACGCTGGGGATCGGGTCGTTCATGAGTGTGCGATTCCGCCCCCAGCTGAGCCGTCTGGCGGCCGCCGAGGTTACGCTGTGTGCGACATTCCTGGCCTGTGATCCGGCGGACATCGAGGCCCTGTCGAGCACCAACTGGCTCTCACCGGTTGCGGTGTCATTCAACCGTGACCGCAGCGACAACATCTTCAACCCGTCGAGCGGCTCCAGGACGCTGCTGGATCTGGAGGTCGCCGACAGCTTCACCGGATCGGACTACGCGTATCTCCGGGCCTTCGCCGACGCCAGCTTCTACAACGGGGTGGCCGGGGGAGCCGTGCTCGCGCTCCGGGTCCGTGCCGGCCGGATCAGCTCGGGCGGCTTTCTGGGCATGGCATCCGGGACCGAGCGCTTCGAGGACGTGGTGCCGTCCCAGAAGAGATTCTACGGCGGAGGCGCGAACAGCGTGCGCGGGTTCGCCCAGAGCAGCCTGGGACCCAGAAGCCTCTCGATCGGGGTCGAAGAACTGTTGCGCCGGCGGGGAGTCGGGGCGCGACCCACATGCCTTCCCGCGGATGTCGTCGACGCGACCTGCGACGCGTCGCCGCTGGGCGAGACCGACCTCTTCCAGCTTCGGCCCGTCGGCGGACTTTCCACCTTCGAGGCCAGCGCGGAGTTGCGGTTCGCGCTTGCGGACCCCGTGCTGGGCGGGGCGGCCTTCGTCGATGTCGGACAGGTCTGGCCCCGCAACCCGGACTTCCGTGACCTGGAAATGAGCCCGGGGGTCGGGATCCGCTACAATACGCCGTTCGGTCCGGTCCGCGTGGACGTAGCCTATTCCTTCCGAAGCCAGGAACCGCTCCAGGTGGTCACCTCGCGGATCCGCCCCTATGTTCCCGGACAGGACGACGGCGCGGACCGGATCGACATCGCACCCGCCGGCGCACCCCCGGAACGGATCGATTGGATCGTCTCGGAGGACCTGGCCATCCTGGGCCCTCGGGTGCTGTTCGGCGAAGATCCGGGCTTTTCCTTCCGCCGTTTCCAGCTCCATTTCTCGATCGGCCAGGCCTTCTGACAATGACCCGGGAAGAAAAGCCTGCGGGCGGACGGTGGATTCGCACCATCTTCCTGTGGCTCGTGGTCGCCGCCAGCCTCGGACTGGCCGCGGGCGTCGCGGGGGCCGTGTGGATCAGTCACACTGCGACCGGACGGGAAGCGGCGCTCGACTGGGTGCTGACCCGCGTACGTCCTGCGATCAACGGATCGATCACCGTGGGCTCGATGGGTCCGGGCGGGTTGTTCGGAGGCACGACCCTGCATGACGTCCGGTTGACGGACGCTGCGGGGCACCGCGTGCTGGCTGCCGACTCGATTCGGGTGCAGTACTCGGCGGCCGGGATGCTCGGGGTGCCGCCGGGCATGGCAGGCCTGGAACTGTGGGGAGCGGTCGTGGACCTGGCTCCCGCCGGCGGCGGGCGGGTCGACCTGGCCTCGCTTCTGGCGTCGCGCAATGGCGAGGTGGACGGGAGTGCGGCCGCGGCCGACTCGGAGGAGCCTTCACCGGTCTTCCGAATACGGAATGTGGGCATACGGGGTGCCTCGGTAGTACTGAACGACGACGACGGCACCGGGAGGACGGTACGGGGAGTCGAAGCAGACGTCCCGCTGGTTGAAATCCGGCCCGAGCCCGACGTCTTCCTGGCGGCCAGTGTGGACCGTGCCGACCTCTCCTATCCGCTGAGCGCCGGGACGCTCGATCTGTCCGACATTGCCGGAAGCGTCTCGATCGGAGGGGAGGGCATACTGGTCGACGCCGAGCGGTTCCGGCTCCCCGAATCGGAAGGGACCGGGCGGCTGGTGGCCCGCTCCGACGGGAATCGGCTGCGCACCGACTTCGACCTTGACATGATTCGCCTGGCGCTCGCCGACCTGAGCTGGATCGACGAGAGATTCGATCATGGCACGGCACGAGGCAGAGTGAGCATCGCCGACGATCCCGCCGGTCGCAGGATCCGGTTCGACGGGATGGAGGCGGACCTGGGATCCGGGGGAAGGATCACCTTCGGCGGTGAGCTGCTGGCGGGCGACACCATCCGATTGAGGCGATTCCGTGCTCTACCGGAGGCGTTCAGTACCCTGGAGATGGATCGGTACCTGCCCCGGGAACTCCCGGTCGCCGGTACCCTGTACGGGGATCTGCTGTTCGACGGCGAGGCGGGGAACCTCGGAGTCGCCGGCGAGGTGATTCTGCTCGACGAGGCGGGGCTCGACACCCTCGCTCACCTTGCGGGCAGCGGCACGAGCCTGGGCACCCAGGGGGTTGCCGACGTCGCGCTTGAGGCTGCCGCACTCGACTACTCACTGCTCGAGATCTTCATCCCGCAGCCCGAGTGGCGCGGGCGCGGAGACATGACGGTCCGGGCTGGCGGAGCACTCGAGACCGGGCTTGCGATCGAGATCGCGGCGACGCAGTCACTGTATGGGGGGCCACCCAGCACGGTCGCGCTGTCCGGCAGCCTGTACGGGGATACGGCCGTCTCGGTGGTCGACCTGTCCGGATCGGCGAGTCCCCTTTCCCTGTCCACCCTCGGCGCACTGATTCCGGCGCTGCCTCTGGAGGGGTCGATCGACGGAAGGTTTTCGTTCAGGGGTCCGTTGGATCAGCTCGACTTCTCCGTCGACCTCGAAACGGACGCGGGGCCCATCGTTGCCGAGGGCACCGTGAACGCGCCCGATCCGGCCGCCGGCTACCAGGTGGCTGCGTCCAGCGACGGACTGGATCTGTCCCGCCTTCTCCCGGGACTCCCCGACTCCACCGTGGTCGTGGGCAGGGTGACGCTCGACGGGCGAGGCCTCGATCCCGGGTCGTTGCGGGGCAACCTGACGCTCGACACCGGACCTTCCACCATCGGCGACCTGAGGGTGGATTCCACGGAACTCAACGCCTGGGTGGACGACGACGGTTTGTTGCACGTGGAGACCGTCCATGCCCGGGCGGCGGGACTGACGGTTCTCGGACGCGGAAGCATCGGTGTGGCCCCGGGCGTCACGGGAAGCGGGGTCACGCTGTTCCTGTCCTCGCCGTCCATCCGTCCGTTGCGGGATGTGTTCATGGGCCCGAATCTGATCGCGTGGGACGAGTTGCCGCTGATCGAGCAGGACCTGCTGATCGCCGTGGACGGCGTGGACCCCGACACATTTCCGCGGGCGCGGGATATCCGATTCGACGGCCGGGTCGATGGCGAAGTCCGGCTGGACGGCGGACTGGAGGATCTCTCGGCTACGGCCACCGTCACCCTCGGTGGCCTCAGGTACGGCCAGGCCGCGGCCAGGTCGCTGGGAGTCGATCTCACCGTGGATGGCCTTGCGGCAACGGCGCCGTCCCCGTCCCGGGTGGTCGTTCGGGGTGCCGTCATGGGCGATTCCCTTTCCTTCCGTGACCGCGAGTTTCGGCTCGCGACGCTGGAGGGCGATGTAGCTCTGGGCGACCGAGGAAGGCTGCGCGCACTGATCCAGCGTTCTGAGAACGAATCATACGACGCCCAGGCGGTGGTGCAGCTCGGCGATCAGAGCGGGCGGGTGGACCTTGACCGCCTGACGCTGGTCTTCGACGATCGGCGTTGGAACCTGCAGGGGCCGGCCCGCTTCGACTGGGACGCCGACGCGATCGAGGTGAGGAACTTCGGCCTCATCCGCCCGGGCGGTGGCGGGTTGAGCCTGGCAGCCGACGGGCGCCTCGTGAGGGGCACGGGCGATTCCGACTTCCGGCTGCGGGCTGCCGATCTCGATCTCGAGGTTGTGGGGCGGCTGCTCCAGTTGGAATCGCTCCCCAGAGGGGTCCTGGCGGCGGCGCTCGACGCGTCAGGTTCCGGAAGCGACCCGGAATGGGAGGGCACGATCCGGGTGGAGCAGGCCGAGTACCAGACGCTGCTCTTCGACAGTGTGTCCGTGAGCGGATCGTACGCGAACCGCAGGATCGCGACCGAGATCGAGAGTTGGCAGAATAGCCGGCGCACCATACGGGTCGCCGGCAACGCGCCCCTGGATCTGCGCCTGACCACGGTGGAGCAGCGAATACCCGACCAGGCGGTGGATCTGACGATCGCCGCCGATTCCTTCCCGGCCCGCATGGTTCTGGACGCGCTCCGCTCTCTCGAGGAGGTGGACGGGACGGTGACCGGCAACGTCGCGCTGGGCGGCCGCAGATCGGACCTCGAGCCCGACGGCGAAATCCGGTTGGAAAACGGGTCCGCGCTGATGGCTCCGTTCGGAGTGAGGCTTTCTTCCGTCGAGGCGGACTTGGACCTGAGCACCGACGGCGTCGTTGCGATTGCCGGAACGGGCACCTCCGGCGGCACCATCGAGGTCGAGGGCACCGTGGACCTCGGTCAGCTCGCCGACAGCGTTCCACTCGACCTGACGTTCCGTCCCCGGAGCTTCCAGATCGTCGACAGGGCGGACATGGAGGCGGCGGTCAGCAGCGAAGCGGTCACACTGACGGGCACCTACGCCTTTCCGGTGATCTCCGGCGCGGTGAATGTCGAGGACGGCACCGTTTTCGTTGAAGAGTTCCAGCGCACGAGCGAGGTCGTCGACCTGTACGATCCGGCCCTCTTTACGGCCGCGACCGCAGCGATAGGCTCCGGGGAGGGCGAAGATGACGCCGTTGAACGGCTCCCGTTCCTCCAGAATCTTCGCGTGCTGATCAACATGCACGTCGAACGGGGCAATTTCCTGCGCTCTCGCCAGATGAACGTCGAGACCACCGGTGACCTGAACCTCACCTTCGACCGCCTCGACAACCAGCTCGTTCTCGCCGGAGACATGGAGGTCGAGCGGGGTACCTACAGCCTTGGCGGGCGCACGCTGCGCATGACCGACGGGGTCTTCACGTTCGTGGGAACTCCGGGCTTCAATCCCGGAATCGCGGTAACGGCGGAGAGCAGATTGCGAACCCGTGAGGGCCAGCCGCTCGTGATCACCGCGGACATCTCCGGCACCCTCCTGTCGCCCTTCCTCAGTCTGTCGAGCGACGCGGAGTCCGCAATGTCCGAGGCGGATCTGGTCAACTACCTTTTCCTCGGCCGACCCACGTCGGCGCTCGTCGGAGAGGCGGGAGCACCGGTCGCCGCGGTGGGCGACCTGTTCCTCGGGCAGGTCTTCAACGAGATCGGGTATCTTCTCGGAACGGGGCTGGGAGTGGACCACATCTCGGTGTCACAATCCGAACAGGGACAGGCGAGCGCAGCCTTCGGCGCCTCGTCGCTTCAGCTGGAAGTGGGCAAGTATCTCCTGGACGACCTCTTCCTGACTGGCGTGTTCCAGAGGGGGTTCTGCACCGACCCGACACTGCCGAGGAACAGCGGTGGTCTGCGGCTCGAGGTCGGGATGCCCCGGGACGTGAGGCTCGAGGGGTTCGTGGAAGGCCGCTGCACGCGGGAGCGCTACCGCGGGCTGGGCGACGCCTCCCTGGCGCTTGAGAACATCTGGGGATTCCTGATGTTCCGCGAGTGGGGGTTCAAGTAGGCCATGGATGATCCCCGCGTCGAACCACGATCGGTTGCCGTGAGTCCCGACGCGCTCGTCATACGGGGCGCAAGGGAGCACAACCTGAGGGACATCTCCCTGGAGATCCCTCGGGAACGGCTCGTGGTGGTCACGGGCCTTTCCGGCTCGGGGAAGTCGTCGCTCGCCTTCGACACCATCTACGCGGAGGGGCAGCGCCGCTACATCGAGTCGCTGTCGGCGTACGCGCGCCAGTTCCTGGGCCTGATGGAAAAGCCGGACGTCGACGCCATCGAGGGGCTCTCGCCCGCCATCTCGATCGAGCAGAAGTCCGTGTCCCGGAATCCGCGTTCCACCGTGGGCACGGTGACCGAGGTCTACGACTATCTCCGGCTCCTCTACGCGCGCGCCGGGACCCCCTACTGTCCGGATTGCGACCTGCCGATTCGGCGCCAGTCCGCGACGCAGATCGTCAACCAGGTGCTTCGGCTCGACGAGGGAACCCGGATCCAGGTGCTGGCGCCTCTCGTGCGCGGCCGCAAGGGCCAGTTCCGCGACCTCTTCGACAGGGCCCGCCGCGATGGCTTCGTACGCGCGCTCGTCAACGGAAGAGTACACGACCTGCGCGAGATTCCGCGCCTGAACCGCTACGAGAACCACTACATCGGGATCATCGTGGACAGGCTGGCCGTCAGGGAGGAGGACCGTACGCGCCTGTCCGATTCGGTCGAAACCGCGTTGCGAGCTGCGGATGGAATCGTGGAGATCCTGGAGCGGCGGGGCAGTCGCGACGTCTCCCACCTCTTCAGCGAGCATTACGCCTGCGCGAACTGCGGGACCAGCTTTCCGGAACTGGAGCCGCGCGTATTCTCCTTCAACTCCCCGCACGGCGCCTGCCAGACCTGCGGCGGCCTCGGCACCACGAAGGAGGTCAACGGCGCGCTCCTCCTGGCCAGCCCCTCGCTCTCGATCCTGGAGGGCGTGATCATCCCGTGGGGCGAGCCGGGCGGCCACCTGCGCGGCTCCGTGATCCCGGGGCTGGCCCACGCCTACGAGTTCGACCCGAAACTCCCCTGGCGGGACCTGCCGGTGGAAGCGCGGGACGGCATCCTCAACGGCTCCAGCGGCATGAAGATCCGCTTCCCCTACAAGGCGGGGAAGATGACGGGGCACTACGAGGACTACTGGGAGGGCGTGGTCGCCAACGTCGAGCGCCGCTACCGCGAGACCAGCTCGGAACACGTGCGCAAACAGCTCGACCAGTACATGTCCAGCCAGGGCTGTGCGGAGTGCGGGGGCTCGCGCCTGGGTCCCCTGGGACGGTCGGTCCGGATCGGTGGTGCGGGCATAAGCGACATCGTGGACCGGCCCATCGGCGAAGTTCTCGGCTTCCTGCGGTCGCTGCCCGTCACCGGCGAGCCCCTCCCCGCCGGCGTCGATCCAGCGCCCGGGGACCCCCTTCACGGCGAGATCGCCGGCCCGATCCTCAAGGAGGTCCGCGAGCGCCTGGGGTTCCTGAGGAATGTCGGGCTGGACTACCTCTCGCTGAGCCGCTCGGCCGACACGCTGTCAGGGGGAGAGTCCCAGCGAATCCGGCTGGCGACGCAGATCGGCAGCCGGCTGGTGGGCGTGCTGTACATCCTGGACGAGCCCTCCATCGGGTTGCACCAGCGCGACAACCACCGCCTGCTGCGCACCCTCCAGGACCTGCGCGACCTCGGCAACTCCGTCATCGTGGTCGAGCACGACGAGGACACCATCCTCGCTGCGGACTTCGTGGTCGACCTGGGCCCGGGGGCGGGGCGCGCGGGCGGCGAGGTCGTGGTCGCGGGGCCGGTCGAGCAGGTGCGCGCCCACCCGGACTCGATTACGGGGGCCTACCTGCGCGGGGAGCGCGAGATCCCGCTCCCGGACGGCAGGCGCAGGCCCGACCCGGAGCGCTGCCTCACCGTGCGGGGCGCGCGGCAGCACAACCTGAAGCGCATCGACGTGGCCTTCCCCCTCGGTTGCTTCGTGGCCGTCACGGGTGTGAGCGGCTCGGGCAAGTCCACGCTCGTCAACGGCACCCTGTACCGCGCCCTGTCGCGCCAGTTCTACCGGAGCCGTGCCGTCGCGGGGACGCACGACCGCATCGAAGGCCTCTCGCAGGTCGACAAGGTCATCGAGGTCGACCAGTCCCCCATCGGCCGCACTCCGCGTTCAAACCCGGCGACCTACACGGGCCTGTTCACTCCCGTGCGCCAGCTTTTCGCGGGCGTGCCCGAGGCCCAGATCCGCGGCTACCAGGCCGGGCGCTTCTCCTTCAACGTGAAGGGCGGGCGATGCGAGTCCTGCAAGGGAGACGGGCTCGTCAAGATCGAAATGCACTTCCTGCCCGACGTGTACGTCTCCTGCGACGTCTGTCGCGGCCGCCGCTACAACCGCGAGACGCTCGATGTCTACTACAAGGGCCGCAACATCGCCGACGTGCTGGAAATGACCGTGGACGAAGCCCTCGGGTTCTTCGACGCCGTGCCCCAGATCAAGCGGCGCCTGCAGACGCTGTCGGACGTGGGGCTCGGCTACATCCACCTGGGACAGAGCGCCACCACCCTCTCGGGCGGAGAGGCCCAGCGGATCAAGCTCTCTTCCGAGCTCTCGAAGAAGGCTACCGGCAGCACGGTGTACATCCTGGACGAGCCCACCACGGGCCTCCACTTCGAGGATGTCCGGATCCTGCTCAAGGTGCTCCACCGCCTCGTCGACCGCGGAAATACGGTCGTGGTGATCGAACACAATCTGCATGTCGTCAAGACCGCCGACTGGATCGTCGACCTCGGTCCGGAAGGCGGCGAAGCCGGGGGGCGGATCGTGGTCGAGGGTACGCCCGAGCGCGTCGCCGAAGAGCCGGCATCGTACACCGGAGAGTACCTGGCTCCGCTGCTGGGGCTGGCGCGGATAGGGTGACCTGGCGGGGGATACCTGTGGGAACGCTTCGGCCGTCGGACCCGTAGGTCGAAAGGGGGCGCCGATTACGTTGGATATGACCAAACGCCGTGTTAGCTTCCCCTTTGCTACCTCTGCAACTCCCGGAAGGAGAAGGCCATGGTTACCCGTGAAGACCTTGAAAGCTACCTGATCCGCCTGGGCGCGGACTTCGAAGAGGTAGACGATGGGATGTTCCTCGTCAGCACGGACAACGGCGGTGCCCCGATCGTGGTCCATCACTCCGATCCGGTCCTGATCGTCCGCATGAAGGTGATGGATCTGCCTCCCGATTCGGACGGACTCGGCGGGTTGTACGAGACGCTGTTGAAATTCAACGCGACAGACGTGATCCACGGTGCCTACGGGATCGAGGAGGGCGAGCTGATCCTGAGCGACACGCTGCAGCTGGCGACCCTCGACTTCGACGAGTTGCGGGCTACGCTCGAGAGCGTCCAGCTCGCCGCGTCCTCGCACCTTTCCCGGATCCGGGATCTGACTCAAACGGCGGAAGGCGATCAGGAATGAGCATTTTCAGCAGGTTCTCGACGATGATCAAGTCCAACCTCAACGACCTGATCTCCCGTGCGGAAGATCCGGAAAAGATGTTGAACCAGATCATCCTGGACATGCGCGACCAGTTGGCGAAGGCGAAACGCGAAGTCGCCGGCGCGATAGCCGACGAGCGCAAGCTCAAGCGCCAGGTGGACGAGGCGACGAAGCAGATGAAGGCGTGGGAGAGGCGCGCCGTGCTGGCCGTGCAGGAGGGCCGCGACGACATGGCCAAGCAGGCCCTGGTCCGGCACGAGGAGCAGGCCGAGCATGTGGCCGCCTTCCAGAAGAGCTGGGAAGCCCAGAAACAGGAGACGGAGAACCTCAAGGCCTCGCTCCGCCAGCTCCACGAGAAGATCGAGGAAGCCAAGCGGAAGCGGAATCTGCTGATCGCCAAGCAGAAGCGGGCGCAGGCGCAGAAGCGTATCCACGAGACCATGTCCGGCCTCTCTGACACATCGGCCTTCGAGGCGTTCAACCGCATGGCCGAGAGGATCGAGGAGGACGAGCGCCGGAACCTGGCCCAGGCAGAGGTCAACGAAGCGCTGTCCGGCGACACGCTCGAGCAGGAGTTCGTGCGCCTCGAGGCGGGAACGACCGCCACCGACCTCGACGACAAGCTGCTCGCCCTGAAGGCCAAGATGGGCCTGCTTGCATCGGGCGAACCGGAAGCTCCCAAGCAGCTGGAGGCGGGCGATGGCAAGGACGACGAGGCGGCCGAGGCCGACACATCGGAGAGCACCCCCATCCGTGACGCTGAACTGATCGAGGAGTTCGAACGACTGGAGCGCAGAGGGGGGCAGGCCAACTGATGGGCATCGTCTACCTTAGGGGCGAGTACCTGCCCGCCGACGAGGCGAAGGTCCCGGTCAACGACCGGGGCTTTCTCTTTGCCGACGGCGTGTACGAAGTCACGCCCGCCTATCGGGGCCGTCTCTTTCGCTGGGACCAGCATCTCGCCCGCATGAGGCGAGGGCTTGCGGGCATCGCCATCGACTTCGACGCCGCGTCGCTCCGCGAGGTCAAGGAGGAACTTCTGGCCCGCAACGGACTCACCGACGTGCCGGTCGCCTACGTGTACGTCCAGGTCTCCCGCGGTGTCGCTCCCCGGAGCCACGCCTTCCCGGATCCTCCGGTGGCCCCCACCGTGTACGGGTTCGCCAACCAGTACCACCGTCCCTCAATGGACCGCTGGCAGCAGGGCTTCGACGCCGTCACCGTGCCCGACCAGCGCTGGGCCCGTTGCGACATCAAGGCGATCGCGCTCCTGCCCAACGTGCTTGCCCAGCAGGCGGCCGCCGCCGCGGGCGTGACCGACGCCATCTTCGTCCGCGACGGCATGGCGCTCGAAGGTTCGCACGCCAACCTCTTCGCGGTCTTCGACGGCGTGCTGACGACCTCTCCGAAGTCCAACTACATCCTGCACGGTGTCACCCGCGACTTCGTGATCGAACTGGCCCAGGGCCTCGGCATCCCCGTCGAGGAACGCGCCTTCACCCTCGCCGAGCTCCAGGCCGCCGACGAAGTCTTCCTGAGCGGCACCACGACAGAGGTTCGCCCGTCAGTGGAGGTGGATGGGAAAAAGATCGGCGATGGCCGCGTGGGCCCCGTTGCGCGCGCCCTCTTCGAGGAATTCCTCGCGACCGTGGGAGGAAGCTCGGCCTGACCGGCTCGGCAGGCCGGACCGCCCGTCACCTCCGCAGCCGCACGGCCTCCCCGATGTTGTGCGTCGTCCTTACCTCCAGCTCCCCCGGGTCGCCCAGCACCACCGGCGGCGCCCCTTCCCAGTCCCGCAGGATCGCCCGGATCCGCCCCGTCCCGCGCTCGGTCACCACCGTGATTGCGCGCTCGTCGTCGCGCTCCACCGCCACCATCCCCTCGGGGCCCGTGAGCACGATTCGCTCCAGCGCCCCCTCCCACTCGGGCTCGATCGGCACCGTGAAAAAGAAATGCCTGTCGCCGTACGCATCTTCTCCGGGGGTGAAGTCCAGCGCCAGGAGCGTGCGGCCATCGGAGCCGACTCCCCGGATTCGGTAGGGACCCGCGTCTTCGGGGAGGCGGGGTGCGGCACGCATCGAGTACGCCGGCTCGAGCAGGATCTCACCATCCGCCACGCCTCCCCAGAGCACCAGCATGTCCGAAGGCGGCTCTGCGGCAGCCAGGCGGGCGCCCGCGATATCCCCCGACACCTCGGCTCGATGTTCGATGACCTTGTTGTAGTGGTAGTCGCTGATCCACGGACTCGTCCGGCAATAGGACATGATGTCCTTGCTGCGGTCGGGGGACAGCGCCGACCCGAAGCGGAAATCGTATCCCCAGTAGCCGATCCCGCCATCACGGTAGGGGAAGGCCGGATCGACGCCCTCGGGGCCCCCGCACGGCGCATGTCTCAGCGAGAGATTGTGTCCTACCTCGTGCGCGAGCGTGTTGGGGCTCGCCCGGCCCATTCCCACCCATCCCGGCAGGCGCCCGCGGCCACCCGCGGACGCGCCGGTCATGTCCGCGACCCCGTAGTAGTATCCCGTTCCCCCTTCGGAGGTTCGCAGCGCATCGAGCTCTCCGAGGAGCGCCACCTGGCCGGAGGTGGGTCTGAGGTCCAGCGAAGTGACATACACGTCGTGGGAACTGGCGCTGAACTCCGCGAACGGGAAGGAGTGCCTCAGAAGGCCGACCTGAGGACTGTCGCCATCGATATCGCGCGCCCAGGCCAGGAACGAAGTGTCGGCCGCCTCGGCAGCCAGTACGGGCACCACGGTAAGGTGCATGGGAGGCACTTCAACCACGTCGAGCAACACGGAAGCGGAGGGTGGGAAGCGCGTGCGGCTCTCCTCGGTCAGGGGCAGGGTTCCGTCGGGATCGACCTCCACGGCCATCTGCAATCCGGTTGCGATGACTTCCGCCGGGATCACCGCGTTGTAGGACAGTGCCAGATCGCCCTCGTCCACCTCCGCGGCGATCTGGTTGTCGTCGCGTGTCATCACCACCCGGTGCCGTTCTTCGCCGAAGCTCGTGAAAACCGCCACGACCTCGGGCTCGAAGTACCCGCGCGGTTCCTCGGCGGTGACAAACGCCCTCAGCAGCGCGTCGCGGTTGGCGACGAGACGCACCCGCCTCTGCGGCGTCTGGACCGACTGGGTGAGGTAGACATTCTCCAGCGACACCGTGACCTGGTCCGGATTGTCGCAGATTGCACCGGCGGTTTCCGCGACCGCGGTGAACCACGCCTGGAAGTTCGCGGAAGGCGACGCGCACAGGCCGGTCTCGTCGAAGTCGAGCACGCGAAGCCTGTCCAGCTGCCTCAAACCGAACGGCAGCGCACCCTCGAGCCCCGTGTTTCCGCCCACTCGCAACTCGGTCATTTCCGAGAGACCGGCGATGGCGCCCGGCATCGTCCCCGCCAGGTCGTTTCCCGAGAGATCGATTACTCGCAACTCGGTGAGGTTGGCGATCTCCGCCGGCATGGGACCGGCCAGACCGTTGTCGGGGAGCGAAAGGTCCACGACGCGCCCGTCCTCGGATGTCACACCGTACCAGTCGCCCACTTCCGCGCCGATTCCCCACGCACCACTGTTCCGCCACGCCGAGCCGTCGGTCATGCCGTGGAACTCCGCCAGAGCGAGCCTCTCGACCTGACCGATATCGCACTCCACCTCGCTGCGGGCCGGGACGCCCTGCAACCACTCCTGAAACTCGCCGTCGACCTGTGGGCACAGGCCCGTATCCTGGAAAACCAGCCGTTGCAGGTGCTCGATCGCGAGCAGGCTCCGCGGGAGGAGTCCAACCAGCTCCGGATTGTCGCTCAGGGTAAGGTATTCCAGGGTGCCGATCGACCCGATCTCGGCCGGGATCCCGCCGCTGAATGCGTTTTCGTGCAGATAAAGGATTCTCAGCGGGAAGCCGCCCAGATACGCCGGAATCCCGCCACTCAGCCGGTTTTCGTAGGCGCGGAGGTCCTCCAGCGCCGTCAGGTTGGCGAATTCCTCCGGGATCGGGCCCGTGAGCTGGTTCCGATCGATCCAGAGCAGGTCGAGGCGCGACAACTGTCCCATTACCGCCGGGATTTCGCCCGTCAACAGGTTGTCGTAGAGATACAGTTGCTCGATGGTCTCGAGATTCCCAAGCTCCGTCGGAATGGTACCGGTCAGGTCGTTCCTCGAGACCGACAGCAGCTCGATCGAATCCAGATCCCCGAGCTCCGGCGGGATCGTTCCCGTCAGTTCGTTGCGGCTGAAGTTCATGTACGTCGCGTTGTCCAGTTGCCCGATCTCCGCCGGTATCGCGCCCGAGAGCCGGTTCCACCCCACGGTCAGTCTCTGCAGCGAACCCAGATTGCCGAGCGACGGCGGAATCGCGCCGGACACCCCGGTGTTGAAGAGGTCCAGCGTGTCCAGCATCGCAAGTGCGCCAAGCTCCGAAGGGATCGGTCCATCCAGACTGTTCCCCCGCAGGTTGAGCATGGTCAGGTTGCTCAGATTCCCCAGTTCCGGCGGAATCCGGCCGGAGATCTCGTTCCCGTCCAGCACGAGCCTCTCCAACTGCGCCAGTTCGCCCAACTGCGCCGGCAGACTCCCCGACAGGTTGTTGTCATCCAGCTCCAGTTCGGTGACGAAGCCGGCGGAGTTGGTGCTGACACCATACCAGGTTCCAATGGCCGAAACGGAGTTCCAGTTGCGGTCCTGTTCCCAGCCCGGTCCGCCCGTCGCGGTGTAGAAGGCGACCAGCACCTGCCTGTCGGGATTGTCGGCGTCGACGGGAGTGACCGGCGGCGGCGCCACCGGCTCGGCTTCCTCCGAGCAGGCGGCCAGCGGGATGGCGCACAGGGCCGTGTGCCAGGATCTCAAAGCGGAGCGTTTCATTCCCCGTCCTTCCGGTAAAGCAGATATGGCTCGCGGCGGGCCAGGTAGTCGTTCAGCCCCTCCCCCCACTCGTCCGCCAACGCCTGATAGGACACCCCGGCGTCCAGAGCGTTCCGCAGCGCATCGGTGCCTGCGAGCCGGTCGAAGTGCCCCACGCGCCAGTCCCAGCGCTCTCCCGACATCGCCCTGATCTCCACCAACAGCGCCAGAGCCGCCAGCGTGGGGTCGTAAGCCGGTCCGTCCGATTCCAGCCGCACCCCGCCGACCTCGCCCCCCTCGAACTTGCCGTCGCCGGGATTCTCCGGCGTGAAACGGACCGGGACGAAGCGCGCGTCCGGCACCTCCAGCGCCGTCAGCCGCGCCGCGAGTCCCTCTCCGTCGAGCCACGGAGCGCCCACCTGCTGGAACGCCCGATCCGTCCCGCGCCCGACCGAAATCGGCGTACCCTCGAAGAGACAGGTGCCCGGATAGTGCAGTGCGCTTTCCACCGACGGCATGTTGGGCGAGGGAGCAATCCACGGAATGCCGGTGTCCTCGAATGGCATTGTCCGCTCCCAGCCATCCGCGACGGCGACGCTCAGGTCGACGCGGACGCCGAATTCGCCAACCGCCATCCGCGCGAACTCGCCCGCCGTGAGTCCGTGCCGCATGGGGATGGAGTACAGGCCCACGAAGGAGGAGTAGTCAGGGTCGAGGATGTTGCCCTGCACGGGATCGCCGCCGATCGGGTTGGGGCGGTCGAGGACCACGAAGGGAATGCCGCGCTCTCCCGCCGCCTCCATGGCCAGTGCCATGGTGGACAGGTAGGTGTAGTAGCGCGCCCCCACGTCCTGTATGTCGAAGAGCAGCACCTCGACCCCTTCCAGCATCTCGTCGGTCGGCTTCCTGGTCTCGCCGTAAAGCGAGTGAACCGGCAGCCCGGTGCGCTCGTCGATCCCGTCCTCGATCCGCACGCCGGCCTCGGCGCTGCCCCGGATCCCGTGCTCCGGAGAGTAGAGCGCGATCAGTTCGACCTCGGGGTGGGCGGCCAGAAGGTCGATCGAGGGCGTACCGCTCCGGTCCCTGCCGGTGTGGTTGGTGACGAGCCCCACTCTTCGACCCCGCACCAGTGCCAGCGAGTCGCTCAGCAGCACCTCGATACCGGGCCGCACGTTGCGTTCCTGCGTGGGCGGTGCGGCCTGGGCGGGACCATCGGGAGCGCTCCCGGGTTGTCCGGCGTCGGCGCCCGCTGAACAGGCCGTGGTCGCCAGCATCAACAGGCCGGCTGCGGGAAGTCGTAGGTACATGAGGCGGATGACCCGATGGGAGTGTAGGGGCGTGCACGCCTCGCGAAACTGTGTCCTGTCCGCGAGGGCGGTCAAGCGGGCCAATCGGCGAGCCAAGGTTGGCGGGCGCCCGACAAGGCGTTTCAAGTTATCTTGCAAGATGGCGGGTGCCCTCCCACTATACAGCGCACATTGATCCTGTGAGCCGACGATTGTCCACCCAGTCCGCGCCGCGCCCTGTCGCTGTTCGCGGCCGTCCACGAACATCGCCCTGGACCTCGCTCTGCCTGTCGGCGCTCCTGCTGACGCTGGCTTCATGCACCCGCTCCGGCAGAATTCCGCCCCCCAATGTTGCGCAGGAACCGCCGCCCGCAGCCGTTCCGCTGGAAACTCCCGACCCGGCGCCCCCGGAGGAGGCTCCTCCCGCACTGCAACCCGCGCCGTATCGGCTCGACCCCCCGGGCGACGACTGGTACGACGGCCGGAGCTGGACCGAGCAGACGCTTGAGACCCTGACCCTCGAGGAGAAGGTCAGTCAGCTGATGATGCCGATCCTCATCGGCGACTATGCGCCGGAAGGAACGTCGGCCGGCCGCCGCGCGCGCGCCCTCATCGAGGAACACCAGGTCGGCGGCATCATCATATCGGTGGGGTCGCCCACGGAAGTGGCCGCCAAGCTCAACTGGCTCCAGTCGCTTTCCACGCTGCCGCTCCTGATCGGCTCGGATCTCGAGGCGGGTGCGGGCTTCCGCTTCGACGGCGTGATCCACGCGCCCACCAACATCTGGCTCGGCGGCGCGACGCGCTTCCCGGCGCTGATGGCGGTCGGTGCCGCGGGCGATCCCGGCATGGCCTACGAGATGGGGCGCGTTACCGCGCTCGAAGCCCGGGCCATCGGCGTCCACGTGCCCTTCGCGCCGGTGCTCGACGTCAACAACAACCCCGAAAACCCCGTCATCAACGTGCGTTCCTTCGGCGAGGACCCGAAGCGGGTGGCGGCTCTGGGCACCGCTTTCGTGCGGGGAATGCAGGATCACGGTGCCATCGCCACCGCCAAGCACTTCCCCGGGCACGGTGACACCGGCGTCGACTCGCACCTGGCGCTGCCGGTGATCCGGGTCAGCCGCGAGCGCATGGACTCGGTGGAGCTTCTGCCCTTCCGCCGCGCGGTGGACGTGGGGCTCGGGGCGGTCATGACCGCGCACATCACGGTGCCGGAGATCACCGGGGCGCGCACGCCCGCAACCCTGGCACCCGAGGTGCTGACTTCGCTGCTGCGCGACGAGATGGGATTCGGCGGCCTCGTGTTCACGGACGCCATGGACATGGCGGCTGTGGACAGGATGTTCCAGCGCGGCGAGGCGGCAGTGAGGGCGCTCGAAGCCGGTTCCGACGTGATCCTCATGCCGCCCGACCTCGCCGCCGCCCGCGCCGGGATCATCTCGGCGGTCGAGTCCGGGCGCCTGTCCGAAGACCGCATCGACCGATCGGTGCGCCGCATCCTGCGCGCCAAGGAGTCGCTGGGCCTGCACCGCCAACGCGCTGTCGATCTGAACCGTGTGCGGAGGGTGGTGGGTGTGCAGGCCCACCAGGCCGTCGCCCGCCGGGTGGCCGATCGATCCGTGACCGTTCTCAAGGACGAGCGCGACCTGCTGCCCCTCCTCGGAACGCCTGGAGCCAACGTCTATTCCGTCACCTATCGCCGTCCCACCGACCTGCGCGCGGGCCGATCCTTCAATGCCGGCCTCCGGCAAACGTACCGCCGGCTCCGCACCGTAAACGTGGACCCCGGGACGACCCGGGCGGAGTACGACAACATCCTCGCCCGGGCACGCGGAATGGACCTCACCATCGTCTCGCTCCACGTGGGCGTGCGTACGGCCTCGGGATCGGTCGCGCTCCCCGAAGCGGCGCTGCGGTTCGTCAGGGCCCTGGCCAACTCATCCAGGCCCTACATCCTGGTCGCCTTCGGGAACCCATACCTGCTCTCGGAGTTTCCCGAGGTCCAGACGTACATGACGGCATGGTCGGGCGTGCCCGTCGCCGAGCGGGCCGCGGCCGACGCGATCCTGGGCCGCATAGCCGTGACCGGCCGCGCGCCGACCCGAATCGCGGGTTTCCGGATCGGAGACGGGCTGCAGATTCCGGCGCGCGGCGACACGGCCAGGAATTGACGGCGCGACCCGGGCTCGTAACCCTGGCCGCCGCCGCGGCCACGATCGCCGCTTCGTGCACGGGCGCAACTGCGCCAACCGCGGGTCCAACACCACCCGGAATGCCCGCCGGCGAGGCCCTTCGGCCCGCCACCTCCCTTGACGCCGATGCCCGGCGCTGGGTGGATGAAACGCTCGCAACCCTGACGTTGCGTCAGGCCGTCGCCCAGCTGGTGATTCCCTGGATCCCCGGCGGGTACGCGTCCGAGAGCGACCCGGACTTCCAGGAGCTGCTGGGTTGGGTCGAAGACGGTCTCGGCGGCGTTTCCATATCCATCGGAGTGCCCGACGCCTACGTGGCGAAGCTGAACCGTCTCCAGTCCCGTGCCCGCGTACCGCTCCTGGTCACCTCGGACTTCGAGAACGGCGGCCCGGGGATGCGCATCAACCACAGCTATGCCCTCCCGTCGCTGCTCGCGCAGGGCGGCGGCACCAGCTTCCCGCCCACCATGGCCTTCGGCGCGGCCGGCGACGAAGACCTCGCCTTCGAATACGGCCAGGTCACGGCGGCGGAAGCGCGCGCGGTGGGTGTGCACTGGCTCTTCGCCCCCGTGCTCGACGTCAACAGCAACCCGGACAACCCGGTCATCAACACCCGTTCCTTCGGCGCCGATACCGATGCGGTGGGCCGGCTCGGAGCCGCATTCATCCGGGGCGCGCGGGCCGGTGGCGCGCTCACGACCGCAAAGCACTACCCGGGGCACGGCGACACCCGCACCGACTCGCACATCGAGTTGCCCGTGATCGCCGCCGACCGCGAGCGCCTCGACCGCGTGGAGCTTCTCCCGTTCCGGATGGCGGTCGATGCGGGCGTGGACGCGGTCATGACGGCGCACGTAGCGGTGCCGGGCGTGCTGGGCGATGACGTCCCCGCCACCATGTCGCCCTACTTCATGACCGAGCTGCTTCGCGTCGAAATGGGCTTCGACGGCATCCTCTTCACCGATGCGCTGCGCATGGGAGCGATCACCGACGGCTACGGGGCGGGGGAGGCGGCGGTGCTCTCGCTCGAGGCCGGGTCGGACGTGCTGCTCGCGCCCGCCGACGTCGTCACGACCATCGACGCCGTAGAAGCCGCGGTGCTGTCGGGTCGGATGAGCCGCGCACGGATCGACCTCTCGGTGCGCCGCCTCCTCGAAGCCAAGGCCAGGCTCGGTCTGCACCGGGGCAGCCGGGTGGATCCGGCGGCCGTTGCGTCCCGCGTCGGCACGGCGGAACACCGCGCCACGGCCGACCGGGCGGCGGCGGCCTCGCTCACCCTGGCGCGCGACCAGGGCGGCGCCGTCCCGCTCGACCCCAATGCCACGATCCTGAGCGTCACCTACGCCCGGCCCGACGACCTCCTCGCCGGCAGGACCTTCAACACCACGCTGCGTGGTGTCGCAGCGCGAGTCTCCACCGCACGGGTCGGACCCGACACCCCGTGGCCGGTCTACGACTCGCTCCTGCACGCTGCCCGCGAGGCCGACGCGGTCATCGTCGGCGCCCACGTCCCGCCGCGCTCCGGAGCCGGTTCGGTGGGGGTTCCCGAGGCGTTCCGCACCTTTGTGCAAGCCGCGAACCGCATCGAGGGCACCGGTGCGATCGTCATCTCCTTCGGCAACCCCTACCTCCTCTCCGCCTTCCCCGCCGCCGGCACCTACCTTGCAGCGTGGGGTGGCTGGGAAGTCTCACAGCGGGCGGCGGCGCGCGCCGTCGCGGGCGTGGCCCCGATCACCGGACGGCTCCCCATCTCCATCCCGCCGCTCCACGACATCGGCGAGGGTCTCGACCGCGCCATAAGCCCCCAGGTGGCGGCCCGCGACCTCGGCGCCCGCATCGATCCCCTGCAGGAGGCCGGCTTCGTCCCGGGAGTCCGCGACAGCACTGCCGAAACCGCCACAGGCACCGGAGCCCAAACCGCAACCGGCGGCCCCGGCAGGTGGCAGCCGCACCCGTCCATCCCGCCCTGCGAGGACCTCACCCCCGCAGGGCCGCTCACCGAGCCCGCGCCGCCCGACGCCGCCAACCCCGACGACCTCGCCGACACCTTCTGCCGCAATGGCGCCGCCATCGTCTCTCCCCGCGAAGTCGACCCCGCCCGGGTCGGCCTCAGCCCGGACTCCCTCGCCGCCCTGGACGACCTCATCCTGGCCGCCCTCGCCGATTCCGCGGCCTCGGGCGCCGCCCTGGCGGTCATCCGCCGCGGCCAACTCGTGCGGCTCCGTGGCTACGGGCGGCTCGACCACGACGAGGCCGCGCCCCCCGTCACCCCGGCCTCGATCTTCGACATGGCGTCGCTCACCAAGGTCGTGGGCACCACGACGGCCGCCACCATCCTCGTCCAGCGCGGCGCCATCTCGCTCGACGACCGCGTCACCGACCATCTCCCCTGGTGGGGCGCGGGCGATCCCGCCAAATCGCAGGTCACGATCCGCCACCTCCTGGTGCACCAGGGCGGCCTCCCCCCCTTCCGCCGCTTCTTCCTCGAGATGCAGGGCCGCGAAGCCTACGAAGACGCCATCGGCGCCCTCCCCCTCGACTACACCCCCGGCGACAGCACCGTCTATTCCGACATCGGCCTCATGACCGTCGCGTTCATCGTCGAAGAGGTCACCGGCCGCCCCCTCGACGACTTCCTGCGCGGCGAAGTCTGGGGCCCGCTCGGCATGGCCGACACCGGCTTCACCCCCGACCCCGGGCTCTGGCACCGCGTCGCCACCACCGAACTCGACGAAGGCTACCGCGGATACCACGTCCACGGCGTCGTGCACGACGAGAACGCGCACGCCATCGGCGGCGTCGCCGGCCACGCCGGGCTCTTCAGCTCGGCCCGCGACCTTGCCGTCTTCGCCCAGCTGATGCTCGACCGCGGCGTCGCCGGACCCTGCCGCGCCGACCCCGTCTCGGGCCTGCCCTGCCACCGTCCCCGCTTCCACCCCGCCGCCGTCTTCGCCCCGGGATGGGTCGACCGCATCACCCGCCGCCAGTCCGACACCTCCACCCGCGCCATAGGATGGGACACCCCGTCCCCGCGCTCCTCCGCCGGCGGCTACTTCTCCGCCCGCTCCTTCGGCCACACCGGCTACACCGGCACGTCGATCTGGATCGACCCCACGCAGGATCTGGCCGTCATCCTCCTCACCAACCGCGTCAACCCGACCCGCAACAACTCGAAGCACGTGCCGCTCCGCCGCGAGGTCCACGACCGCGTCGCCCGCGCGATCACCGACACGCCCCCCGGGCCGCGCGAGCGTCGATGACCACCTTCGGCGGCACCGACTTCGCCGTACTCGTCATCTACATCGCCGCCGTAACGGCGTGGGGAGCCTGGCTGGGCCGAGCCAACCGCGGCGCCACCGACTACTTCCTCGGAAGCCGCAACCTGCCCTGGTGGGCCGTGATGCTCTCGGTGGTCGCGACCGAAACGTCGACCCTCACCTTCCTCTCCATCCCCGGCATCGCCTACCTCGGCACCCTCGCGTTCCTCCAGCTGGCCCTGGGCTACCTCGCAGGCCGCATCGTCGTCGCGCGCGTCCTCCTGCCGGCGTACTACCGCGGTGAGCTGTCGACCGCATACGCGCTCCTCGAGACCCGATTCGGCACCGCCGCTCGCCGCTACGCCTCGGGCGTCTTCATGGTTACGCGCCTGCTGGCCGACTCCGTGCGCCTCTTCGCCACGGCGATTCCCCTCGCGCTGATCACCGGCTGGTCGTACCCGGCGTCGATTCTTGTGATCGGCGCGGCGACGCTGGTCTACACGTATCAGGGCGGCATCAGGGCGGTGGTGTGGGTGGATGCGCTGCAGATGGTGCTCTACGTCGGCGGCGGGCTGATCGCGCTCATCCTGCTCCAGGGCGCGGTCGAGGGGGGATGGGCCGCGATCCTCGACCAGGCCTCGTCGGCCGGCAAGCTGGCTGCCCTCGACTTCTCGGCTTCGCCCGCGGTGGCCTACACCTTCTGGGCGGGACTCGTGGGCGGCGGGTTCCTCTCGATGGCGTCGCACGGCACCGACCAGCTCATCGTGCAGCGCCTCCTGACCTGCCGCGACGTGCGCCACAGCCAGCGCGCCCTGATCGGCAGCGGCGTCGTGGTGATCGCCCAGTTCGCGCTCTTCCTCTTCGTTGGCCTCGGCCTCTGGGTCTTCTTCGACGGGCGCGCCTTCGACAGCTCGGACGAGATCTTCGCGCGCTTCATCATCGACGAGATGCCGACCGGACTGCGCGGCCTCCTGATCGCCGGGGTCTTCGCGGCCGCCATGTCGTCGCTCTCGTCGTCGATCAACTCGCTGGCGTCCGCGAGCGCCTACGACTTCTGGGGCCCGCTGACCGGCCGAACGGGCGACCGCCCGGTGATGATCGCCGGCAAGGTGTTCACCTTGGTGTGGGCAGGCCTCCTCATCGCGGGCGCAATCGTCTTCATCCCGCTCTCGCGCGGAACGGCGGCGGTGGAGGTCGCGCTCGCGGCCGCCTCGATGGCGTACGGAGGGCTGCTCGGCGCCTTCGCGCTGGGCGTCCTCACGCGGCGCGTCAGCCAGACCGGCGCGCTCGTCGGCATGACGGCCGGGGTCGGCACGGTGGTCGCGATCTGGGCGACCGCGCGCGACACGGTGGCGTGGCCCTGGTTCGTCTTCATCGGGCTGGTCGTGACGCTCGCGGCGGGGTCCCTCTTCCGGCGGCGAGGGTGACGGGGCGGCCGGCCGACCCGGCGGTGGACCCCGCGGCCGACCCCCACCACTTCGTCGGCGTGGACGGCGGCGGCACGCGCTCCCGCGCCCTCGTGGGCGATGCGCGCGGCCGCGAACTGGGCGCCGCGGACGGCGGCCCGGGGCTGATCGATCCCGCCGACCCCACGCGCGCGGTGGCTGCGGTCACGGCGGTGGTGCGCGCGGCGGCCGCTGCCGCGAACGTCCCGCTTCCGGTGCGCGGGCTGTGGGCGGGGCTGGCGGGTGCGGGCGAGACGCAGGCGCGCGCGGCCGTGGAGGCGGCGCTGCAGCGTGCCGGCCTGGCCGAGCGGGTGGCCGTCGGCACGGACGTCGAGGCCGCGCACGCCGACGCCTTCGGCGCGGGGCACCCGTCGCCCGGTGGGGCTTCGGGCGGGCCGGGGCCGGCGGCTGTCCCCGGCATCCTCTGCGTCGTGGGGACGGGATCGTCCGTGCGGGCCGTGGGCCCGCGCGGCGAGGTGGTGCAGGTGGGGGGATGGGGGCAGCTCCTGGGCGACGAGGGGAGCGGCTACCGGATCGGCCTGGATGGCCTGCGCGCGGTCATGCGGGCGAGCGACGGGAGGGAGCCGCGTACGTCTCTCAGCGCCGCGGTCCTCGACGCCGTGGGGGCCGCGGAGCCGCGCGACCTGGTGGGGTGGGCCGCGCGCGCGACCAAGGGCGAGGTCGCGGCGCTCTCGGTGCTCGTGGCCGGGGAGGCGCGCAACGGCGACCCGGTCGCGGCCCGCATCGTGCACCGGGCACTTGGTGCCATCCGCGCGCACCTGGAGGCCGCGCTCGAGCGCACGCCGGGATGGGACCAGCGTCCCGTGATCGCCTTCGTGGGCGGGCTCGTGCGCGAGGGGAGCGTGTTGCGCGAGGCCGTGACGGCGATCGCGGCGGAGCTTGGGTGCGGCGTGCACGCCGAACCGGTCGTGCCCGAGCGGGGCGCCCTCAGCACCGCGATCCAGATGGCCGGGGGATGATCCCTCAGAGCGGAGGCAAACCTCTGGCGCGGAAGGAGGCGGCCCGTCACCAGGCGGCCGACAGCCTCAGATGGCCGCCGTCGAACGGCGCCCGCCCGAAGTGGTCCAGGTCCCAGCTGACCCCGGCCGTCACCTCGAAGCCCGACCGGAACCGGTGGCCCCCTTCCGTGACCAGTCGATGATTCTGCCCGGTGAGCCAGGGCGCCAGGAATCCCGCATCGCGGTCCAGAAAGGCGTAGGCCAGGCGGCTCGTCCATCCCGCCTCCGGGTACCGGACCAGGGCCGCCCGGGCGAAGACCCCACGATCACTGTGCTCGCGCGAAGCGCCCCCTTCCGGCGTGCGCCATTCGGGTCGCCGCACCCGCTCCAGCTCCGTCTCGACGGCCCACAGCGGGTTCAGGCGGGTCCGCGCGCGGGCGCCCATGGCCACCGTCTGCTCGCGCAGCGTGAAGCCGAGCGCGCTCGCGGCCGCGCGCCGCTCGGTGTCCGCCCTCGCCCAGGTGCCGTAAAGCGCCAGAGTCACGCGCTTGAGCGGTGTGACCTGGAGGAGTCCTCCAAGGAACGCCACCCGTTCGAACTGGGTGAACGGAGCCCGACCGGTGGCCGGAAAGGTCACCTGTACCTCGCTTCGTCGGCTCGATCCCGCGTGCAGCTCCGCTCTCCAGCGTGACGCCGCGGCCCTCAGGGTCGTGCGGGCGGCGAGGGGGACCCCGGCGTAGTCGTAGTGGGCGTCCACCTCGTCCGCCCTCACCCCCAGGCCCTGAAAGATCGTTTCGTTGAAGGCGTCGAGCGCCGCGAGGCGCACCTCCAGCGTCCAGCTCCGGTCTTCCCCCTCTCTCCAGGAGCGTGCCAGTGCGACCTCCACGTCCGCAGACGGCTTGAAGAAGTGGACGCCGATCCCCACCTGCGCGGTCCACGGCGTCCCGAGCATGTCGCCCCAGCGCACGCCGACCCACGGGTAGTCGCGCCGCGCTGTGAACGATCGCTCTCGGCGGTAGCGTGCCATCAGGTCCACGGGGCCGGAGATGTGGATCTGCTGGCGCCAGTCCACGAAGTTGAGGATGTGCGGGTGGCTGATCGAGGCACCCGCAACCCGAAAGCCGTTGGGAAGCTCGGCCCAGCGTGCGTCTTCACCGGGATGGAAGAGGCTCGAGCGGATCTCCAGCTCGTACTCGTTGTTCATTCCCGGGTTGAACCGCTGGAAGATGCCCTCCTCTGCCAGACGGCCGTAATAGGCACCGTCGCGGTCGAGCAGGGACAGCCACACCTGGTCCGCCCACGCCGCGAGAGTCGCTACAGCCGCCGAGTCGGTCTCACCCGCAGGGGAAGTCGCGGATCGCTCTTCGCCCGACTGCGCGCGGAGCGACGGCACGGCGAGGAGGGAAACCCCGGCCAGCAGTCCGTGGACAAACCCGCGTGAGCACCGAGAGCGGCGAGCCTGTACGGTGGCCAGACCCACTGCCGTCCTCATCTTGCTCCTTCCTCGCCAGGCCAGGCCCAACGGCAGTTGCCGCGCCGCAGCCAGGCCCGGGCCGTCGTCCTGGCCGGCTGCCGCCAGGATAACACCTTGGCCTTGCACGGCCGAATCGGTCAACCTGCCATTTTGGCAGAGCCCTGCCATTCCGGCAGGAAAAGCTGCCAGTTTGGCAGTCTTCAAGCTTCTGCCCCCCAACGACTTCTGCCATTTTGACAGGTTCCTGGTGGCACGGATCCTGCCACAGCGCAAGGCGGCCCAACGAGGCTGACACAACACCACACCTACTCAATGAAAGGAGTAACGCGATGTCACTGATCAGGCACACCAATCGGTCCACCCCCTGGAACGACCTCGATGTCCTGGCCAACCGGATGAGCCGGATCTTCGGCGACTCCGGCTTCGGCAACCTGACCTACGGCGCCAACTGGGTTCCGGCCGTCAGCGTCGAGGAGAAGAACGACGAGATCCTCCTGACCGCCGAGCTGCCCGGGATGACCGAGGACGCGGTCGAGATCAACCTGGAAAACAACGTGCTCACGATCTCGGGCGAGAAGACCGAGTCCCGCGAAGAGGGCGAGACGAACGGCAAGTTCCACCTCGTCGAGCGCAGCTTCGGCTTCTTCCGCCGGTCCTTCATGCTGCCGCGCACGGTTCGCGCGGACGGCATCACGGCCGAGTTCGACAACGGCCTGCTGATGGTGCGGCTGCCGAAGGCCGACGAGGCGCTGAGCCGCAAGATCGAGGTCAGCCGGAGAGGATAGGCCGCAGGGCGATTCGCCTCTCGGACGGACCAGGGGCGGGCGCGGTGAAGGTCGCCGCGCCCGCCCCCTCGCGTGTCCAACCGGTCAGTTGCGCATCCTGACGAACGTCACCGTCTGACTCGAGAACTCTCCCGGACGCTCCATCGCTCCCGTGTCGGGATCACCCGGTTCGAAGTCGACCCGGAAGCGGTCCGGACCGAGCAGTTCCACGATGCCGAAGAGGGTCCGTCCGGCGATTGGTCCAGTGGACCAGGGGCCGACATCGAGATGGATCGGGGTCGTGGTGTAGTCCACCCGGTAGTCGATCACGACAGTGTCCGGGCCCTGGGGGAGGTCCAGAACCCAGGTGGAGCGGCCGTCAGCCTCGAAGATGTACGTCATGGCGGGGCGGGCGGACCCGACCGACACCCATTCGCCCAGAAGTGGTTGCGGCGGTTCCTGGCAGGCCAGGGTCAACACCGCCGATGCGAGTAAGGCAAACCGGGCGCCCCGGATCACGCTGCCGCCGCTTCCGGCTCCGTCGCGCCCCCGGGCGCTTCCGCACCTCAGTACCGGTAGTGCTCCGGCTTGTACGGACCTTCGACCGCCACGTTGATGTAGTCGGCCTGCCCGGGCGTCAGTTCGGTGAGCCGCGCTCCGAGGTGACCCAGGTGCAGCCGAGCCACCTTTTCGTCGAGCGACTTGGGCAGCATGTGCACGCCCAGCTCGTAGTCCTCCGCGCGCCGGTGCAGCTCGATCTGGGCGAGGACCTGGTTGCAGAAGCTGGCCGACATCACGAAGCTCGGATGGCCGGTCGCGCATCCCAGGTTCATCAGCCGGCCCTCGGCGAGCACCAGGATGCTGCGGCCGTTCGGGAAGGTCCATTCGTCGAACTGGGGCTTGATCGTCTTGCGCACGGCTTCCGACGACTCGAGCCCGGCCATGTCGATCTCGTTGTCGAAGTGGCCGATGTTGCCGACGATTGCCTTGTCCTTCATGCGCCGCATGTGGTCGATCGTCACCACGTCGCGGTTGCCCGTCGCGGTGATGAAGATGTCAGCGGTCTCCACCACGTCTTCGAGGCGCGACACCTGGAAGCCCTCCATGGCGGCCTGGAGCGCGCAGATCGGGTCGATCTCGGTGACGACCACGCGCGCGCCCTGTCCCCGGAGCGCCTGCGCGCATCCCTTGCCGACTTCGCCGTACCCCATCACCACGGCCATCTTCGCCGACAGCATGACGTCCGTGGCGCGGTTCAGTCCGTCGATCACCGAGTGACGGCACCCGTAGATGTTGTCGAACTTGGACTTGGTGACCGAGTCGTTGACGTTGATCGCGGGGAAGAGCAGGGTGCCGTTCTTCGCCATCTCGTAGAGGCGGTGGACTCCCGTCGTGGTCTCTTCCGAAACGCCGCGGATGTCGGCCGCGATGCGCTGCCAGCGCCCGTCGTCGATGCGCTGGTGCGCGCGCAGCAACTCCAGGATCACGCCGTACTCTTCGCTGTCCGCGTCCGGGTCGAAGTCGGGCACCCGGCCCATTCGCTCGAACTCGGCGCCCTTGTGAACGAGCAGGGTGGCGTCGCCGCCGTCGTCGAGGATCATCGTGGGACCGAAGCCCGCCGGCCAGGTGAGCGCCTGCTCGGTGCACCACCAGTACTCCTCGAGCGTCTCGCCCTTCCAGGCGAAGACGGCGGGCCCGCGTGGATCGTCGGGGCTGCCGTCCGGGCCCACCACGGCGGCCGCCGCGGCGTGGTCCTGCGTGGAGAAGATGTTGCACGACGCCCAGCGCACCGAGGCGCCGAGGTCGATCAGCGTCTCGATCAGGACGGCGGTCTGCACGGTCATGTGCAGCGAGCCCATGATCCGGGCGCCGGCGAGGGGCTGGCGATCCCGGTATTCGCGGCGGATTGCCATCAGCCCGGGCATTTCGTGCTCGGCCAGGCGGATCTCGTTGCGGCCCCATTCGGTCAGGGAAAGGTCGGCCACCCTGAAGGTCGGCCGCTCGATATCGGTTCCGGTTGCGGCCCGATGCGAGCCGGCCGTTGCGGTCTTCATGATTCTGCGCCTCTGGTTGTGTGCGACGGCAGGGCTCTAAATCTAGTCCCGACGGGTGGCTGATCCAGACCCGCCTCGTCGATATATATAGCTTGTGCGACTAGGATATACGATAGATCACCTATAGGATATAATGCGACGGAACACGGAGGTATCCAATGAGAAAAACCAGCGTGGTCATCGACGATGAACTCATTGCCCGCGTGCGGATCCTGCTGGGAACCTCGTCCATCAGGGAGACCATCGACAAGGCGTTGCGCGAAGTGGAGCGACGCGAGGCGAGGCGGCAGGAGATCCGGGCGCTGATCGAGATGGACGGGCTCGACCTGCGCGACCCGGCGGTGATGTCGAAAGCGTGGCGTTACTAGCCCGGCAGGACGCGCGAGATGCCATTCCTGATCGACAAGAGCGCCCTGGCCCGCATGTCGCACCCGCCGGTACAGGCCAGGCTGGTGCCCATACTCGAAGCGGGTGACGCCGCC
This sequence comes from Gemmatimonadota bacterium, assembly GCA_022823145.1. Lineage (GTDB taxonomy): Bacteria > Gemmatimonadota > Gemmatimonadetes > Longimicrobiales > Gaopeijiaceae > Bin94. Next base: position 181,010 of record JAJDXS010000083.1, read on the forward strand.
ACGTGCGCCGTGATCGAACTCGAAGTCCTCTACTCGACGCGAAACGCGGCCGACCACGCCCGCACACGCCGCCGCCGGGCCCTCGCCTACCGTCACGTGGTGCTGACCGAGGCGATCTTCCAGCGCGCAATCGAGGTCCAGGGCCTGCTGGCGCTCCGTGGGCAGCACCGCGTGCCGATTCCGGACCTCATCATCGCAGCCGCCGCGGAGCACGCCGAGATGGTCCTGCTGCACTACGATTCCGACTTCGACCGCATCGCAGCGGTCACGGGGCAGACAATGGAGTGGGTTGTGCCGAGGGGGTCGGTCTAGTCGCGAGGGGACCGCCGATGGTTCACATCCGTCGGCGCCCTCGAGCGGGCTGGATGCATCCCCCCCAGCGACTTCGGTCAACATCGGAATCGGGGTGAGGACCATCCGACACACTCGGCCAATACGCTGGCGCACCGGGCGCACTGACCTGAATCGACCACGATCGCGACCACATTGGTGCGCTTTGCCAGGTCTTCGGAAACCTGGCTCTCCGACCTGATCCAGCTGCCGACATCCGACGCCCGCTCCACATCAAGCGTACACTGGTAACAAAGCGTAATGGCCAGCGGCCCGCAGGCTGCGTCGTCGACAGATGCTTTTGTGGGGGTGGACATTTCGGTCTCCGTGCAGGGATGAAAGCTGAAGCGGGTTTCACTCTATTGACAGTTGCGGACGACATTTCGTGCAATCACCCTATCCACTCCTGCTAACAGCCCTGGGTTCAGAAACGTGCAGCGCGGCCCATGCGCGTAACCCGTGTGCTACCCGGTCGGGTTTCTCACTGCGGGGTCCGTTGTCTCCCATCAACTGCCCCCCTCCCTCCGAATCCTGTCCCAGTAGTCCGTCGGCCGGTCGTCGCTCAGCAGCGCGTCCGCGTCCATCCAGTATGGTTCACCGTAGCGCCGGTCGTTCGGCCACAGCTCGTCCAGGGTGTCCCCGTTGTAGACGATGCCGTCCTTGATCACGTAGTCGATGTCGGCGGTGGCGCGGATGTCCTCGAGCGGGTTGGAGTTGAGCACCACGAAGTCGGCGATCTTGCCTTCTGCCAAAGAGCCCAGTTCGTGCGCCAGCCCCAGGAAGTGCGCTCCGTGGATGGTGCCGACCTCGATCGCGGTATGCTCGTCGGAACCCGCCGCGACCATCCAGACCTCGTAGTGGGGGCCGAGGCCGTGCAGCTGGCCGTGGGCCCCGATCGCGCCCCAGCCGCCCTCCTCGATGATGTCGACCATGCCGCGGGCAATCAGCGGGTACGAATAGTCGGTCTCCGGCCGCAGCATCCGCCGCCGCGTCACCGGAACCAGCATCCGCCAGGGCAGCCAGCGCCGCATCTTGGGGTCCTTCCAGATCTCGTACTCCTGGTAGAAATACTCCTCGTTCCAGGGCCCCGGACCGCCGACCATGAACGTCGGCGAGTACACGGCATCCGCCTGTCCGAAGAACTTCGCCACATCGCTGTAGAGCGGCATGTAGCTCAGCGGATGCTCCCAGCCGGTGTGCCCGTCCATGATCATGCCCATGTTGAACTCGATGTCGCCGCCCTCCGAGGTGACCCGCAGTCCGCGCACGCGCGCCGCCTCGGTGACCCACTGCCGCTGTTGCCGCGTCGGCTGCAGGTATTCCTTGATCGACACCGCGCCCCACGACATGAGCCGCGCCACGTTCTGGTCCGCCAGTTCGTAACTCGAGATCTCGTTCTGGCGCGCGCCGTCGCCCGAATACACGGGATCGCCGGTGCTGTACACGCGCGGGCCGATCATCCTGCCGGACTCGACCAGCTCGGCGGCCGGGAACACGTTGGCCGACCACTGCGAGTTGTCGAGCGTCGTCGTCACCCCGTACGCGAGGTAGATCGCCGACTCCCAGTTGCGCAGCGGGATGATGCCCAGGTGGTCGCGGTGGTGGTGGGCGTGCATGTCGATCAGGCCGGGGATGATCGTCTTGCCGGTCGCGTCGAACACCTGAACGGCGCCGCTCGTGTCGCACTCGCCGATGCAGGTGAGCCTGCCGTCCGTGGCGACGACTGTTCCGTTTTCAAGGACGACGTCGTTCTCGACGGTGACGATGCGGGCGCCCGTGAAGGCTACCGTGCCGGACGCGATGTGGCGGGGGAGTTCCAGCCGGATCGGCACTTCCTCGGTCTCACCCGTGGTGACATCGTGCGCGTAGTAGCGCGGCCCGCTCACGAACTCTAGCGTAGTCGCGTCGCGCCAGCGGGGGTGGATTCCGCCCTCCAGACTTAGCTGGGTCACGGGGAGCTGACCATCGCGCTTGGCGATACGGACCGTGTTGGACCCCGTGCCGCCGTATGGGAACGGCATGCGGTAGACGTTGTCCCCCTCCTGGAATGCGAGCCACGCACCGTTGGGGGAGACGGCTGCCTCGTCGGCGTCGGGCAGCGTGAAGTGGACGCGCCGGTCGGTGCCGTCCATGCGAATGGAGGCGATGTCGGTGCCTGCGGGATCGTCGCCCATGGGCCCCAGCGCCTCGGCGTAGAAGAGCCGCCCGTCGGGGCCGAACCACGCCTGGGGCGGGGGACGGCGGGGCATCATGGGGCGGCCGCCGGTGTAGGGGCGCGCGACCCTGGTGATCGTACGGGTGTCGCCGCCGTCCGCGGGGACCGCCACGAACTCGAAGTACTCGTTGCTGGCGACGGTGCGGCCGCGGCTGGTCGCGCCCGCGCCCCGTGTGGCCACGATCTCGCCGCCGTCGGGGCTCCACACCGTGTTCATGTACTCGCCTTCGCGCGTGGTGAGCTGCTCGGGCGTGCCGCCGTCCGCCGGCACGCGCCAGATGTGGCCGCGTCCGTTGTGCTCCCAGCCGGTGAAGGCGATGTTGCGGCCGTCCGGCGACCACGCGGGGGCGATCTCGGAGTGGTCGAAGGAGTCGTCGGTGAGGCGCGTGGGCGTGCCGTCGGGCAGGTCCATCAGCCAGATCCGCCCTACGGCCTGGAAGGCGAGACGGCTCCCGTCCGGTGACGAGGCGGTCCAGCGCGGGAACTTCACCGCGAAGGTCGTGCCGAGCGGCTCCTGGGGCCGTCCCGCCATCTCCGAGATGACGCGGTGGACCCGCGCCGTGAACGCGATGGTGGACACGTCGCCGCTCTCGACATCGACCCGGCGGATCTTCCCGCCCGCCGGAATCACGATCGAGCGGCTGTCGCGCGACCACGCGTAGCCGGGGAGATCGCGCGACACCTTCATCCCTTCGGCCATGTCGACCTCGATCGGGTCCATGAGCACGCGTTCGGCGCCGGTCTCGAGGTCGCGCAGCCAGAGCGCGGTGCGGGGACCGAAGCGCAGCCCCTTGTGCGAGATCGTCCCGTCGGGGATGCGCCGCGCGAAGGCGAGCCACCGCCCGTCCGGCGACGGTTCGGGCGCGATCGCGCCGCCGCTCGAGGTCTGCCCCTGCTGCACCACCTGGCCCGTCGTGACCTCGTCCACGCGCCCCGTCTCGAGGTCGAGCCGGCGGATCTGCTTGTACCCGTGCACGATGTCGGAGCGCCCCGACCAGATACCGGGGGGCGCGGTGCGCACCTGGAAGTAGAGCGACTCGCCGCCGGGCGAGAACGCCGGCCAGGCGGCGGCCGGGTGGTCGGAGCCGACCAGCTCGACCCCCTCGCCACCGTCCCGCGAATACATCCAAAGCCCCGCGCCCCCGGCTCCGCGCTGCGTCGACGAACGCCGCACTGCAATAAAACGACCATCCGGAGACCAGGCCGGCTCCCAGGCACGCAACGACTGGTCCTCGAAGACGGGACGGGGGTTGGATCCGTCCGCGTCCATCAGCCACAGATTGCTCTGGCCGCTGCGGTCCGAGATGAAGGCGATCGTGGCGCCGTCGGGTGAGAGGCGCGGGTGATAGTTGACCGCGATGCCGCTGTTCTGAGTGAGCGACACGGCTTCGCCCCCGGTGGCCGGCATCCGGTAGACGTGGCCCAGGAGGTCGAAGACCACCCACTCGCCGTCGGCGGAGAGATCGACCGACATCCAGGTTCCCTCGCTCGTCGTGAAGTCGATCTCGTGCGTCTCGCCGCGGGGGGCGGTGACGTCCCATTCCGGGGAGTCGGTCTCCTGGGCGTGGAGATGGAGGTCCGGTGCGTTCGGAAAGGCCATCCAGAGTGCGGCCAGGACGGAATGGCGGACGTGTCTGCGGGTCGGTATACAAGCGGCCTGGGGGCGCATGGGAGTACCTCCGTTGAGGTTGCCGGAAAGCGGTGGAATGCCGCGGCGATGGCCTTGTGGTCACAATGCGCCACTTGGAGGGGTGGAGCAACATCGAGCCGTCTCCCCGGGCTAGATTACCAGGGGGCCGAAACCGGAACCACATCGCACGCGTCGGCGACACAACCGGTCGCCCGCAGCGTAGGTTCGTGCACCCGCAGGTCGGCACACACGCACCTGCGGCCCCGCATGCCCCCTCTTACCCCTCATGGAGAAAACGAATGAACATACGTGTATTCATGGTCCTTGCCCTGTTGGCGATACCCGCGACGGGTGTCGCGCAGGGCACGATCGAAGGAACCGTCCGCAGTGGTGACAGCGGGATGGGGCTCGGTAACGCCCGGGTCGAAATCCCGGCCCTCGGGCTGGTGGAATTCACCGGCGCCACGGGCACCTTCTCGATGACCGGCGTGTCCGCCGGAACCCATACCCTCGAAGTCCGGCTCCTCGGATACGGACTGCAGACCCAGGACGTGACGGTGGCCTCCGGGCAGACCGTCAACCTCGACATTTCGCTCGGAATCGCGGCCTTCGAACTGAACGAACTGGTGGTGGTGGGGAGCCGCACGAGGCCCCGCACCGTCACCGAGTCGATGGTGCCGGTCGACGTGATCCCGGTGTCCGAGATCTCGCGGCAGGCCGAGACCAACATCGACTTCCTGCTGCGCAACGTGGTCCCGTCCTACAACGTGAACATCCAGCCGATCAGCGATGCGGCCACGATCACGCGGCCCGCCAACCTGCGCGGCCTCGCCTCCGACCACACGCTGGTGCTCATCAACGGCAAGCGCCGGCACCGGGGCGCGGTCATCACCTGGCTGGGCGCGGGCCTCTCCGACGGCGCCCAGGGGCCCGACATCGGGGCCATCCCGGGGATCGCGCTGCGCCAGATCGAGGTGCTGCGCGACGGCGCGTCGGCGCAGTACGGTTCGGACGCTATCGCGGGCGTGCTGAACTTCCAGCTGAAGAACGATCGCTCGGGCGGATCGGTTCAGGTCAAGCAGGGCCGGCACTTCGATGGTGAGGCGTTCCTCGATGGTTCGGACCGGAGCTGGGGCGGCCACGGCAACGCGACCTCGGTGGCGGGCAATTTCGGAGTGCCGCTCGGCGAGTCCGGATTCGCCAACGTCAGCGTGGAGTACGGCAACCAGGAGCCGACGGACCGCGCCATCCAGCGGAACGACGCGGCCGGGCTCGTCGCGGCGGGCAACACGGCGGTGCGGACGCCGACCGCCCAGGTCTGGGGGTCGCCGCGGGTCACGGACGACCTGAAGGTGTTCCTCAACACCGGCTACAACTTCGACGACGACGAGCAGGTCTACGCCTTCGGGAACGTCGCCTCGAAGCGGGTGGACGGCGGCTTCTTCTTCCGCAACCCGAACACCCGCGGCGGCGTCTTCTCCGGCGATGGCGGCGCGACCCTGCTGATCGGTGACGTGCTGCAGGCGAAGGGCCTCGGGTCGGCCAACTGCCCGGTCGTGACAATCACCAACAATGTTCCCGATCCGGTCGCGCTCCAGCAGGTGTTCGACGACCCGAACTGCTTCTCGTACCAGGAGATGTTCCCCGGAGGCTTCACGCCGCAGTTCGGCGGAGAGGTCTTCGACGCCTCGATCGTCGGCGGAATCAGGGGACGCACGGACAGCGGCGTCAGCTGGGACGCCAGCACGAGCTGGGGCCGGAACCTGGCCGACTTCTTCATCTACAACACGGTGAACGCGGCGCTCGGTCCCGACACGCCCACCCACTTCGATCCGGGCCTGTACAACCAGGAAGAGATCAACTTCAATCTTGATCTGTCCTACCAGGTCAACGACGCGGCCAACGTCGCGGCCGGATTCGAGCAGCGCGAGGAGCGCTTCGAGATCGGCCAGGGCCAGGACGAATCCTGGCAGATCGGACCGTACGCGGCCCAGGGCTTCAGCTCTTCGTCCAACGGCTTCCCCGGCTTCAGCCCGCTGGCCGCCGGCGATTGGACCCGCAGCAACACCGCGTTCTACGCCGACCTCAACCTTGGCAGGGCGGACGATCCCTGGGCCATCGGCATCGCGGGCCGCTACGAGGACTTCTCCGACTTCGGCGGCAAGGCGACCGGAAAGGTCTCCTTCCGATTCGAGGCCACCGACCGGATCGCGTTGCGGGCCAACGCCAACACCGGTTTCCGCGCGCCCACACCCGGGCAGCAGAACGCCTTCAACGTCTCGACGGTATTCGACACCGAGCTCGGCGACCTGGTCAACCGCGGCACCATTCCCTCCACCTCGGAGGTGGCCAGGACGCGTGGGGGCAGGCAGCTGGAGCCCGAGACCTCGGTCAGTCTGACCGGAGGAATCATGTACGAAGCGGGCGCGTTCCGCTTTACGGCGGACTACTTCCGCATCTCGATCTCGGATCGCTTCGCGCAGACGAGGACCTTCAAGCTCACGCCCGCCGAGGTCGCGCAGCTGGTGTCGGAGGGTGTGACGAGCGCCGCCAACCTCGCGGAGTTCCGCTTCTTCACCAATGACTTCGCGACCCTGACCCAGGGCATCGACCTGGTGGCGAACTACTCGCCCGGCGAGGCGACCAACGTGAGTCTGCTCTTCAACTACACCGGAACCGACGTCACCGAGCGCAATCCGGAAGTCGTGAACGACGCGCGCGTGGACCAGCTGGAGCGGGCCCTGCCGCGCTACCGCAGCGTGCTCAGCCTGTCGCAGCAGCTGGGCAGCCTCAGCGCCCTGGTCCGTGGGACCTACTACGATGGCTTCTACGATTCCGAGCTGAGCGACCCGGACCTGCGCTACGGCGCGCGAGTCCTCTTCGACGCCGAAGTGTCATTGCCGCTGGCGGAAAACGCTGCGATCGCCATCGGGGCCAACAACCTGTTCAACGCCTACCCGGACGAGAATCCCAACTCGGGCGGAGTGGGCGCGCTCTATCCCGAGAGCGCTCCGTACGGCTTCAACGGCGGCTACTACTACCTGCGGCTGAGCTACGACTGGTTGTGGGGGACGCGGTGATCAGCCCGGCACCCACCCCACGATCCGCAGCGGCCCGCCGCTTCCGCCCTCGATCTTCATGGGCAACGCAACGATCCCGGCGCCCGTCGGCGGAAGCCGGTCCAGGTTGGTGAGGTTCTCGAACCCGACGATGTTGTCGCTGTAGAGGATCACGTGCGACTGGAAGTCGGTGGATTGGCCGTAGTCGATGCTGGGTGTGTCGAGGCCGATCGCGCCGATGTTGCGGTTGTCGACGAGCCACTGCGCGGCCTCGGGGCCGATGCCCGGGAAGTGTAGCTCGGGCACGGCCTCGGGGCCCGTCAGGTCGGTGCCCAGGTAGGCGGTGCGGTCGCTCCAGCGTGACGACCACCCCGTGCGGATGAGCAGCGCGGTGCCGTCGGCGATCGGGCCGTGCTCGGCCTCCCACGCGGTGAGGTCGTCGACCGACAGGAGGTAGTCCGGGTCGGCGTCGGCCCCCGCCGAGACATCGACCACCGAGGCCGGCGCGATGAGTCGGGAGAGCGGTATCTCGTGGGCGGCTTGGCGGCCCTCCGCAAAGTGGATGGGCGCGTCGAGGTGGGTGCCGCCGTGCTCGGCGGACGCGAACGAGTAGGATGCGTAGAAGTAGCCGCCTTCGGTGTGGCCGTACGCCAGTTCGTTGAGCTGGAAGCCGAGGGTGTCGGTGGGCCAGTAGATCGTGGACGGCCCGAAGGAGTGGCCGAGTTCGACCCACTCGCCCGCCGCGCCGTTGAAGAGGCCGCTGTAGTCGGTGGCAGCCGCGTCGGGGGGTGCAGCCTCCCGCAGGCACCCCGTGGCCAGGAGCGCCCCGGCGATTGCTGGAATGCAGGAACGCACGCGTCTCATCGCTCTCTCCTCCCCTACTCCGGCAGGCGCAGCGCCACCAGCGCACCCGCGGAACCACGCATGCCGATGGCCATGACCACGTACTGGACGCCGTCGTGCATGTAGGTCATGGGGGCGGTCAGGGTGGATCCGGGGAGGTCGATGCGGCCCAGTTCCTCGCCGGTCATCTTGTCGACGGCGCGGAAGACCGGCGCGGCGCCGCGGCCCTCGCCGTACATGAGCAGGGTGCTGGTGACGAGCTTGGTGGCGTGGCCGCGCGAGCCCGTGTTGCCCACGTCGACGCCCTGGAGCGCCGGGTGGTTGCGGACGGACTCGGGGGTTACGCCGTTGGGGATCTGCCAGACGTGGTCGCCCGTGTTGAGGTCGATCGCGGTGATCGTGCTGTAGGGGGGCTTGGTGATCGGCAGGCCACGCGGACCGCGGACGCCGCCCGGGCCCACGCTCACCCACTCGACGTTGGAGTCGGGATCAACGTCGACGCCCGGGACCAGGCGGGGCGCACTGCAGCCGCGGGTCGAGGCGACGTAGAGGATGCCGGTCGTGGGATCGACCGCCGCACCGCCCGGGATGTTGGCCCCCCCGTTGGCGCCCGGGCAGTGGATCGAGGGGCCGCCGGGGCCGTCCTCGCGCGCGGGCGGGTTGAAGAGCGGGCCGAGCCGGAAGTTGCTGACGATCTCGAGCGCCTCGGCGCGGAGCTCGGGAGTGAAGTCGATCAGGTCGTCCTCGCTGATCCCCTGCATCTCGTAGGGCGCGGGACGGGTCACGTAGGGCTGCGTGGGCGAGAGCTGCTCGCCGGGCACGTCGGACTGCGGCACGGGGCGCTCCTCGATCGGCCACACCGGCTCGCCGGTCTCGCGGTCGAGGACGTAGGCCCAGCCCTGCTTGGTGGTCTGCACGATCGCCCTGATCTCGCGCCCGTCCACGTTGACGTCGACCAGGTTGGGCGCGGTCGGGTTGTCGTAGTTCCAGACGTCGTGGTGCACGGTCTGGAAGTGCCAGCGGCGCTCGCCGGTCTCGACGTCGAGGGCGAGGATGCTCGTGGCAAAGAGGTTGTCACCGGGGTGGAAGCCGCCGTAGTAGTCGACCGTGGGCGGGTCGGTGACCACGTACACGAGGCCCAGTTCGGCGTCGGCCGAGAGCGGTGCCCAGGCCGACACGTTGCCGGTGCGCTTCCAGGCGTCGTTCTCCCAGGTGTCGTTGCCGAACTCGCCCTCCTGCGGGATCACGTTGAAGGTCCACAGGTGTTCACCGGTGTCCGCGTCGTACGCGAGGATGTTGCCCGGCACGTTTTCCTGCATGGTCTGGTAGTAGCCCTGCTCATGCGAGTTGCCGACCACCACCACGCCGTTGACGACGATCGGGGGCGACGAGTTGGTGATGTAGCCCACCTCGGGCGGCAGTCCGTCCTCGGGGTGGTGCTCCCAATGCCCGAGATCGCCGAGCAGGTCGACCCTGCCCTTCCTGCCGAAGGATTCGATGGGCGTGCCGGTCATCGGATCCAGCGCGTGCAGGAAAAACCCCGGCGTCACGAGGTAGATCGTCTCGCGCCCGTTCACCTCCGCGTACGCCACGCCCTTGCCGTAGTTCTTCCGCATCGAGTCCTCCCACCGCCTGGTGTAGGGCTCGCGGAAGGTCCACAGCGTCTCACCGGTCGCGGGGTCGATCGCCACCGCCGTACGCCGCGATCCGGCCACCGAATACAGCGTGCCGTCCACGTAGATCGGCGTCGCCCGCAGGAGCGGTTCCGGATCGGGGCTGAAGTTGTCGCTCCGCCAGATCCACGCCACTTCGAGGTCATTGAAGTTGGACGCGTCGATCTGGCCCAGCGGCGAATAGCGCGTGCTGGCGGCGTCGGAGCCCCAGTAGCGCCACTCGGCCTGCTGGGCGTTGGCGGCGGAAGGGGCCGCCAGGGGGAGAGCCGTGGCGAGCGCGAGCGCGGCAGTGAGGGCCCGGTGTGTCGGCTTCACATGTTCCTCCAGATGATTCCCGGGTTTGACGGGGTTGTGAACGAGTGTCTGCGAAACGGACACGGCCGCCCGTCTCGAAACGCCGAATGAGAATATTCCGTGCGCGGCGCGCGGGCCAGAGCACCGGGTTCGCGGCGCGGCGGCGGGCGCTGTGCCTGGCAGGCCACTCCGGCCCGGGATCGCGTCACCCGGGGGGCAGTTCCCCGTTCAACTCCATGTAGACGCGGCCGAGTGCGCGGCTGCCCTGGCTGGACCGCAGCGACCACGTCTCCAGGTCGCCGAAGTCCGCCTGCTCGACGGCCTCCTCCAGGGTCAGCCCGGCCGCGTGCAGCCGCCCGGCCTCATCGATCACCTGGACCACCGCGCGGCGATAGGTCTCAAGCTCCTCGGCGAGGATGTCGGGCGAATCCACGAAGCCGTGGCCCGGCACGTAGACGTCCACGTCCATCGCCTGGGCGGCCTCGATCATCGCCACCCACTCGGACGGGTACGCGGAGCGCATCGCGGGGAAGACCCGGTGCAGGTACGCCTCGCTCATGAAGAGGATCTTCTCGGCGGGCAGATGGACGACCAGGTCGCCGCCGGTGTGTGCGCGTCCCAGGAAGAGGATCCGGATCTCGCGGCCGCCCCGCATGAACGTCTCGCTGCTCTCGACCAGGTGGGTGGGGACGACGACGGGGGGTGCGTCGTCCGGGCGGATGGGGTTGTCGGCCATGATCTGCAGCACGGCCTGCGAGGTGGGATGCGCCCAGAAGCGCGCGTCCTGCGGGAACTCGGCGTTGCCGGCGGTGTGGTCGCCGTGGTCGGAGCAGACGACCACGTCGGTGATGGGCCGGTCGGTGATCGCGGCGATGGTCTCGACGAGGCGGCGCGTCTCGGCGGGGCTGCCCTGGCCGTCCGCGACGAGAACGCCCTCGTCCGTCACCACGAACATGCTCACCGTGGTGAAGCGCTCGTCGCCCGCGGAGCGAAGCTGCTCGTACGAATAGACGCCGGGCGCGAGTTCCCGGACCCGCGGGAAGTCGTCGTCGGTGTAGCCGCGGGCGTAGGGGTCGGCGGTCCGGAGGAGGTCGCCGGCGGGGGTGGTGGGGGTGGCCGCGTCGGGGGGGTTGTCGGGGGCGGGGGTGCAGGAGAGCGCGGCACCAAGCGAGAGGAGGGCGATCGGGCCCGGGGCGGCGAGCGGGAGGTGGGCGCGTGCGCGAGAGGGTTTCATTGGCGGTCTCCCCTATTGGACGACGGGCTGTGGTGCGCGGCAAAGGTCGCTATCGCGGCGCCCCCGCGCTACAATGATGCGCGGAATGCCCGTGGGAGGGGGCGCACCCGACCCGGATCCCGCGGCAGCCTGCTCATATACTCATATGCTCACCTCCTCGGGACTTGCTGAGAGAACGGAGAAAGCGAATGATGCGCAGAGTGTTGGTGGCGGCCGCCCTGGCCGCCGCGGTGGTGGTCGGCGCGCCGGACGGGGCCGCCGCCCAGGAGGCCGGCGACGGCCTCATCGAGGTTGGCGCTATGGCGCCTGACTTCGCGTTGACCGGGGCGACCCGGCACGGTGTCCTCCAGGATCAGGTCAGGCTCAGCGACTACCTGGGCGAGACGGTCGTTCTGGCGTTCTTCTTCAGAGTCAGGACGCGTGGCTGAACGGTTCAAATGAGAGCGTACCGTGATCAGTACGCAGAACTGTTCAACGAAGGCCGCAACGTCGTGCTCATGGCGATTTCGAACGATTCCGCCGAAGAGGGCGCCTCTTGGCTCAAGGACGAGGACTTCCCCTACCTGTTCGGCAGCGATCCTGACGGCGGCGCCTTCACGGCGTTCGGCGGATCGCTCAGGGACAACGGAATGGTGGGGAGCCGCGCCGTGGTCGTGGTCGGCCCCGACGGCCGCGTGGCGCAGGTGATTCCCCAGTTCAACCAGGTGGATCCCGCTGCCTACGAGGCACTGGGCGCCGTGATCGACGAGGTGACGCCGGAGCCCGAGGAAGGGTAGGACTCCCTGGGAGCGCCCGGTCAGCTCTGACCGGCCGCGGCTCCCAGCATCTCCTCCACGGCGTCCACCAGCGGTTGCTGCGGACCCACACCGGTAGACACGATGCGCCCCTCGCCATCGATGAGGACAACGATCGAGGTCGTGAGGGCCTGATAGGCTCTCACGGCCTCTCCTTGTGCATCGTAGACGAAGGCGTACCCCGGGGCGTGCCTTTCCACGTGGCGCCTGACCCGCCGCACGGACTGGTTCACCGCGACCGCGACCGCGACGACCTTGATCCGCTCGGCGAAACGCTCCTGGATCTCGTCGATCTGGGGCTGCAGCAGTTCGCACTGCTCGCACCACGACGCCCAGAACTCGATCAGCGCCGGGCCGCTGCCCACCACGTCGAGAAGCGAGACGGCGTTGCCGTCCAGGTCCTCCACCTGGGCGTCCGGCGCCGGTGTCCCGGCCGGGAGGCCCAACTCGTCATCCTGTGCCTGCGCGCCGGCGGGAAGACCCGCCAGCAACGCCGCGGCGGAGAACAGCGCCGGCAATGCGGCGATCCGAAGGTTTCCGACTCCAATCACAGCTGACCTCACAGGTTGTATCCGGCCTGAATGAAATAGTACTGCGCGACTCCGAGCATGATTACCGCCGCCACGCGCTTGACGGTCACCATCCACTGCCCCGACTTCGGCAGCCGCGAAAGCGTGCCCGAAAAGAGACCGACCGCGACGAGAAGCGCGGTCATTCCCAGGGAGAAGACGAAAAGGTAGACGAATCCCATGAACCCTGCCCGCGTCGCCGCCACCCACGCCAGCACCGCGGCGAAGGCCGGAGCCCCGCAGGGTGCCGCGACCACGCCCGATGTAGCCCCCAGCACGAAGACGGCCCCATACGATCCACCCCCCCGGCTCCCCGCCCACGCCATCAGGCGCTGCGGAACCCTGATCGGTATGACGTCGAACATCGCCAGCGCGAAGAGCAGGAGCAGGTTCCCGATCGCCAGCAGCGCCCAGGGGCTCGCCCCGACGGTGCCGAAGAGGGTCCCGGTGAGTCCGGCCAGCATGCCCAGGAAGGCGTAGAGCATGGCGAGCCCGACGACGTAGGTCAGGGTCAGTCCCAGCGTGCGGCTCCAGGGCTGACCCTCGCGCGCCGTCCCGGAGATGACCGACGCGGTGATGGGGATCATGGGGTATACGCACGGGGTCAGGCTGATCGCCACGCCTGCGCCGAAAAGAACGACCAGCGCCAGAAGCGGACTCGACGCCAGGGCTTCCGAGAGTCCGCCCGTGTCACTCAGTTGAAGCAGGGGAGCCATGTGCTCCTCGGATAGGAAAAGGGCTCCCGCGCCCAGGCGGGCGCGAGAGCCCCAATGTGGCTGGGATCCCGGCCGGTGTCTAGCTGCTTCCGCCTCGCCGCCTGGCCGTGCGGCCGCTGCTGCTGCCTCCGCTTCGCGATGACGTGCCCGAAATCGAGGGTCTGGAGCTGCCGCTGGAACCGCGCGGTCTGGCCGAGCGCGAACCCCCGCTGCCGCCTCCGCTGGAGACCGCGGCGCCGGAACCGCGATAGCCGGCCGAGCCGCCCATCCACGCGCCGCCCGCGCTCCTTGCCGGGCCTCGGGCCGTGGACCGGCCCCCACTGTAGCCCCTGCCGGCGATGACCCTGCCACCGCCCTGTCGCTCGGTGCGCGTCACGTCGACGACCACGGGAGAGTAGTAGCCGCCGCCCCACCCGTAGTAGCCGCCCCAATAGCCGCCGCCGTAGCGGCTCCCATAGTAGCCGTAGGGGCTGTAGTACCCGTAGCGGCTCATGTAGCCGTAGCCGAGCGGACCGTAGTCGCGCTGCAGCCAGACGGTGCGCGGATAGATCGCGTCGCCACGGTCCGCGTAGGCGTCCTGGCGGTTCAGCGCGAACCTCTCCGGGAAAGAGACCGCGACGACCACGTCGATGACCCCACCGGGCACGCCGGCGTCGGCCAGGCGAACCAGCTGTTCGGCGTCCAGCCGCGCAAAGGGCTGCCCGACCTCGGCCAGCCAGGCCTCGACGGCCTTCGGATGCGCGTTCATGCTCGCGTCGATTACGTCGTCGATCATGATCCTGGCGGCGGCGTACATCGAGGCTCCCCTGACGGCCAGGGGCGTCTCGAACTGGCCGCTCTCGATCCCGAGATCCTCCAGTACGTCCGTACTGGTGCGCTGATACCACTGGGACCACGCGGTGGCCCTTCCGTCCACCTCCATGGCGCGTACGTCCAGCCACTCGGAGAGACTCGGCATGGAGATGATCCCGGTGCTGCGGCGCAGGGCCCCGTCCTCGCAGGTCGCTTCGGAAGTCGTGTAGATCCGCCGCCGGTCGTCGGAGAAGATCGCGGTTTCGGTGCCGGTGCATCCGTCCTGCTCCACCGTGCGCGGCTGCCCGTCGGCGGGGAAGGGCTCCCTGTGCGTGATCACACCGTTCGCGATCGTGAGCATCTCCACATCGCTCCCGGAGGCCACGAAGCAGAGTACGCCATCGTCCGCCTCCTCGCCCTCCGGCCGGTCGACCTCGACGAGGTGCGCGGGCTGTGCCCAGCACCCGAGATAGGGCTGCCATCCCAGCCGGGTTTCGGCTTCCTGGGCAAACGCCGATCCGGGCAGGGCCGCCAGCGCCAGAACGCCGAGACCGGCTCGAATACCGTTGCTGAAGCTCTTCCTGTCCATGACTGCTCCTTTCGAGTACCGCATCGCGATTTCCATCTTTCGCGCAGTTGCAATCTTGTGCGTCATCACTACCACCGCAAGGAGATTCCCGCAGTCGCCTGGAATCCTGCCAGATCCAGGTCGGGGAACCCCACGAAGTCCTCGCTCAATGGCGCGCTGGCGAAACCGTACCGGGCTTCGCCGACCAGAAGCACGTGCCGGTTGACGCTCATCTCCATTCCGCCGAGGAAATGGACCGTAGGCGCCCTGTCCCGGGAAAAGTAGTCGTCCTGGAAGATGTCGTAGGTGTCGTAGTGCACGAATTCACCGTGCTGCCGGAAGCTGTAGCTGACCAGGCCGCCGGCCACCCCGACGTAGGGATTCCAGGTGCGTGGGATCCACGCCAGGCTGCCAACGGAGCGGCCTCTTTCGAACAGGTAGGCCTTGACTCCCGCGGTCACGGGGGTGGTCGTGAATCTCGTGGTCTGCTCGATGGGAAGGCCGTCCGAGCCCTCCCAGTCACGAAACTCCGAACGCGTTTCGCTGGCCGAATAGCCGACCGCGAGGGTGACGTCGAGGCGCTCGGAGGCGCGCACCGCGAGCTCGCCGATAATCGACGCACCGCGCAGATCCGCGGTCTCCACGGTGAGTTCTTCCCGGGTCAGGTCCCAGAGGCTCTGCTGGCCGTTGCCGCCGGCCGCGCGTGGCAGGCTGACGCCGCCCTTGAAGGTCAGCGTCGCTCGGGGGTTCCCGAAGAGAAAGCCGCTCCCTCCGCTCTGGGCGGCCAGAGGCTCGTACCCGGTCACGCCGAGCAGCGCCAGGGCGGCGAACAGCCCGAGTACGGTCCGGGAGATTCCGATTCCAGGGTGATTCATGCCATTCTCCTAGTTGGAGTTTCCGCCAGCATTCCGCAAGAAGCGTACCGGACGCGACGGGCATGGTTTGCGGCGTCCAGGGGCGCCAAGGCGGGGCGGCACGGCCCGTTCGGGGACACCCGCGTCACCTCGGGAGGACACCCCGGCCGTCTCATGACCCCAGCGTCCGCTCCAGGTACGCCTTCAGCCGCTGCCAGGCGTCCTCCGCCGGCGCGGTGCGCACTTCCGGATCCTCGTCGACGCGCAGCCAGAAACCGTGACCCACGTCGTCGTAGATGTGCAGGTCGTTCTCGATCCCGGCGGCCTGGAGCGCGGCCTCGAAGGCGGCGACGGATTCCGGAGAGGGGCCCTGGTCGAGCGCCCCAAAGGTCCCGTACACCTCGTGGTCCAGCCGGGCCACGACTTCGGGGTCGTCGACCAGGCGGCCGTAGAATATCGCGGTGGCCTCGTGGTTGTCGCCGTCGAGGCCGAACGAGAGCGCGACCCCGCCGCCGAAGCACCATCCCATCGCGCCGACCCTCCCGGTCACGTCGGGGCGCCCCTTCAGGTAGGCCACAGCCGCGTTGAGGTTGGCGATCATCCCTGCCTGGTCCGCCTGCGCCTCCTGTACCAACGCCATGTTCTCCTCACGGTTGGACCCGGTACGGCCCTGGAAGAGGTCGGCCGCGAGGGTCACATACCCCTCGTCCGCAAAGTCGTCGGCCAGCTGGCGGACGCGGTCCTGGAGGCCGTTCCACTCGTGGATGATGACCAGCGCGGGGAACGGTCCGGCACCATCCGGGACGGCGAGGTAGCCGGTGGTAAGCCCGTCGCCATCCACATAGCGCAGGTCGGTGCCCTCCAGCTCGCCTCCGGCGCCGGCAATGGCCGCGGGGAGATCGGAGCCGGGAGGGGTGGCGTCCGCGGGCGCGGCGTCGTCGGCCGGTGCGGAGTCGCCGCATCCTGCGGCGATCACGGCGAGGGCAGCCAGGGGAAGGGATCGAAGCATCGGTGCAACCTCCATCTCTGCGTTCGCGGTGGTGCCCGGAAACCCGGCATTCCATTGAGGGGATGCCCGCCGGTGCGGTCACGTCGCCCTGTACCTCCAAAACATCTCTTTGGCGTTGCCCGACCGGGTTCCGTCGCACAATGATTAACAATACAGTCGAGTCGGCGCCCACGCCCGCGCCGATCTCCTCAACGCCCGGTGCCGTTGTCCGCGCCGGACTCAGGAAACAGGAGCCGAGGATGATCACTTTGTGGCAGGGAACGAGATGCGCGGCCGTCGTGTCGGTGCTCGCGGCGGTGTGCGCGACCGGTGCGCCGACGCTCGCCGCGCAGCAGGACATGGCCGATGTGGTGATCGAGACGATCGAGCTGGAAGGCGATCTCTTCATGCTGATGGGCAGGGGAGGCAACATGGGGCTTTCCGTGGGTGAGGACGGCGCTTTCCTCATCGACGACCAGTTCGCTCCCCTGACGGCGAAGATCCAGGCGGCGGTGGCGGAGGTATCCGACCATCCCGTGCGCTGGGTGCTGAACACCCACTGGCACGGCGATCACACCGGGGGCAACGAGAACCTGGGTGAGGCGGGTGCGATGATCGTGGCCCACCGCAATGTGTACCGGCGGATGAACCCGGCGGAGTTTTCGGACCTGGTCGGGCGCTCGGCTCAGGCGCCGCGGGCCGCGCTGCCGGTGGTGACCTTCGACGAGGGCGTGCAGTTCCACTGGAACGGGCGGCACATCCGGGTCACGCACATCGGGACCGCGCACACCGACGGCGACGCCATCGTGCACTTCCCGCGCGCGAACGTCTTCCACATGGGCGACACCTTCTTCCGGGGACGCTATCCGTTCATCGATGTGGACAGCGGGGGCGGGGTCGACGGCGTGATCGCGGCGGCGAACTTCGTGCTGGAGCAGTCGAGCGACGACACGCGGATCATTCCGGGACACGGGCAGCTTGCGTCGGCCGAGCACCTGCGCGAGTACCGGGACATGCTGGAGACCGTGCGGCTGCGGGTAGCGAGCATGGTTGCCGACGGCCTCAGCGAGGACGAGGTGGTGGCCGCCGCGCCTACCTCGGATCTGGATGCCACCTGGGGAGAGGATGCCAACGGGCGCTTCGTCCGGGCGGTCTATTTCAGCCTGACGGGAGGAAACTGATGACGCGTTCGACTGTTGTTCGCGTGTTCTGCGCTGCTCTGCCTGTCCTGGCCGCGGCGCCGACGCCCGCGGGGGCCCAGGACGCACGGGTTGACGAGCTGGTGGCCGAGGTCCAGGACACGATCATCCGGCTGCGCGAGCACATCCACCAGTACCCGGAGCTCGGCAACCGCGAATTCAACACGGCGGCGCTGGTCGCCGACCACCTGCGTGCGCTCGGCTTCGACGAGGTGCAGACCGGGATTGCGCACACCGGTGTGGTGGGCATCCTGCGTGGCGGCCGCCCCGGGCCCGTGGTGGCGGTGCGCGCCGACATGGACGCGCTCCCTGTCACCGAGATGACGCCCTACCCCTTCCGGTCCACAGTGCGCACCACCTACCTGGGCCAGGAAGTGGGCGTGTCCCATGCGTGCGGCCACGACATCCACGTCGCCGTGCAGCTGGGCGTGGCGTCGGTGCTGGCCGGCATGCGCGACGAGCTGCCGGGGACGGTCAAGTTCATCTTCCAGCCAGCCGAGGAAGGGCCCCCGCCGGGTGAGGACGGCGGCGCGCGCATGATGGTGGCCGAGGGCGTCCTGCAGGATCCCGCCCCGAGCGCGATCTTCGGCCTCCACTCGTTCGCGGAGATGGAGGTGGGCAAGGTCGGATTCACCTCCGGGCCGGCGCTCGCGGCCGTGGACCACTTCCATGTCCGCATCCTGGGGCTGCAGGCTCACGGCGCCGCGCCCCATCTGGGGATCGACCCGATCGTGATGGCGTCCCAGGCGGTCAGCGCATTCCAGACCATCCGGTCGCGCAACCTGCCCCCGCTCGAGCCCAGCGTGGTGACGGTGGGGATCATCCGGGGCGGCACCCGCTTCAACATCATCCCGCACGTGGTCGAGATGGAGGGCACGGTACGCACCTACAACCCCGACGTGCGCGACGCGGTCGAGCAGCGCATGGGCGAGATCCTGGCCGGGATCACGGCGGCGGGGGGCGGCACCTACGAGCTGGAGTACGACCGGGGCACGCCTGCCACGATCAACGACCCCGCGCTCGGTGAGCGCATGCTGCCCACGCTGGCGAGAGTCGTGGGCGAGGAGAACGTCGTCGACCTCGATCCCACCATGGGCGGCGAAGACTTCGCCTACTTCGCCAACGAGGTGCCGGGGTTCTTCTTCCGCCTGGGCCAGGTCATCCCCGGGGGAACCTCGGGCGGGCACCACACCCCCGACTTCCAGGCCGACAACTCGGCGGTGCCCGTCGGGATCCGCGCGATGACCAACCTGCTCCTGGACTATCTGAAGGCCGGGACGCCGGCGACGCAGTAGGGGTTGGCCCGCGGCGGGTCACCTCCCGGGTCCCCGCCGCGGGCTTGCAGGCTTGTCGGCCGTCAGTCGGCCGGGCTGCTCACCCGATGTTCGGGTTGTTGATGCGCTCCACATCCGGGAGGGGGAAGCAGGTGGTATCGCCGTAGGGTTGCCCCTTGTGGTTGAAGCCCGTTTGGAAGGGAATCCCGTAGCGCAGCATATCGGCCTGGCGGCGTCCCTCGAGGAAGAACTCGCGGCTGCGCTCCTCGATGATCTGGTTTCTGATCTCGGCCGGGTCCGAGCTTGCAAAGGAGGGAAGCCCGGCGCGGGCGTGCAACGCGTTTATGATGTCCACCGCATCCTGCCCGCCGCCCGCCTCCGCGATGATGAGCTGTGCTTCCGTCCAGGTCGCCAGGGCGATGGGGTCGGAAACGTCGGTGTACTTCATCGGAAGGACGATGGGGGTGATGCCGTCGTGGCCCAGGCGTCCGGCGTCGGCGGTGACCACCCTCGGATCAGGGGTGCCGCCGAATTCGAGATCGCGGAAAGTGGGATCCACCGAATAGTAGAAGTCACCGTGGGTGTGCCGGGCGATCCGGTTCCACCGCCGCTCGGCCGTCCCGGACCGTTCCACGTACTTGACGAATCCCTCGGGTACCATGGCGGCGATCCCTGCGGCCTCCGCCGCTCTGCCCTGGTTGAGGAGCACCCGCGCCTGGCCTACGCGTGCCATGTTCAGCAGGTCGTCGGCCCCGGCCTGCTGGGCCATCTGCATCGCCTGACCGAACCAGTTCTCTGCCCGGCTCATCGCTTCGGCGGGTGTGGCGAGGGGTCCTTCATCGAAGGCCAGCTCGCAGAATCCTTCGCCCAGGACCGTATAGCTGTAGCCGGCATAGGCGGCGAGCGTGGCCAGACTGAGGGGCTTGTCGGCTACGTCTCCGTCCGGGAACTCCTGGACGCGCGTGAAGTTGCTCTCGGCCTGAACCCGGGACGTCTGAAGGGGCGTGTAGACGCCGAACCCGAAATTGGTGCATCCCCCTTGCCCCAGATCGTTGTCCGACGCGGTGATCCTCCGGGTGTCCCAGTCGGTGTAGTCGATCCATCCGGCAGCGCCGATGAACTCGTCCGTCAGCGCGGCGGTCGCCCCCGCGTAGTTGGTGAGCGCACAATTGAAGTCGCCTACGGCGCTCAGCACGAGCACGCTGGCGAGGGCGGGATCGTCGAGAGCCTCGGCCGGGACATCACCCGGGATTTCCACATCCAGCAGGCCATCGCAGGCGCCCAGGCCCATAGCCAGGGCGAGGCAGAGCCCGCCGGCCCGCCAGGGCGCCGACCATGGAGCCACGGAGGCACGGGCGCTTCTTTTCTTTCTCATATCCATTGAACCGTATCCTTTGGCGCAGTTTGTCATGGTTCCTCCCGGAATCAGAAGGTCAGCCGCATCGTCGCGAGGATGCTGGTGAGGTGCGGCACGACCGTCTGGACGTACCCGGAGGTCTCGCTGGCGGTCAGCCGGTTTTCGGGGTCGATGATCCTGCGCCCGAAGAGTTCCTCCGTCTCCTGCCAGAGAATCGCCAGATTCTGCCCTGACACCGTCAGCGCCGCCCTTGAGGCCCCGATTGTGCTCACCATCTCATCCGGCAGCGTGTAGGTTGCCGAGACGTTGCGCAGCTTGGCCCACCCGGCGCCGTAGAAGCCGGACTCGAACCAGCTGAACCCGCTGATCTGGTCATAGGCCTCCAGGATCGGATGCGAATTCGTCAGGATCGCCCGCGTGTTGCGGAACAGGTGGTGAGCCCCTGCGATGTCTCCCGTAACGGCGTTGTGACCACCCTGGAAGTCGATCTCCGCCGACAACCGGAGATTCCCGAAGAGCGTGACGGAAGAGTTGAGGTTGCCCGTCAGCTTCGGATCGGGCTGACCCGCGAACACTCGCGGTGCGCCGTCGCAGGGAACGGTCGATCCGTCGGCCTCGCCCCTGCACATCGCATTGACGACGTTGCCCTGGCCGTCGACGTCCGCGCTCACCACGCGGCGCATGAAGAAGGCGGCGACCGGGTAGCCGACCCGATGGAGCTGGGCCGCGCCGGCCCCGAGGTCGCTGAACTCGCCCAGGTCGACCACCTCCGAATCGTTGGTGCCCAGGTTGAAACCGAGCGACCACGCCACGTCGTCACCCTGGAGGAGCTGGGCGTTGATGCCAAGTTCGACCCCCCGGCTGTCCACCTGGCCCACGTTGACGAAGCGGATTCCCGGGAAGCCGGACGACGGGGGAACCGGTGACGCGATGATCGCGTTCCTGCGGCTCTGGTCGTACATGGTGAAGTCGATCCCCAGCCGGTCGTCAAGAAAGGCCGCGTCGAATCCCAGTTCCAGTTCCTGCCCCCGCTCCGGCTCCAGGTCCGGGTTGCCAATGGTGCGCGGGGTGAGAATGGAGGAGTCGCCGGGACCGGTCGCGGGCTGGTAGAGGCGGATTGCCGCAAAGACATCGGGCTGCTGGCCGGCCTGTCCCCAGGCGCCCCTGAGCTTGAGCGTGTTCACCCAGGGCACGTTGAAGAAAGATTCCTCATTGATGACCCAGGTCGCACTGACCTTGGGATACACCACGAAATCGAAGTTCTGCCCGAAGGCCGAGTTGTCGTCGCCCCGGACGGCGCCCGTGAGGAACAGGCGGTTGTTGAAGCCGATCCTCTCCTGGACGTACACACCGACGGTCTTGTTGGCGACGTACGACTCGCTCGATATGGTCTGGGCGGCACCGCCGATCGTGATCACCGGAGGTGCAGGGAAGATCCGCCCCTGCCCCGTCAGTCCCTCCGTTTCCTTCGTGAAGTACTGGAAGCCCACCGAGGTGGCAGACGAGATCGCGTCGGTCAGGTCGAAATCCGCGGTACCGCCGAAGTCCACCGTGGCGTTTCGCACCGCTTTGCGCTCGGCGTTCTTCTCGCCCAGACTCCTGGCGCCGAAGAAGTATGCGGAGCCGGTCGGGTGACGCGGGAAGAGGATCGAGTTCTCCTCGTCGGTCATGTCCAGACCAACGTTCATCCGTGTGCTGAGCCAGTCGAAGGGTCGGTAGTCTACCGTGGTGCCGAGGGTCGCGCGCAGAATTTCGGAGTAGGACTGGATGCTGCCGGCGGCTTCCGGCGTGGCGCGAAGGAAGCCTCGAAGGCGCCCGTCCCGAGACCGGGGATTGCCCCAGATGAACTGGCCCATCAGGTCCCAACCGGACGCCGCCTGTCCGTATCGGGTCTCACTGCTCACCACCCCCAGGTTGATGGTCGCATTGAGGTTGTCGCTGGGTGTGATCTGGAGGTTGCCACGGGCGCTCAGCTTCTTCTGCCAGTTGTAGTCGACGATTCCCTCGGTGTCGTCCCAGGCGGCCGATGCGAAGTAGCGGACACCCTCGGTGCCCCCCCGGACGCTCAGGTCGTAGCCCTGGCTGTGGCCGTTCTGAAGCGCGTTGCGCCCGGCGGCCAGTTCTTCCTCGTACAGGTCCTGTTCCATCAACTCGCCGCTCGCTCCGAGCGCGTAGTTGTTCGGGAGCCGTCCGTGGGGGTCCGCGAAGTAGTTCACCCCCTGCTTGACCGTCAGATTCCACGTCGGGGCGCCCGCGGTGCCTCTCTTGGTGATGATCTGAATCACGCCATTGGACGCTTCCGTGCCGTAGAGTGTGGCCGCCGCCGGTCCCTTGATGATCTCGATGGACTCGATCTCCTCGGGATTGATGTCGTTGATGCGGGAGGTCTGGCGTCCGCCGCGAATGGAGGGGCCCGAGCGGAAGTCGTTGTTGACGCGGATCCCGTCGATGTAGATGAGGGGCTGGTTGTTCAATGACAGACTTGTCACGCCGCGCATGCGTATTACGCCGCCCGTGCCCACATTGCCCTGCCCGACCCGCACCGTTACACCAGGGGCCGCGCCCTTCAGCAGATCCTGAACATCGCGGACCGGCTTGACCTGCAGACTGGATTCCGCCGACACCCGGGCCACCGCATTGCCGACCGTGCGGGCGCGCGTCTCGCCGGGCGTGCCGGTTACGACGATTCCTTCCAGTTCGACGGCGGTCTCGGCCAGCAGGATGCGAACGTCGGTGGTGCCAACGGGCACGGTCTGCCTCGCGGTCCGATAGCCCACCATGATGACCTCGAGGGTGATCTGGGTGCCGGTCAGCCCGGCAATCGTGAAGCGGCCGGTACCGTCGGTGATGGATCCCTGCTGGGTCCCTTCGGCGACGACCTGGGCCCCCACGACCGGCTGCAGCGTTTGCTGCTGGAGCACGGTGCCGCGGATGATGTTCTGCTGGGCATGGGCGTTGAATGGCATACCCGGCGTCAGGGCACCCAGAGCGAGTACCCCAGGGATGAGGAACACGCGGCAAGGCCGAGCAACGCGGCCTCCCCCGTTCCGTTGGTGGCCGGTCTTCCTCGATCGAGACCGGCGGGACAAACGGTTTGCGCTCATTGTTCACCTTCTGGCATCCGTGTTGGTATACATACCATTCGACTACACGGCGTCGAATGGCGAGCGTCAGGGTGAAGTGATGCTACGGCGCGCCGGAGGGCGCGGCAAGTCCGTCCCGGGCCGGTCGTCGGTCCGTCAGTACGCGGACCGGTGCACTCCCGCGACCGCGCGCCCCGAGGGGTCGATGGTGCTCGACAGCGCCTCGTCCCACGCCAGGGCTTCGGGGGTCGAGCAGGCGACGCTTGGGCCGCCGGGGACGCAGCGGGCGGCCTCGGGCAGCGGGAAATGCGACTCGAAGATCCTCCGGTAGAGGTAGGCTTCCTTGTCCGGGGGCGGATTCCAGGGGAAGCGGAAGCGCGCTTTGGCCAGCTGGCGGTCGCTCACACTCTCCTCGGCGAACGCCTTCAGCGAGTCGATCCAGGAGTAGCCGACGCCATCCGAGAACTGCTCCTTCTGGCGCCAGAGGATCTCCGGGGGCAGGTAATCCGCGAATGCTTCGCGGAGGATGCGCTTTTCGATCCCGCCGCCCGGCATCTTCGCCGCCGGGTCGATCGACATCGCCACGTCCAGGAATTCCCGGTCGAGGAACGGCACTCTTGCCTCCACGCCCCACGCGGCCATCGCCTTGTTCGCGCGCAGACAGTCGAACTGGTGAAGGCGGTCGAGCTTCCTTACCGTCTCGTCGTGGAACGAACGGGGATCGGGGGCGCGGTGGAAGTAAAGGTAGCCGCCGAAGACCTCGTCGGCCCCCTCTCCCGAGAGGACCATCTTGATGCCCAGCGTGCGGATGCGTCGCGCCATCAGGTACATCGGCGTGGCGGCGCGCACGGTGGTGACGTCGAAGGTCTCGAGGTGGTGGATGACGTCTGAGAGCGCGTCGAGGCCCTCCTGGATCGTGAAGTGGAACTGGTGGTGCACGGTGCCGATGTGCTCGGCCACCGTCGCCGCGCTGGCCAGATCCGGCGACCCCTCCAGCCCGATGCAGAACGAGTGCAGCCGGGGCCACCACGCCTCGCTCCGGTCGTCGTCCTCGATTCGGCGCCGCGCATACCGCCGGGCGACCGCCGAGACGATCGACGAGTCGAGCCCTCCCGAGAGCAACACCCCGTAGGGGACATCCGACATGAGCTGGCGGTGCACCGCGGCTTCGAGCGCCTCCCGGATCCTGGCGGGATCGGGTTCCGCGGTGGCTGCCTCGCAGTCGCGCCATGCCCTCCTGTAGTAGCGCTTCGGAACGGCGTCGCCGTCCGCCGAATCCAGCACGTGCCCCGGCGGAAACTCCTCCACCGAGCGGCAGACGGGCATCAGAGCCTTCATCTCAGAAGAGACGAAGAACCGCCCCTCGTCGTCGCGCCCCGTGTAGAGGGGAACGATGCCCATGTGGTCGCGCGCCACGATGTACCGATCCTGTTCGGCGTCGTACAGCACGAACGCGAAGATCCCGTTCAGGCGGTCCACGAAGCCGCTCCCCTGCTCGGCGTACAGCCCGAGGATCACCTCGCAGTCGCTGCGGGTCCGCGGACGGAACGATCCCGCCAGTTCCGCTTCCAGCGTCCGGTGGTTGTAGATCTCGCCGTTCACCGCGAGCGCGTGGGTCCCTGCCGCGTTCTCCAGCGGCTGCGCGCCGTGTTCGACGTCGACGATGGCGAGCCGGTTGTGCGCCAGGAGTGCGCGGTCGTGGGCGAAGACACCCGACCAGTCGGGCCCCCGGTGCTGCTGGAGCCTTGACAGCGCCAGCGCGCGTTCACGCGGGTAGGGGGCGTGAGGATCGATTTCGAGGATGGCGAGGACCGAGCACATGTCGTTAAGATACCGTGCCGCGGCCATTCCGGTGTAGCCGCGAAGGAATGACCACCCGCCCCTTCCTGGAAGATTCCGATGAGACGATCCCCTGCCTCGCTGCTCCGCCTCTGCGCCCTGTCCCTGCTCGCGGCCGGCGCGTTCGCCGTCGCCTCCGCCCGGGCACAGACGCTCGGCCCCGTGGACGGGCTCGACCTGCCGCCCACCGACATCGAGCGCGTCGCGCTCGGCGACGAAGCCCCGCTCTTCACCCTCGACTCCTTCGATCGCGGCCCGGTGGACCTTGCGGGCTTTCGCGGCGAGAAGAACGTTGTCCTGGTCTTCTACCGCGGACACTGGTGACCGTACTGCGCCAGTCAGCTCGTGGAGCTGAGAGCACTCCTTCCCGACGACCTCGGGGACGAAACCGAGATCGTCACCATATCCGTCGACGACAGTGAAGGCATGCAGCTGATGATCGACCGCGTGGCCGCCGACGACGGGGTGGACCCCGACTTCATCATGCTGTCGGACCCGGACCACCGGGTGATCGACCGGTACGGCCTCTTCAACCCGGATGCGCCCCCCAACCGCCCGCTTCCTCACCCCGCAACCTACGTGATCGACAAGGAGGGCGTCGTGCGGTACCGGTTCGTGGAGGTGGACTACCGGGTCCGGCCGACGAACGAGGACATCCTGGAGGTGCTGAAGACGTTGTAGAAAGACTTCGCGTCCCGGTTTCATCCCTCCGGCCCCGTTTTAAAGGGTCTGGGGGGCGGTTTCGGCGGTCAGGCAGACCCTTTTTCGCTCCGCCGGAGATGATGTCCCATCCAGCTATGGAAGCGCCCCTGAGGACTGTGTACCGTGTTGCTCGCTTGATCGCAGAGACGACACGCTTCATGGGATTATTCAGGGATGGCCGCACGAAAACCGGGCTCCAGCAATCGAATCGCAGCGCTGCACCGGCGCCTGTCCGCACACCCGCGGACCGCCGCATGCGGGCTGCTTCTGGCGGCTCCCGCCGCCGTACTGGCCGCGACTCTCGTGCTGTCGGACCTGCCGCGGGTGGGAAGGATCACCGCGCGTGCCCCGCAGGCCGTCGCCGCGTCAGCGAAATCGATGTCCTGTCGATCCCGTCCGGCTGGGACACTTGTCCTGGCCGGACGACACGGGATTGTCCGTGACCTTACCCGTCACGACCCCAATCACCAGCCTTCTGGAGGGAGAAATGCCTGAACCAAGAGCGTGGGCCCTGTCCATCCTGCGCGCGACGCGATCATTCCTACGGCGCCGGGCAAGTCTGTCTCGGTGGCAGGGCGCCATGCTCGCTCTGGCCTGTGTCCTGTTTTCCTTCTCTGCCGTTCGTGCTCGCGTAGACGACTATCACTTCGAGCAGTTCATCGATGACGCCGGCGCACCGGGGCCGAGCATGGTGTTCGTAACGACGGCCGCCGACTGTCTGGCTCTGGTCGGAGACGTCAACGATCTCGCGGGGCAACTCACCGTACCGACGCGAATTCTGATCATGGAGGACGGAGTCTCGACATCGGATCTCGAGAAACTCGTCGCCGCCAATAGTGGGAATACCGTGTTGGAACCCGTCTCCTGGCGGTCTGTCATGCCGATCGGTCGATTCGTTCGCACTCCCTTCGCTGTGGGGTTCGACGAACAGGGAAGCGTGACCTTCGTCCAGAGCATCGGCGGGCAGGAGGATCTGACGGCAGCGTCCCTGGAGGAAAGGTTCGGTGCGTCATGATCCGGCGAAAGGCTCCGTTGGCTCTGTCGGCAGCGGTGCTGAGCGCTGCCTGTGGAGAAGTGCGCGATGGTACACCGGCTGCTCTGTTCGCGGAGGGGTCGGGTGTTCGGACGGTGCGTACGGTCGCGTACGACACGGTCTGGAGCTATGGCGGAGTCCGTGACACCATTCTCGGTGCACCCACGCGGCTTGTTGCAGCACCCGACAATGCACTGTATGTGCTCGATCCGATGTTGCAGCAGGTAGTACGGCTCTCGCCTGCGGGCGACCTGGAGTGGAGGTGGGGCAGGAAGGGACAGGGTCCCGGTGAACTGGGGAACGTGCGCGCCTTTGACGTGACGCCCGACGGCGGTCTCGTCCTGGCCGATTCCGGCAACTGCCGCCTGGTGTTTCTGTCGCCCGAGGGCGTCCTCAAGCGCGAGGACACCATCATCTGCAACGACTTCAGCCTTGTTGAAGGAGTCGCAGCCCTGTCGTCGGGCGATGTCGTGCTCGACACGAACAGACCGGCAGACCCCTGGATACTGGTGTCCGAGGGCGAGCAAGAGGATTCGGTCAAGGTTCCCTGGTCCGGCTTCACAACGATGCATTTCCTTCAGCGATATGGTAACGTTGCCGCATCGGAAAACGACATATGGGTCTTTGCCTTCGAGGCGGGAAACGGCTGGTTTACCTTCGAGGCCGACACGCCCCTGGAGATGTTCCCCTACGTCGAGCACACCGAGTTCCCGGAGATCATTGTCAACCGTCGCGATAACAGGACCAGTTGGAGATTGGCCGCACGCCCTGCCTACTCTGCATATGATATGGATGTCTGGAAGGACACGATGTATGTGCTGCCCGGAGGGCATACGGCGCATCGATTCCGGGTGCTCGACATGTACGACGTCGGAAGCGGCCGGTACGTGCACTCACAGACACTCCCGGACGTAGCGGACAGCTTTGCGGTCACGGGTGATCGCGTGTTTGTACTGGACAATCGAGGACTCTATCCACAAATCACATCATTTCGCCGGAAAGGATCCGAAAGATGAAGCAGACCATAAAAGGAGTTGCGGTCTCAAGCGCAGTGCTGACCACTTTGGTTACTGCGTTGTGGCAAGTAGCCCGACCAGCCGAGATTCGCGCGCAGGAATGGGACGAATGCGTGGACTACCACGACATATGCGGAGTGGAAACAACTAGGACGTGCCTGTTTTGGATCTTCTTCTGCCGCATTGATACAGAACTCATCTACTTCGGCGAAATACACAACTGAAAATGACAATCGGACTCAGTCATCCGAGGGAGGCAAGGAAACAATGAAGAGGTTAATGCAAAACGTTGCAATGTCAGCCACTATCGTCACCGTCCTGGTGGCGGCTGTTATGGAGGTAGCCAGGCCGACCGGTGTCCAGGCCCAAAGGGCCGGGCGCTGCACCGGTGATGCGGAGCCGGTTTGCGCGACCGTAACGACATGTCGTGGCATATGGTGGTGGAAGGAGTGTGCCGAAAGGAGCTTCTACTGGAATCTGGCGCCACCGCCGGCGCCCGTTGACTAGGCAGAGCGCTCTAACCCCGACTTACTGATCAGACAGGAGTGCAGTACAGATGAAGAATGGAATCATAACGGTGATCGTTTCCGGACTATTCATGATGAGTCTTTTCACGGTAGCGCGACCTCGCGACCTGGCAGCGCAGCCAGGAGACTGTGGATACGGACAGAGGCACTGCCTTTCAGAGGAGGAGTGCGCCGACTTTGGCGGCGGCTGGATGGATCCGATCACCAAGTGGTTGTTCGGTTTGGTTTTGGACTCGTGTGTCGAGTACCACTACTACTATCGCTAGAGACACGGAAACAACCAGAACGACAGCTGCATTCACCGTTCGCAGCCAGACGCCGCTGGTTTGAAGCCGTGTAGTCGGAACACCAAGGCCAAAAATCACGGCAAGAAATCACGTAAGTCTAACCAGGACTGCACGATCCGCCATTCTTTCTGCGAAACGGCATCCGACTCGATCCGGTCCCGAGAGCGGGAAAACCGGAATCGATTGGCGGGAATTCCGGGCATCGTCACACGTCCTGTGAGACCCATTCCCGAGGGCACGGCGGTCCAACAAGGCATCGGGCCGTGCCATCTCGATGGCTCGGTGAGGACGAAGGCCCTGTGCTGTCTGGGTCGAACGCCTCGCGACGGGTATCCATAGCTGGGTTGGCCCACTGTGCCATTGACAACGGAATGCCCGGTACCGAGCATGGGAGTGCGGTTGGGAGGGCTGCCCCGGCGGTCCATTGAGCCGGTGGGCTCACCCGGCCGCGTTTCTTCTGGAACCGTACCCCATCCGCTTTCCAGTTCGCCGATCTACCGACACATGGTGGCCGCAGCCGTCGAGAGGCACGAGCAGAGATGCCCCAGAATCCATTGAAGCTCGATTCCCACCAGCAGGCATTCGTCACAGCGCCGTCCAGCTCCAACCTCAGGCTCCTTGCGCCCGCTGGCTGCGGGAAGACCCTGTGTCTGCTTGCGCGGTGCGAGCAGCTTGCCTTGAAAGCTGCCGAGTTGGGGAGGAGTCCACCCCGTTTTCTCCTCGTCACGTTCACGCGTGCCGCAACCGTCGAACTTACCGATCGGATCGGAAACCGTACGCAGTTTCCATGCCTGAACACCCTCGCCAGCCGGCAGCCTGTCGCCGTTGACATTTCCACGCTGAACGCGTGGGGGTACCGCCGGATCCGCAAGCAGACCTTCTCCCCACGACTGCTCAAGAACAAGGCTGATTACCACTTCGCCGTCCTCAACCAACTCCAGCCGGTCTGGCGAAGGCACGAACATGTCGCGGAAGCCATCAAGGCGAAGAGGAACACGGTCCCCAAGAGGCTCATGGAGATCATCGACGCCTTCAAGTCGCTTGGATTCGATCATACCTGCCACACGAACTTCGCCAGCTTTCGGGCGCAAGTAGGGCGTTTGGGCGAGCAGGGCCTGACCGTGCGGCTTGACCGGCAGGTCGACGAACTGGCAAGGCTGAACGTCATCGACACGAAGCTCGTCGGTCAACACGAACTGGCCAAGACCGACCGGAGGCAGCTATACGGTCGTTTCTTCACGTTCTGGCGGGACGCCGTGCGACACCTGAGCGAGAGCGCGACGTTCACCTTTGAGGACCAGAAGTACATGGCCTATCTGCATGAACGGCGGGCTGTCGAGCAGGAGTCGTTCCTCTCCGGCGCGGCGGCCTACTCCCACGTTCTCGTTGACGAGTTCCAGGACATCAACCCACTGGATCTCAGCTTGATCAGGGCAATCGCCGACCGTAGCCGAGCCTCTCTCACCGTCACGGGTGACGACGACCAGGCCATATTTGAGTGGCGGGGAGCATCGCCGGAGTACATCCTGCGCCCCCATCGGTTTCTGGGCCGCCGCTTCGTCACCCACAAGCTGGGAGTGAACTACAGGTCCCCGGCCAACATCGTGGACCACTCGCAGCGCCTCATCCGATACAACCGCCGCCGCGAGGCGAAGGCGGTCAGCGCCGCGCAGAATGTGACCGCCCGTATCATGGTTCGCAGGATCAGCGACTTCTCCGAGGCCATCGAAGCCGTGCACGGCGTACTGGAACAGGCGTTCTCCGACGGCAGCCGGGTTGCGATCATCGGTCGCAAGCGGAGCCAGATCATTCCGTTCCAGGTAGACTTCGTTTCCAAGCGAGTGCAGTTCTGCGCCGCCGAGGACCTCCAGGTGTTCCTCAGCAAGACGTTCGACGGTCTGCTCGACCTGCTGGACATCAAGACGAGAGCGGCTTCGGCCTCGCAGGGATACGCATCGGTGAAGGACACCTTGGATCTGTGTGACCGGGTGAAGTGGTATCCGCTCAGCAAGAAGGACAAGAACTCGCTGCACCAACACCTCGCCAGGCACCGCCCGCGCACCTTGCTGGAGGCCGCCAGGGCGCTGCGGCAATACAGCGGTCCGCTCAAACGCAGGAAGAATGGCACCACGATTGCCGGGGACATGGCCGACGCCATCGAGGAGTTTGTTGCGTGCGGCAGCGTTTCGGAGACGCTGGAGTCCTTGGGCGAGCGCTTTCAAGGCCTCCACAAGGACTTCGGCAAGGCAGACGACGACATCTTCTTTCTCGATCCGCCATTCGGACGCCTCGCCGAGTATGCGAAAGGCCATGGAGACGACTACGACAGGTTCGTTTGGGACATCAAGGGGGCGCGCGACGAGCTTGCGGTCGTGCCGAAGTTTCATGACGACGATGGTGTTCCCGCAGAGCAGACAAACCTCTTTAAGCGTCCCGTTCACCTCATGACCGCACCAAGGGCGAAGGGCCGTGAGTTCGATTACGTGGTGCTCCTGGACGTGGTCGATGGGATCTGGCCGATCCGGACCAAGGACCAGACCGAAGCGGAACTGGAAGCGGAGCGGCGGCTGTTCTATGTCGCGTTCACACGAACTCGCAAGGAGATCGTGATGCTGGTGAACGACAGCTTGGGCCGCCGGGAAACCAAGCCGTCGCCGTATGTCGAGGAATTGGGAGTCTCACACCACCCGCGCTAGTCGGTGCTCTTCCCCGTCCATCCGACACCGTCGGCCCAAAGCCAATCCAGTTCCGTAAACGCCAACGCACGATCGAATTGCCGGATATTGTCCCGCACGTTGAGTACGAGGCAGCGGTCGTTTCCGCCGTTTCTCGTTCCCCGCATGCCACGACCGATCATCTGGAAGTAGAGATTGGGACTGAAGACCGGGCGGGCCACCACGATCAAGCGGGTTCGGGGTGCGTCGAATCCCTCGCGAAAGACGGCGTAATTCACGAGGGCCAAGATGTCGCCATTGCGAAACTCCTCAACGACCCGTCTGCGTGTGGCCATCTCGGTCTTGCCGCTAACCGCTCTCGCGCGGATTCCCCGAGCGCTCAGTAGCGAGGCCAAGACACTGGCATGCTCCACCGACGTAGCGAATACGAGCGCAGGCCACCCGTCGCTGATGTGATCCAGACATGCCCGGAGGATGCGCCGGGTCCGGTTTGCGTCGTGAGCCAGAATGTGCTCAGCGCGCGCCGGGAGCCATGGGGCGTCGGCCATCCAAGCCCGCTCGCGGTCATTCGGACTGAAGTCCCCGCCCTCGATCGTGCCGTGGTCAACCTCGGCAAGAATCCCGTCACCTTGCAGTTCCCTCACGACATCCTCTGGGTCCTGGCTTTGGAAGGCACCGCGATCCAGCCGGTTGTTCCCATAACGTTGCACCAACCATGCCGTCTCTTCCTCGTTGTATCCACGGTAGGGGGTGGCTGTAAGACCGATCAGGTAGACCTCCCGGGAACGCTGCCACCGCGTCAAGCCGAGTTCGCGCATCACGGAAGTGAACGTGCGAGCAATGGACCGGTGCGCCTCATCGAAGACAACCACTCCGATGTCGGCAAGGAAGTGCGCCGCGCCGGCTCCGCGTTTCAACCTCGTTGCCAGTGTCTGAATCGTTGCCACGATCACATGAGGAGAATCCACGCGTTCTGGGTTCGGTTGGCTACCCCACATGCGCGACACCCGCAGGGTCTCCGGCGCGCCGATGGCAGACCACACCTGCATCCATGCCTCGACCGCCTGCTCGCAAAGCTCGTCCCTGTCCGCAACCCATAGGACGGTACCTTTGAATCCGTCCTTGCACATCGCCTCGACCAGCGACTGAACCGCCACGCGAGTCTTCCCCGACCCGGTAGGAAGACCGATCAACCCTCGTCGCGTCGCTGAATCCGAGCCGCCCCGCAGAAGCGAGCGCACGTTCTTGGCGATTTTCGCTTGGTAGCTGTGGAGCGGCGGCAACCTGAACGGGCCGTGCACCTCGAGGTAGGAGTCGCGTCGCTTGCCGCGCTGGCCCGCCCATTCTCGTGTAAAGCCCAAGGAGCGAACGAATTCGCGCGCTGCCGTCGAGCCCGCCCACTGCTTGGGCGGGTCCAAGTGTTCGAGAGTCCACTTGAATCGCCGTAGCGAATCGGTGTGATGTGTCGCGATCACCGCCTCGGCGACCTGAATGCCGGTGAGCGGCATCCGGCTCTCTAGGATCGTGAGCGCGGCGTCGCTGAGACCCTTGCGCAGATTGCTCTCGCCCACGGCCCTCAACAACCGCTCCGGATCGGTCACCGCTTCCCGAACAGTCGCCCTTCGTTCCTCCACCTCCCGCTCCGTCTGTCTCCGCTGGATGACCTCCAGTTGACCTCGGCTGAGACGCAGAGCCAAGCGGTCGGCGATGAGGCGCAGCCGTTCGGACTCGCCCTCTACACCAGTGGCGACGTAGATGTCGCCCCCGTGGAGCGCGCATCGGCGTTCCCGGCCCGCAACCGCGATATCGTCGCAGAGCCGCAGGTTCATTCCCTGCTGGTCGTCGCGGAGATGATCGCGGAGCCCGGGCCACTGGTCGACAAGCGGGACCGGGTCCGCTTCACCCGTGAAGACGGGGTCCGGCTCCGCCAACTCGAAGACTTCCCTGAGCTTGTCGGCGTTGGGATGATTCAACAGGGTGTACAGCGCCGCAGTGCTCTTGGGTGGTGATCCCAAGGCCTCGCGCAATGGTATGGGTCCGCCCTCCGTGACGAGTCGGCCGTGGCGGTGGAGCATGATGATCGCCGGCGAGTCGAAGACGTTTCGTCCGTAATAATCCTTCCGAGTCCAGTGCCGCATGGTCCAAGGGCGGTAGGTGGACTGCAACAGCAGCAGGTGATCGCTATACCGCGCTGCGGCCATCGGCGACAGTTGACCAAGCACTGAAGCGGCCCGGCACCATCGGTCGACTCGAAGACGAGATGCCCCTCACGCGGCGTGGTCCCGACCTTCGCGCGCGCATGCGCTTGGAACTCCTCGCGGCAATCTTCCTGGTACGTCCGAAACCAGGGTTCGGCGGAGAGATCCATTTCGCCATGAGGCTCCGATACGACGCCCAAACGGCGCAGCAGGTCGATGTCGTCGGCGTGCCACCTCGTGTCCACCGTGACTCCAGCATCCTCGCCGCCGCTACCGTCAACGATCGGACCGGGCAAGAGCACAGAGTGGACCGGCATCCATTCGCGTGTTAGCGTGCGCACATGTGGAACCTGGACCCGAACCTTCTGCCGGATAATGCGAAGCGCCTGTTGCGACCGGAGTTCGCGGGAGTGCGCCCAGAACCACACCCATGTGGAGTCGGTCGGATCGGCGTTGCTGTCGAGCGCAATACTGGCGGCGTCCGAGAAACGGCTCTCCGGAGACGCTAGCGTAATACCCAGTTGCCTGAGCGCTGTGCTAGTCTCAGCATCCCGCGCTAGGTCGATGTGGACCTCCGATTGTGATCCCGGATTGTCTGTCCGCGACCCTTCGGGATCAGGGAGGAAGACGGATTCGGGATCGGGCGTCTGCATCCTCCCGTTCGCCAAGAGCACGATGCGCCCGAAACCGTCCGGGTTTCCCGGCCTCTGGCTGCGAGGAATCCGAGCAGCCGTCTTCACTGCGGCCATCGACGCCCTAGCGCGCTCGCGCCGAGGCTGCTTCTTGACGAGCGCCTCCAACCACTCCGCTATCGAGGCTTGCGGCAGGCTAGGAGACTCGTAGTGAGTCCTCGGCAGGCACTCGAATAGTCGCGCGAGCTTGGCCAGCCGCTCTCGTGTCACAGCGCGATTGTGCGCCCAGTCCTTGGGGCGACGCGAGTAGGACGCCCATTCGTCGAGAGCCTTCCGGCTCCCCGGTCGGCCGGAGGTCAGGACTCTAGGCGGATAGCGAAGGTCGCGCAGGCAACGAAGGCGCCCGTCCTGCCCAGGGACGACCGGATTCCGGGCCACCTTGAAAAACAAGCTCGTCCTCAGGCGGTTGCTGTGCTCCGTGTCTCCCGATTCCGCCCTGCGCGGCAATGCATCGAGGTGCTTTGCCGGATCTTGGACAGTAGCAAGTTCCGAGAGACTCTCCGCGACCATGGCGGCGGCGGCCTCGATCAACTCGTTGTTGTACGGCCCGTACAGCAGATTCTGCCGGTCTTCGTTCGTCTTCCACGGGGCGTTCAGGATACCCGAGACCAAGCTTGCGGTGCGGGTCGGGAAGAACGCCCAGAAGTAGCCAGGATCTGAGGGCATTCCCAAGGGAGCGGCCCAGCGGAGCACGCATTCGCGGGCATCGTCGAGCGCTCGGCTATCACTTCGCGCACCGTCCGACAAGACATGGCTGCGAGCAAACACTCGCCAGCGCGTCGCGCCGCCCGCATCCGACAGCACATGTTCCTGTTCACGCTTCTCCACCGAGAATCGACGCAAGAGACCCGTTGGCAGATCCCTCAATGCCAGTGATCGCAAATGGTCTACGAAGAGCAGAAACTGGCCAGGGAAACTCCGAATCTGCCCCAGCAGCCTTGGCCGAGCCTCTTCGATAAGGGGAAGCCGGACGATGTTGCACGCCCAGCCCATCAACTCCGCCAGCATCGGGTCGCCATCGCGACGTTCCTGCGGATCTATGGGTTCAGGTAGCCGAAGCGTCGGAAACACTGTTGTCCCGGGCGCAACTTCAAGGATGCGACTGCGGGCACTCTTCGGGTCGAACCGAAACGATCCACTTCGACTGAAGAACTCGGGGGCATCGCTCACTCCCAACACCGACTTGAAACCGAGGCCGAAACGACCGATCTCGTCGGTCCCCCTCTTGGTAGACATGTGGGAAAACGCGAGGGCCGTTACGCCGTCCTTGTCTAGCGGTTCCCCGTCGTCCGCGCAGTACAGGTGCGATTCGGTCAGCAGGATGGCGATTTCACCCCCGCCGGGGTTGCCCGTCAGAGCATCGGCGCCATTCTGGGCCAACTCGAAGAGCTGGCGGTCGGCGTAGCCCCCCCGGGCGGTGTCCTTCTCGTGGTTCGCGTGCTCCTTCACCAAGTTCGGCTGGCGGCCATATGCCTCAAGCGTCCTTTCTGTGTCGGCGGCGACATGGCGGCCCAGCCTGTCGTCTGGTCGAGCCCAACGGCAATTGCCGGAACTGGAGCGTCTTTGCGAGGTCATCGGGGGTTCGACGTTGCGTCCTGGGAGTCGCCGGGCTGCTCACCACAGCCGCGAGGGCGACGGTTTCGGTTTGACTTGACGGGACGGTGGAAGGTGGCCGTCGCCTGGGACGATTTCAAGCAGCCAAGCATGTCACCGATCCGCCCCGCGGAGTGACACCACCTAAGCTTGGTGTCTTCACCACGGCGCGTAGGCTGCGGCGGGCGACCGCCATCACCGTTCACCTGACTAGTGGACGAGCTGCTCCGAGGGGCGGCAATGGACGAGCCGCTGGCAGCGGTGTCGTTCAGCTCGGACACCTTCTGACACGTCCTGAAACGTCCTGAGACAATAGGGTTTTTCCCACCGGTTGACTTCCCCGCGAACGGTCCTTCACCGTTCGGGCATGGAGAGGCTGGAACACAGGTTCGACGTGCAGGCGAGGGCGCTCCCCAAGCGGGATGAAGAACCTGCGTCGAGCCCCCACTGGCAACGGGTAGCCGAACGCGGATTCGGCAACCCGTTGCCCCGTCGAGACGTGGGAAATGGCCTATTTCCCACTCACTTGCGCGCCTTGCCGACACCGTGTTTGGGTTCACCCGCATGGAGATTGTGACGAAGCAGATCGAGGTCTCGCCGAGGAGCGTCCCCCGGTGCCGGTGCGTGCCGGCTCGCGACGGTCCCCCCAGCCAAGAAGGCTCGGAAGAGGGGAACCGACGATGATCCCCCACCTGAGGGGACGCGAACGGGCGCTTGAGTCCTTCGGCCTGACGGGCCGCCGGGCCGAGTGGATCGCGCTGGCGAGCCTGCACGGCGGCGTGTTCACCCGCGCGCAGCTTTCGGACTGGCTCGGGGCCAGCCGCTTCAAGGTGCTCCGGCTCGTGCAGGCCCTGACGGAGCGAAGGCTGTTGACCGAAGAGACGGTTCGGGGCCTGAAGGTCTGCCGGGTCTGCGCGCGCGGCATCTACCGGGCGCTCGGTGCCGAAGATGTCCGTATTCGGAAGATCACCTCGACCGAGGTGGCCATTCGCCGCCTGCTCTCGTTCGACTACGTGATCGAGCATCCGGACCTGCCCTGGCTCCCGACCGAGCCGGAGAAGGTGGGCGCGTTCGAGGCGCTCGGCATCCACCGCTCCCTGATGCCCGTCCGGGTCTACCGTGGCGCGGCTGGTGGCGCGCGGCGCTACTTCCCGCGCGGGATGCCCGTGGCGCTGGACGCCGGCCGCGCCGTGTTCGTCCACGCCGACCCCGGCTACGACACTTCGACGGCGCTCCATTCGTGGCGGGACCGGCATCGGAGGCTCTGGGAAGCACTGAGGGAGGATGGCTTGTCGGTCGAGGCCGTCGGGGTCGCGTGCGCCCGGAGACCGCTTGACCGGGCGCGGACGATCCTCGGGAACTGGACCAATGCGAACACGGCTCCACGTCCCGCGCATCCGCCCGGGACCGTCGCCGCGGCCCGGCGCGAGGCCGCACGAGTCGAGAATGCAATCCGGGGCATGGACGACGCGAAGGTCGAGGAACTGGGCGGACTCAACGGCTGCCTTCGCCGCCTCGTCGAGATGCGGGACCTGCTCCGTTCAGCCCGTCCCAAAGGCACCATCGACGGCCATTCAGTATGGCGTTCGAGCCGCCTGTCGGGAGTCAGGATTTGAGCGCCGTTTGGCGGAGCCCGTTGCCGATCTGGAGGTGTGAATCTGACATCGGGGTGCTTGTGCAGGGAAAAGCCGCCTGGATGTGCGGAGCGCAGGGTCCGCAAGTCGCTGGACGGCTTGGGATTGGGCCACGGCCCTCGGATCGCCGGTGCCGATCCGGGTCTCCGGGCCGTGGACGGGAGCGACCCGGCCCTTTGGGATGCCTGTTGCGGCATCGGGTCGGTTCGGCATGTGCAAGCCCATGCCGCCCTCCCCGCCGGGTCGCTCCCGTACCAGCGATCCCTACGGGAAGGTTGAAATACCGATGAAGCTCAGCACGCTCGTCATCATCGGATCGGCCGTCGGCGCCGCAGCCGGACGCGCCATCGGCGCGCCGTTCCCCGGCTTGGGCGAGAACCCCTATCTCGACCTGATCGCTCACCACGATCCGGGCATCCACGCCGCGATCCGCGTCTGGTACCACGCGGCTCCCGCCGCGGCCGTCATCCTCGCCGGAAACCTCTGCCTCGCGGTCTGGAGGGTCTGGTTCCAGCCGCTCGTGCGGATCGTCCGCCGGGGCAGGCTGCCCAAGTGGCCCACGTCGCCGAACGACGACGCTCCCTCGCTCGTGATCGGCGAGACGCACCATCCGACCGTCGCGCGAGAGAGCGACCGGCCCTCGTGGCTCGTCGTCCCCGAAAAGGGGCTCTATACCGGGGTGCTCGTCGTCGGGGCCGTCGGCACCGGCAAGACCACGGCCTGCATGTACCCGTTCGCCAAGCAGCTTCTCTCGTGGCGGGCGGACGATTCCAAGCGGCGTGCGGGCGCGCTCGTGCTCGAAGTCAAGGGAGACTTCTGCCATCAGGTTCGGAGCATCCTCAACGATGCCGGGCGCGGCGGCGACTACC
Source organism: Gemmatimonadota bacterium (assembly GCA_022823145.1). GTDB lineage: Bacteria > Gemmatimonadota > Gemmatimonadetes > Longimicrobiales > Gaopeijiaceae > Bin94. The sequence continues at coordinate 219,547 of JAJDXS010000083.1, forward strand.
TCGAAATCGGGCTCGGGGGCTCGTGGCAGTGGAACCCGCTCGACGATCCGCTGCTCGACTCCTACTCGGCGGCCTACGGCGTCGCGTCGCTCATCAACCAACTCTTCGGCAAGTCCCGCGAACCGTTTTGGCAACAGGCGTACACGAACCTCGTGCGGTGGATCATCGAGGTGCATCGCCTTCTGCCGAGCGGCTGGGTCACGCTCCGGGACATCTACCGCTGCACCGTAGACGCGGACCTACTTGGACGGAGGATCGCCGAAGCGCGGGAGCTCGCGGACCGGCTCCGTCCGCTTCGCGCCGTCATCTCGCACGAGGACATGATCGCCCACCCGCAGGCGCTGGCGGAGTGGGCATGGGAGCGCGTCCCCGGCACCGGCAACGTAGGGTGCCGTCTCGACCCGGAACTGCGCGCGCGGCTCGACGAACTCGGCGTCGCCTACGAGACCGAAGCGACCGACGGAGGGGCGGGCCGAGAGGTCGCCGAACAGGTCGAGGCCATCGACCGGTGGTACTCCCACGACTGGATGGCGCTGGACGCCAAGCTCCGCACCTCGATCGTCGAGGGCATCAGCGTCTTTCTCTCGCTCTTCGACCAGCCGGAGGTCGCGGGCGTGTTCTGTCCTCCGCCACCTACCGAAGCCGTGCCCGCCGAGTACCACGATGCCGCTGGCAACGGCCATCCCGTGCCGGGCTTGCGCCGGAGGCTGCCGCCGCTCGCGCAGTTGATTGACGAGGGCAAGGTCCTCGCCCTGAACATGCCCGCCGGAGCGAACCCGGCGCTCGCCCGCGCCATCGGCGTGCTGCTCAAGAATGCCTGGATGCAGGCGCTGCTCCGGCGGCCCGCCGAGGCCGCCCGGAGACCCGGGCGGTACATGCGGCCCGCCGTGTTCATCTGCGATGAGTACCAAGCGTTTGCGACCGTGGGACAGGACGACCCGTCGGGCGACGAGAAGGCGTTCGCGCTGACCCGGCAGTGCCGCTGCATCCCCATCGTCGCCACGCAGTCGCTCTCGTCGCTACGCTCGGTGCTTCCCTCGGGCGAGGCGTGGCGCACCCTCGTCCAGACGCTCCGTACTCGGATCTTCCTGTCGCTTTCCGACGAGGCGTCGGCCCGGATCGCGTCGGAGATGTGCGGTTCCGTCATGAAGACGCGGGCTTCGTACACGTTCACCGAGACGACGGGGAGGCCCGAGTTCTCGCTCCTGTCCGGCCGCGCCGGGGGCGGACGGGGCACCATGGGCGCAAGCAAGTCGTTCCGCCGGCAGAGCGAGCCGGTGTTCACGCCGCGCGAGTTCTCGCTCTTGGCCAACTACCAGGCGATCTGCCTCCCCTACGATGGGGTCAAGTCGCTCCCAGCCCGCCGCGTCTACCTGAAGCCGCACTACCTGCCGAGGGAGACCGGCTACTGGCGGCTCCGCGAGAAGGGACGGATATGAAGCGCGCGGGGGGCTTCCCCGGTGAGGCAACAGCCGGTCGCGCGGCTGGCGGACAAGCCGCGTCCCCGCGAGCTTTCGGGCAGGCGGATCGTGCAGTCCATCGAGAGAGGAATCGAACGATGGCACGCACGAAACGAGGTCGGCGCAGCTACAGCGCCGGCGAATGGGGCCGGAACCGGGTCCGGGTCTTTCCCGATCCGAAGACCGGCCTGCTTCAGATCGAGTGGCGGGAGAACGGGCGCAGGCTGAGCCGGTCGCTGAAACACCGCGATTGGGCTCGCGCGAAGCGGCAGGCCGACGAGGCCGCCGCGGGCTTCGCGGTCCTTGAGCCCAACGGCGAGGCCGAAGCCGAGCCCGAGCCGCTCACGCTGGGGACGCTTTTTGAAATCTACGGTGAGGAGGTGACGCCCACGAAGGGCGAGAGGACCCGGCGGCGCGACAGGGTCGCGGCCGCGATGTTTCTCGACTTCTTCGGCAGGGACCGGAGACCCGCGACACTCTCGCAGCGCGACTGGGACCGGTTCATTCAGGCGCGGAGAGCGGGCAGGGCCGGACGCTCGGGCCAGCCCGTCGGCAACCGGACCATCGCATGGGACCTGACCTTCCTGATGACGGTGCTCAACTGGGCCGCGAGGTCCCGGGACGAGCAGGGGAATCGCCTCCTCGACTCCAACCCGCTGAAGGGACTCAGGAAGCCCAGGGAGAAGAACCCCAACCGGGTCGTCCTCACCGAGGGCGAGTACCAAGCGCTCCTGAAGGTGTCGCGGCAGGTCGGATGGCGGTTCCACGTCGCCCTCGTGCTCGCGCACGAAACCGGGCACCGGATCGGGGCAATCCGCAAGCTCCGCTGGCCGGACATCGACTTCGAGGACAAGACCATCCGGTGGAGGGCGGAGCACGAGAAGACGGGCTACGAACACACCACGCCTCTGACCGCCGAGGCGCTCGCCGCCTTGGAATACGCGCACCGGATGAGCCGAGGGACCGGCAATGCCCCGGTGCTGCCCTCGCCGAGGGATGCCATGAGGGGCATCAGCCGCGTGTGCGCGCATAACTGGTGGAAGAAGGCTCAGACGCTCGCGAGACTGGAGCCGAAGCCGGGCCGGGGTTGGCACGCGTTGCGGCGCAAGTTCGCCACGGACCTGATGGATCTGCCGCTCAAGGTCCTCTGTGAGCTTGGCGGATGGAAGAGCCCCCAGACGGTGCTGCGCTGCTATCAGCAGGCCGACGCCGGACAGCTTCGGACGGCGCTGGAAAGCCGCCCGAGGGCTCGCACCTGAAATCCCAATCGGAGGGAGTCAAACGGAGGGAATCGGGCCGCCAAATCCCGTAAACTCAAAGAACACAGGAAGATGACGATCTGTGTGAGTGTGCCGGGGTAGGCGGGTTCATCCGGGTCGGGGAGCTCAGGCAGGTTCCCGACCCGGATGGATTCGCCGCGCCCGAAGCGCCCCTTGTGTCCCCCATTACATTACGGATCAGCGATTGATATCTCCAGGAATCCGGATAGGGATATGTGGCAAGAGACCATGGGAGGGCTATGAGTCTGGTCGAGGAACTGCTCGCCGATGCTTCATTCGACCTCGGGTGGAGCCTTATCGAGAGATTCGCGGTTCTGATCCGCGAGTCGGGTTCGCCTGACGAGAGGGCCGCTGCCCACTTCATCACCTCGCGCCTGCAGGCGCTGGATATTCCGCACGAACTGCATGAGCCGCAGCTCTTCATCTCCGTACCCCGCAGCGCTTCACTCGAGATGGACGACATCACGATGGTCGGGAAGCCGCCATCGTTTTCCGTTTCGACCGGTCCGAAAGGACTGACCGGTGCGCCGATCCACGTCCCTGCCGCGTCGATTCGCAATGCGTCGGAACTGTTCAAGTCGGCGGTGGAGGGCGAGTTGCCGGATGTCCGCGGCAAGGTGATCGTCACCGAGGGCTACCCCATGCCCGTATCGGTCGCAAGGTTCGAAGCGGCCGGAGCGGCGGGGCAGGTGTACATCAACCCCGGCGTCAACATTCACTGGGGCATCTGCACGCCGATCTGGGGTGCCCCGGACGAGTCTGAACTCGGTCGAAAGCCGTCCACGCCGGTTCTGGCGATCAACCGGACCGACGGTGACCGGTTGATCCAGGCCATGGAAGACGGGCTCGAGCAGGTCACGCTGCACACGGACCTCGACGAGGGATGGAGCGCGTGCCCGCTTCCCGTTGCCCGGATCGACGGTGCGGAAGAGGAGTTCGTACTCATACACGGCCACTACGATTCCTGGGACATCGGGATCGGCGACAACGCCGTCGGCAACGCGACCCTGCTGGAACTCGCGCGGATCTTCCACAGGCACCGTGAAGGGCTTCGCCGATCCGTCCGAATCGCGTGGTGGCCCGCACACTCCACCGGGAGATACGGCGGATCGACCTGGTATGCCGACAACTTCGGGGTCGATTTGCATCAACGGTGCGTGGCCACCGTGAACATCGATTCTCCGGGCTGCTGGGGCGCCACCGAATACGACGAAGTGCCGTGGATGGCCGAAGCCGAGGATGTGTGCCGCGCATCGATCCAGTCGGTGGCGGGCATCGATCCGGGACATCAGCGTCCGTTGCGGGCCGGTGACTACTCCTTCAACAACCTGGGAATCAGTTCGCTGTACATGCTTCTCTCCAACATTCCCGAAGAGGAGCGCGAGCGGCTCGGCTTCTACCCGGTGGGGGGCTGCGGCGGCAACATCGCGTGGCATACCGAGCGAGACCGCATCGACATTGCGGATCGCGCCAACCTGGAGCGCGATCTCCGCGTGTACCTGAAGACAATCGGCGAACTCGTCACTGCCGAGGTGATCCCGCTGGACTACCGCAGAACGGTGACCGAGCTGGACGAAGCCCTGCAGTCCTATGAACCGCTGGCCGCGAAACGATTCGATCTGACTGCGATTCGGCGTGGACTGGACGCTGTCGCGAAGCGTCTGGAGGAGATCTACCCGAAGATCGAGGCCGGCGAGGTGGACGCTGCCACGGCCAACGAACTCATCCTGAAGCTCGGCCGCTTTCTGGTGCCCATGGGCTACTCCGAGGAATCGCGGTTCAGGCACGATCCGGCCACTCCGCGCATGCCCATTCCAAGGCTTGCGAAGCTGCACGGTCTCGAGGCAATGGAAGAAGACGAGCCGGAGCGCGTCCTGCTCATCAAGACCGGACTCCGCCGTCACGCGAACGAGATCGCGCAGTCTCTCGGGGAGGCGTTGTGGCTGCTCGATCTCCTGGTGCCGCCGCCGAAGGTGGAGCCTCCCAAGCCCAAGCGCCGGAAGAAGAAGCCCGCGAGGAAGAAGTAGGGGAGATTACCCGCCCACCGGCGGAGGGCCGTCAAACCGTGGCAGCATCCAGCCTCTTGCGAGGTGTGGGATATGCGGCGGCCGACGGCGCCATTTCGGTTGCCACCAGGGTTTCCGCGAGCTTGAGAGACGCCAGGACGGGATTCACGACCGGCACGCCCAGTTGTTCCTGAAGGTCCCGGGCCACGTCCAGGAAGCCCATCGTCATGCAGCCGAGCACCAGTGCGTCTGCCCCGTTGCGCAGCGCGCGCCGCCCGGCCAGCTCCAACTCGCCCACAACCTCGTCGCGACGTCCTCGCAGCTCCAGCACGGGGACATCCACCGCCAGCACCTCCGAGAGGAAACCGTCCAGACCGTGACCGCGCATCTGACGCCTTATCGCCGGGACGACCCCATCCACCACGGTAAGCACCGCGAACCGCGACCCCAGTTGCGCGGCCAAGTGGGCGCTCGCCTGCCCGGGCCCCACGACCGGGATGGCCGTCACCTCCCTGGCTCCGCTCAGTCCCGGGTCCCCGAAACACCCGACGATGATGGCGCCCGTGCCTTCCGCCTCGAGAAGCGGTGCGGCCTCGAGGAGCCCCGGAACCGACAGGTATTCCTCGGCGGAGGATTCGATCGAGGCGGGCCCTCTGGGCCAGTCCCGTACCGAGACGGAAGTCCCCGGGGCGGCATGGCGCTCGAGGTAGCCTCGCCGCCGTTCCAGTTCGCCGCCACCCAGCGGACCGCGTGACATCGGGCCCGGGATGAAATACGTCACATGCATGTCGGCCTCCCGGCGCGGCGCAACCGCGAAGGCCCGATTTCGGGCCACCGCGGCGCAACCTTGTCCAACAGGTAGAATAGTGTCAGCCTTACTAGTTCGTCAGATCATTCGACCTGATCAGCAGGGCAAACAAGAGGAACGAAGGGAACGAAGGGCATGAGGAAAGCATCGATCATTGCGGTTCTGGCTATCGGCGGCCTCGGCGTTCCGGGGCTCGTGAATGCGCAGGGCTTCGCGTCAAGCGTTGCGGTAGCGGGTGACGAAGTTCTGGTAGCCCAGATCCGCGGCGGCGAGGCCGGGGGCGGAGTCGTGTACATCTACACGCAAAGCGGCGGAGATTGGGTCGAGACTGGAAGTCTCACGCACCCCGAGCCGTCCGAGGGCGACGGCTTCGGGATTAATCTGGCGGTGTCGGGAGACCGGCTGCTCGTTGCGGCCGTGAACCCGAGGTCCCCCGAGACCGCAGCCGTTCACGTCTATTCCAGAAGCGCCGACGGATGGAGCCACGATGGCCAACTGGTCGGCGAAGGCGTGCCGGAGGGCATGATCCTGGGAATGGCCATCGCGGTGAGCGGAGACATTGCAGCCGTCGGCGGAGGTTCCCAGACGGGCGCGGGGACCGTATTCATCTTCCGGCAGGCAGATGGCGCCTGGGTCCAGGAAGCCGTGCTCGAATACCCGGGCAGCGACGAGATGTCCGGCTTCGGGGGCGCGCTGGCCCTGTCCGGCGGCACACTCGTCGTGGGTGCCCCCCTCACCGCCTCGCGTTCCGGAACCGCCTACGTCTTTGAAGACGGAGCGGACGGCTGGAGCATGACGGCGGAGCTGACGTCCGATGGCGGCGAGAATTCCTTCTTCGGCATTTCGGCCAACATAAGCGCGGACCGCGTTCTGGTCGGTGCCGGCAGCCCGTTCGACCAGCCCGGCAGCGTCGTTGCCTTCACCCGCCAGGACGGCGAGTGGACCGAGGCCGGCCGCCTCGCGGCCTTCGACGGGGGCGGCGGCGACCAGTTCGGCTCAACGATGGCCACCGATGGCCAGACCCTGTGGGTCGGCGCGCCCGGAGCGAACGGGCGCAGGGGCGCCATCTACGAGTTCACCGGCAGCGGCCCGGACGGCTGGACATCCGTCAGCAAGGTGACGGCACCCGAACCCGAGGCGGGCGACTGGATGGGCACCGTCGTCGCCCACGCCAACGGCGTGCTTGTCTCCGGAATGCCGCGCGACGACTACGGACTCGGCACGGCACTGATCTTCGACCGGACCGCCGAAGGCTGGAGCGAAGGGCGGTCCGTCTTCCGCGAGGCCGAGGGCTTCGACCCGGTGCTCGGCGGCGAGGTGACGTGCGCCGAAGGCGAGGCCACCGTGTTCGGCTGCAGCGACGTCGACCTGGTCTCGTTCGTCCCCGTCGAGGATCTGGGCGGCGCCCGGGGCGTGCGCGTAAACGACGTCTGGGGCTGGACCGACCCCGTCACCAGCCGCGACTACGCCATCGTGGGGCGCATGGACGGCACCTCGTTCGTGGACGTCACCGATCCCGTCAATCCCGTCGTGGTCGGGAACCTCCCCAAGACCGAGTCGTCCCCCGGGAGCGCCTGGCGCGACATGAAGGTCTACATGGACCACGTCTACATCGTCGCCGACGGCGCCGCCGCCCACGGCATGCAGGTCTTCGACCTCACCCGCCTTCGCGACTTCTCCGGCACCATGCTGACCTTCGACGTCGACGTCCACTACGACCTGCTCCACAGCGTCCACAACATCGTCATCAACGAGGAGACCGGCTTCGCCTACGCCGTCGGTGCCAGCGGCGGCGGCGACACCTGTGGCGGCGGCCTCCACATGATCGACATCCGAGAGCCGAAGAACCCGACCTTCGCCGGCTGCTTCGCGGACCCCAACACCGGGCGCCGCGGCACCGGCTACTCGCACGACGCCCAGTGCGTCATCTACAGCGGCCCCGACGAGGAGCACGCCGACAAGGAGATCTGCTTCGGCTCCAACGAGACGGCGCTCAGCATCGCGGACGTCACCGACAAGGAAAACCCGGTCGTGCTTGGAATGGCGAGCTATCCCAACGTCGCCTATACCCACCAGGGGTGGCTCACCGAAGACCAGTCCTACTTCTACATGAACGATGAGCTGGACGAGGTGCAGGGCCTCGTGTCGAACACGCGCACGCTGATCTGGGACGTGCGCGACCTCGACGAGCCGCTGCTGCTCAAGGAGCACTTCTCGGAGAACACGTCGAGCGATCACAACCTCTACATCAGGGACAACCTGATGTACCAGTCGAACTACAACAGCGGGCTGCGCGTCTTCGACATCACCGACATCGAGAATCCCCGCGAGGTGGCCTTCTTCGACACCGTCCCCGGCGAGGACTCCCCCTCGATGGACGGTTCCTGGAGCAACTATCCGTTCTTCGAGTCGGGCATCATCGTCGTCACGTCGGGCCGCCAGGGGATGTTCCTGGTCAGGAAGCGCGACCGGACTCCGGTGTCGTAGGCAGGCGGACATTACCCGATGGGAGGATTGGCGATGCGCGAGCGAGGCGGGTTGTGCGGCGGGATCAAAAGGGGATTGAAGAAAGCGCGACGTGACCGTCGCGGCGCGCCCCCACGCGGACCCGAGCACGGGATCGCGGGGCGCCTGCGCAAGGCCGCCCTCCTCGCACCGCTCGCGGGCCTCGCGTGGCTGCCAGGCGGTGGCCCCACCCCGGCCACCGCCCAGTCGCCCGGCGGCGAGCGCGTCTACGTGGCCAACCAGACCGCGGCCAGCGTCTCGATCATCGACGTCGCGAGCGGCGAGGTCGTGCGCACGATCGACATGACCGAACTCGGCTTCGACGCCAACTGCCGCCCCCACGACACTGCGGTCGACCCCGACGGGCGGCACTGGTACGTCTCGCTGATCGGCGGCGGGCACGTCCTGCGCTTCACCGCCGGGGGCGAACTGGTCGGCCGGGCCCCATTCGAGACGCCCGGCCTCCTGGCGGTCGACCCCTCCACCGACCTGCTGTACGTGGGCCGCTCGATGATGGCGGTCAACCCGCCGCAGCGCATCGGCGCCATCGTGCGCGAGGACATGAGCGTGGAGGAACTCGATGTCTTCTTCCCGCGGCCCCATGCGCTCACCGTCGACGCCGAGGGCGACCGCATCTTCGCGGCCTCGCTCGTCGAGAACCGCGTCGCCGTGGTGGAAGGCGGCTCCGGCGACATCGAGCTCGCCGACGTCGACGGTCCCCCGCACACCTTCGTGCAGTTCGCGCTGTCCCCCGACCGTCGCCACCTGGTCGCCACCGCGCAGCTCACCGGAAAGCTCCTGGTCTTCGACGCCAACTCGCCCGACCTCGACCTGCTCACCGAAGTCGACGTCGGGACGCAGCCGTGGCACCCGGTGTACTCGCCCGACGGCTCCCGCGTCTACTTCGGTGCCAAGGACGACGACGCGATCATCGAGGTCGAGACCGAAGGGTGGACGGTCACGCGCCGCGCCACCGGACGCGGGATCGTGGAGCCCCACGGCAGCGCGGTCACGGCCGACGGGCGCTACCTCTTCGTCTCGAACCGCAACGAGAAGGGGGCCTACACGCCCAGCCGCGAGGTCGAGAACAACGCCGAGGTCGGCACGGTGGTGAAGATCGACACGCGCACCTTCGAGGTCGTGCAGATCATCGAGGTGGGAGCCTATCCGGCGGGAATCTCGATCGGGCCGGCGGGGTAGGGGGGACGCGGAAGATGCGGGGGCCGCGCACCGGAACCGGTGACCGGGGTGGCCGCGAGGCGCCACGGGTCAGGGAGGTGCCGGGCGAGCGCCTCCGGGCGGCCGCGCTGGCGGTCGCGCTGTCGGTGGCCGGGCTCGCCTCCTGTGCGACGGCCCAGAACGCGGCCGAGGCGAATGCCGCAGGCGAGTCCGGGTGGGAACGTGTGGTGTATGGGATCGAGGTCCGGGACGAGGCCGGGGATCCTGTCGACCATCCCTTCCTCGGCGGCTTCAACCTGCCCCGGCCGCAGCTCGCGGATGCCGACGGCGACGGCGACCTGGATCTGTTCGTGCAGGAGATCTCCGACCAGGTGATGTTTTTCCGCAATGTCGCCGAGGGGTCGCGGAGTGAGTATCGCTGGGTCACGGACACCTTCGAGGACTTGTCGGTGGGCGAGTGGTTTCGCTTCGTCGACGTCGATCTCGACGGGGACCTCGATCTGCTGGCCGAGGCGCCGTACAGCTACATCCGCTACTACAGGAACGACGGTGGTGCGGGGCCGGCATCGTACGTGCTCGCTGCGGACACGATCCGGGACGTGAACGGCGAGGCGGTGTTTTCGGACCGGCAGAACATCCCGAATGCGGCGGATATCGACTGCGACGGGTTCCTCGATCTGCTGATCGGACGCCTCACGGGGACGATCACGCGGTACGAGGCCGAGACCGTCGACGAGAACGGCGTGCCCAGGTTCGAGCACATCACCGACTCGTTCGAGGACATCGAGATCGTCGGCGCCATGCAGGGAAGCCTCCACGGCGCGAACACGATGGCGCTCCAGGACTTCGACCAGGACGGCGACCACGATCTCTTCTGGGGCGACTTCTTCGAGCCCGGCCTGCTGCTGATCGAGAACACCGGCACCTGCCAGCGCCCCGTGCTGCGGGGGACGCCGCGACCGTGGCCGGTGGGGGATCCGGTCGCCACCTCGGGGTACAACGCACCGGCGCTGGGTGACATCGACCGCGACGGCGACATGGACCTCACCATGGGCGTGCTGGGCGGCGCCTTCAACCCGAACCGGACCAGCGTCGAGAACCTGTACCAGTTCGAGCAGGGGGCGGGCGGCAGCTTCTCGGTCGCGACCACGCGGCTGATCCGCACGATCGACGTGGGCAGCGAGTCGTTTCCCGCCTTCACGGACCTGGACGGCGACGGCGACCTCGACCTGCTGCTGTCAAACAAGATCGAGACCGACAACACGCGCACCGGGCGCATCTACGTCTACGAGAACACTGGATCCGCCGGAGCTCCCGTCTTCTCGGCTCGGGGGCCCTTGCCCGGGCTGCCCGACGCGTACCACTACGCGCCCGCGTTCGGCGACCTGGACGGCGACGGCGACGACGACGTGATCCTCGGTCAATGGGGCGATGAGGTGGCGTACTATCGCAACGACCGTGATGGGGGCACGGGCGGCAGCGGGAACGGCGACGGTGACGGGGTGATGCCCCGCTGGACCCTGGTCGACTCGGCCGCGGCCACCCTCACACGCGGCCGCAACACAACCCCGGCGCTGGGCGACCTGGACGGCGACGGCGACCTCGACCTGCTCGTCGGCGAGTCCTCGGGCACGCTCAACTACTACCGCAACGACGGCACCCGCACCGCTCCCGACTTCCAGTTCGTCTCGGACGAGTTCCAGGACATCGACATCGGCCGCCGCAGCATTCCCGCCATCGTGGACTGGGACGGCGACGGCGATCTGGACCTGGCCGTCGGCACGGAGGCGTCGGGGATCCGCATCTACCTCAACGAAGGCACGCGTTCCGAGCCTGTATTCGTGGAGACCGAGCCGTTCGGGCCGCCGGTACCCACCTTCACCGCGCCCGCGTTTACGGACCTGGACGGCGACGGCGACCTGGACCTGGTCGCGGGCGGCAACGGCGGCGGGCTGACGGTCTACCGCAGGACGGGTGCGAGATGAACCTGCGCGACGTGCAGGCGGTCATCGACAGCGCGAAGGTGCGCGACGATGGCAAGTTGGAGGAGTTCATCCGGCAGATGGCGCCGACCGCGACCGAGCAGGAGGTGGCGGACGCGGCCTCGGTGGCGGTCGAGGTGGTCGAGACCGTCCCGCTGCTCCTGGCGCGCGCCGCCCAGGCGGCCGAACAGCGCGGACTGAAGGTCGTGGTGATGCCTCTGCTGGAGCACGCCGCGAAATATTTCATCAACCCGATCGACCTGATCCCCGAGATGACGCAGGGCATGGCGGGGCTCCTGGACGACACCTATCTTGCGCTGCGAATCCTCGAGAATCTGAACCGCGGGGCCGACCCGCTGTTCGATGCGGACTTCCAGGAGCCTCTGCGCTTCCTGAGGAGGCTGGTGGGCAGGGAAATCAGCAGAAAACTGGACGCGGCTTCGATCTTCGCCCTGCAGGACGTGTCCACCCAGGTGAGCCGGGCCTGGACGGAGATGAGCCGGTCGTCGTAGAAGGATTTGCGCCGCGCCACGCGGTCGCTCGGGCCCCAAGGGGGAAACGATCGGGCCGCGCGGGGCGTAGGAGAGCGGAAAACGCGGGAGTTCGGGCTCCCGGGAAAGGACAAAACCAGATGTTTGAATTGATTGGTCTCGGAATCGCCGGTGCCGCCGGCGTGTTGGGACATGTGAAGTCGAAGGATTTCATCTCGCGCAAGCTCCGCTACACGAAGATCGCGGAGAAGCCGGCGGTCGGCGTCGGGCTGGTCACGGGCGCCGCCACCGCCGTGGTGGTATCCGCCGTGCCGCTCGTCACGATGTTGCCGGCTGTGGTGGTCGGGGCGGGAATCGGTACGGGAGTCGCCGCGGGAATCAAGCGCGCGCGTGGCGGATAGATTCGGTACCCGCGGGTAGCCCATCACGCCCGTTGACAACCACAGAGGACTCGAGCCCTTGACCCACGACAAGCGCACCGTCCGGGCGTGGATTCTCTACGACTTCGCCAACTCCATATACCCGGCGGTCGTGACGACCGCGGTGTTTCCGCTGTTCTACGTCAATGTCATCGTCGCGGACGGCGGGGGACTGGGAGAACTCTGGTGGGGTTGGGCGGTGTCGGCTTCCGCCCTGCTTGTCGCCTTCACGTCGCCCCTGCTGGGAGCGATCGCGGATCGTAGCGGCGCCAGAAAGAAGTTCTTCGGCTTCTATGTGGCCTGCTGCCTGCTGGGGGTGGCGCTCATGTCGACGCTGCAGCCGGGGATGATCGTCGCCGGGTTCGTCTTCTTCGTCATCGCGAACGTCGGTTTCGAGAGCGCCGTCGTGTTCTACAACGCGTACCTCCCCGACATCGCTCCGGTCGACCGCCTCGGGGAGGTGTCGGGGAAGGGATTCGGCTGGGGATACCTCGGGTCGGCTCTGGGCCTGCTCCTCGTGCTGCCCCTTGGCATGCAGGAGCGGTACGAGTTCATATGGCCCACGGTTGTCGCCTTCTTTCTGATCTTCTCGATCCCTGCATTCCGGATTCTGCCGCGCGACCGGACGAGTGTAATGGGTGTCGGCCAGGCGGCCGCGTGGGGGATGTCCAACCTGAAGAAGATCACCGCCGAGGTCTGGCAGGTTCCGGACCTTCGCAGGTTCATGTTCGCGTACTTCTTCTATATCGACGGTGTGTTGACCATCATCGCCATGGCCGGCGTGATAGCAGGGGTGACCTTCGGCTTCACCACGCAGGGCGTGATCATTCTGTTCCTGATCGTGCAGTTCTCGGCGTTGGTCGGGGCCCTCACCCTGGCCAGACCGACAGACCGGATGGGCCCCAAACGGGTGCTGACCGGTGTGCTGGTGCTCTGGGTCGCCGCGGGCGTCGCCGCGTACTTCATCCAGGGCCAGGGCGCCTTCTACATCCTGGCAGTCGTCGCCGGGTTCGGCCTCGGATCGGTTCAGTCAGCCAGCCGGGCGTTCGTGGCGTCGCTGATCCCCGACGGCAGAGAAGCCCAGATGTTCGGCTTCTACGCGCTCTGCGGAAAGTCGTCCTCCGTCCTCGGCCCGCTGCTCTTCGGCTGGGTGACCTACCTCGCCGCCGGCAACCAGCGACCCGGCTTCCTCGTCCTCACCGCACTGTTCCTGATCGGACTCATCCTGCTCCAGCGGGTGCGAGACCCGAAGGCACCCGCCGCCCGGAGAGGCACGGCATGACCATCAACACCACCGAGCGCCGCGCCGCGGTGCGTGAACGATATGCCCGCGCGGCCGTGACGGGCGACAGCTGCTGCGGCCCCGACGATTGCGGTCCATCGGCAGCCAACACCAGCGCAACCGGGGCCGTCGCAACCCCCACCGCCGACGAAATGGGCTGCTCGGTGGGCTACGACCAGGACGAACTTGCCAGCCTCCCCGAGGGCGCCAACCTCGGCCTGGGATGCGGCAACCCGGTCGCGCTGGCGTCACTGGCTCCGGGAGAGACCGTCCTCGACCTCGGCTCGGGCGCCGGGATCGATTGCTTCCTCGCCGCCGAACGCGTCGGGCCGGAGGGCAGGGTCATCGGCGTCGACATGACACCGGAGATGGTGGAGCGCGCCCGCGCCAACGCGCTCAAGGTCGGCGTCGCCAACGTCGAGTTCCGCCTGGGCGAGATCGAGGCGCTGCCGGTCGCCGACGCCAGTGTCGATGCGGTCATCTCCAACTGCGTCCTCAACCTCTCGGCCGACCGTCCGCGCGTGCTTGCCGAGGCGATGCGCGTGCTCAGGCCGGGCGGCCGCGTCATGATCTCGGACCTGGTGTCGAGCCGCCCCATGCCCGACTTCGTCGCCCACTCGAAGGAATCGCTTGTCGGCTGCCTCCCGGTCCGGATCGGCGAGTACGAGGCCGACCTGTCCGCCGCGGGCTTCACGGACATCAGCGTGGAAAAGCGCCAGCGCTATCCGTCCGGCCACATCCTCGGCGACCCGCAGGTGCAGGAGGTGATCCGCCGCGACCCGACGCGGGAGGCCGAGGTCCGCGACTTCGCTCAGTCGATCCACGGCGGGACGATTCAGGCCGTGAAGGAGTAGCAGGATGACAAGACTTGCCAGCAGGATGGGGCAGGTTGCGCTCACCGCCGTCGTGGCTCTGCAGGCCGCGCTTGCCTTGGTGGCCGTGCCAGCGCCGGTGGCCTCCCAGCAGCGCGGCGGCGCAGGCGGCACGGCAGGCACCCCCGCCGAGATGCAGGCGGTCATCGAGGGCGCCCAGACGCCGAACCGCCAGGGGCTCGACGTGCTCACGCTCGAAGGGCTCATGGAGCGGTTCGGCGTGCCCGGCATCAGCGTGGCCGTGATCCACGACTTCGACGTGCACTGGGCCAAGGGCTACGGCGTCGCGGACGTCGAGACCGGTGCCCCGGTCGATGTCGCGACGCTGTTCCAGGCCGCGTCGATCAGCAAGCCCGTGACCGCCATGGCGGCGATGGTGGCCGTGCAGCAGGGCCGCTTCTCTCTCGACGACGACATCAACACGATCCTCGAGTCATGGCGGCTGGACGGCAATGGCTTCACCGACGAGCGGCCGGTCACGCCGCGTCTGCTCTTCAGCCACACCGCGGGGCTCGGCGACGGACACGGCTTCCCCGGCTACGACCCCGGCGTGCCGCGTCCCACGGCGGTGCAGATCCTCGATGGCGACGAGCCGTCGAACGTGGAGGCCGTGACCATGGTGCGGCCCCCGCTCACGGCCATGCACTACTCGGGTGGCGGCACCACGATCATGCAGCTCGCGCTTACCGACGTCTTCGGCGAGCCCTTTCCGGAACTCATGCGCAAGACCGTGCTCGAGCCCGTCGGCATGACCACGAGCACCTTCGAGCAGCCCCTACCGCCCGACCGCGACGCCAACGCCGCGCGGGCACACGCCGGCGGGCGGGCTCTGGGCGACGCCAAGTGGCACGTCTACTCGGCGATGGCTGCGGCGGGGCTCTGGACCAACGCCCGTGATCTCGCGCGCTTCGCCATCGAGGTACAGAAGGCCGCGCGCGGCGACCCGGACCGCGTGTTCACGGCCGCGTCGGCCGCCGAGATGCTCAGCCCGGTTGGCGTGGGCGACTTCGCGGTGGGGTTCAGCATTGCCCGAGAAGGTCAGGGCTGGTACTTCAGCCACGGGGGCGGCAACTGGGGCTTCACCTGCTACCTCGTCGCCCACAAGGCGAAGGGCTACGGCGCCGCGGTGATGACCAACGCATCGGGCGGCGGCCAGGTCTTCCAGGAGGTGATCGCACGCATCCAGCGCGCCTACGGGTGGGACGCGCTGGACAAGCCGACGCTGCGGTAGAGCACACGGCTTCGTCCGGCCGCGCAACGTTTTTTGTTGCGCGCTTGTCACGGACCCTTTAGCTTGACCCCATGAGTCAAGCCGCCGAGCAAACACCCGACCGTCGCTCCGCAAGGGCCCGCAGCCACCTGCAGATGATTCGCTCGGTGGTCCATTCCGACCGGAACGTGGCGGAAATCCTGGGTGTCTCCGCATCGCAGGTCTCGCGTTGGCGCGGCGGACAGCGCCCGGACCGGGAGAACGCCGACCGCCTCGCCGGGCTCGCGCTGGTCGTCGAGATGCTCCTCCGTTGGCTCGAACGCGAGATCATCGAAGAGTGGCTGACCGGAGCGAACGCCCACCTTGATGGTGCGACACCGGCCTACCACATCCAGCAAGGCCAGCTCGCCGAGGTCGTGGGCGCTCTCGAAGCGATGAAGGCCAGCGTCTTCGCCTGAGCCGCGGCTGGCCATGGCCCTCTACTGGCGAGTCTTCCCCTGGGATCGCGACGTGCCCGATGGGAGGCCCTTTTCGCCGTCCCACATCCCCCCGACGACCGCCCGGGGACGCTTCGATCTCCCGATAGCCTGTTCTCCGGTCCTCTACCTCGCTGAAACTCCCGACCACGCGATCGCCGAAGCACTGCAGCCCTGGCGCAACTGGCCGCTACGGACCGCTCATCTGCGCAGGGCCGGACACCCCCTGGCGCTGGTCGATGTCCAACTCGGGGCGGAAGAGGCTGCGGGTATTATCGACCTCTGCGATCCGGCCACGTTGCGCCGCCGACGCATCGCCCCCGACCAGATCGCGTCACGACACCGCAGGAGGACCCAACCGATAGCCGCGTCGATCTGGGACAGCGGGGACGTCGGGTTGCGCTGGTGGTCGAGCTTCTGGGGTGATTGGCATGGCGTTGTCCTCTTCACGGCACGCGTGGAGTGGAGCATGCACTTCGGCGAGCCACGGGAGATCGGCGGCGACACTCCGGCCCTGCGCGGAGCCGCCTCGGCGCTCGGAATGCCGCTGGCGTTCTGACGCGGTCCTCTGGTACCCGCGCAACGTTTTTTGTTGCCCGCGGGTCGCGGGCCTCGCCCAGCGCAGTCCTATCGGACCTCGGCGGGCAGCCGCTTCACGACGATCGTCGGGACGCCGAATTCGTCCGTCTCGACGAAAGCGACGAGGCCACCGGGCCCGAACGCGCCGGGCATGGGCGTCTCCTGGAGCGAGAACGTGCCCACATACTCGCCCCCCGGCGCCAGGACATCGATCCATCCGTCGGCGGGCTCCTCGTCAGCGGCGCTATCGTCGCCCGACCCTCCAACGGTGAGGTCGATTTGCGCCAGGGGATCGCTCCCCCAGCGTTCCACCCAGATCGCCCCCTCCCAGGTAGTGCGAAGATCCCGGACAAGCGGCACCTCGGGCATGAAACTCGCGTTTTCCACCATATCGCGCATGCCGGACAGGAAGCCTTCCATCATGGCAGCCACCTGCGCACGAGCCGCTGCCGGAACACCGCCGCGCGCCGAGGAAGTGAACTGCCCCTCGACGGAGGACTCGAATTCTTCCAGCGCCCGCGCCCGTGCGCGTTCCCGAAGCTGTTCCGTGACGGGCTGTGGGTGCAGGGGCCGGCCCACGACGCGCGGCGGGCCATCCGCGGTCCGAGTCTTGACCTCGTACGCGGAGGAATCCGAGTACGCCACTCCACCGCCGGGGAAGACGTCGAACACCAGGCGGGGCGAGAAGTAGACGTACGCGTCGCTGAGCATGCCGAACATGTCCGACGGATCCTCGGTCTCCATCGTGACCCGCCGCTCCGCGACCGGTTTCCAACCGTCCGCAAACGGAACCGCGGCCGCTTCCTCACCGTCGAGCGACACCCGGTAGACCGTGCGGTCCCCCGACCTGACGGACGCTTCGCCCTGACCGAAACTCGCCGTCGAACGTCGTGTCAGGAACAGCGCTTCTCCCTCACGCCCGTGGCGCACACGCTCGGCGGAAGCAGGCTGGGAGGCACCCGAATCCGCAAAACGGACCGCGCGTTCGAACGACCCGTCGGGTCCGAACAGCAGGTAGGCCCGGTGTCCATCGTCGACGATCACGGTCCCACCCTCGGGCCGGGCCACCATGTGTCCGACCTGCCGAAGCTCGCCCGGCCCGTCGCCCATGCTCCCGAACTCCGCCACCAGGGCACCGGCCCCGTCGACGGCTACGATTCGGGTGGAGGACCCGGTCCCGTCCCGCACATAGAGGTGACCGCGAGCGTCGAAGCCCATGTCGGCGATCTCGCTGAACGCGTCCCACCCCTCCGCCTCGATCCCGCCGATCCGGTACACCTCTTCGAAATCGGGCGCGAGCGGAAGATCCTCGCTCGGCGGTGGAGCGGACGACCCCCCGGTGTCGCCGCCGCAGGCGGCCAGAAGCGTGACGAGCCCAACGCACACGAATCTCATGAATCGACCTCCCAAAAGGGTACATTCTGACGATAGTTGGGCGTTCCCACGATGCAAATACGTTGCACGGTAGCCGTCCGTGCACGCCTCGAGGCTTGCTGGCGCAACCTGCGCCCAGGGCACCAACATGTCTCATGCGCCCATGGACCTGCCCCGCTTTCACGGACGATTAGTTGTTGGGGTTGATGGTGTGTGATTTGGTTAGTGCTTACGCCCTTCCAACGGTGGAGAGGGGCAACGAGCGACTCTGGAGAAGCGAGCGAGGACGAGAAGCCCGGAGAGC
>JAJDXS010000065.1 GCA_022823145.1 Gemmatimonadota bacterium
GACCTGATCCGGGACTACCTGCTCCAGCGTGTCGAGCACGGGACCGTGCGGAATCGCCACGAGGTCGTAGACGCGCTGCGCGAGGCCGGCCTTGAAGTGCCGCGCCAAGGCATGGACTACGTCACCGCGCTGGACCCCGAGACGGGGGACCGGTGGCGGCTGAAAGGAGAACTGTACGGCATTGGATTCCAAAGCGAACGACTTGACCGCCCGGCTCGGGAGGCGGCTGGAGACCGAACGCAGGGAGATCGAGAAGTTGACCGCGAACGAGCTGGAGCGGCTCGGCGAGAACTCGCGGCGCGTCGCCAGGAGCGCGCTGCGTTCCATCGAGCGCGATACGGCGGAGGCGGTCGGGAAGATGCGCGAGTTGTTGGTCAAGGCGTGGCTCCGGCCCCTGATCGTCGGCATGGCTCTCTGGCTCGGCATCTTCGTCGGAAGCTGGGCGACGATGCGGTGGTTGTCGAGGAGCATTCAGGACCGGATCGAGGACATCTCGCTGGCGGAGATCGAGATCGAGGGAGGGCGCGAGATGATCGCCGAGATCGAGGAGACGACCTGGGGCGTGGGGCTTCGGGAAGTCAACGGAGAGCGGTACGTGACGCTGCCGCGCGGCACGCCGGTCCTGACGGACTTCACCGTGGACGGGCGGCCCTACATAAAGCTGTGGAGAGAGTGAGGGAGCTGTATGACCGAGCTGGAGAGGCAGTTGACGGAGGCCTTGAAGAGATTGTCCGCGCAGTCCGGGATGGAACGGCGGCGGCACTCCGAGCAGGTCGAAGCCTTGCGGCGGCAGGTCGAGGCCTTGCTGGAGCACGTCGAGCGGCTGAGCGCGGAGAACGAAGCCTTGCAGAAGCGAATCGAGCGGCTGGACGTGCTGACGACACACTTGGCCGAATATTTGGGGACATCCACCGTCGCGAGACCGCGCGGGCTGCGAATCTGATGCGCCGCCCTGGACCGGATCGCGATCAGGGTCCGAGCCGCTGATGGCGTCCAGTCGCTTGCCGCCCGAACGCCGCACCGCCCGCAGCGCCGCCGACCGCCCGTCTGGCGGAGACGCCGTCCCGGCGCGAGGTTTCAACCGCGCAGATCGTGCAGTCCATCACGAGAGGAATCGAATGATGGCACGCACGAAACGAAGTCGGCGCAGTTACGGCGCCGGCGAATGGGGCCGGAACCGGGTCCGGGTGTTCCCCGATCCGAAGACCGGCCGATACCAGATCGAGTGGCGCGAGAACGGGCGCAGGCTCACCCAGTCGCTGGGGCACCGCGATTGGATGAGGGCCAAGAGGCAGGCGGACGAGGTTGCCGCTGGCTTCGCGGTCCACCAGCCCAACGGCGCAGCCGAGTCCGAGCCCGAGCCGCTCACCCTGGGAAGGCTTCTTGACATCTACAGGGAAGAGGTGACGCCCACGAAGGCGGAGACATCCCAGCGGTCCGACAGGGCGGCGGCGAGGATGTTCCTCCGGTTCTTCGGGGGAGACCGAAGGCCCGAAACCCTGTCTCAGCGCGACTGGGACCGGTTCATCCGGGCACGGCGCGCGGGCAGGGTTGGCCCGAGCGGAAGGCCGGTGTCCGACCGGACGATCGAGCACGACCTGAAGTTCCTGATCGCCGTGCTCAACTGGGCCGCCAAGTCGAGGGACGAGCGGGGCCAACTCCTGCTCGCGTCGAATCCCTTGAGGGGTCTCAGGACGCCCACGGAGAAGAACCCCACGCGGGTGGTGTTGTCCGAGGTGGAGTACCAAGCGCTACTCGGCGTGTCCCGGCAGTTCGACTGGCGGTTCCATGTCGCGCTCGTGCTCGCGCACGAGACGGGACACCGAATCGGAGCCATCCGCCACCTGCGATGGTCCGATATCGACCGCGATGGCGGAGTCATCCGGTGGAGAGCGGAGCACGAGAAGACCGGATACGAGCACTGCACGCCGGTCACAGCCGAGGCCCTCGCCGCCTTGGAAGAGGCGCAAAGGAGGAATCCGGGGGCGGGAGACACTCCGGTGCTGCCCGCGTCAACGGATACCTCAAGGTGCGCTGGCCGGTCGGTGGTCCGCTACTGGTGGTATCGGGCCGAGAAGCTCGCGGGTCTGGAGCCGAAGCCCGGACGGGGCTGGCACTCGCTGAGGCGGAAGTTTGCCTCCGACCTCATGGACCAGCCGCTGAAGGTGCTCTGCGAGCTGGGCGGCTGGAAAACCGCCAAGACGGTGCTTCAGTGTTACCAGCGAGCCGACGAAGGACAGCTTCGGAAGGCACTGGAAGCTCGCCGCAGAGTTTCCGTCTGATCCCGCTTTTGGCGGGAACAGAATAGCGGGAATCCGGCCACCGAAGCCCGTAAGTCCAAGAATCAAACAAGATACAAACCCCCTTGACCCTGACGTAACGTCAGGGTGACCCCAGATTGCGCCGGATCAGCGCCCCCGGATCCGGATCGCGTCCCATGAAGTCGCGGAAGAGCTCGTCTGCGTCCCGGCTGTCGCCGCGTGCGAGGATGCAGTCTCGAAACGCCCGACCAACCGCCGGATCCAGCACGCCCTCGCCCTCGAAGCGGGAAAAGGCGTCCGCCTCCAGAGTCTCCGACCAGAGGTAGGAGTAGTAGGCCGACGCGTACCCCCCGGCGAAGAGGTGGGCGAAGGACGGCAGGATATGGCGCTCAACGAAGCGCGCGGAAGGGACGAAGGGGCGAAGTGCGGCGGCCGCGTAGTCCATCACCGGGATCTCGCCGCGGTACGTGCGGTGCAGCTCCAGGTCGAGGTTCGCGAAGGAGAGCTGCCGCATCTGCAGCCATCCCCCCATGAAGCGCCGCACGGCGAGAAGTCGTTCCAGCAGCTCGTCCGGAAGCGCCTCGCCGGTTTCGTGGTGGCGCGCGAAGAGGTCCAGCGCCTCGCGCTCCCAGCACCAGTTTTCCATGATCTGCGACGGCACCTCGACCCAGTCCCATGCCACGTTCACGCCGCCGCGCGACGGGATCTCCACACGGGAGCAGGTGTGATGCAGCAGGTGGCCGAATTCGTGGAAGAGCGTGCAGACTTCGCGGTGCGTGAGCAACGCTGGACGAGACGCGGTGGGCGGGTTGAAGTTGCCCCCGATGAAAGCCAGGTGCGGCTTGAAGCTGCCGTCGGGCGCAGGGCCGCCCGAGACGAGGCTGTCCATCCAGGCTCCCTGACGCTTGGTGTCGCGCGGGAACCAGTCGGTGTAGAACGACCCCAGGTGGACGCCGCCTTCGTCGTGCACCTCGAAGTACCGAACCTCCTCGTGCCAGACGGCGGGATTGTCCACCCGCTCGACCGAGAGGCCGAAGAGCCGGCGGGCGATTTCGAAGAGGCCGGCCTGGACCTCATCCAGGGGGAACCAGGGCCGCAGCATCTCGTCGTCGACATCGAAGTGCTCGCGACGGAGCCTCTCCATCAGCCAGGACACGTCCCAGGGTTCCAGGGAGCCGAGGCCGGAGCGCTGCGAGCGTTCCAGCAGCGCGGCCGTGTCGCGATCGTGGAAGATGCGCGTGCGGTCGATGAGCTGGTCGAGAAAGCCGCGCACCCTGCCGCCCGAGCCCGCCATCAACATCTCGAGGCGGTAGTCGGGGAAGTCCGGGTAGCCGAGGATTTCGGCGAGGCGGCGCCGGATCTGGAGGATGCGGGTGACTATGGGTTCATTGTCGCGGTCGCCCGAGGTGCAGCGGTCGAGGTAGGAGGTGTGGATCTCCCTGCGCAGGGTCCGGTCGTCGGCGTGTTGCAGCACCGCCTGCACGCTGGGCATGTCGAGCGTGAGCAGCCACCCCTCCTCGCCCTGCTCCGCGGCAAGCTGCGCCGCGCGTTCCAGGGCCGTCTCGGGAAGTCCGGCCAGGGCGTCGGCTTCGCTGACCAGCTTCTTGAAGGCGGCCGTCTCGTCCAGGAGGTTCTCCTCGAAGCGGCGCCCGAGTTCGGAGAGTTCGACGCGCAGGCGTTCCAGTGACTCCTTCTCTTCCCCGCCGAGCTCCGCGCCCGCACGCCGGAACTCGCGCAGCGTGCGATTCAGGTGGCGCCTGCGGAGGCCGGCGAGCGCCCGCCCTTCCGGCGACGCCGCGAAGTCCCGCAACCTGCGGTACAGTCCCGCGTGGTGATGCAGGCGGCTCGAGAAGCGCGTGATCTCGGGGAGCGCCTCGCCGTACGCCACACGTAGCTCCGGCGTGGAGGCCACGTTGTTCAGGTGGGAGACCGGTCCCCAGGTCCTCTCCACCGATTCGACGATGTCGTCCAGTTCTCCCACCACTTCGGCATATCCGCCGCCCCGGCCCGCGCCCAGTTCGTCGACGCGCTCGCGCGCCCGCGCCAGCACATCGGTAACCGCGGGGACCACATCGTCCGGGGTGATGCGGTCGAAGGGGATCGGGAAACCATGCTCCCGCAGCGGGTTGGAGGTATCGGTCACGGTGCCGCGGGTCTCCCCGAGGCGACCTGGTCGATCCAGCGGCGCGTGACCGCTGCCACCTCGGCGAGCACGTCGTCCAGGGTGCGTCCCGAGCGCTTGAGTGGGTTGAGCGAGTGGTCGCCGCCCTCGACGACGTGCAAGGTGGCCCGGGGCCCGAGAGCATCGATCAGAGGCCGCAGCAGCTCCAGGTCGGCCAGCCGGTCGCGCGTGCCCTGGTGGAAGAGCATGGGACAGGGGACGCGCGCGAGGTGGTCCCCCCTCTCGGTGCCGCGCCGGCCCGGGGCGTGGAGCGGGAAGCCGAAGAACACAAGGCCGTCAGGCGGCCTTCGCTCCCCTGCCGAGTCCGCCCGCTCCGCTACCAGCGTTGAGGTCATGCGGCCCCCCATCGACTTGCCTCCAGCCAGGAGCGGGAGTCCGTCTGCGCGGTCACGGCCCGCCCGCAGCGCGGAGGCGACGACGGCCAGGAGGCGGCGCAGGTGATCCGGGCGGCGGCGTCCGATCTCCATGTAGGCGAAGTTGTAGCGCACCGTGGAGATTCCCTCGGCCGACAGCGCCAGGGACAGGGCCTCCATGAACGGGTGGGTCATGGGGGCGCCGGCTCCGTGGCCAAGCACGAGCAGGGCCGCCGGATCCGCCGCCTCGACCATGATTCCGGAGACGGGCGGGTGCCCCTCGCCCTCGATCGTGAGGCGGTGGCCGAGCGGTTCGGCGTCGCTCTCCTCCCCCCTCCTCACCACGCTATTCCGTAGTCCTCGCCGTGGTTGCTGGAGCCGCCCCACATCGTTCCGGTGGCGGCATCGAAGAAGATCGCGTTGATCGGGCCGGAGGTACGTGCGGAGAAGGTCAGGTCGTAGCCCATGCCGCGCAGATCGGCGCGGACCCACTCGGGCACGCCGTCGTGGAGGAGGAGGCGCCCGGGCTGCGATTCGTGCGCGCCGAAGGAGCTCCGCATCTGGTAGCTGTTGAAGTTGGCCGCTTCGGCCGCCTGCTGAACGTTCATGTCGAACTCGACGACGTTGAGGAAGAACTGGAGCAGGTTCTGGTCCTGTCCGTCGCCCCCCTGCACCGCGAAGGACAGGAAGGGCTGGCCGTCCTTGAGCGCCAGCGAGGGGGTCAGGGTCGCGCGCGGGCGCTTGCCCGGCTCCACGACGTTGTAGGGGCCGGCGCGCTCGTCCAGCACGAAGCTCTGCATCCGCTGGCTCATCCCGATGCCGGTGCGGCCGGCGATGACCGCGGGGATCCAGCCGCCGGACGGCGTGATCGACACGACCCAGCCGTCGGCGTCGGCGGCCTGGATGGAGGTGGTGCCGGCGTAGAAGGCTTCGTCAGGGTCCATGGCGGGGTCGTCGGGGGTGGCGACCGGCACGGTGTTCCAGGAGTCGATCAGGTGGATGAAGGGGTTGGTTCCGTCCTGGAACGGGTAGGGGTCGCCGGGCAGGACGTCGGGGTCGTTCCGGTCCCAGTCGATCTGGGCGGCGCGCGCGGCGGCGTAGTCCTTCGAGAGCAGGCCGTCGATGGGCTCCTCCGGCGGGTAGTAGGGGTCGCCGTAGTAGAAGTCGCGGTCGGCGAAGGCCAGGTTCATGGCCTGGTAGAGGGCGTGGATGTAGCGGGTGGTGTTGTAGCCCATGTCGGCGACGTCGAGCCCTTCGAGGATGTTCAGGGCCTGCAGCAGGACTGGACCCTGCACCCAGGTGGTCAGCTTGTACACGTCGATGCCCTTGTAGGACGTGCTGACCGGATCTTCGAGATAGACCTGCCAGTCCGCCAGATCGGCGAGTGTGTGGAGCCCGCCCTGCTCCTGCGACCCGCGCACGAACTCCTCGGCGATGTCGCCGCGGTAGAAGCGGTCGTAGGCGGCCATGATGGCGTCCTTGCGCGACGCGCCCGCGGCGAGTGCCTCGGCCTCGGCTTCGACCAGCTGTTCCAGCGTGCGGGCCAGGTCTTCCTGGACGAAGAGCTCGCCGGCGGCGGGGGCGGCGCGGTCCTCTCCGTAGTGGGGCAGGAAGACGTCCCGGGAGTACGGCCACTCCGCCAGGCGCTCCTTCTGACCCTCGATGGAGTTGGCCGCCTGGGCCTCGATCGGGTAGCCGCGGGCCATGTCGATCGACGGGGCGAGGACATCGGCGAGGCTGAGGCGTCCGTATTCCGCCATCATCACCATGAGCCCGCCCGGGGTTCCGGGGGTGACGGCGGCGAGGGGGCCGTAGGCGGGGGGAATCTCCATCCCCTGTTCACGGAAGTACGCGGGAGTGGCTCCGGTGGGGGCGGCCCCGAGCGCGTTGATCCCGATGACCTTGCCGGTCCCGGGATTGTAGATGAGCGCCTGGGTCTCGCCGCCCCAGCCGAGCACGTCCCACATGGTGGCCGTCGCGCCCAGCATGGCAGCGGCGGCGTCCACGGCGTTGCCCCCCTTGAGGAACATCATGGCGCCGGCGGTAGCCCCCAGGGGCTTCCCGGTAATCGCCATCCAGTCCTTGCCGTGGAGGACGGGCTTCTGGGTCCGCTGGGCCTGGAGATCGGGGGATTGGGCGGCGGCCGCGACGAGGGCCAATACCCAGAGAGAACGCGTGGTGATCTTCCTGTGAGGCATCTTGCATGACTCCTGTGTTCGGTTGGCCCGGATGCCGTTGCTGGCTGGAAGGCTACCAGCAGCGCGGTGGTCGCGCCAGATTTGCAGCGGGTGAGGTATTCACGGGAAGGGAGCGACGATGGATTTCATACGCAGCATGGTGTTGCGGGACCTGGAGACCGGGAAGTACGACGGGCGCGTCGTGACCCGATTCCCGCCGGAACCGAACGGATTCCTACACATCGGGCACGCCAAGTCGCTCTGCCTCAACTTCGGAATCGCCTCGGAGCACCCGGGCGGCCGCTGCCACCTCCGGCTCGACGACACCAACCCCGACACCGAGAAGGCCGAGTTCGTCGAGGCGATGAAGCGGGACATCCGTTGGCTGGGATTCGACTGGGGCCCACACCTGTACCACGCGTCGGACTACTTCGAGCAACTGTATCGGTATGCACTCGTGCTCATCGACAAGGGGCTCGCCTACGTCGACTCGTCGACCGAGGACGAGATACGGGAGCGGCGGGGGTCGGTCACCCGCCCCGGGGTGGACAGCCCATGGAGGAATCGTGCCCCCGGTGAGAATCGGGACCTCTTCCGGCGGATGCGTGCGGGGGAATTCGCCGACGGCAGCCACGTCCTGCGCGCGAAGATCGACATGGCCCACCGGAACATGGTGATGCGCGACCCCATCCTGTACCGGATCCGGCACGCCAGCCACTACCGGCACGGAGACGACTGGCCGATCTACCCGATGTACGACTTCGCCCACTGCATGTCCGACTCGCTGGAGCGGGTCACCCACTCGCTCTGCACGCTGGAGTTCGAGAACAACCGCGAGATCTACGACTGGCTGCTCGAACATGTGGACGCGCCGCAGCCGCGCCCCGAACAGACGGAATTCGCGCCATTGGTGCTGGACTATGTGATCACGAGCAAGAGCAAGCTGCGGCCCCTGGTCGAGGGGGGACATGTGCGCGGATGGGACGACCCGCGCATGCCCACGCTCGCGGGCCTGAGGCGCCGGGGCGTAACTCCCGCGGCGATTCGGGCCATGTGCGACATGGTGGGGGTGGCCAGGGCGCAGTCCAGGGTGGACATGGCCAAGCTGGAGTTCGCCATTCGCGACGACCTGAACGACAAGGCTCCGCGCGCCTTCTGCGTGCTGGACCCGTTGAAGGTGGTGCTCACCAACTACCCGGAAGAAGGGACCGAGACTTTCACGGCTCCGCGCTTCCCCGGTGGCGCGGGTGACGGGGGGGTGCGCGAACTGCCCTTCGGGCGCGTTGTGTTCATGGACCGCTCGGACTTCGAGGAGACTCCGCCGCCGGGCTTTCGCCGCCTCACGCCAGGTGGCGAAGTGCGCCTGAAGTACGCCTACGTCATCCGGTGCAACGAAGTGGTAAAGGATGGCGAAGGAAAGGTGACCGAGCTGCGCTGCACCGTGGATCCGTCCACGCGGGGGGGCGTAGCTCCCAGGGGACGCCGGGTTCGGGGAGCGGTTCAGTGGGTCGAACCGAAGAGCGCGGTGCGGGCCGAGATCCGGCTCTACGACCGGCTCTTTTCGGTCGCGGAGCCTCCGCTCGAAGACCTCCTCGGGACACTCAATCGCGGGTCTGAGCAGATCGTAACGGGGGCGCTGCTGGAGCAGGGCGTGGCCGGAACCCGGCCGGGCGACCATTACCAGTTCGAGCGCATCGGGTATTTCTTCGCCGACCCCGAAGACTGTGGGGAGGGCGCCCCGGTTTTCAACCGCACAGTGACGCTGCGCGACAGCTGGAAGGCGCGCAAGCGGGGTGCGGCCACCGGCGCCGATGGGGTCCGGGGCGAGCCTGTCCGCCCACGCGGACCTGCGAGCGCGCAGCAGCGTCCGCCGGAGGAGGCGTTGCGCACGGACGGGGAACGGCTGTGGTTCACGGAACTGGTCGAACTCGGCGCGAGCGAAGCCGCGTCGATCAACCTGGCCCGGGCGCCCGAACTGCGGGCGGTGTTCCTGGCCGCGCGGACGGAGTATCCCGACGGTGCCGATTCGATCGCCGCCTGGCTTGTGAATGAAATCACAAGGCTGCTGGGGAGCGGTGCGGCCTACGACATCGGGCGGCTGGCGCCGGAGGCTCTCGCGGACCTCGTCGAGGCGGTGGACGAGGAAGAAATGTCGCACCGGCAGGGGCGCACGGTACTCGAGGCGCTGCTCAGGGAAGGCGGGGAGTTCGAGGGAATGCGCCAGCGACTCGATCTGGAGGAAATCGGCGACGAAGAGGCACTGCTGGCCATCCTCCGGGGAATGATGGAAACCTACCCAGAGAAGGCGGCAGCCTACCGGGGTGGACAAACGGGCCTCCTCGGGTTCTTCGTCGGCGGGGTCATGAAGCGGACGAAGGGGAAGGCCGACCCGCGAAAAGCGAGCGAGCTGGCGGCCCGGCTTCTGTCGGATCCGGAAGGGGTCGCGACCGCGCAAAAACGATGAACCCGCTCGTTCCCGCCGACAACGTCCTTGCCGTAACCGGAATCCTCTTCGCCGTGGTGGCGGCCTCCATCTACGTGGAGGGCAGGTTCGCGTGGGCGAAGACGCTCTCGGCGGCGCTGCTTGCCCTCCTGGGGGGATTGCTTCTCTCCAACACGGGAGTGCTGCCCTTCGCCTCGCCGGCGTACGATTTCATCAACGAGTACTTCATCCTGATGGCGATTCCGCTGCTGCTCTTCAAGTCCGACCTGCGGGTCATCGTTGGACAGGGGGGCAGGACCCTGGCGGCGTTCGCGGTCGCCGCGGCCGGGATCGTCGCGGGTGCCGTTCTCGCGTTCCAGCTGATCGCGGTACCCGAATCCGCCAAGTACGCCGGGATGCTGGTCGGGGGCTACACGGGTGGGGGTCTGAACTTCGTGGCCGTCTCACAGGCCGTCGGGATGGATGATCCCAGTCTGGCGACCGCTGCTCTCGCCGCGGAGAGTCTGGCCGGGATCGCCTACCTGTTCGCCCTCGCGCTGCTCCCAACCGTCGCGGCCATTCGCAGGTGGCTGCCGCTCCGCGGACCGGAACTGGAGCGTCCGGGCGATGTGGGCCCGGTGGAGGTCGACCCGACCCGGGAAACGGATCCCGACTCTTCGCCGGGGGCCGGATGGCCGGTTCATACGGCGGCGGGCATCGCGCTCAGCCTGCTGATCTGCGCCGCGGGGGTCTGGCTGGCGACGGCGAGCGGCCGGCCACGCTACTCGATCCTGGCCGTGACGGCGCTCACCGTATTGGTTGCCAACCTCGTCCCCCGGACGATGGCACGACTGCGGGGCGACCAGGAACTGGGAATGCTGCTCCTGTACGTCTTCTTCGTGGTGTACGCCGCCGGGGCCGACGTCAGCTCGCTGCTCGGGTCGGCGGCCCTGCTGCTGACCTACGCGTGCCTCGTGATCCTGGTGCAGGTGGTCTTCTCGGCGGTGGGGGCGAGGATCTTCCGCTTCAGCTACGCCGAGATCCTGACCGCGTCGAACGCCTGCGTGCTGGGCCCGCCAACCGCGGCGGCCCTTGCCGCCGGGCGGGGTTGGCACGGCCTCGTGACCCCCGGTTTGCTGACAGGGGTCTTCGGCTACGTCGTGGGCAACTTCCTCGGTGTGAGCGTCTGGGCCTGGCTGGGCGGATAGCACCTGCACACGCTACCGGAGATCCGTTCTTCCGCGGGCTCGCATCGGCCGCTGGAGCGCGCGGTAGCGGAGTTTTCAGTAGCTCGCTGAAGCCCCGTCCGAGTCCCGCGGATCAGGCACGCCGACAAGCTGACCCGTCGTGCCGTCCACGAAAATGCAGTGCGCGATTCCCTGTCCCCTGCCCCAGCTCACCTCGTGTCCGAGGGCTGCCAGCGAAGCGCCATCTTCCTCCGACATGAAGCCCTCTTCGAGGCGGACCCTGTCTGGGAGCCACTGATGATGCAGGCGCTTCGCCGCCACGACACCCTCGGGAGGCTTGCCGAAGTCCACCAGGTTCACCACGAGCTGGAGTACCGTGTTGATGATGGTGCGTCCTCCGGGGCTCCCGATCACCGCGACCAGCTCCCCATCGCGAGCGACGACCGTGGGCGTCATCGACGAGAGCATCCGCTGTTCCGGGCGTGCCAGATTGGCCTCCGTGCCGATGAGGCCGGTCTCGTTGGTCAGTCCGGGCCTGCCGTTGAAGTCCCCCATCTCGTTGTTGAGCAGAAAACCGGCGCCCGGGACGGTGATGTACGACCCGTAGCCGCCTTCGAGGGTGTAGGTAACCGAAACGGCCATCCCGTCCTGGTCCACGACCGAGTAGTGCGTCGTTTCGGTGCTCTCCCAGCCGGGCGCCGCTTCAACGTCGGCGGGACTCGACACGCTGGCCGCGTCGGTCGCGATCGTCGCACGAATCTCGGCGGCGTACTCCTTGCTCGTCAGGCGCTCGACGGGAACATCGGCGAAATCGGAATCGGCGAGGAACGTCGCGCGGTCGCGAAAGGCGCGGCGCATCGATTCGACGAGATGGTGCGCGTACTCGGGGCTGCCGGCACCCATGGCGGCAACGTCGAAGCCCTCCAGCACGTTCAGCATCTGAACCAGCGCCGTTCCCCCGGATGACGGCGGTGGCATGCTGATGATGTCGTAGCCGCGATAGGTTCCCCGGATCGGCTCGCGCTCGCGCGCTTCGTAGCGGGCGAGGTCCTCCTCGGTGATCCACCCGCCGCCACGCTCCATCTCTTCCGCCAGGAGGCGTGCCGTGGCGCCGCTGTAGAACCCGTCCCTGCCCTCGTCCCTGATTCGTTCGAGCGTTCCCGCCAGGTCAGCCTGCACAAGCACTTCGCCCGGCTCGTACGGCACGCCGTCCTTCGAGAACTGGGCGTAGGTCGCGGGATAGTCGCGGAACGCCTCCAGCCTCCCGGAGAGCGAGTTTGCGAGGCGGTTACTCACGACGAAGCCGTCGCGGGCCAGCGCCACCGACGGTTCCACCAGATCGCGCCACTCGGCATCTCCGTACCTCTCATGCGCGAGGGCAAACCCGGCGACCGTACCCGGGACACCGACCGCCAGATGGCTGCGATGGTGGATCTGGTAGGAGTATTCACCGTCCTCGCCGACGAACATCTCCGGGTGCGCCTTGAGCGGGGCCTTCTCGCGGAAGTCGATCGCGGTGGCGCCGCCGTCGGGGAAGCGAATCACCATGAACCCCCCTCCGCCGATGTTGCCCGCCGTGGGATGGGTCACGGCAAGCGCCAGGCCGGTGGCGATCGCGGCGTCCACGGCGTTGCCGCCCGCGCTCAGAACCCGGGCCCCCGCCTCGCTCGCGTCGGGATAGGCGGACACCACCATGCCCGAGCCGGAAGTGACGACACCGCGTACGGCATCGATTCCCGCCATTTCGACGCTCGGGCCGCCGCAGGCGGCAACGGCCAGAGCGGTGAAAAGCGTCAGCGACATTGACAACGGGCGGTTCATCATTTCAAGACCTCCAGCCGGGGACTCGGTGTGCGATCTCTCCGTTCGAGACTCAACTCCGCACGGCCGCCGCGACCTCGGGCTCCGATTCCGGCCCGGTACGCAACGGTGAGACCAGAATGGGGGAAGAGGTGCTCGCGCGCGAGTCCTCGGTTTCGGGTTCGGGATCCTTCCGCCGGAAGAAGCGGACCAGATCGGCAACGAGACTGTACAGGACCGGAACCAGGATCAATGTCAGGAAGGTGGCGAAGATGATGCCGACGATCACCGCCACGGCCATCGGTCCCCACCAGGCCGCTTGCTCCCCGCCCCAGAAGAACTCGGGAGACAGACTGGCAAAGAACCCGAAGAAGTCGAAGTTGAGGCCGATCGCGAGCGGTACCAGCCCCAGTGCTGTCGTGATCGCGGTAAGCAGGACGGGGCGCAGACGAGTCCTGCCGCCCTGTATCAGCGCTTCCCGGGTGCCCAGTCCGTCCCGCTTTCTGAGCACGTCGATGTAGTCGATCAGCACGATGGCGTTGTTCACGACAATGCCGGCCAACGAGATCACGCCCACGCCGGTCATGATGATGACGAAGGGCATTTCAAACACCATCAACCCGATCAGTACGCCGGTCGTGGACATGATCACCGACGAAAGAATGATCAGCGGCTTCACGACGGAGTTGAACTGTGTCACCAGAATCAGGGCGATCAGCATCAGCGCCGCGAGGAACGCACCGGTCAGGAACGCCATCGCCTCCTGCTGCTCCTGCTGCTCTCCGGTAAACGACAGCGTATAGCCGGCGGGAAGCGCTTCCGTGAAGCCGGCAAGTACGGTCTCCACCTCCTGGCGCACCGCGTTGCTGTTGTATCCGGCCGCGACTTCGGCGCTGATCGTCGCCATCCGATCCATGTCCTTGCGTCGAATCGAGCTGTAGCCCCTGTCGACGGACCATTCGGCGACCGAAAGCAACGGAACCTGGCGTCCCTCGGTGAACACCGTAAGTTCTTCGAGCGATGTCAGTTCCCGGCGGTCTTCCTCGCGCAGCCGCACGATGATGTCGTATTCGTCGTTGCCCGTGCGATACTTGGCGGCTTCCAGGCCGTTGATGGCACCGCGCACCAGAAAGCCGACCTCGTTCGTGGACAACCCGTACAGGCTCGCCTTCTCGCGGTCCACCTCCACGCGCAACTCCGGCCGCGCATCCTCCATGTCGCTTTCAAGTCCGACCAGGCGCGGATAGACCGGAGACCGCTCGATCAGATCGACCGCCTCGGCAGCGAACGTCTCGAGGAGATCGGGATCCTCTCCGGAGATCTCGATGTTCACCGGTGGCCCGGACGGGGGGCCTTCGGACACCTTGTCGACCCGCACTTCCGCTCCCGCCAGGTCCCTGCCGATCGTCTCCTGCATCTCGGCGAGCATCCCGAAGATGTCGAACCGGCGCTCCTGGAAGTCCACCATGCTCAGGGTGACACGCCCCGCCTCCGGACCCGACGGGCCACCCCCTCCCATCGGGCCGCCTCCGCCGCCGCTCCCTCCAACCGTCGTGACGATGGTCTCGGCATCGACGATGCCTGCCAGCCCCTCCACCTCTTCCTTCAGACGACGCGCGTAGCCGTTCGTGACCACCGCAGACGTGCCCACGGGCGCCTCGACGGATACGAACAGCACGCCCGGTGGAATGTCTTCCGGGAAATACTCGACCGGGGCCGCGAACCTGCTGTAGAGGAGGACCGTGCCCGCCAGGGCCCCGAACGAAACCAGGAGGATGGCCGCACGATTGCTCAGCGACCAGCGCAGGCGCCGCTCATACCAGCCAGCCACGCGCGGGAATCCGTTCGACATGAAGACCCGGCTCATCCGGTCCAGCAGTCTTGAGTGGAGCAGCCAGACCGCGCCTCCGACAACCACGAAGAGAACGGCCGTCAGCGGATTCGAAAGCGCAATCGATGCCAGCACCAGCAGCCCCAGAATGAGCAGCGTGAGCCGTGCGTTGCGATTGAGCGGACGGCGGCGCCCGCCTTCGCGAACGAGAAAGATCGAGCAGAGGGTTGGCACGATGACGAGGGCCACGAACAGCGAACTGGTGAGCGTGATGATCAGCGTGAGCGGGAGGTAGCTCATGAAGTCGCCCGCCATGCCTGGCCAGAAGAGCAGCGGCGTGAAGGCGGCCAGCGTCGTGGCGGTCGCGGCGATCACCGGGACGGCGACCTCTCCCGTGGCCTTCTTGCAGGCGGACTTGCGGTCCCACCCTTCCTCAAGGAAGCGGTAGATGTTCTCCACGATCACGATCGCGTTGTCGACCAGCATGCCCAGCGCGAGGATCAGCGAGAAGAGGACCACCATGTTCATCGACACGCCGAGGAGTCCGATGACGATGAACGAGAGAAACATCGAAGTCGGGATCGAGAGCGCGACGAAGATTGAGGTGCGGAGACCGAGCACGAAGAGGAGGATTCCGACGATGAGAATCAGGCCGGAGATGATGTTGTTCTGGAGGCTGTTCACCATCTGACCGATGTCGTCGGACGAGTCGGAGGTGATGGATACGACCGTGGACGGCGGGAACAGCGGGCGCATGGCCTCGATCTCGGCCCTGACGGCGTCCGCGGTAGCGATGATGTTCTCGCCGGAACGCTTCACCACGTCCAGGGTCACGACGGGCTGGTCCCCCAGCCGCGCGAACGATTCGCGTTCGGTGAATCCGAACTCCACTTCCGCAATGTCCCTGACGTATATGGGCCGGCCCTCGACCGTAGTCACCACAAGGTCGCCGACGATCGACGGATCATCGAACTCTCCGTCGACGCGCACGAGATACTTCACCCCGTTGACGTCGATGGACCCGCCGGGAACGTTCACGTTCTCCTGCCGGATCGCACTCAGCACGTCATCGAACGAAACGTTGTAGTACTGCATTCTGGCGAGGTCGACATCGACCTTGACTTCGCGCTCTAGCCCACCGCGCAACGCCACCCTCAGAACCGCGGGGATGGACTCGATCCGATCCTGCAGGTCCTCGCCGAGTTCCTTGAGGCGCACCAGTCCGTATCCGCCGGAGAGATTCACCTGCATCACCGGCGCATCGGCCATCGAGAACTCGAGGATCATCGGGTCCTCGGCATCGCCGGGAAGTTCGGGCCGAGCCAGGTCCACCTTCTCTCGGACCTGCTGAAGTGCCTCGTTCATGTCGACCGACGTCTCGAATTCGACGACGACGCTGGAGTACCCCTCCACGGAGGTGGAGGTAAGCTCCTTGACGTCGGAGATCGTGTTCAGCTCCTCCTCGATCTTCCGGGTGACCAGACTCTCCACGTCGGCCGGCGACACTCCGGGATAGATGGTGTTGACCGCGATGGTCGGAATCTCGGTCTCCGGAAAGGACTCCTTCGGAATCGCACGGTACGAGAGAAGTCCCGCGATCGTGATGAACAGGAAGAGCACGATCACGGACGTGGAGTGCTCCACGGCGACCGAAGTCAGCCAGAACTCCTTGAAGGAGCGATCGTCGCGGCTCTCGCCGGTGCCGCCCCCGTTTTCTGTGGTGCTCATTCCCCGCCCTCCTCCGCGTCACCGC
The DNA here is from genome assembly GCA_022823145.1 of Gemmatimonadota bacterium. Lineage (GTDB taxonomy): Bacteria > Gemmatimonadota > Gemmatimonadetes > Longimicrobiales > Gaopeijiaceae > Bin94. Next base: position 15,967 of record JAJDXS010000065.1, read on the forward strand.
TGCTCGATACGACCCGGACCCTGTCGCCACCGGTCAAGCCCTGTTGCCCCACCACCACGAGGAGATCGCCGGAGCTCAGTCCGGTCCCGACCACGATGTCATTGCCCTGGCTCACGGACACCGCGACCGTGCGCGCTTCGGCGCGCGCGTCGTCACCCGCGCCTTCAACCACAAAGACCACGTACCCCTCTTCCATCGCCACCAACGCCTGCTGGGGCACGACGAGAGCGTCGGCGATCTCTTCCTGGACAACCGAGATCTCGGCGATCATCCCGGACTTGATCACGCCACCAGGATTGGGAAGATCCAGTTCGATGGGGAAAGTGCGGCTTTCGGGGTCCACCACGGCACCTACATAGGTGACCTCCCCCTCGAAGACTTCGTCACCCAGGGCATCGAACGAAACGGATGCCCTGGCCCCGACGGGCAGCGCCAGCGCGTACCGCTCGGGGGCCCCGGCCGTGATCCTGATCGTATCGGTCTGGACGATGCGCGCGACCGGCGTGCCCGGTGATACCATGGCCCCAATCTCGACGAGGCGGTCGTCGAGGACGCCGCTGATCGGTGCCGCTACGGTCGTTCGCGCAAGTCGCTCCTCGAGGGCGGTCAGGTTGCCCCGGGCCTGCTCCGCATTGTATTGGGCTTCGTAGTAGCCGAGCTCCGAACCAATGCTGTCCTGCTCGTACAGCCGCTTCGTGCGCTCCCACACCTCCCTGGCATACTCGGCCTGGGCCGCCGCGGCCTGCACCTGGGCGCGGAGAATCCCGTCGTCGAACTGCAGAATGGTCTGTCCCGCGCGCACGGGACGTCCCTTCTCCCTGACGATCCGGCGGAGAACACCCGCCTCCTCGGCCGATATGACCACGTCGCGCATGGCCATGGCGACTCCCGGAAGGCGTATGACCCGGGTAAAGCTGCGCGGCTCCAGCCGCTCCACCTCGACGTTGACCACCCGCCTGTACCCTTCGTCAGCGCTCGCCGCGGCAGGTGCGCCTCCCGCACCCATTCCATCGCAGGCAGCGATGGATCCGGTCACCAGGACTGCAACCAGCCCGGCCCGAATACTCCCGATCATGGTGACCTCCTCACACTCCTGATTCTATCCTCAACCCATCCGTCAGTGTCCGCCGCCGTCCCCGTTCCCCCAGTGCTCCAAATCGACGATCGGAACCTGCCCCGCCGCCTCGTCGAGCCTGGCCCGCGCGGCCAGATAGTCGTACACCGCCTGAGCGTAGTTGAACTCGCTTTGACGGAGCGCCACCTCCGAGTCCGTCAACTCCAGCTGGCTCGCCAGGCCCTCGCGGTACTGGGCGCTGGCGATCTCGTAACCGCGAACGGCCTGGGACACCGCGAGACGCTGAGCGCCCGTCCTGTCCCGGGCCTCACGCACCTCGTCCACCAGGTTGCGCAGCTGTATCTCCGCCTGGTCCACTGCGATATCGGTCTGCGTCCGTGCCTGCCGCAACGCCATCTCACGCTGTTCGATCCTCGCTTCGCGACGGAACCCCGAGAATATCGGAAAGCTCACTCGGAGCCCGATCTGCTTCGTCGATCCGCGCTGCAGATTGGTGCCGAAGAAGTCCGGCCCGCCGTTCTGCTGGGCAGCCAGTCCATAGGTGCCGAAAGCGGAAACGCTTGGGAGATAGTCGACCTGTTCGATTCGTACTTCGGTCTCCCGGAGGGTCTCGGTGATTTCCAGTTGGCGGATGTCCGAACGGCGGACGGCGCCTCTGCTCACGAACTCCATCACATCGGTCCCCTCGCCGACATCGACTCCGGCGAAGGCGAGGATGTCCCGATTGGCGGGTGAATTGGCGTCGAAACTCTCCAGATCGATCCGGGCCAGTTCTCCTGCCACGTCAAACACGGTCTCCGGGGAGAGGGCCATCTCGGATGCGATCGTTCTCCGCGCGGCGCTGCGACGATTCTCCGCCCGCTTGAGATTCGGTTCCAGGTTGGCGAGTTCGACTTCGAGCCGTAGCACGTCGTAGTACTCGGCGAGGCCGGCCTCCTGCATCGCACGCGTCTCTTCGAGTGACTTCCTGACGCGCTCGAGCGAATTCTCGGTCAATCTGACCTCTTCCTGAGCGAGGAGGAGATCGTAGACGGCGATTCGGACCCGCGTCACCACCTGCTGGCTCCTGCCGCGCAGGGCTTCCTCCTGGAGCCCGCGGAATCTGGACGCGGCGCCCACCCCGACAAAAACGCGGGGGTCTATCAGGGATTGCTCCGCGCTCACCGAGAGGTTCCAGAGGTTGTCGGCCCCGAACTGTACGGGGATGAAGTCACCTTCCGATGCTGTGGGATCGAAGATCTGTGCCGGCAGAAAGCTGACCTGTGGAGCGACGTTGCGGGTGTAGGACGACGACAGATCCAGGCTCGGGTAGACATCGGCCCAGGCCTCGGAGACCTGTCCTTCGGCGACGCCCACCTGATAGCGGGCGTCCAGTACATCCCGGTTCCGATCGACGGCCAACCGTGCGACGGTACTCAGGAAGACGGGGCCGTCCCCCAGTACATCCTCGGGCGAGCGTTGCTGCGCCATCGCGGTACCGACGGTGCTGAACAGCGTCGCCAGGACAACCGCGGACCTTCCCGCGAGCCGACCGCGCATCGCCCGACTCTCCCCCACCAGCCACTGCACCCCACCTGCCGATCCATGCATGAAACCTCCACCGAATCTTCGCGAGCTTCTTCCGCCCCACCGCGTCGTGAAACCGGGATCGCGCCCCCTCCCGGGCAACGAGAGCTGCGGTGTTGAGAACGCCTTTCTGCAGCCAAGACGTCTCACACACCAGACTTATATGACACCCGGCCCGATGTTTTCGTTGAGAATCGACTGGACTATCGCGTGCATCGCGGGCTTTCCACCGGTTTTCGCCCAACGGTATTGACGGGAACGTTCCATCCCGGTAGGCTGTTTCGCGTGAGTCCGGCGGGACGCGCCGGTAGAGACTACAGTTGCCTAGAAGGAGCAGAGGATGCGGACCACGGGTACCGTGAAGTGGTTCAACGACGCCAAGGGATTCGGATTCATCAGCCCGGAGGCCGGGGAGAGGGACTGTTTCGTCCACTACTCCTCGATCGAGGGAGAGGGTTTCCGAAGCCTCACTGAGGGAGACCAGGTCGAGTTCGACATGGTGAACGGGCCGAAAGGGCCTGCTGCGGAGAACGTGGTCCGCGTCGGAGCTATGGCATAGCTTCCAGAAAGACCAGCTCCACATTCCAACTGAAGAAGCCGGCGGGGCAACCCCGCCGGCTTCTTCTTTTGCGAGGGTCGCTCGCAATAAGACTCCCCGGTCAGCCGCCAAAGAATGCCGCGTGCCAGCGCTCGCTGGCAGGCCCCTCCCAGCGTCCGTTCCGCAATTGTGCCAACTCCGTGATCGAGTTGTCGAAGACGACCGATGCCGGCGTGACTGTTCCAGCCCTGGCCAGCGACCGGAATTCCGGTCGCGACGCTTTCCGGATGCAATCCCGCCCGTCCCGGTACCATACGGCTTCGTTGCCCAGAAAACGTACTCCAAGCCGATCCTCCATCTCGCCCAGAACGTGCATCAGCGCGTCGATCGAACAACCTGAGGGGGACGTGGCGCTCACGTCGGCACCGATGATCAGGAATCGTCCGTAGCACCAGGCGCGCCCCGCTCGAAGCGGCGTCCCGTGGGCAGCCCATCGCGAGATGAAACCGTCAACGGCTTCGAGAAAGACCTCGGTCTCGACGCGGTCGAGTTCCCGATCCGCCCCGAAAACCCAGACGCGGGCGTCGCCCGGGAAGCCGTCCAGCGCCGGGAGCTTCACGACGGGTTGACGGAGCGCACCAGCGCGTCCTCCGGAGGATTCTTGTCGATCAGCACCGCGATCCATCGCAGGTCCTTCGTGTTTTCGAGCATGATTTTGACGACCATGGTGAGCGGGACCGAGAGAAGTGCGCCAACCGGCCCCCACAACCACCCCCAGAACACCAGGGACAGGATGACGACAAGGGTCGACATGCCGAGGCGCCGCCCCTGCAGCGTGGGTTCTATCCAGTTGCCCAGGATGAGGTTGACCGCCACGTAGCCCAGACCCACGATCGCCGCCCCCTGGATATCGATGCCCACAAACGTCGATGTCACGAGATCCACTTGCACGAGCGCGAGCGCGATGGCCGGCACGGAAGCGATGATCGATCCGATCGTCGGAACATAGTTGAGGATGAAGGCGATCAGCCCAAAGAGAACCGGCAGGTCCAGTCCCATCATCCAGGTCCACAGCCCCAGGAGCACACCGGTGCACAGGCTGACCAGGGTCTTGATGACGAGATAGCCCTGAACCTCGTCGACGATCTTGCGGTAGCGCTTGTCCGAGGCCAGCGCGTCCCCGGAAATCGCGCTCAGCTTGCGCGGGAGGACCGCGGCTTCACCCAGTGCGAACACGAGGATCAGAAAGACCAGGAACGTGCTCGAAAGGAAGGACAGTGCCAGCGTAGTCGCCCCGGTGGCAAGCGTCGTCAGGGTCGCCACGTTGAGCAAGCTGAGAATCGCCTCCCGCAACTCGCCCTCGCCGACGAAGGGCACCCACGACTCGATCTGCTGGACCCATGAATCCAGGTGGGGTCTGATCGCCTCGATCTGCAGCAGGATCTGGGTCTGAAGGGCCTGCAGCTGCTGGCTGCCCACGAGGATCAGGAGGCCGAACACTCCCGCGGCCACAAGCACCGTCATCAGAATGGCCAGGTTCAGCGGCACGCGCCTCCTGGCCAGCCAGTAGACCAGCGGCAGACAGATGACCGCGAGGAACCCCGCCAGGGCGACAGGCAGAAGGATAGGCTCTGCGAAGCGCAGGCCCTGGGTCAGGATGAACGCGGCCGCGAGGGTGATCAGGAACCGCAGGCCTGGATTCTGATCGGACTGATCTAGGACCATCTCGCTCGTCTCAAATGGTTTTTCGTAGCTTGAGTCTATGGACAACCCGCCGTCTCGAAAACCCCCCGGTGTCATGGCCGATCGCGAACCCGAGGATACGCCCCGGCCACCGAACGACGCCGACCTCCTCGGTCAGTGCCGCGTGGACACCTTTCGCTCCGGAGGCCCGGGCGGACAGCACCGGAACAAGGTCGAGTCGGGGATCAGGCTGACGCATCTGCCGACGGGAGTCGTGGTCGTCGCACAGGGCCACCGGTCCCAACACCGCAATCGGCGGGACGCCTTGCGCCGATTGCGTGCGGAGCTGGAGCGCCGAACCAGGAGAGAAGAGCCCCGCATTCCCACCTCCGTCCCGAGGGTCCAGCGCGAGAGGCGGCTGGAGGGAAAGAAGAGGCGTGCCAGGGTCAAGCTGATGAGGAAGAAACCCGATCCCGACGATCACTAGGCGCGACGGGCGGTTGCCGGTCGCGTCGCCTCAGCAGACGATCGGGAGCAGGGGGCGTTGCCGGACCGCCGTGCCCTCCACGTAGGTGTTGGTGTACACGCGAATCTGTCCGCATCCCCGGATGACCTCCACCCGGTAGATCGCGGTCGTAGGCAGCGAAGCCAGCTCCTCCACCCCCCCGAAGGCCGGCGCGTCGTCGATGTAGATGCGGGGGCGCTGCGCCATCGTGCCACGGGTGCGAATGCAATTGAGGCGCTGGCCGAAGATGCTGGTCCCGGAGTTGTCCTGGAAGCACGGAACGAACTCGAACGCCGGCTGGCTGTGGAGGTATTCGGCGACGTTCAGGTCCGGCGCCGACTTCAGTTCAGGCTCGCTCCATGTGTTGGTGACATACGGCAGTTCCCGCAGCCGGGTCTCCAGCCGGTCCACATAGACCTCGAGCCCCTCGAGCACCACGGGTTTGGGGATCAGTACGACTTCCGTGAACTGCCCGTCCCGGATGTCCAGCACCTGGTAGAGATCCGCGTAGCCGATGCGCGTGACCGAAACCTGACTTGGGCCGGGTGGTACACCCGCGATCCTGAACCGGCCATCGGCGCCGGTGATCCCGACGATCCTCGATCCGTCCGGGCGCAAGGTCTCGGTGAGCTGCACGACGGCACCCTCGACCGGCTCGCCCCAATACGTGTCGATCACCTGACCTGCGAAGGTTGCTTCGGCGCCCGCCTGGGCCCTGGCCTCCGCGGCCGGGAAGATCGCCGCCAGAATCGCGAACCGGGAGACGAGGAGCCTGTACGACACGGCAGGATCAGCCCAGGGACCGAACCGCCCCGACGACTTCGTCGAAGGGGGGAAGCACTCCCGGGTTGTCGCTCACCCAGGTGTACGCTATGCGGCCATCGCCGTCCACCACGAAGACCGACCGCTTCGCAACGCCATGCAGTCCGAAGAAGTCCTCCTGAAGCACCCCGAACGCCTTTGCGGCCTCCTTGTTGAAGTCCGACAGTATGGGGAACGGGACATCCATTTCCTTGCGCCACTGCTGGTTCGAGAAGGGCGAGTCGATGCTGATCGCGTACACTCCGGCGCCGAGCCCGCCCCATTGATTCCAGTTCTCGCCGATGTGGCACAGTTCCTCGGTGCACGTGCCGCTGAAGGCGAGCGGTACGAACATCAGCACGAGCGGCTGCCCGCGGTGCCCGGAAAGAGTTACGGGGTCCTTGCCGAATACGTCGAGCAGAGAGAAATCCGGCGCTTCGTTTCCAACTTGAATGTGGCTCAAGGTAGTCGCTCCCTCGTCTGTGGTATTGTCCCTCTGGAATGCAAAACTAACACCCCGCGCGGCGGCGCGATTCTAGTTGCCGCGTACCGCCTGCCTGGTCCAGATCAGGGCGGATCCACAGCCGCCGTTGTATCTGCCCCGGAACTCCGGAGGTGTTCGCGCACCCCAGTAGACCTCGGCCACCTCGACCCATTCCGGCGGGATGTGGTCGATATTGACCGTTCCTTCCATGTCCACGTTCCACTCGACCCCGTCGACGAAGATCGCGAGTTCGCAGTCCCGGACCTGGAGGAACGCCCGGTCAGTGGTTGGGCGGTTGATCCGGAGGCCCGGCAGTCGGGCGAACGCATCAGAGATGCGCGGGGACCCCTGCTCTTCGATCGTCCGTCGGGTAAGCAGCCGCATCACGATCCCGTCGTCCAGGCGGCGATAGTAGCCGCGGGCTTCCAGAAAGCGCGAGCGCACTTCGACAGTCAGGGGCCGCAGCGCGACCGCCTCGACGGTCATCGCCACCTCGACCACCGTCGTACGGTCGGGGTGCAGTGCAATCGGTTCCTCACGCGTTGCGTAACCGATCCGTTCGACCGTCAGGCGCGTGAGGTCGGACTCCAGGTCCGCGAACTCCACGCGTCCGCCGGCGTTCGTAAACGCCCGCCGCCCATCGAGGACCGCCACCATCGCTCCCTCGACCGGCGCGCCGGAATCCGAATCCACGACCCTGACCAGAAGCCTCGCGGAAGTAGCGAGGGGGTTACCTGATTCCCCCTTGCGCATCATGAGGTTGAAACTCCCCGGCCGCAGCACCCTGAATCCGCCCTGCAACGTGACGTAGCCGGACCTTCGGATCGTCATGGTGTAGTTGCCGGTGGGCGCCGCGAAGGTCACTCTCCCGTCCGCCCCCGTCACGTAGCGATGCACCAGGCCGGACAACTCGAGCACGGCGCCCTCCAGGTCGGACTCGGTATCCACGTCCTGGATGTGCCCGGTGATCGTCACGGTGTCCGCTTGCTGCGCCTCCAAATCAGGCGGGGCCCAGGGGCAGAAACCGGCCAGGACGGCTGCCGCTCCCAGCACCGCAATCGGTGATGACTTGTGCGCGTGCATTGACTATAGTAATTGGATGTGTTCCGTGTTCCGCCACATTGTATGTTGCCGGGCACGGCACGCAGGGACAAGGGTTGGAGCCGTTCCGCGTCCGTTCCGACTGGCCGAACGCCTACCCGCCACCATACCTTGGGAGCCATGAACAGGTATTCACTTGCGCTGCTGGCTGCGGGCACCTTGGGTCTTGCCGTGGCCGATCCTGCCGGGGAGCAGCACTACGCCGGCGACACGTCGACCGTTGTATCGCCGACGTCTCTTGACCGCACGTCACCGGACGCGGAGGTCGCAAACGAGATCGTCGCGGAGTACTGCGTTCGCTGTCACAGTGAACGGCGGCAGGTGGGTGGTCTCGTGCTCGAGGGCTTCGACATCGCCGAGGCAGCCGAGCGCGGCCCGACGGTGGAGAAGATGATCCGGAAGCTGAGGGCGGGAATGATGCCGCCGCAGAGCGTGCGACGTCCCGAGCCGGAGATGATCGCGGCCATGGCCACAGAGCTCGAGACCGCAATGGACGAGCTCGCGGCGAGTGATCCGAACCCCGGCAAGCGCACATTCCAGCGTCTCAACCGCGCCGAGTACGCACGCGCCGTCAAGGATCTGCTGGGCGTGGACATCGATGTGAGTTCCTTCCTGCCGCTCGACACCAAGAGCGCGAATTTCGACAACATCGCCGATGTACAGATGCCTTCTGCCACCGTGGTGGAGGGTTATCTGCGCGCGGCCGGACAGATCAGCCGATCCGCGCTCGGCGACCCGGACGTCGAGACCTCTTCGACCATCTACCGGATTCCCCGCGTAGCCTCCCAGAAGGATCGCGTGGAAGGCGCGCCCATCGGGACGAGGGGCGGACTGTCAGTCCTTCACAACTTCCCGGCCGACGGCACCTACGTCTTCCACATCATGCCCTACGCGGCCGTAGAGGGAGAGGTGTTCGGCCGGACGTTCGGAACCGAACAGATCGAGGTCTCGATCGACGGAGCGAGGGTGGCGTTGCTGACGATCGACCGCTGGATGTCCGAGTCCGAGCCCACCGGCCTGAACATCCGGACCGATTCGATCTACGTCACGGCGGGCCAGAAGAGGGTGTCGGTCGCCTTCATTCGGCAGTTCGAGGGCGTGGTGGACGACCTGATTCGGCCGATCGACCATACCCTCGCCGACGGGCAGATCGGGATCGGACTCGGAGTGACGACGCAACAGCACCTGCAGCGGCTTACCGTTCTGGGGCCTTTCGGCGTGACGGGTGTGTCCGACACACCGGCGCGGCAGGCGGTCTTCACCTGTCGACCCACATCGCCCGAAGAGGAAGGGCCCTGCGCACGCGAGATCGTCGCCCGGCTCGCCACCCGGGCCTACCGCCGGCCGGCGGTCGACCGCGATGTCGACGGCCTGATGACCTTCTATGAGCAGGGCGCAACCGACGGCGGCTTCGAAAAGGGCATCCGCACCGCGTTGCAGGCGATCCTGGCGAGCCCGCACTTCATCTTCCGGCTCGAGCAGAGGCCGTCCGAGGTCGGGGCCGACGGCTTGTACGGGATCGACGACTTCGATCTCGCGTCGCGGCTTTCGTTCTTCCTGTGGGGCGCGCCCCCCGACGATGAACTCCTGGAGGCCGCCCGCGCCGGTTCGCTCTCCGATGCGGCCGAGCTGGACCGACAGGCGCGGCGCATGCTCGCCGACCCCCGCTCCGAGGCGCTGGCCACACGCTTCGCCGCGCAGTGGCTCCGACTGCAGGACATCGAGGACATCCACCCGGACGCGTTGACCTTCCCGTATTTCGATCAGACCCTGGCCGACGCCATGGTGCGGGAGACGGAACTGTTCTTTTCCCATCTGGTGGAAGAAGACCGCCCGGTTCTGGATCTCCTGACGGCGGACTACACCTTCGTGAACGAGCGGCTGGCCCGACACTACGGGATGACCGGAGTTCTGGGCCCGGAGTTCGCCAGGGTCACCTATCCGACCGAGCATCGCCGCGGCCTGCTCGGGCACGGCAGCGTGCTCACGCTTACCTCGCACCCCGACCGTACCTCACCGGTTCTGCGCGGAAAGTGGGTGCTCGAGGTCCTGCTGGGCGCTCCTCCGCCCCCGCCCCCGCCGGATATCCCCGCCTTTGAGGAGACCGCCGCCGCCGAAGAGGGGCGCTTTTTCACTGTCCGGGAGCGCATGGAGGAGCACCGGGCGAACCCTGCCTGCAGCTCGTGCCACAATGTCATTGATCCGCTCGGTCTGGCGCTCGAGAACTTCGACGTGACCGGCGGCTGGCGGATCCGGGACGAGGGCAACCCGGTGGACCCCGTGGGCACGATGTACGACGGCACTGAACTTGCCGGTCCGACCGATCTGCGCACGGCGCTGACGGGCCTGTCCGATGTCGTCGTGAGCACCTTCGCGGAGAACCTGATGGCCTATGCGCTGGGCCGTCGGGTGGAGTATTACGACATGCCGACGATCCGGGCGATCGTCCGGGCGGCGGCGGAAGACGACTACCGCGTATCCAACTTTATCCTGGGCGTCGTGAACAGCATGCCGTTCCGCATGGCGCGCGCCGGCACGGTGGCCGAGGAAGAAGCCGAATTCTAACGGAGCAGAGTTGCAACACACCCACGACCGAGGTCTGAACAGATGCAATACCTGACTGGCAAGCACATTTCGCGGCGAGCAATGCTCAAGGGCGCCAGCGCCGCCATCGGCCTCCCCCTGCTGGACGCCATGATCCCGGCCGGGCGAGCGTGGGCGGCGACGGAGGCCGGAAGGGCGGCCGGCCGCACGAGGGTGGTTTGTATCGAACAGGTGCATGGTGCCGCCGGCTGCAACGACTGGGGCCGGTCGCAGAACCTGTGGTCGCCGGCGGAAACGGGCCGTGACTTCGACCTGACGCCCAGCAACCTGCGGCCGCTGGAACCGTTCAGGAAGTACCTGACGATCGTAAGCGACACGGACGCGCGGATGGCCGACGCGTACGCGCCCGCCGAGATAGGTGGAGACCATTTCCGGACCAGCGCGGTCTTTCTCACCCAGGCCCATCCGAAACAGACCGAGGGTTCCGACGTTCGTGTGGGAACTTCCTTCGACCAGCTGTATGTACAGCGTTTCGGCCAGGACACCCCCATCCCGTCGCTGCAGTTGTCCATCGAGAACGTCGACCAGGCCGGAGGTTGCGCGTACGGATACGCGTGCGTTTACACGGACACGATCAGCTGGGCCTCGCCGAGCGACCCGCTTCCGATGATCCGCGATCCGCGAGCGGTCTTTGAGCAGTTGTTCGGGGCCGGCGGAACGCCCGAGCAGCGCGCCGAGCGCCTGACTACCGACCGCAGCATCCTCGACTGGGTGATGGGCGAGATGTCGACGGTGCGTCGCAAGCTCGACCCGATCGATGTCCAACGCCTCGATCAGTATGCAAACAACATTCGCGAGCTCGAACAGCGGATCCAGCGCATTGAGGCACAAAACTCCAGCGGCGAGGAGCGGGCGATTCCGGAGGCTCCGGTGGGTGTCCCGGATTCGTTCGAAGAGCACGTGAAGCTGATGTTCGACCTTCAGGTCCTCGCCTTCCAGTCCGACACGACGAGGGTCTTCTCCTTCAAGCTTGGGCGCGACGCGTCGCCCAGGGTCTACCCGGAGTCCGGAGTGGATGCGCCCTTCCATGCGTCATCACACCACGGAGGCCGTGAAGATCGGGTGATCCAGTTCGGCAAGATCAACGAGTATCATGTGTCGATGGTGCCCTACTTCCTGGAGAAGCTGCAGGCGGTGACCGAGGGAGATGCCACACTTCTCGACAAGACGCTGCTCATGTACGGCTCGGCGATGGCCGACAGCAACCTCCACAATCACACGCGTTGCCCGCTCTTCCTGGCTGGCGGCGCGAACGGCATCCTGGAGGGCGAACAGCACATCCGGGCGCAACCCGGCACGCCGATGGCCAACGTGATGCTGAGCCTGCTGCACAAACTTGGAGCCGACGACATCAAGAGTTTCGGAAACAGCACGGGCCACTTCGCCATCTAGGAGGTGCGACGATGACCGGTGAAAGGATGAGCACTGGCGGGTCTGACACGGTCGCATCGAAACGCCCGCACGCGAAACGCACGGTCGGCGGGCTTGTGGCGCTGGCTTCCCTGATTGCGACGATCGGCGCGGTGGTGCCCACGGAAGCTCCGGTCGCGGACGCTGCCGAACGTGGCGATCTGGAGGCGGTGCGCGCGTTGCTTCGCCAAGGCGCCGACGTCAACACGGCTCAGAGCGACGGCATGACGGCGCTTCACTGGGCCGCGAGCAACAACGACGTCGCTATCGCGAAGGCGCTTCTCTATGCAGGAGCTACCTTCCGGGCGACGACGCGTATCGGGGGCTACACACCTCTGCACCTCGCGAGCAGGGGCGGCCACGCGGAAGTTGCGAGGCTCATTCTGGTGGACGGCGCCGATCCGGACATACTCACCAGCACGGGCGTAACCGCAATGCACTTCGCTGCCGACGCCGACGCAGCCGAAGTGATCGAAGCACTGGCCGCGCATGGCGGTGACGTGGACGCACGGGACAGCTTTGCGGAGCGCACCCCTCTGATGTTCGCCGCTGTGCGGGGGGCAGACGCGGCGGTACGTGCCCTTCTGAACGCGGGGGCCGATGTATCCCTGGTGACCCGGGTGAAGGACTATGAGGTCATCGACCGGGACCTGCGCGCCGAGCAGCGCCAGCGGGCTCGCGTTAGGGCCGCAGCCGAGGAGCCCGAGGAGGAGGAAGAGGTCAGTGAGGCCTCCGCGTCGCCGATTCCGCCCCAGGGACAGCAGGCCCGCAACCCGGCCCAGGGCCCTCAGGCCGGACAGCCCGGCAATCCGGTACGGCCTGCCGCAGCCCCTGGCCAGGCCGAGCCGGACGAACCGTCCACACCTCCGGAAGAACCGCCGGTAAGGGCGTTGAGTTCGGCACAGCAGATAGGCAAGCAGGGCGGTTTCGGCGCGCTGCACTACGCCGCGCGCGAGGGCCACCGTTCGACTGCCGCACTCCTTCTGGACCGGGGCGCCGACATCAACCATCCAACCGGCGGCGATCAGTCATCTCCCATGCTGGTGGCGGTCATCAACGGCAACTACGACCTCGGGCGCGACCTGCTGGAGCGCGGCGCGGATCCCAACCTCGTGAGCGACGACGGCGCGGGGCCGCTCTTCGCGACGCTGAACATCGAGTGGTCGCTGCGAACCTGGTATCCGCAGCCGCAAGCCTTCCGCCAGCAGGAGACCGACTACCTGGAGTTCATGCGGCTCCTGCTGGACGCGGGCGCAGACCCCAATCAGCAGACGACCACACATATCTGGTATGCGGCCTACAACGCCGGCCGCATGGGTGTGGATTTCACGGGCGCCACCCCCTTCTGGCGGGCCGCATACGCCACGGACGTGGAAGCAATGCGCCTTCTGGTCGATTACGGGGCCGACCCCAACGTCTGGACCACGAAGCTACCCAGCCGGCGCCGCTTCTTCGACCCGAACTTCCCGGACACCCGGCCCGAGGCGACCGAACTGGATCCGTCCGGGCTGCCTCCGGTTCCCGTCGGCGGCCCCGCGGTGCACCCGCTCCATGCGGCCTCTGGCGTCGGCTTCGGCACCTCGAGGGTGGCGCAGCAGCATCGGAGCGTCCCCGACGGATGGCTCCCGGCGGTACGCTACCTGATCGACGAACTCGGCGTCGACCCGAACCTGCGGGACCACGACGGCTTCAACGCCATCCACCACTCCGCGGCCCGGGGCGACAACGAGACCATTCTCTTCCTGGTCAGCCGCGGTACGGACATCCATGCCATCAGCCGGCGTGGGCAGACCACCGCGGACCTCGCCAACAGTCCGGAACAGCGTGCACAGCCGCACCCGGCCACGGTCGCACTTCTCGAGAAGCTCGGTTCCCACAACAACCACCAGTGTCGTTCCTGCGGAGGCAACTGATGTCCGGAAGCTCTTCGGACGGGCCGATCCCGGCGCGGCGCGGTGCGGTCCTGCTGGCCGCTGCCGCCGCTGCGTCGATCACACTTCCCTCACCCGCCGCCGCCCAGAACACCGAGTGGAACCGGTACACCCTCGAGGACCTGGTCGGTGTCTACGTGCGCGCCGAGACCAATCAGGGGTGCGAAGGCGCGGGGCTCTCGGCCGAATCCGTCCGCACCGACACGGAATCCGCGCTGGAGGCGGCCGAGGTGCCACTTCTGACCGAGCGCGAGATGCTCGAGAGCCCGGGACTTCCCGAGTTGAGGGTCACGCTGGAGTGCGGCGGCGGCGTGGCCGGCGTGGTGGGCTACTCGGTTTCCGTCCGCATGCAACAGGCCACGCAGATGATCCGGGACAACCAGATCACACTCTCCGAAGCCGTCACATGGTGGACGACCGGCGTCGGGGTGGCCGAGGCGGGGACGGTTTCCGATGCGCTGGGCGCCGAGCTGCGTGCCAGGCTCACCGTCTTCGCGGAAGCCTTCGCGGCGGCGAATGCCGAGGAGGAAGGATCGGGTTAGCGCCTACGACGCGAGCAGGTTGATCGCGACGTTTCGTGCCTGGTCCAGCGTATCCACGACGTGGTGGTCCGGAACGCTCCGCAGGATGTCCAGGGAGCGCAGGGTCTCGGCCACGGAGCCTGTCAGCCCTATCACAATGACTTCGGTGCGGCTCGTTTGGGCAACCTCGAAGAGCTGCGCAATCAGCATCGCCGCACTGTCGTCCAGAAAGGTGGCGCCAGAGAAGTCGAAGATGACGATTTCGTGTTCACTGATGTCGCCACCGATCACCCCGACGAGCTTGTGGGCGGACGCCACTGTGAAGCTGCCCTTCAATGCCACCAGTCCGGTGCGGGCCGCATACTCGTCCTCGAACGCCAGCATTTCCGGGTTTGCCGCGAAGAAGGCGCGGTCCAGTAGCGGCACCGAAATCACGCTGTCCAGTTCCAGCACCTCCATCTCCTGGGCATGAGCCATTGCGGCGACGATCAGTCCGATGGCCACCGCGGTGACGAGATCGACAAAGACGGTGAGTCCCAGCGTGACCAGCATGACAACGAGATGGGCACGTCGTATTCGATGAATCCGGGTCAGCAGCCGCCAGTCGATGATGTCCCAGCCGACCTTCATCAGGATCCCGGCCAGAACAGCATGAGGGATAGGCTCTACGTACGGGCCCAGCCCGAGGAGCAGGCCCAGCACGATCACCGCGCGTAGCACGCCGGACACCCGACTTGTGCCGCCTGCACGGATGTTGGTCACCGTGCCCATGGTAGCGCCGGCCCCCGGCAAGCCGCCGAAGACTCCGGAAACCACGTTGCCGATCCCCTGCCCCACCAGTTCCCGGTTGGGATCGTGCCGCTGGCCGGTCAGGGAGTCGGCCACGAGAGAGGTTAGCAGGCTGTCCACCGAACCGAGCAGAGCCAGTACGAGTGCCGGCTGAGCGGCACCGAGGAGGAAACCCACCGAGGGCAGCGTGACCTGCATGTCGGGCAGACCCCTGGGTATCTCTCCGATAACGGGGACCTCGGTCAGCCAGAGGACGCCCATGAGCGTCCCCGTCACCAGGGCGACGAGAGCCGGCGGAGCATATCTGGAAAAGCGGCGGGGCCAGAGGACCGCGATCAGAAGGGTCACCGCCGCGATGGCCAGCGCCTGGTAGTTGACCGAATTGATCGCCACGGCAAGGGCATCGATCGCACCCCGGGCTCCGCCGGAAGGTGCGGCCGCGCCGATGAACGGCAGTGACTGAATCAGCATGATGATGACGCCGATTCCCGACATGAACCCCGACACTACGACGTGCGGTGTGTACACCACGAAGCGCCCGATCCTCAGCAGGCCGAGGGCCACCTGCAGCAGCCCCGCGAGAACGACGATCGCGAACGCCTCGCCGAGGGTGGAGGCATGTGTGGTCACGATCACGGCCATGGCAACGGTCATCGGCGCGGTCGGCCCCGAGATCTGGGACCGGGTGCCGCCGAACACCGAAGCGAAGAACCCCACCGCAATGACGCCATAGAGTCCGGCGGCCGGGCCGAGGCCCGACGCGATCCCGAAGGCAAGCGCCACCGGGAGCGCGACTACCGCCGAGGTAAGACCCCCGAAGATGTCACCGCGGAGGGCTCCGGCGTCGTAGCCGCGCCCGGGAATCATGCCACCGGCTCTCCGAGGCACGACGTCACGACGGCCCAACCGCCGGCAGGATCCGCTCCTGGAGCGCCGTCCAGCTCGACATCTCCGCACGCTGGTGCAGCGTCCACCCGTTGAAGACCGAGATCAGGTCGTGTTCGGGGACGATGTGCAGGAACTGGCCGCCGTAGCCGTTGCCGGCAAACACCCGTGTCTCGCCGTCGTCGTGCACCGGCACCCACCACTGGTATCCGTATCCGCTGTCGGGACGGTCGTTGTCGGGAGCCACGTCGGGGACGACGGGCGATGTCGACACACGCACCCACTCACGCGACACGATCTGCCGGCCGTCCCACTCGCCTCCGTGCAGCATCAGGTAGCCGATCCGCGCCAGGTCGTGGGTGGACAGGTAGAGACCGCCCTCCGAGTCGGCCTCCCCCCCCGGGGTGATCTTCCAGTAGTACTCGTCGATCCCGATCGGACCAAACAACCGCTCCTCGGCCCAGGCGTCCAGCCGCTGCCCCGTGGCCTCGCGAACCATCTTGCCGAGCAGCACACTCACGCCATCGTTGTAGTCGAAGCGCTCGCCGGGATCGGTCCCGACCGGCTGCCCCACCACGTACTCGATCCAGGCGTCGCTCCCCTCCAGGATGGCGGTCGGGTGAGTCTCGTCGGTGTAGGGCTGCCCCGGACGCGCCCAGTCCATCCCGCTCCGCATGGTGAGGAAGTCCTCGATCGTGGTCGCCGCGCGCCGGGGATCCGCTAGATCGACGCCGTAGTTTGTAAACCAGGGCCACGCCGCGTCATGCACCCCGGAGATGTAGCCCGCATCGACAGCGACCCCGAAGGCCACGGACATCACGCTCTTGGTCACGGACTGCAGCGAGTGCATATCGGTGTCCCGGTAGTACGGGTGCCAGTCAGGATGGTCGTAGTTGTATTGGTGAAGGACCGTGTCCGGTTGTTGGGTAAGGAGTTCGGCGTATCTCTCGCCGTGATCCCATCGGTGATCGGCAATGACGTATCCGTTGCGGATGAGGAGGAAATGGTCGATGAGGCCGTAGCGGCCCGCATCGATGTCGCGTACCAGCGCCTCGATCGCGGCGGCGTCCACGCCCTCGGCCTCGGGCGTGGAGACGGGCCATTCCTCTCCCGGCCACGCTGCGCCGGCATCGCCCTGCGGTGCCGACGATCCGCCCGGGCCCGAGCACGCCGCGGCGAGGAGGAGCACCCACGCGATGGCGTTTCCCCGCCACTTCGGGCCGATTCTGCCGGGCAAATCCCCCGCGATCCCGCAACGGCGGGCTTCAAGCGGCACGTCGGCGCCGGCGGTTCCGGGAGAAGTCGTTTCGTTCATGGTCGTGACTCCGTTGTCGTGTCGGGCGCCGGGGGCTTGGCGGCGGGCGCCTCGGCACGGCTCTCGTGTGACGCGATGACCGCGAGGAAGTCGTCGCCGTAGCGGTCCAGCTTCGTCTCGCCGACCCCGGTGAGCTCGGCAAAACCTTCCCGCGAACATGGGCGCCGCGCAACCATCTCCCTGAGTGTCGAGTCGTGGAAGATGACGTAGGGCGGGACGCTCTGGGCCCGCGCGAGTTCGGTCCGGCGCGTGCGCAAGGCCTCCCACAACGCTTCGTCCCACGTAGCCGGATCGGGGGGCGGCGGGGCCTCGCGCGCCTTCCGCTTCCGCGTCGCCGCTGCCGGCCGTACGTCCATGCGCATGTGCACCTCGGCCTCGCCGCGCAGGACCGGCCAACTCGCGTCGGTGAGCAGGATGGAACCGTACTTCTCGATCTCCACGCTGAGAAGGCCGCGAGCGACGAGTTGGCGGAACACCGAGCGCCACTGGTACGCGTCCAGGTCCGCGCCGACTCCGAAGGTCGGGAGTTCGTCGTGCCCGAAGCGCCGGACGCGCTCGGTATCGCGGCCGCGCAGGATATCGGTGAGATAAGCCGCGCCGAAGCGTTGCCCCGTCCGGTAGACGCACGACATGGCCTTTTGCGAGGCCTCGGTGGCGTCCCAGACCGCCACGGGCGTCAGGCAGTTGTCACAGTTGCCGCAATCCTCGGAGAGCGTCTCCCCGAAGTACGCGAGCAGCGAGCGGCGCCGGCAGGTCGCGAGTTCGCAGTAGCCGAGCATGGCGTCGAGCTTGCGCACCTCCAGGCGCTTGCGCGCTTCTCCCGCCTCGGAGTTCTGGACCATGCTGCGTAGCGTGACGACCTCCTGCAGCCCGTAGACCATCCACGCGTCGGCGGGCTCTCCGTCGCGGCCCGCGCGGCCGGTCTCCTGGTAGTAGGCTTCGATGCTCTTCGGGAGGTCGAGGTGGGCCACGAAGCGCACGTCGGGCTTGTCGATCCCCATGCCGAACGCGATCGTCGCCACGATGACGACCCCGTCCTCACGTACGAAGCGGTCCTGGTGGCGTTGCCGGGTCGCTCCGCCCAGGCCGGCGTGGTACGGCAGCGCGTCGACGCCGATGTCCTGGAGCCACTCGGCGGTCTCGTCGACCTTGCGCCGCGACAGGCAGTACACGATGCCGGCGGCGCCGTGATGGCGCTCCAGGAAGCGGCGCAGCTGGGCCCGCGCGTTGTTTTTCGGGACGACATGGTAGCGGATATTCGGGCGATCGAAGCCGCTGACGAAGAGGGGGGCATCCCGCAGGCTCAGCCGGTCGATGATCTCACGGCGCGTGGGCTCGTCGGCCGTCGCGGTGAGCGCGATCCTCGGCACATCCGGAAACAACTCCGGCAGCGCCGAGAGTTGCAGATACTCGGGACGGAAATCGTGGCCCCACTGGGATACGCAGTGGGCTTCGTCGATCGCGAAAAGCGCCAGCCGGGTGCGCGACAGCAGCTCCAGCGTGCGTTCGCCGAGAAGGCGTTCGGGGGCGATGTAGAGCAGATCGAGCCGGCCCGCTGAGACCGCGGCTTCCGTTTCCCGCACCTCGCGGTAGCTGAGGGCCGAGTTGAGGCAGGCGGCCCGCACGCCCGTCTGGCGGATCCCTTCGACCTGGTCGCGCATGAGGGCGATAAGGGGCGAGACGACCACGCCCACGCCGTCGCGCATGATCGCGGGGATCTGGTAGCACAGCGACTTGCCCCCGCCGGTCGGCATCAGCACGAGGCTGTCGCCGCCGGCCACCGTGTGCTCGATCACCGCCTCCTGCTGGCCGATGAAGCCGGAGAAGCCGAAGACGCGGTGAAGGACCTCATGGATGTCAGGGGTCACGACGGCCATGGCCTGGCTAGACCCCGAACTGCCGCAGGTGGTAGTCGAGATGCTTCCAGCAGATCCTTCCCCATTCCACACCCGAGAGTCGGCCGAAGGCCGGATGGGCACCCCACTTCGCCGCCGGATCCGTGGCGTCCGCGCAATCGATCGTTTCGTGCAGGTGCAGAGTGTCTGAAAACCATTCGCCCGGCGGCGTCCTGAGCGCCGACCTCGAAGACTCTCGCGCCAAAGTGTCCCTCACCGCGCGATCCCTCCCTGGAGCTACCCTCCGAACACGTTGACCTGCCGGGTGAACTTAAGATAAACCGAGCGTCCCAGCGGCCCCGTCAGCGCTTCGATCCCCTGCACCTCGTTGTAGACGATGAACAGACCCGTGCCAGCGGTGTTGAGCCAGCCGAAGCGGATGTTGGCGGACCAGGTATCGATCTGGTCGGAGTACTGGATGAGGGACTGGAGGTAGATCCGGGGCGTGAAGAAGTAGCCCAGGTTGACCCCGGCCAGGGTGGCGGTGAAGTCGCCCTGGGGCAGCATCACGTCGTTGTACGAGACACGGATGCCGGCACTGGTGCGGGCGCCGCGTCGCAGCGTCAGGTCGGCGGTCGTGGTGCGCTTGCTGCCCGAGAGGAATGCTCCCCAGTTGAAGCGGGTGTTCAGGGCCACCGGGCGGGACTGGTCGGTGAAGAAGACGATCTGGGACTCCCAGCCGGCGTAGGTCCCGGTGGGCACCACGACTTCGGTTCCCGGGATGGCGAAGGACTCGTACAGCCCTTCGGTCACGTAGTTCGCCCCCGTGTGAAGCTCCATTCCCGAGTGCCACTGCCAGTGGCTGTCGATGTGCCAGCGGGCCGACTCGTTGAAGCCGTTGTCCACGCCGGTGCGCATGGTTCGGTAGGTGAAGTAGGAGATATGGGGGCGGATCTCGCGGAAGACGCTGGCCGGCCGATGCGTCCACATGCCGAAGACCTGGTAGTAGCGATGTCCGTTGCGGGGCAGGAAGCCGACCTCGGGGTTGAAGTCCTCGCCGATCTCGCGCACGGTGGCGTTGGCCGTAAACCGGCGGCTGCTCCAGGAGGCCGTGACGTTCCATGCGGCGTCGGCCCCCTCCAGGTTCGGGGTGTCGGTTCTATGCCACGAAGGAGGTCAGGGTCAGCTGATCGCCGAGGCCGAGGCTGCCGTCGATGGCCCAGGTGCGGTTGTAGTCGCCGGCGAGATTGCCGGCACGGTTGACGAAGAGGCCGCCCACACGGGAACGGTTGGGGAGTTCCTTCGCGACGCGCGCGACCGAGTAGGCGTTTTCGGGGTCCCCCACTTCATTGGCGCCGGTCTCGATGTGCAGCAGGCCCAGATTCAGCCCCGCCACGCGCCCGGATAGCCTGCCGCCGCCGGTGATGGGGACCGGCTGGCCGCCGGATATGCCTATGCGGCGGCTGAAGAAGAGGTCGGCGCCCCCTGCCCCGACCGTGAAGAAGCCTGCGTTCTCGAGGAAGAACGGGCGCTTCTCGGGAAAGAGCAGCGAGAAGCGCGTCAGGTTCACCTGCTGGTCGTCGACTTCAACCTGTGCGAAGTCGGTGTTGACGGTCATGTCGAGGGTGAGGCCCTGGGTGACCTGCACCTTGGCCTCGCCTCCGAACTCGGCCTGCCGTCCGAATCCGGTCTGCGACACGTCGGCGTAGTCACGGGTCGATGCTCCCAGCACGTACGGCGTCACGGTCGCCGACCGGCGGAACGGCGGTTCGACACCCTTGAGCTGGCCTGCGAAGTCGAGCCGGTAGAGTCCGAACTCCCGGGGCACGGCCGCCCAGAAGTCCTCTTCGTTGAGCCGGCGGATCCTGCGTGAGACGTTGAAGCCCCAGGTGTCGGTCTCCGACCCGTAGCGCAGCGTGCTGAAGGGGATGCGGAACTCGGCGTACCAGCCTTGCGCATCGCGGGACGTGGCGACCGTCCAGCTGCCGTCCCAGTTCTTGTTGAAGCCACCGCCGGCGCCCCGCTGGAAGCGGCGCTGGTTGTTCATGCCGCCGCCGAGGAAGAATCCGCCACCGCTGCCCTGGGAGGCGACCTGCCCGTCGTACTCGATCCCGGCGGGCGTGGTGCCGAAGACGAAGCCGTTCTGCTGATCGTTGTAGGTGTCGAAGACCATGATCACCGCGTCCGCATCGGTGACCTCGTAGTCGCGGATCGACTCGCCCGGGACAATGGCGTCCGCCTGGGAATCGTAGGCCCAGACTGCGACGTAGACCGCGTCCTGGTCGAAGAGAATGCGGACTTCGGTGGGTTCGGAGGCGGGCTGGCCGTCCAGGGGCTCCCGCTGGGTGAAGTCGGCGAGGGGTGTTGCGGCGATCCATGCCGCATCGTCGGGGACGCCATCGATGACCGGCGGCGCATCGGTGCGCGCGGCTGTGGCAATCCCGGGCGCGGGGGCCGGCGGGGAGGCGCCGTTCCCGTCGACCGGATTCTGCTGCGCGTGCGCGCCGACCGGGAGAGGTGCTCCGGCCACGACGAGGGCGGCGGTCAGCAGAATCGAGGCCCCGGAGAGAATGGAACGATGTGTCATTGCGATGTGTGACTGCGGCGCTTGTATCGGCGGTCGTTGCTCGGAGTTAAAGGATCCAACCCGGAAGTTAACGACAGTTGATCGGCCGGTCGCGTTGAGGCGTCGGTGGCTCCGACGCCCTGAATGCTGTCGGTGCACCGGCAGGAGGCGCGCCCTATGTTCAATGCCGTTGGCCGCTTGAGACTGCAGACCCGTGGCAGGAGAGGAGATCGTCATGAAGAGAACTTCGGTCGTCGTGCCACTCATCGCCTGCCTTGCGGTAACCCGTGTGCTGACCGGCCCGGCGCTGGCACAGGAACCTCCCGATACCGTCTTCGAGGTGGAAGAGCTCGAGGTGGTCGTCGGTTCGCGGGCGGGCGTGGCGGACCCGGCCACGCTCCCCGTACCGGTCGACATCTACGGAGCCGAGGAGATTGCGCGCCTGGGAGAAGTCGATCTCGCCGAAGTCCTGGGACGGATCGCCCCCTCCTTCAACTCCACCCGCCTGTCCGCCGGCGATGGCGCTGCGCTGCACGTGGCCACGCTGCGGGGGATGAACGGGGACCAGGTGCTCGTGCTGGTCAACGGCAAGCGGCGCCACGGGGTGGCCTTCGCGAAGGTGCTCGCCGCTTCCGGCCAGGGCACGACCGGCACGGATCTGCGGGCCATTCCGGTACACGCGATCAAGCGAATCGAAGTGCTGCGTGAGGGCGCGGCTTCCCAGTACGGCTCGGACGCGATCGCCGGCGTCATCAACATCGTCCTCAAGGACGACGCCAGCGGGATCAGTGCGGCGACGTTCCTTGGACGGACGTCGCGCGGCGACGGCACAAGGCTGATCATGTCCGCCAACGCGGGAGTGCCTCTCGGCGACGGCTTCCTGAACGTCACCATGGAGGTGGCAAGGCAGGAGGTGACGAACCGGGCGGGCGCGGCACCCACGTGCTTTGGTCCCGACCCGTCGTACGGCCCCTGTGCGGATGGAGGCAAGGTGATCCAGTTGCAGCGCAACGGCGAGCCCGACTACAGGGGCGCCGGCTTCATGGCGAATGCGGCGATCCCCTTCGGCGAATCGGCGGAGTTCTATGCCTTCGGGGGTTACTCCGGCCGCGAAGCGGTCTCCGACGGGCTGTACCGGAAGGCCGACTGGGTGCCGCGCTCGGTCAGCTACGTCTTTCCGGACGGGTTTTTCCCTGTCGAGGAGTCCGACCTGACCGACAGGTCGGCGGTGGCGGGGTTGCGCGGCGACATGGGTGAATGGTCGGGCGATCTCAGCCTCGGTTTCGGACACGGCCGGTTCGCATTCGGGGCCGCCAACTCGATCAACCCGTCCTACGCGGCCGAGTACCTGGCCCGCAATCCGGAGGCGGACGGGGCGTCCATCGCGGCGAACGCCGGACCGCGCGACACGTTCAGCGGCGGTCTGAACGTGCGCCAGTGGACGCTGAACGCCGATGCAACGCGGGAGATCGAGATGGGCTCGACCCCGGCGTTTCTCGCGGTCGGCGGCGCCTTCCGGAGGGACTCGTACTGGATGGAAGCCGGCGACCGGGCCTCGTGGGCGTGTGGAGCGAGCGACACGCCCGGGAGCTTTCCGGCCGCGCATCACCAGAACGACGGGTCGGTGTTTGCCAGCTGCGGAATCCAGGGCTATCCGGGCTACAGTCCTTCTTCGGCTTCGCTGAGTGAACGGGACCGCAACAGCTTCGGAGCATACACGGATCTCGAGTTGCGCCCGTCCGACGCGGCGACGCTGGGCGGTGCCCTGCGCTTCGAGCACTATACCGACGCCGGCAGTTCGCTTACCGGAAAGGTGGCGGGCCGCGTCGATCTCGGTGAGTCCGGCGCCGCGCTGCGGGCAGCGGTTTCCACCGGCTTTCGCGCGCCGCGACTTCCCCAGCGAGGCTTCAATACCATCGGTTTCGTGGGCGGGAGCGACGGGCTGGTAAGCGCCGGGTTCCTGCCCGAAGGCGACGAGATCGCATGCGCCGATTTCGGGGCGTGCTCACTTGGCCACGAGACATCGCTCAGCTTCACCGGCGGGTTCGTCTATTCCAGCGACAACGGATTCCTCTTGACGGCCGACTACTACCGCGTTGCGGTGGCCGACGCCATCGCACTGACGCAGAGCCTCGGCCCGAGCCATGGGCTTCGGACAGGCGCGCGATTCCAGGGCCGACCCGTAGACGCCGTGGCGTTCTGGACCAACGCGATCGATACGCGAACGCAGGGATTCGATCTGGTCGCGAGCTGGCGGTTCCGCGGAATGAACTGGGGGGCCGCAGACCTGTCGGCCAGCCTGCACCGGAACAACACCGGGATCACCGCCAACCGGAACGAGGACTTCATCGGCGACACGCAGCAGACCTTGATCGAGCAGGCGCAGCCCGGCCGGCGGATCGGCGTCAGCGCCGACATTCGTTCCGCCCGCGGCCTGGGCGCCAGATTCAGCGTGAATCACATCGGCGCGATCACCACCCCGTTCATCTTCGAGCAGAACATCACCATCGACGCGGCGGCCATCGCCGACCTCGAGGTCACCTTTCAGGTGGCCGACCGGATTCTGCTGGGGTTGGGCGCCAACAACGTGCTGGACAGGCTGCCGAACCGCCTCCCGGACGACTCCGTGGCCCAGCTGTGGACCATGGAATACCCCTCCGAGTCGCCCTACGGCGTCGCGGGACGGATCTGGTACGTGCGGATGAACGTCGTCGGGAGCTGAGCGAGGGGCCTCAGCGCCACAGTAGAAGCCGGTCCGCCGTCCCGCGGCTGGCCAGGTAGAAGTCCGGGCGGCCGTCCCCGTCGAAGTCCGCGAACTCAAGGTCCAGGCCGGTCCCGAGGGCGCCCACTCCGAACACCTCATCCGATGCGTCGGTGAAGACGCCACCACCGTTGTTGAGGTAGGCGCGGTAGCGGCTGTCGGCGATGCGTCCGACGCCGAGGTCGACATCGGCGTTGGCTGTCACGATGTCCAGATCCCCGTCACCGTCGATGTCGACAAGGTCGCCGTCGAACGACGACACGGTTGCCGAAGGCAGCCGGGCCGAAGTCTCATCGGCGAAGAAGCCGCTGCCGTCGTTGATGAGGAGGCGGTTGCGCGGGTCGGCACCGGCCACGAAGGCGGCAACGTTGGCGAACAGGAGGTCGAGGTCGCCGTCGCCGTCCACGTCCCCGAAGTCGGCTTCGCGGGTCTCCTCGCCCCCTTCCCGCTGCGGAATCCTGGCCGCGCTCTCGTCGCTGAAGTGCCCCGTGCCGTCGTTGATGTAGAGCGCGTTGGGACCCTCGTTCGCGACGACCAGATCGAGGTCGCCGTCGCCGTCCACGTCGCCGAGTTCGAGATCCTGGGTGACATCCGCCGAACCCGGGAGGCGCTCGGCCGTCTCGTCGACGAAGTTGCCGGTGCCGTCGTTGATGACCACCGCGTCCTGGCCGTTGTTGGCGAAGAGGATGTCGGGGAAGCCGTCCCCGTTCACGTCGGCCACCACCACGCCGTTGGTGGTTCCCTCGACGGGCAGCCTCGCACCCTCGTCGCTGAAGCGGCCCGCCGCGTCGTTGAAGTAGAGCTCGTTGACGCGGTCGTCCTCGCTCACAACCACGATGTCGAGGTCGCCGTCGCCATCGAAATCGGCGATGCCCACGTCCTCGGAGTCGCGGTTGGCGGCGGGCAGGCGGGAGCTGCCGTCGCTGAACCGCCCCGCCCCGTCGTTGAGGAGCAGGATGTTGGGGCGGAATTCGTTGGCGATCACGATGTCCAGGTCGCCGTCCGCATCGAGGTCGGCGACGCCGGCGTCCATGCTGAGGCCGTTCAGCAGTCCGGCTGGCAGATGCGTGGTGGTGACGTCGCCGTAGAGCGTCTGCGGCGGTGCGACCGTGGTCGTGTCGGGCCCCACGGGCTCGCCGCTCTCGCTGCTCCCGCATTCCGCAGGAGCCGCCGCGAGACAGGCCGCGACGCACGGCGCGAGGTACAGAGCCGCGTGGATCGGCCGGCCCTCCTTCATCAGGAAATCACTCCCATGCCCAAGGCCTGAATCCGGCGGTTGAAGTCGGCGAGGTCGTCTTCCAGTACCTCTTCGACCGCTTCACGGATCCGCAGCAGGCGCTGTTTGAGGAGGGTGTGCACCTCGCCCTGCTGGTCCGTCGGGCGGAAATCCCCGACCGACACGGTGGTGAGGAGATAGCCGAGCCGCTCGATGAGGCGCGTGGGATAGCGAATGGCGTCCTGTCCGGTTCCCGTGGCGCGCATCTGGAATAGTCCGTCCTCGGCCGTGATCAGGCGCTGGTTCAGGGAATCGGCGGCGGCCACCAGCTCTGCGGCGTCGCCACGGTCTTCCAGGACGGCGCGCGCGTCCAGCACCTGCCGGCGCACCCACTCGACGCGGTTGATCAGGTCGCCGGTGGCCTCCAGATCGGCCCGGATGTCGGCCAGCGCGGCAATCTGCAGTTCGATGTCGGCCATGGTGCCTTCGGAGTGGGGATCCTTGCGGACCTCCAGCTGCTGCGTGTGGCTCTGGTCCCCCACCCTGAGCGTGACGGTGTAGGTGCCCGGCGGCTGCAGGAAGGTTCCGGCTCCAGGGCCGCCCAGAGGACCGCCCGGCAGCGGGCGCCAACGCTCCTCGCCCAGCGGGATGTCGTCGCCATAGAGCGGCTTCGTGCGGAGGCGCACTTCCGCGATGGGCTCGTTCATCAGGTCCCACCAGACGCGGTTGACGCCCGTATCCGTGGTGCCCTGCAGGGTGCGCACCACCTCGCCGCCGGCGTTCGCGATCTCGATGACGACGCTGTCGTCGGTCCCTTCGGCGAGCCAGTAGTTCAGCGACGCGCCGTAGGGCGGGTTCTCGCCATCGGACTGGTCGTCGAACATGGTGAAGGGCGCCGAGATCGGCCGGAAGCGGTAGGCGGGACGCGGGACGAAGAGGTGGGAGGCGCTCGCGGCGACCTCGGGCGTGAGCTGCTGCAGCGGCGTGATGTCGTCGAGGATCCAGTAGCCGCGGCCGTAGGTCCCCACGACCAGGTCGTTGAAGTGCTCCTGCACGACAAGACCGTACATGGGTGCGGGAGGGAGGTTGGTGTGGAACCTCTGCCAGCGGTCGCCGTCGTCGAAGGAGACGTATACCGACGCTTCGGTGCCCAGGTAAAGGAGGCCGGGGCGGACCGGATCCTCGTGGATCGCGCGGGTGTAGCTGAGCACGCCGTCGTCGATTCCGCTGTTGATCGCGGTCCAGCTCGCGCCGTAGTCGTCGGTCCGGTAGGCGCGGGCTTGGAAGTCGCCCACCTGGTGGTGCTCGATGGCCATGTACGCCTTGCCGGGCGTGTGGCGTGATGCGTCGATGCCGCGGACCACCCCGTCGGGCGGCAGGTCCGGGATGTTGTCGGTCACGTTTGTCCAGTTGGCGCCGCCGTCGCGGCTGACGTGCATCAGCCCGTCGTTGGTGCCCGCCCACAGGAGGCCCGGCTCCAGCGGAGATTCGTCGAAGGCGTAGATCACGCAGCAGTACTCGACCCCGATATTGTCCGGGGTGAGCCCGCCGCTGATCCCCATGCGGCTGCGGTTGTTGGTGCTGAGGTCCGGGCTGATTACCTCCCAGCTCTGGCCGCGGTTGGTGGTGCGGTGGACGTGCTGGCTCGTCACGTAGATGGTGTTGTTGTCGTGCGGCGAAATGAGGAGCGGGAAGGTCCACTGGAAGCGGTATCTGAGCGAGTCGGCGGGGTGTCCGGTTGTGGACTCGGGCCAGACCTCCACCTCGCGGTATTGGCCGGTGCGCGCGTCCCAGCGAGACACGATCCCGCCCCCTGCCCCGACCCCCGACGCGCTCGACCATACGATGTTCGGATCGGTGGGATCCGGAGTGGCGAAGCCGGACTCGCCGCCGCCAACGGAGTGCCAAAGGCCGCGCGGAATCCCGACCCCGAACAGGCCGCCCATGCGGCTGTTGCTCGGGCCTCGGGTCGAGGGACCGTCCTGGCGGTTGCCCATGACGTTGTAGGGGATCGCGTTGTCGACGGTGACGTGGTACATCTGCGCGATGGGCAGCTGGGCGCGGAACCAGGTTCGGCCGCGGTTGCCGGAGATCGCGAGGCCGCCGTCGCCGCCTACGATCTGGCGGTCGCCGTCGTGCGGGTCGATCCACATGTCGTGATTGTCCCAGGTCGGGCCTTCCAGGAACCCCGCCGCGCTCGAAGTGACGCCGCCGTCGAGCGTGGTGCTGTATGCCGCCGCCAGGAAGTACGCCTCGTCCGGGTCGTCGGAATTGACTTCGCAACGGGTGTAGTACGCCGTGCGGCCGGCAAGATCGCGGTCGTAGCTGACGAGGGACCAGTTGTGGCCGCCATCGTCGGAGCGCCAGAGCTCGCCGCCGTCGGTGTCGCCTCCCTCCCAGGGAACGCCGTCGCCGGTCTCGATGAGGGCGTAGACGCGCCGGGAGTCCGCCCGGCTCATGCACAGGGCGATCTTCCCGATCTCGCGGGTGGGGAGGCCGTTGCCGCTGAGACGCGTCCAGGTGGTGCCGCCGTCCCGGGAGACGTGGATGGCGCTGCCGGGGCCGCCCGATGTGCGGGTCCACGTCCGGATCGCGATCTGCCAGGTTCCCGCGAAGAGGATGCGGGGGTTGTTGGGATCCATGACGAGGTCGCTCGCGCCGGTCTCCTCGTCCACGTACAGGACGTGTTCCCAGGTCGCACCCCCGTCCGTGGTGCGGTAGATGCCCCGTTCGGGCTGGGGCGCGTAGCCGTGTCCGATGGCGGCCGCATAGACGATGTCCGGGTTGGTGGGGTGGACGATGATACGG
Organism: Gemmatimonadota bacterium; assembly: GCA_022823145.1. GTDB lineage: Bacteria > Gemmatimonadota > Gemmatimonadetes > Longimicrobiales > Gaopeijiaceae > Bin94. The sequence goes on from JAJDXS010000065.1 coordinate 44,361, forward strand.
CTGATGCGGCCGGTGCCTTCCAGCCCCATGTGCGTCCAGCTGTCGCCGGCGTCGGTGGATTTCCACACCCCGTTTCCGATCGACACGTTCGAGCGAATGAAGGGCTCCCCGGTCCCCGCCCACACGATGTTGGGGTCGGACGGGGATACCTCGACCTCGCCCACCGAGTGCACCGGCTGGTCGTCGAAGACCGCTCGCCAGTTCACGCCGCCGTCCTCGGTCTTCCACAGTCCGCCCGATGCCGCTCCGGCGTAGTAGGTGAAGCGGTCCCCCGGCACGCCCGCCACAGACGTGATCCGGTTTCCGAGCGGGCCGATGTGGCGATACTGCATCGAGGCGAAGGACGACGTGGGGACTTCCTGAGCGCTGGCGGGCGATGGCTGCACGGCCCATGTGACAGCGTACACCACGAGGGACAGAGTCGACGCGAAAGGAAGAACCGGGGAACGCATAACGCACTGCTCCTTGTGGGGACGCAACTTCCAGGCCGCGGGGCCCGCATACCGGGAAGCATACTGCGAAGACCGCCCGCCCGCAGTGAGACGCAGCGATGCGCTCACCGCGGGCGGCCTGGCTACGCGTCGAACAGCGCGGTCAACGAACGTGCGCGGGTGCGGGCTGGGTAACGAAGTCGGGATGTCCCGCGCCGACTGCACCGTGCATCAGGCTGAAGGTGACACCGGTCTGACCCGCCATTTCTCCATGCAGGTGCCCGCCGAACTCGCCCGGCGTGTCCTGCTCGAACTCGGCGATCGACTCGTCCTGGACTTCTACATCCAGGTACAGGTCTTCGTCTATGTGGATCTCGTCTCCGTCATGGTCGACGAAGCGGACGGTAATATGTGGTGTCTCCTCTCCGACCTCGACCTCCATTTCACCGGTCCAGGCCTGCGTCTCTCCGTCATAGGAAGCGATCACGGCGCCGTTCATGACGAGGTGCACCCCCTCGGGCTCGGCATGTTCGTCCTCCATTTCGGTCATCGACTCGCTGCAAGCCGCCAGGAGCAGTGCGAACGCGGCGAGAAGGGCAAACGGTGTATTCCTGTAGCTCCGTATCTTCATCTTGTTGTCTCCTTGCAATCGTTAGGTCGAAGTCGCGTCGGGGAAGTCCCTAGAACACGACTCTGTATGTCACACTCAGACCCCTCCCGGCCTCGGGCATGATCTGCTTCACCCGGGAGAGGTGGTTGCGGTATTCGGCATTCCTGGCGTTGTCGAGGCTCAGCGTGAGGACGTTCAAGCGACCTCCCAGGGTGACCCTCACGCCCGTCGACAAGTTGAGCACCGTGTACCCATCGGTGGGAGCTTCGAACTCACCAATCCGGTCCTGTCGGGCCGCCATCTCGGCCTCCCAGCGAACGAACCACTGTGGCCGCTCATACTTCAGGGCCGCGTGCCCCTTGAGCGGCGGCACGAGCGGCAAGGGTCGCTCAGTCTCCTTGAGACTCCCCTTAACGGATGACCCGACCGCTTCCAGAGCCAGACCGCGCCCCAGGTCCAGGTCCACCGAGGCTTCGAACCCCCTGAACACGGCGTCGTTGCCCCGGAACTGATATATGGGCAGGAGTACGCGGCTGAGGCGGCCGGTATCCTCTCCGTAGACGTAGTCTCTGATGTCGTTGTAGAAACCGGTCACTTCGCCCCGCAGTCGATCGGACTCGAAGCGGAGGAAGATGTCGGCCCCCCTTCCGATCTCACCCTCGAGAGACGGGTTGCCGACCTCGAAGGAGTAGGCCGCGAGGTGCGGCCCCTCGGAGTAGAGTTCATTGATGTCCGGTGCCCGGAAGGCGCGGACGAAGCTCGCGCCGAGCGTGAGTCCGGATGCGGCTCTGTACAACACCCCAAGCGATCCCGAAAGAGAGTGAAAACCTCGGTCTCGAATATCGCCGATGTCCGAGTCCCGATCGCTCTCGAGCGGATCGGCTCCGGTCCAGTCGTATCGCAAACCCCATTCGATCTGGGTGGACCCGAGGTCGACTTCTTCCAGGAGGTACAATGAAGCCCTGTCTCGACTTGTGTCGGGAGTGTACAGCGCGCCACCGTATTCGAAGTTCTCCCACGACAGACGCGCCCCAACCGCTCCTGCCGAGAAGGGCCCGAACTCCCCGTGCCTGCCAAGCACGTCTCCGCTCAGTGCCTGCTGGACGTAAAGGGTTCCCAGAATGTTCGGTGGCTCGATCTCCCTGTGCCGGTACCAGGTGTGGGTAGCGTCGAAGCGGATGTCCCGGAAGAACCCGGTCCTTTCCGCTATTACGGTGCGGAGTTTCGAAGCGAAGCGCTGCATCTCGATGCGCACCCCTTCCTCGTGCCCTCCGACAAAACCGCCGGGAATCCCGTAATCGTTCCGATACGCCCGGAAGGACGCCCCCACATGGCCCCAATCCGCGACCAGGGCCGATCCCGCGCCCCCACTCCATAGCTGACCATCGGTGTTGAGCAGAGTGCCCACGGGAGTCTTGAGGTCCCCCCCGCTCCGCCCGGCCATCTCCACGCGCAGCGGCACCTGCTCCGTCACCGCGAAGACTGCTGTCGCACTGCCGCCCACGGACCCGGTCACGCTCTGGCTCTGCAGTGTGGCCGAGCCCGTTACATGGTGCGGCACCGCCGAGGGTATCTCGTCACGGATGACGTTGATCACTCCGCCAAGCGCGTTGCCCCCATATAGCAGTGCCCCCGGGCCCCGCACCACCTCGATCCGCCGTGCGGATGCCGGGTCGAGGCCGGTCGTATGGTCGGTCCCCGAATTGGAGGCGTCTCCCACCCGCGTCCCGTCTTCCAGCACAAGCACCCGGTCCCCGCTCAGTCCTCGCACCACCGGTTGCGAGACGGTCGGACCCATGCTGGTCACCGCCATCCCCGGCATCGACGCGAGCGTCGCCGCTACGGTTCCTTCCATCCGCCGCTGCAGTTCGTCGCCGGCCATGACGCTCACGGGGCGCAACGCCTCGGCTGCGTCCCGCTCACTGATCGTCGCGGTCACCACCATGCCCTGGAGGGCGATTGGCGACGTCGTCAGTTCGATGATCACGACTGCGGACTCGTCCTCCACCGCAACATCGAGGATGGCGCTCCGGTAGCCCAGCCGCTCGACCCGCAGGGCGTAGTTCCCTTCGGCGATTCCGGTCAGGTGGAAGGATCCATCCCCGTGGGTGACCGCCAGTGTCCCCGTGCCGACTACGGAAACGAATGCCCCGGCGAGGGGCGCTCCCGTCGTGGCGTCGCGCACCATGCCCTCGATTTCGCCTTCATGCTCCGGCTCCTGCGACGAAGCAGGCACCGACAGCACAGCCAGCGCGGCGATGGTTGCGACGATACCGGCGCGCAACGGATCGAGTAGAGGTTTCTTCAAGATGGGAACAGGTGCTCTTGAGTATTGACGCACACGACAGCGGATAGGGTCACCCCCGCGGGCGACGCACCCGGTGGACAAACGGAGCGAAGGGAGCCTCCAAAGAGGCGTCAAGCGATGGGCGGGGCCCTGGGGACGATCGATCCACAGAGGATCGGCGCGATGGGAAGGCGAATGGCGACACGATCCGGCTCGGGCAGCCGCAGAGGCGGCAGGCATACCCCGGGAAGGGTGATTCCGCCCGCGACCCCGGCCTTGGAGAGCGAGCGAACCACCTGGCAGAACAGGTGCCCATGATCTACGGCACAGTCTGCATTCTCCGGCGATTCGATGTGAACCGGCGACCCGAACCGTTCGATATCCAGAATCGCATCGGCGGGACCGAGAGCGGCCGCTATCCCGATTTGGAGCGCAGCAATGGACGCGACACCGACTCGGCGCAGGTCCCGGATGCCAGGCTGCCGGAAGAACAAGGGTGCGGCCTCCGGTGTTGGGATGCCAATTGACTCTCGAAGAATTGAAATCCGAGCGTCCTCGCCCGCAAGGGTTCGAATCAACCAGTCATGGGCCCAGAGGGACTTGAACCCCCGACCGTCGGATTATGAGTCCGCTGCTCTGACCGCCTGAGCTATGGGCCCGCTTAACGGTAACCGCGGGGAGAGGTCCAGGCTACCGGAGTTCCGTGGCCAGGTCCGCCGGCGCTACAGCGTACCGAACAGACGGTCGCCCGCGTCACCGAGCCCCGGCACGATGTAGCCGCGCTCGTTGAGCCTGCGATCCAGGGCGGCCGTGTAGACGGGTACATCCGGGTGCTCGATCGCCACGCGGCTGGCTCCTTCGGGCGCCGCAATCAGACACATCATCGCAAGGTTCTTCACACCTCGCGACTTGAGGTCCGCAATGGACGCACAAGCCGTGCCGCCCGTACCGAGCATCGGATCCACAAGCAGAAAGCTGAACCGCGCAGGATCGGGGGGCACCTTTCCGTAGTAGCGCACCGGCTGGAGCGTCTCTTCGTTCCGGTAGAAGCCCAGGTGGCCCACCCGCGCGCCCGGCATGAGCCGCAGAACCCCCTCGACCATGCCCAGCCCCGCTCGAAGGATCGGAACGACTACGAAACGGTCTTCGCGGATGCGCCGCGCCCGGGTCTCCCGGAGTGGCGTCGCGAACGTCACCTCCTCGCCCTCCAGCGCCCGCGTCGCATGGAAGGTCATGAGCAGCGTGATCTCCTCGACCAGCTCCCGCATCCGCCTGAGACCCGTGTTCCGGTCACGCACAAGGGACAGCTTGTGTTCGATGAGCGGATGCTCGACCACCTCGATTGTCAGCTCAGCCATTGCCGTTCCCCTGGCGTCTCCGCGGCCGGTTGCGGCGGCGGCCTCCTCTTCGTCGGACGAGGGCGCGCGCCTGTGCGAGTTCCGATGCATGTGCCGGCCTCCAGTTGCCGGCCTTCAGCCTTCCCAGGCGAAACGGACCGAAGCGTGTGCGCTCGAGCTCCACCACGGGGTGCCCGACCGCCTTGAGAAGCCGCCGCACCTCGCGCTTGCGCCCCTCCGCCAGAACCAGCCTCACACCCCACGCTTCATCTCCAAGGCGAAGCTTGCGAACCGCTCTCGGCCGCGCGAAGCCGTCTTCGAGCTCCATGCCCTGTCTGAGCGAACGCAGCGCCCGGGCGGTGATCCGGCCCCGCACCCGCGCCACGTACTCCCTCTCGACCCCCCCGCTGGGATGTGCCAGGGCGAAGCCCATGTCGCCGTCGTTGGTCAGCAGGAGCAGCCCGGAGGTATCGCGATCCAGGCGTCCGACGTAGCGCAGCGGGCCGGCCCACGCGGGGAGGAGGGCGTAGATCGTTTCCCCGCCGTGGGGATCGCTGCGGGTGCAGAGTACTCCGCGCGGCTTGTGGAAGACGACCCAGCGCTGCGGGGCGGCTTTCACCACACGCCCATCCACCGCTACGGTGTCCACACCGGGGGTGACGAGCGTTCCCATCTCCTGCACCGGAACCCCGTTGATCGCGATCCGCCCCTCGCGCATCAGCACCTCGGCCTGTCTGCGCGACGCCAGCCCCGCCTGCGCGACGTACTTCTGGACACGCATGGCCGCGGGAGCACGCCTACCCCTCCGCATCAGCCTCCCCCTCCAGCGGTGTGCCGTCGCGAAGCACGACGGGCAGCTCATCGGGCCGTGGCAAATCGTCCAGCGACGCGAACCCGAAATGCTCCATGAACCTTCCGGTGGTGCCGTACAGGACTGGACGTCCGACACCCTCGCCGCGGCCGACCGCCTCGATCAGCCCCCGGTCGAGCAGCGTGCGGATCACTCCGGTCGAATTGACGCCGCGGATGTACTCGACCTCGACCCGGCTGATCGGCTGCCTGTAGGCCACGATCGCGAGGGCCTCGAGCGCGGGGCCCGACAGGCGCGACGTCCTGGGGACCGTGTCGAAGCGCTCCAGGTAGGGTGCGAATTCCGGCCGCGTGATCAGCTGGTATCCGTCGGCCACGAGCCGCAACTCGAACGCCCGCCCGGACCTGTCGTACTCGTCTCTGAGGGCCGTCAGCGCCGCCTCCACCCGGTCCTCGTCCAGCGCCTCGTCCGCGCGGACGATGTCACCGGCCGCCAGCGGTGCATCGCTGGCGAAGAGGATCGCCTCCACGATGCTGGCGTCGTTCACCGGAGCGCCTCCTCGTCTGCGGACGGATCGGCCGATCCGATCCCCGCGTTCGGCCCCCTGTAGATCCAGAGGGGCGAGAACGGCTCCGTCTGCCGGAGCGTCACCACTCGCCTCCTGCCGAGCTCCAGACCGGCCAGGAAGGTCATTACGCCGTGGATGCGCTCCTTCCATGGCGCGATCAGCTTCGCGAACTCGATCCTGCGCCTTTGCGTCACTGCGGCGACGATCAGGTCGACCTTCTCGCGCATCGAGACCGGGCGCGTCTCCACGCGGTGCTCCCGTTCCCGCTCGACCGGCGCCTCGATGGCCAGCGCCGCCGCGAAAACGTCTTCCCAGGTCACGGTGAGCGGGGCATCCATGAGGGGAGGCCTGCTGCGCGGCTGCACGAATCCCTTGCCGAAACGGCGGCCCCGGTCGTCCTCCGCGCTGCGCAGCCGGCTTGCGATCTCGCGGATCTGCTCGTACTCGAGGAGGCGCCGGACCAACTCGGCGCGCGGATCGTGGTCCTCGTCGTCCGCCGGGCCGGGCAGAAGCATGCGCGCCTTGATGCGCACCAGGGTCGCCGCCATCTCCAGAAACTCCCCCGCCTCGTCCACGTCGCCGTCGTGCATTTCCTCGATCGCGGTCAGGAACTGCCGCGTGATCCTGGCGATCGGGATATCGAAGATGTCGATGTCCTGCGTGCGGATGAGGTGCAGCAGAAGATCCAGGGGGCCGTGGAAGCGTTCGGTCTCGACGACGAGCAGGCCGTCTTCGATTGTCCCGGGGTCGCGTGAACCGTCGCGTTCGAGGATCATCCCACCGTCGCCCTCAGGATCCACTGGAACGCCAGGAAGACGGGCGACAGCGCTACGGCGAATGCGCCGGGGAAGAGCACGAGGGTGAAGAACAGCAACGTGATCCCGTACCGTCCCATACTCCGGTAGCGCACCGCCAGCTCGGGCGGAAGCAGGTGATAGAGGACGTGGGAGCCGTCGAGCGGCGGGATCGGGATGAGGTTGAAATAGGCTAGAATCAGGTTGATGAAAACGCCGTAAGTCAGCATCAGAACGATGCTTGAGCTGAGCGACCCGAAGGTGCTGCCATCCGTGTTGGAAGTGACGCCGAACGCGGCAATGAGCGCGAGCAGCGCCGCGCAGACGGCGACGAGCCCGAGATTCGAGACGATGCCGGCCAGCGAAACTCGGATGTCCCCCGCACGATAGTCGCGGTAATTCCGCGGGTTCACCGGGACCGGTTTTGCCCATCCGAAGAGGAAGTCCCCGGGGAGGAGATGGAGGACTACTGGAACCACAATCGATCCCATCAGATCGAGATGCGGCAGCGGGTTCAGCGTGATCCGGCCCAGGTCCCGCGCGGTCGGATCCCCTTCCCTGAGCGCCTGCCACGCGTGCGCCACCTCGTGGACGACCACGGAGAAGAGGAGAACCGGAACGATGAGCAGGAAGTCCATGTCAGGTGTCCAGCGCTACGGCACGCCTTTCCGACTGGTGCGGGGGTGTGGTCGGCGGCCCCCGTTGATCGGACCGGCCGGTGTTTCTACCTTTGTGTCCGCAATGTAAACACATAGTGGCGGAAACACACGACGCCAGCAGGGGAACCGGAGAAGCATGCCCAATATCAAGAGCGCGAAGAAGCGGATGGAGTTGAGCCGGGTCGAGCGCAGCCGCAATCGCGAGACCCGATCGAAGATTCGTACCGCGATTCGCCGGGTTCGCGAAGCCACATCGCACGAGCAGGCCGAGGAGCGCCGGCGTCTGGCCGTGGCACTCGTGGACAGGGCCGCGACTCGCAGGGTGCTGCACCCGAACAAGGCCGGCCGGATGAAGGCTCAGTTGGACCGGATGGTCAGGGCGCAGCAGTAGCCTCCCAGACAGTCTCTCCCCCCACCAGGGTCCGCACGACCCGTCCCGTCGCCTCCACTCCGCCGAAGGGCGTGTTGCGGCACTTGGAGAGAAACGCGGCGGGGTCGATCGTCCACTTCGCGTTCGTGTCGATCAATACCAGGTCGGCCGGGTCGCCCGGAGCGAGCGTGCCGCCGGCCAGACCCAGTGCCCGTGCCGGACCGGTCGACATGCGTGCAAGAAGTTCGGGCAGGGTCAGGACGCCGGTGAGCACGAGCCGGGTGTGAAGGACCGCGAAGGCGGTCTCGAAGCCGACCACCCCGAAGGGGGCGTCGTCGAAAGCCTGTTCCTTCTCGTCGTAGGTGCGGGGTGCGTGGTCGGTGGCGATGCAGTCGACGGTGCCGTCGGCGAGCGCTTCGCACAGCGCCCCGCAGTCGGACGGGGTCCTGAGCGGCGGATCCACCTTGTACTCGGTGCCGTAGCCCGCGACCAGCTCGTGTGACAGGAGCAGGTGGTGCGGGGTCGCCTCGGCCGTCACGCGCACCCCTCGAGCCCTGGCCCGGCGGACGAGATCGGCGGCGGCCGCGGTAGAGACGCGCTGCAGGTGCAGGCGCCCCCCGGTGGCCTCGGCCAGCGCCAGGTCTCGGGCGGTACCGATCTCCTCGGCGGCGGCGGGCTTGCCGCGGAGGCCCAGGCGTGTGGACATCACACCTTCGTGCATGACCCCTCCCCTGGCGAGACCCGTGTCCTCGGGGTGGGAGAGGACCGGCACGCCGAACGCCCGGGCGTACTCCAGCGCGAGGCGCATCAGCATGGAGGAGCGCACCGCCCTTCCGGCGTCGCTCACCGCGATCGCGCCCGCGTCCACAACCTCGCCGAACTCGGTGAGCTGCTCCCCCTTCCGCCCCGCCGAGACCGCCGCGACCGGCAGGACCCTGGCGCCCCGCGCCCGCCTCCCCGCGGCGACGACGAATCCCACCGAGGCGGGATCGTCCACCACCGGATCCGTATCGGGCATGGCGCACACGGTGGTGTAGCCTCCGGCCGCCGCCGCCAGCGCACCCGTCGCGATCGTCTCGCGGTGCTCCCAGCCCGGCTCGCACAAGTGCGCATGGGGGTCGACGAACCCGGGAGCCACCACCAGCCCCCTCGCATCCACCACCTCGGCGCTCTCCGGTGCCAGACTCGGCCCGACGTGGACAATGCGCCCCTCGTCCACGAGCAGGTCCGCCGCCGCATCGGTCCCGGCGGCCGGATCGATCACCCGCCCGCCCCGGATCAGGAGCCGCTTCACCCCCGCACCCCCTTCCCCGACTTGGCCGCCTCGGCCAGGTCCGGCGCGCCGCCCGCCAGGAGGTACAGCACCGCCATCCGTATGGCCACGCCGTTCGTCACCTGCTGGAGGATCACCGAATGGGGGCCGTCGGCCACGTCCGAGTCGATCTCCACCCCTCGGTTGATCGGCCCCGGGTGCAGGATCAGAAGATCGCGCGGCGCCCATTCCAGCCGCTCCCGGGTGATCCCGAACACGCGGTTGTACTCGCGCAGCGACGGCACGAACCCGTCCTGCATCCGCTCCAGCTGAAGCCGCAGCACGTTGAGCGCATCGGCCCACTCGATCGCCTCCTCGACCCGCCCGAAAACGCGCACGCCGAGCTCCTCGATCCCGGCCGGCATCAGCGTACGGGGACCGCAGACCGCGACCTTCGCCCCCAGCGTCACCAGCCCGAAGATGTTGGAGCGCGCCACACGGGAGTGCAGCACGTCGCCCACGATGCAGACCTTCAGACCTTCCAGCCGGGAGAAGTGGTCGCGCAGCGTCAGGATGTCCAGCAGCCCCTGCGTAGGGTGTTCGTGCGCCCCGTCCCCCGCGTTGATCACGTTCGACGGAATTCGCGCCGCGAGGAACGACGCCGCCCCGGGGGACCAGTGCCGGATGACGACCATGTCGATCCGCATCGCCTCGAGGTTGCGGGCCGTGTCCACCAGCGTCTCGCCCTTCGACACCGACGACCCCACCGCCCCGATATTCACCGTGTCCGCCGACAGCCGCTTTTCCGCGAACTCGAACGAGATGCGCGTCCGCGTCGACGCCTCGAAGAAGAGGTTGACGATCGTCTTCCCCCTGAGCACCGGCACCTTCTTGATCCGCCGCTCCGAGATCTCCTTGAAGGGCTCGGCGGTGTCCAGAATCATCCGGATCTGGCGACGGCTCAGCGGCTCCAGACCGATCAGGTCCTTGCCGAGCGCCGCCGAAGACCGGATCACCGCCGCTCCACCCCGCTCAGCACCACGGCCAGCTCACCGTCCCGCGCCGGCACCAGCACGTCCACCCGCTGGTTGGCGAGCACCGGGAACTCCCGCCCCACGATGTCCGCCTGGATCGGCAGCTCCCGCTCCCCGCGGTCCACGAGCACACAGAGAAGAATCCGCTCCGGGCGCCCCCAGTCCATCAGCTCGTTGAGCGCGGCGCGCACCGTGCGTCCGGTGTAGAGCACGTCGTCGACCAGGACCACCGCCATGCGCTCCACCCCCCCGGGGGGCAGCAGGGTCTCGCCCACGACGGGCCTGGGCCCGAGCGCCATGAGGTCGTCGCGGTAGAGGGTGATATCGAGGGTGCCGGTCGCGACCTCCACGCCCTCCGCCTCGACGATCGCCGCGCGGATCATGTCGGCCAGATCGACGCCCCGGCGCTGAATGCCCATCAGGACGAGGCGCTCCGTGCCGCCCAGCTTCTCGAGAACCTCGTGGGCCATGCGTCCGATAGCGCGCCTGACGGCCGCCTCGTCCATGAGCACCGTGGGTGTCGCGGCGGTCACCTTTCGTCGTCGGCTCCTGCCATGAGATGCCCGGTCCGTGTGTCCGGCCTGCCCTCGCAGACCGACGAAAGGTAATTGCACTCCGGCCCTTCGGCCAACATGATGGTGGCACCGAAAACCCCGGGCCGCCGCGTCCGCCAACGACCCGAACCCAAGCGGAGTTCCGATGTCCTCACCAGCCGCGTCTTCGCCCGCAGCGCCGTTCCCCCGCCGGAGGTGCCGTGTCCCCGCTGGAGGTGGAGGTGGGAGGAGCTTCTGCCGCATCCGCACCGCGCTCAGGCTGTTCTGTGGCCTGGCGCCGCTCGCGGCCCCGCTGGCGGGAAGCGCCCAGGAGGTGGTCGATGCCCCCACCGTGATCCTGGCCTCGGTGCCGTTCACGGTGGCCGTGCGCGGCGGCGACGACTTCTCCACCCTCGTGGAGATCCGAGACTCGGGCGGTGGGCTGCTTGCATCCGGGCCCGTGGCCGCCGGCGAGACCCGCGCATTCGGCGATATCTCGGTCGCCACGCGGGACGCTCTGCCGCTCCAGGTGCGCGCGGGCAACGCCGTCGAGGAGATCTCCCGACCCTTCGCGCCCGGTTGGTTCTCGATCCTGCCCCCGCTGATCGCGATCGTGCTCGCGCTGGTCTTCAAGGAGGTCATCACCGCGCTCCTGGCGGGGATCTGGCTGGGTGCGCTGGCCGTGGCGGGCTACAATCCCCTGCAGGCCACCTGGCGGCTGGTCGATCAATACGTGGTGCCCGCGCTGAGCAATACCGACAGCGGCCATACACAGATCGTGGTGTTCAGCCTGATGCTGGGCGGCATGGTGGGGATCATCAGCCGCAACGGGGGCACGCGGGGGGTGGTGCGGGCGGTCGCACCGCTGGCGCGGAACCGCCGCCGCGGCAAGATCGCCACTTCGCTCGCCGGCCTGGGCATCTTCTTCGACGACTACGCGAACACGCTCGTCGTCGGCAACACCATGCGCCCCATCACCGACGGGCTCAAGGTGTCGCGCGAGAAGCTGGCCTACCTGGTGGACTCGACCGCGGCCCCGGTCGCGGCGCTGGTGCCGGTCTCGACGTGGGTGGGCTACGAGGTGTCGCTGATCGCAGGCGGGCTCGATGCGGCCTCTGGCGAGGCCACCGGCGCCGACGCCGCGTTCCTCGCGGACCTGAGCCCCTACACCGTCTTCCTCGAGACCATTCCGTATCTCTTCTACCCCCTGCTCGCCCTCGCCTTCGTCTTCCTCACTTCGTACATGAACCGCGACTTCGGCCCCATGGCCCGCGCGGAGGCGCGCGCGGCCTCGGACGGCGGCGTGCTCCGCCCCGGGTCGCGCCCGGCAGCCGAAATCTCGGAGAGCTTCGTCAACTCCAAGGAGGGGGTTCCGGAGCGCTGGTGGAATGCGGGATTGCCGGTCGCGACGGTGGTTCTCGTGGTCCTCGGCGGCCTTTACACTTCGGGGCGCGCGGCGGTGGGAGCCGATGCGTCGCTGCGTGACGTCTTCGGAGCGGCCGACCCCTTCATGACCCTCCTCTGGGGCTCGCTGGCCGGGTGCCTGGTTGCGGCGGCGCTGTCGATCTCGCAGCGGCTGCTCGACGTCAAGGAGTGCATCGACGCAGGGCTCGGCGGGGTCAAGGCCATGCTGATCGCCATGGTCATCCTGACGCTGGCGTGGTCGCTTGGCGCCGTCACCCAGGACGTCGGCACGGCCGCGTACGTGTCCCAGCTGCTGGGCGGCAACTTCCCCCTCTTCCTCCTGCCGGCGCTCGTGTTCATCACGTCGGGGGCGATGGCGTTCGCGACAGGGACATCGTGGACCACCATGGCCATCCTCATCCCGCTCGTGATCCCGCTCACCGTGTCGCTGGCGGGCGGCACCGGCTTCGCCGACGGCTCGGTCTACGGCATCCTGCTGGCGACCACCAGCTCGGTGCTGGCCGGCGCGATCTGGGGCGACCACTGCTCCCCCATCTCGGACACCACCGTCCTGTCCTCCACCGCGGCCGCCTGCGACCACGTGGACCACGTCCGCACCCAGCTGCCCTACGCGGTGCTGGTCGGTGCGGTCGGCCTCGTTCTGGGCAGTCTGGGGACTTCGCTGGGACTTCCGACCTGGGTTGCGCTCCTGGCGGGCGTGGCGATCCTCGCGGTTTGCCTGCGGATCTTCGGCACCCCGATCACAGAGGTCGGCGAGGCGGCGTCCGCAGAACCCTGACGTAACGTCAGGGTCTCGGCCCACCGCGCACGCCCGGGAGGACCCCATGCGCTTCTCCGCCCCCTCCTTCGCCGCCTCCTTCGCCACCGCTCTGGCGCTCACGCTCACCTCCCCCCTCGTCGCCCAGGACACCGAGAGCGGCGACGACTGGGACGTAACCCTGGCCCGGGGCGAGACCCGCGAGATCGACTTCACCACCGAAGAGGGCACCTGGATGTCGATGGACATCTCGCCGGACGGGCGCTGGGTGATCTTCGACATGCTCGGGCACGTTTACCGCGTCCCGGTCGACGGTGGCGGCGAAGCGGAGTTGCTCACCGGGGGCACCGGGGTCGCCACGCACTATCACCCCCGCTACTCGCCCGACGGTTCCACCGTCGCGTTCATCAGCGACCGCGAGGGCCAGAACAACCTCTGGCTGATGGACCCCGACGGCTCCAACCCGCGCGCGGTCTTCAGCGACCAGGCGCTGCGCGCCGTCGAGACCGCGTGGTCCGCCGACGGTGACTACATCTTCGTGCGGCTCCAGAGCGTTGTCGGGGGGTTCGGCGCCGGCGGGCGCAGCGGGATCTGGATGTACCACAAGGACGGCGGCGACGGCATCCAGGTCGTGGCCGACCAGCCGCAGGCGCAGTGGCCCTCTCCCTCGGAGGACGGCCGCTACCTCTACTTCCACGTCTACACGGGCCCGCCCGGTTTGCTGGGCCGCGACGCCACCGCCGGACACTGGCAGGTGCGGCGGAAGGACCTGCGCACCGGCGAGATCCTCAACATCACGGCCGGCACCGCGGCGCAGCAGGTGCGCAGCTCGAGCGGCAGCGCCTACGCCCCCGAGATCTCCCCCGACGGGCGGCACCTCGCCTTCGCCCGCCGCATCCCCGGCGGCACGATCTCGTATCGCGGCCACAGCTTCGGCCCGCGCACCGCGCTCTGGATCCGCGACCTGGAGACCGGGCGCGAACGCGTCGCGATGGACCCCATCACGATCGACAACGCCGAGGGCATCAAGACGCTGCGCATCCTGCCCGGCTACAGCTGGAGCGCGGACGGGTCCCGGATCGTCATCACGCAGGGCGGCAAGATCCGCATCCTCGACGTCGAGAGCGGCGAGGTCACCACCGTCCCCTTCTCGGTGCGCGTGCAACGCACCATCTCCGAACTGACCCGCGCCGATTTCCGAATCGACGACGGTCCATTCGAGGCGAAGATGCTGCGCTGGTACGCCGCCTCGCCCGACGCGTCCCGCATCGCCTTCCAGGCCGTCGGCCGGGTGTGGATCGCGCCCGCGGGCGGTGGCTTGCCCACCCGTCTGACCACCGGCGACGGCCCCCACGAGTTCTCGCCCTCGTGGTCGCCCGACGGGAGCTGGATCGCGTACACGACGTGGGAAGGCGGCGAGGGCGGCCACGTGTGGAAGATCCCCGCGGGCGGGGGCACGCCACGGCAGCTCACAACCTCGCCTTCGGAGTACGCCCACCCGGTGTGGACCCCCGACGGCTCGGAGATCGTGGTGACGCGCGGCAGCGGCGCGGCTTCCCGCGCCCGATCCGCCACCCAGAACCCCTACTGGGAGCTGTGGCGGGTGCCGGCCGAGGGCGGCTCGCAGGAGCGGATCATGACGATCCCGGCAGGGGGCGGGGGCGGGCTGCTAGGCAACCGCCGCCAGATCACGCGCGCGTCGTTCGGACCCGGCGGACGCGTGTACTTCCCGGCAGGCCACGAGAGCGATTCCGGACCGGGCGCCACCGCCCTCATGTCGGCCCGCATGGACGGCTCCGACCTGCAGGTCCACGCGACGATCCCGTTCGGCGACGAGTTCGTCGTCTCGCCCCAGGGAGACCGCGTTGCCTTCCAGGAGGGCGACAATGTCTTCTGGGCGCCGTTGCCCCCGGGAGGGACCGGCGGCGATCCCGTCGCACTCACGAAGCGCGGCGCACCCGTCCCCGTCACACAGCTCACGACCGAGGGCGGCCTCTACCCGCGCTGGCTCGACAACGACCGACTCGAGTTCGGGAGCGCGCAGAGCTTCTTCATCCACGACGCCGCCAGCGGCGAGACCGACTCCATGTCCATCCGGCTCAGCGTCGACCGCGTCATCCCGGAGGGCTCGCTCGCGCTGACCAATGCCCGCATCATCACCCTCGACGACCGCGCGGTGCACGAGAACGCGACCCTGCTCATCGAGGGAAGCCGCATCGCGTGCGTGGGCGACTGCGACGTCTCCGGCGCCGACCGGACCATGGACATGACGGGGAAGACCATCGTCCCCGGCTTCATCGACATGCACGCCCACCACTACCGCGAGCACAAGGGCCTGATTCCGAAGCGCGACTTCGAGTCGGCCGTCTACCTCGCGTACGGCGTCACCGCCAACCTCGACAACTCGATGTGGTCGCAGAACGTCTTCGCCAGCGCCGAGATGATCCGCGCGGGGGCGGTGGTGGGACCACGGACGTACTCGACGGGCGATCCGATGTACCGCGGGGACGGGGCCCGCCAGAACGACATCACCAGCTATGAGGTCGCCGAGCAGAACATCAACCGCCTCGCGTCGTGGGGCGCGACCGCGCTCAAGCAGTACCTGCAGCCGCGCCGCGACCAGCGCCAGTGGGTCTCCGACATCGCCCGCCGCAAGAACCTCATGGTCACGTCGGAGAACAACGACACCCACTACACGATCGGGATGATGATGGACGGGCAGACCGGGTTCGAGCACCCCATGACCTACCTGCCCATGTACCGTGACCTGAGCACCTTCCTGGGCCAGGCCGAGTCGACCTACTCACCCACCTTCGTCGTGGGCGGCATCGGTCCCTGGAACGAGGAGTTCTTCTTCGCCGACGACGAGGTCTGGCTGGATCCCAAACAGCGCGAATGGATGCCCTGGCGGCAGGTCATTCCCCACATGCGCCGCGTCTGGCAACGTCCCGACACCGACTACACCTTCCCGTTCATCACGCTGGGCATGATGGACGTGATCGAGGCCGGCGGCTGGGGCGCGATCGGCTCCCACGGACAGGCCCACGGCATCGCGTCGCACTGGGAGATCTGGATGATCGACGCGGCCGCCGGGCCCATGGCGGCCCTCGAGGTGGCCAGCCTCCACGGCGCCGTCTTCCTCGGCGCACAGGAGGACATCGGCTCGATCGAGGTCGGCAAGCTGGCGGATATCCTGGTGCTCAACTCGAACCCGCTCGACAACATCCGCAACACGACCGACATCATGTACGTGGTGCAGGGCGGCATCGTGCGCGATGGGATGACGCTCGACGAGGTGTGGCCCAACCAGGTGCCCTACGGCGAGCACTGGTGGGTGGACCCGGCCTCGTGGCGGATGGACGACCGGCCGGTGGACTACTGGGATCGGAGGTAGATCAACCCTCCAGCCGGTTGTACCGCCGCAGCACCTCGCGCAGCCGGCCGTGCGGAAGCGCGTGCACCGTCACGTCGTTCGCGCCCGTCATGGTTTCCGCCGCGACCAGAGCGTTGATGATCGCCTCCTCGGTCGCCTCGACGGTGGCCGCGAAGAGCGGGTTGAGGCGGCCGTTGGCGAGCACCCGCGCGTCCGCCGCCGCAGCCCGCTCCGAAGCAGCCTCACGGTTGGCCGTCGAGAAGGCGACGAAGATGTCGCCGGAGCCGTTCGAGGAAACGCTGCCGTTTCGCGCGAGTCCCAGCGAGACCCGGCGGGCCATCCTCTCCAGCTGATGGGTCAGAACAGGCGCATCTGTCGCGACCACAACGATGATGGAACCGTCACGGTCGGCCTCCCCCTCCACCCCCTCCAACTCTTCCCCGCCCGGCCGCTCCGGCATGAGGTCGGCGATCTCGCGGCCCACCGGCACTCCCGCCACCCGGAACGGCTCGCGACCGCCGTAGTTGCATTGCACCAGCACGCCCACCGTGTAGCGCGCGTCCGCGACCTGCACCACCCGCGACGACGTCCCGATCCCGCCCTTGAAGCGGTGGCAGATCATGCCCGTGCCGCCGCCCACGTTCCCCTCGGCCACCGGCCCGCCGCGCGCGGCCTCCATCGCCGCCAAGGCGTCCTCCTCGGTGACGTGCTGGCCACGGATGTCGTTGAGCGTCCCGTCCCAGGTCTCGCCCACAACCGGCAGCGCCGCGAGCCACGGCCCCGCGCCCCGCTCGATCCCCCTCGCCACACCCCACCGGATCACCGCATGATGCACCACCCCCACGCTCAGCGTGTTCGTGATCATCACCGGCCCTTCCATGATCCCCGAATCGCGCACCCAGGTCGTGCCGGTCATCTCGCCGTCGCCGTTGAGGGTGAACCACGCCGCGTAGACCGGATCGGGCTCCTCTCGCCCCCGCGGCCACACTGCGGTAACGCCCGTGCGCACCGGTCCCTCGCCGATCACGACCGGGCCCGACCCGCGAACGATCGTCGCGTGACCCACCTCGACCCCGGCGACGTCGGTGATCGCGTTGAGGGGGCCCGGCGTGCCCTCGAAGGGGACGCCCAGGTCGCGGGCGCGGGGCTGCTGAGCGGTCAGGGGCACGACTGTGCAGAGAATCAGGCTGGCGATACCGAAGGGTCCCGGAGAGGTCATCGACTTTCACTTTCGTGGAGGTTTGTGGAGTCGTTTCCCGCTTGAATCGACTACCAATGAGTAGAGGCGGGGACGGGCGACAGAAAGTGAGGTGCAGATCGGCGTGGCCGTCGCGCGATTCCCGGTGCGGGCCGCTTGCGGCGCGACGGCTCACACGCGAAAATGCGACACTGGCGCGGTTTTCTCATTGGCTATTCACCTACGACGGGGGGCGGCAGGCATCGTGACCCTGATGACGACGGTAAACAAGGGGCGGAACAAGCGGGAAAAGATGATGGTGGCCGCCGCAATGACGGTTGCGCACTACCTCGATGCCGCCCTGAAGGCCAAATTGCTCCCGGACGAAATCGAGACCGTGCTGGCCGCCATCGTGCGACGGTCCGGGATATCGGAGTTCTGGATCACGGACGAGCACGGCTGTGTCGTCCTCGGCTCGGAGGAGATGGATTTCCAGTTTCCCACCGATCCCGATGCGACGTCGCAGGCGGCTCCGTTCGCGAACCTCCTGAGGGGCAGGGAAACCGTCGTCATCCAGGATCCCGCCGCGCGTGAACTGGACGGCAAGGTCTACCAGTACGTGGGGGTCGCGGGTGTGGACCGGCCCAGGATCATTCAGGTAGGGGCTTCCGCCGACATTCTTTGACCGGAGTCGTGCCCGTCAGCCGACCCGGCCCCGCATCGCCACCGATCCCGCAGGCCCCAGCGCCTCGATGGTCCGCCCGACCCCCACAAGCGTGATCGGCTCGTCCACGTAGAGCGGCGCCAGCGCGCGGTAGCGGAACCGCGAAACCGGATCCGCCGAGTGGCGCCCGGCGGCGTCCAGGAGCAGCAGCGCGGTAAGCGGTCCGTGAACGAGCAGACCGGCGTAGCCCTCCCGACCCGTCACGTACGGCTGATCGTAGTGAATCCGGTGCCCGTTGTAGGTCAGCGCCGAGAACTGGAACAGCGTGACGGGGGTGGGGAGAAAGGTCTCGGTCCAGTCGGCGGCGGGGGCTTCCGACCGCTCCGGTGCCTCGGGCCGCGCGGTGGCCGCAGCCAGGCGGCGCTCCGCCCCCCGGTAGACGATCACCTGCTCCTCCTCCACACAGGGCCGGCCACCCTGAAACACCGTCTGCCCAACGCTGACGAAGACCAGACGGCCGCTCTTCCCCACCTTCTCCGTCACCCGCAGCACCTCGGACTTCAGCCTGGCGGGCTCGCCGATCACGACCGGCCGGATCGCCCGCAGTTCCCCGCCCGCCCACATGCGCCGCGGCAGATCCACCGCCGGCATGAACTCACCCCGTTCCTCGTGTCCGTCGGGAGCGAGGCTGGACGTGCGCACCGGTTCCCTGAAATGGAGCCAGTGCCATCCGAGCGGGAGCGTATCCCCCTCGGCGAGCGTCCCGGGGTCTCTGTCGAGGAGGCCGAGCATGGCCTGCGAGGGCCAGGGAGCCACGATGTCCGTGCGCACTCTCGTGCGGTGCGCCTGCGGGTTCCGCGTCTTCGTCACGGCCCCGCTCCCTTGCGCGCCAGCACCCGGCGCGCCGCCTCCACGACCGGGCGGTCCACCATCCTGCCATCCAGCGCAACGGCGCCTCCGCCCGCGGCCCGGTCCGCCTCGACGATCCTGCGGGCCCGCTCCACCTCTTCCGCCGACGGGGTGAACACCTCGTGAATGACCGCGATCTGCGCGGGATGGATCGCCACCTTGCCGGAGTAGCCGAGCCGGCGCGCGTTTTCGGCTTCGGCCCGCAGTACGGCCGTCCTGCGCAGGTCGCGGGAGGGCATGTCGACGGCCTCGAGCCCGCTGACGGCCGCCGCGTGCACGACCCGGGAGCGCGCGTACAGAAGGGACTCCCAACCCGGTTCGGCGGCGAGCTCGACGGAAAGATCGAAGCCGCCGAAGATCAGCGCGGCGACGGCCGGCGACGCCGCACCGATGCGCGCTGCGTTCTCGAGCCCGCGCGCCGTCTCGATGATCGGGAGCAGAGGCATGGCCGCGCCCACCAGGCGGGACGTGCGCAAGACGCCTTCCGCCGTGGTCACCTTGGGGATCATGACGGCGTCGGGCGGCTGATCGCGCAGTGCACCGGCGTCCCGCTCGCCCTCGCCGGTTTCCGGGTTGTTCAGGCGCACGATCACGGCGGCGGCGGACGGACGCGGCCGATTGGCGAGGAAGCGCGCCACCGACGCCCGGGCCCCGGTCTTGCGCCCGGGAGCGACCGCGTCCTCGAGGTCGATGCAGACGGCGTCGGCCCCGGCGGCCACCGCCTTGTCGTATCGGTCCGGACGGTCGCCCGGCACGAACAGGATGGAGCGGCAGGCCGGGAACCGCTCAGCCATCAGAACGACCTCGGCATGCCCAGCACATGCGTCGCCACATGGCTGAGCACCAGGTTGTTGGCCACCGGCGCGACCATGTAGAGCCGCGCCTCGCGGAACTTGCGCTCGATCCCGTACTCCGACGCCATCCCCCACCCGCCGAAGGTGTCCATGGCCACGTTGGCCGCCTTCCAGGCCGCCCGTGACGCCAGGTACTTCGCCATGTTGGGGCCGTGGCCGCGGGTGTCGCCGGCGTCGTACTCGCGGGCGGCCTCGTCGCGGACCGCCGCCGCCGCGCGCACGTCCATGTACGCGTCCGCGATCGGGAACTGGACGCCCTGGTTCTCGCCGATCGCCCGGCCGAAGACCTTTCGGGCGCTCGCATAGTCCGATGAGCGGTCGATGAAGTACATGCCGTCTCCGATGGACTCGGACGCGAGCAGGATGCGCTCGGCGTTCATCCCGGACATGATGTAGCGGAAGCCGCGGCCCTCCTCGCCGATCCGGTTCTCAGCCGGGACCTCGAGGCCATCGAAGAAGACCTCGCAGCTCTCGTGGTTGATCATCGTGTCGATGGGGCCGACGCGCACCCGGTCGCCGGCACCCTGCAGGTCGACGATGAACACGGAGAGCCCGCCGGTGCGTTTGGCGACTTCGGAGAGCGGCGTTGTGCGGGCCAGCAGGACCATCAGGTCGGATTGGCGCACGCGCGAGATGAACACCTTCTGCCCGCGGACCACGTACGTGTCGCCCCGGCGCTCAGCGAAGGTGCGAATGCGCGTGGTGTCGGACCCGGCGTCCGGCTCGGTGACCGCGAACGCCTGCAGGCGCATTTCGCCATCCGCGATCCCGGGCAGCCAGCGCCGCTTCTGCTCGTCGGAGCCGTGCCGCAACAGCATCCCCATCGTGTACATCTGGGCGTGGCAGGCGCCCGAGTTCGCGCCCGAACGGTTGATCTCCTCGAGGATCACGCACGCCTCCCGCACCCCGAGTCCCATGCCGCCGTACTCCTCCGGGATCAGGCACGCCAGATAGCCCGCCTCGGTCAGCGCGTCGACGAATTCGTGCGGGTAGGCGCGCTGATCGTCGGCGGCCTGCCAGTATTCGTTGCCGAAGTCGGCGCAGAGCGCCCGGACGGCGGTCCTGAGCTGTTCCTGTAGGAGATCGCTCAATGTCCCATCGAGTGCATGTCGCGCCCGCCCATCACGTGCTTGATCACGCGGCCGCCCAGCATCACGAACCGGACGTCCCTGGTCACTTCGATGTCGTCGAGCGGATTCCCGGGCACGGCGATCACATCGGCCAGCATCCCCTCCGCCAGACGACCCCGGTCGGGCGTGTCCAGCAGGTCGGCGGCGTGGATCGTCGCGGTGCGGAGCGCGTCCAGCGCGCTCATCCCCAGCTGCACGTAGATCCCGAACTCGCCCGCGTTCTCGCCGTGCGGGAACACGCCCGCGTCCGTGCCGAAGGCGATCGGAACGCCCCGCTCGATCGCGCGCTGCAGGCTCACCCGCATGACCGGCAGGATCTCCTCGGCCTTGCCGCGCACCAGGGGCGGAAGCGCGTCCAGCGCGATCCGGTCGGCGAGATACGTGGTTGGGACGAGGTACGTACCCTTCTCGATCATCAGATCCATGATCTCGTCGGTGAGAACCGAGCCGTGCTCGATCGAGGCCACCCCGGCCTGCACCGCCGCCAGGATCCCCTCCGGACCGTGCGCGTGGGCGGCGACCTTGATCCCGTGCCGTGCGGCCTCCTCGACCATCGCCGTCATCTCCTCCAGCGTGTACTGCTGCGCGCCGACCGGCCCCTCCATGGAAAGCACGCCCGCCGTCGCGCACGTCTTGATCACCTTCGCCCCGTGCTTGATCTGGTAGCGGACCGCCTCGACGACCTCCCAGGGCCCGTCCGCGACCCCCTGCTCCACCCCTCCCTCACGCACCCCGGGCGCAAACCCCGTTACGTCGCAGTGACCTCCCGTGATCCCGAGCGCATTCCGCGAAGGCACGACCCGCGGCCCGACGATGTGCCCGCTCTCGACCGCGTGCCCCAGCTCGACCGTGACATCACCCCCGTAGTCCCGCACGGTGGTGAATCCCGCGCGCACCGTCCGCCCGCCGTAGACGACCGCGTTGAAGGCCCTCCAGGCCTCGGTTCGCGTGACCGCGTCGGTGAACGAGGTCGCGCTGATCTCCATGCCCAGGTGCGTGTGCGCGTCGATGAACCCGGGCAGCAGCGTCACGTCGCCCAGGTTCATGTCGTGCATCGAGTGCGGGACCGTTTCGGGGTTCACCGCCGTGATCACGCCGTCCTCGACGACCAGTACCGCGTCCGTGTGCATCTCGCCGGTCTCGACGTCGAGCATGCGCGCCGCCCGCAGCACGGTGGGGCCGTCGTACATGCCGGTGTGTTCCTGTGCGGCGAGGGGGGATGTGGGAGAGAGGGCGGCGGGGGCCACGAGGGCGATGGCCAGTGTGACGGTCGTCGGGATTCTCATGCTTGTGCGCCTGCTGGATGCTGTTGACGTGGATTCGGCGGCCGAGGCGGTCGCGTGGCCTCGGATGGCCGCGCGACGACCGGACTACGGGCCGCCGGAATGCGGAATTGACCCGATCCCGGTACGGGACGCAAGCAGTGATCCGCCTCGCCCGATGCCCCATCGCGACGTCAGGCTACGCCCCGTCCTCGAGCCGTTCCACGTTCTCCGCGTACATCGACGACTTCTCCAGCACCGGGTTCGCGTTGTAGGCCCCCGACTCCCCCGGCGGAATGCTCAGGTACTCCCAGTCGTCCCCACGGAACGACCTGGCCAACAGTACGATCTGCCCCACGTGGTAGGCGAGGTGGGCCAACGAGCGCAGGAGAGCCTCGTCGACCCGGAACGGAACGCCCCGGATGGTGATCGGTGCGGCGAGATCGTCGTCGTTCAGCTCCGCCAGCGCGCCGAAGAGAACCTGCCACCCACGTTCCCACTTTTCGGCGACCTCGGCCAGCGACACATCGCGCGGCGCGAATTCCGAATCACGGTCGCGCCAAGGCTTCTCGCCGTCCGTGGTGAGCAGGTCGGTGAACTTGGACTCCAGGTTGCCGGCCAAGTGCCAGACGATGATCGCGACCGAGTTGCCGTCATCACCGCGGGCGTGCAGCTCCTCGGGCCGCACCTGCCGCAGGGCGCGCTCGCCGAGGAGCTTGTAGCGGACGAATTCGGCCTCGATGAGGGGGAGGAGGGTGCGGTTCATTGGTCGGTTGGCCTGAGCGATGGCAAGACTATACTCATATGAGCATATGCTCACAACTCAACAGGGATGGCGAAAGAAATGAGCAAAGGGCGTGGATTCGTCTGCCGGGATTGCCGCTGGAAGCTCTTTCTGGCAGCAGTCGTCGGGGGATTGCTGGGCGCGGCCGCCGGCGATCTGGGTTCGTGGCTATTCGCGGCATCGACCGACCCCTGGGTGGCGGAGTGTGAGGCCATGCGCGAGGACGAGCGGAACGCCGGGCAGGACCGATCGTATTTCATCGACGGCGAGCTATGTGTCGCGATCGTCTACCCCGAGCTGCCTGACCGGGAACTGCTTCGCGACGACGCGCCGTACCTGGGCGATAGTGCGTTTCGGACAGTGCTCGACGCGCACGGCTCGGCTTTGCGCGCCAGCCAGGGTGGCGAGGTGCGGATTCGCCTCCAGGTGGACGCCGGAGGCGCCCCGGTCGACCCGGAAGTCTCGGAGAGTTCGGGGAGCGCTGCGGTGGAGGCGTTCGCCCTGGATCTCGCGACGACAATGACATTCTCGGCGGTCATGGGCGGGGAACTCTCTGCCGCGACGTGGGCGGAGTTCCCTGTCGCCATAGGTGTGCGCCCCCGGCAGTAGCCTCGACGGAACCATGCTGGCCATCGCCTTTGCCACTGTCACGGTCGTCGGGATCACCACGCTGGTGCTCATACGCAGCCTGCGTCCCGACCGGCAGGCCCACGGATTGACCGAGCTTGCCGTGCTCCTGTCGGCCTACGGTGCCGTCTACGGCCCGGTCGGGATCGGATTCGTGGTGCAACTTCGACACGGGCCCGACCTCTCGCTTCTTCCGCCTTTCCTCAGTGGGGCCCTCGCGGGGGCTTTGCTCGCCGTACTGCTGCCAGGTGGATTCTGGCTGGCCGCGCTACTGACTCTGTGGGTGCTCCGGCGCCCTCTCGAACTTCCCTCCACGCGGATGGCTGTGCGTAGAGCGGTGCTTCTCGTCGTCGCCCTCGCGCTCTGGGGCATCCGCAAGCCATGGCTGCTGGTCGGCGAAGGACTGCGTAAGGAAATGCCGTACGCCGAAGTCAAAGCGGTGCTTGCCCACGAAATCGGCCACGTGATCCGACGCGACCACGTGCGGTTGCTGCTTTCGGGGCTGGCCTGGGCGGCTGCGATCACTGTCTGTTCCCGACTGGTTCTGCTACCGCTTCTGCAAGCCGACCGGGCCATAACGTTCATCACGGTGCTCGCCACCTTCAACACGCTGTACCTTGGTAGCTGTCGGCGTGGTGATGCGCCGCATGGAGTACGCCACGGATCGCCTGGCGATCGAACTGCTGGACGGGCGAGGGGCGCCGCTGGCCTCTGCCCTGGAGAGGCTGGCCGAGTTCAAGCGGGCACCCCTCGAGCAGAAGAGCCTGACACACCCGTCGGTGCGGGATCGCGTCAGCGCGATACACAAGGAGTCCGCGGACTGGCTCAGCGTAGCACGCGACTCGGGCAAAAGCACCGAGGCCACCTCAGGCCCCATCTGACAGCCTCCTGACCCATCCGAGCATCGGTGCGCCCGGCGGTTCCGCGGAACCGGGACTACGGGCCGCCGGGCTCGCCGCCGTCGTCGCGGCCGTCGCCCCTCCCCTCGAGCGCCTCGCGCAGCCGGATCTCGGTG
>JAJDXS010000063.1 GCA_022823145.1 Gemmatimonadota bacterium
TCGTTCAGGAAGTCGAGCACGAAGACGTCGTGCTTCTTCTGGTGGGCCCGATTGAGCCGCGACAGGGTCTGGACCGCCTTGATCCCCGACAGCGTCTTGTCGACGTACATCGTGTGGAGCAGCGGCTCGTCGTAGCCGGTCTGGAACTTGTCGGCGCAGACGAGGAACCGGTACGGATCCTCCTTGAACGTCTCGGCGATCTTGGCCGGCGGGAAACCGTTCAGGCTGGCCTCTGTCACCGTCGCGCCGCCGTATTCCTTCTCCCCCGAGAACGCGACGATCGCCTGGTAGGGGCTCTTGCGCTCCTTCAGGTAGCCGCGGATGGCGTGGAAGTACTGGATCGCGCGCTCGATTCCGTTGGTGACGACCATCGCGCGCGCCTGGCCGTCAATCCTGTGCTGGCTGATCAC
The DNA here is from genome assembly GCA_022823145.1 of Gemmatimonadota bacterium. Lineage (GTDB taxonomy): Bacteria > Gemmatimonadota > Gemmatimonadetes > Longimicrobiales > Gaopeijiaceae > Bin94. The sequence goes on from JAJDXS010000063.1 coordinate 411, forward strand.
CTGCTCGTGGAAGTGGTCGACCATGATCTCAGCCTTGAGCCGGATCGCGTGCTCGTGACCCTCGACGTAGCGCCGGAGCTTCTTGCGGGCCTTCTTGACGTCGAACTCCGGGTCGCCCTCGATGGTCTTGGCGAGCTTGTAGTAGCTCTCGACCGGCGTGTAGTGCTTGAGAACGTCCAGGATGAACCCTTCCTGGATCGCCTGCTTCATGCTGTAGACGTGGTACGGAAGGTGCCGGACGGTTCCGTCGGCCTGCGGGTCAGGAGCGCCGAAGATCTCCAGCGTCTTGTTCTTCGGCGTGGCGGTGAACGCGAAGTAGCTGGCGTTGGGAAGCAGCTTGCGCGACTCCATCAAGCGGTTGATCTGGTCCTCGTACGTCTCCTCCTCCGCCACTTCGCCGGCCTTGCCGAGCGCCTGCCCCATCGCCGCACCCATCTTCCCGCCCTGGCTCGAATGCGCCTCGTCGATGATGATCGCGAAGGTGCGGCCGCGCTGGTTGTTGCCGATCTCGTCGAGGATGAAGGGGAACTTCTGGATCGTCGAGATGATGATCTTCTTGCCCTGTGTGATGAACCGCCGCAGGTCGCCCGACCGCTCGGCGTGCCCGACCGTGGACCCCACCTGGGCGTACTGCCGGATCGTGTCGCGGATCTGCTGGTCCAGGATGCGGCGGTCGGTGACGACGATGATCGAGTCGAAGACGGGCGCGCCGTCCCTCTCCAGCGGGATCAGTTGATGGGCCAGCCAGGCGATCGAATAACTCTTGCCACTGCCCGCCGAGTGCTGGATCAGGTAGCGCTTCCCCGCCCCGTGTTCCCGGGCGTCCTCTAGGAGCCGGCGCACCACGTCGAGCTGCTGGTACCTGGGCCAGATCTGGACCTTCTTCGTTTTCCCAGTCTTCGCGTTCTTCGACGCCACCAACTGCGCGTAGTTCTCCAGGATGTTGGTCGCGCTCGCCCGGGTGAGGATGTCGTGCCACAGGTATTCCGACCGCAGCCCGTCCGCGTTGGGCGGATTGCCGGCCCCGCGCTTCCAGCCGCGGTTGAAGGGAAGGAACCACGACGCCTTCCCCCGGAGGTGCGTGCAGAAATGAACCTCGTTCTCGTCGAGCGCGAAGTGCGCCACGCAGCGCCCGAACCGGAAGACGGGCTCGCGCGGGTTGCGGTCCTTCTTGTACTGCCAGATGGCGTCGGTGTACGTCTGCTTCGTCAGACTGTTCTTGAGCTCGAACGTGAAGACGGGGAGTCCGTTGATGAAAAGCCCGATGTCCAGCGAACGCTGCATGTCGTCTTTGCTGTAGCGAAGCTGGCGGGTGACGCTGAACTGGTTCTGGCGGAAGCGCAGCTGGGCCGTCTCGTTCTGGGCCGAGGGCGTCCCGTAGAAAAGGTCGAGGTTGTGCGGGCCGTGCTTGATGCCGTGGCGGAGGACGTGGATCGTGCCGTGGCGGTTGATCTCGCCCTGAAGGCGGGCGAGGAACTTGCGGCGGGTGGGACAGTCCTCGTCGAGGCGCAGTGCTGGGGCGGTGTCGGGCTGGGTGGTGTGGAGGAAGGTGCGGAGCTGGACGAGATCGACGCAGTACTCACGGTTGTAGTCGTGGTGGTTGCCGGGGGACCAGCCGACGCCGCCGTAGCCGGGCAGGGGTTCGCCGACGGTGCGGCCTGAGGGGGGATCGCAGGGATCGCCGGTGAGGGCCTTGCAGATGAGGCGCTCGAGGCCGCGTTCGGTGAGGTCGGTGGTCATGGCTGAGGGTGGGAGGCGAGAGTTGGAATGTCGCCCTGGGGTGCAGCTTGTGTCTCGGGGTTGGCGTTGGGGTCGTGGGCTGTGAGTGGGTCGGTTTCAGGGAGAGAGGCTGCGGCTTCGCGGACGTCGAGCTTGCCGGTGACGACATCGGCGATGAGGCGGGTGCGGCATTCGTGGAGGAGGTTGATTTGGTGACCCGCGCATGCCGACGATTGGTCGATCAGCTCGATTCTGGACCTAAGGCATTGGTTGATAGAATCCTGTTCAGCCAAAGGGGGGACCGCGCACTCCAAGCGATCTACCACGTTCGACGCTAGAATCGGGATGGTCGCGCTAGACGCAGTCGACCGGAGCCAGTTCTCCGCTTGCCGCACCTGGCGAAGTATGAACCGCGGACGGACCAAACGTGAATCTAGCTCAAAGGCCGTGATCTGCTGGTTGGTCGATCCCTCGCCTAACATCAGCGCCATTCGCCCAGCAGTCGCGCCGATCACTACGAAGAGGATTGCTGGCCCATGGACGATCCGCGCCACTCCACGGGAGAATGCCGTTGGGTTTAGCCGCCGCACCGCGCGTCCGACTTCCTCGGCAGTCCCGCAGCTGGAAGGTCCATACCAAGGGACCGTCCCGTTCTCGAAAAACATTGGCTCAGACGTGGGAGGAGTGGCTCCGTTCTGGCTACGTATGGACAGCCATTTCAATGGCGCCACCTCCCAATGCTCCGGCACCTCCCCCAACCATTCCACCCCGGAGTCCTTGTAGGCCGGATAGGGCTGGCCGGTTCGGACATCGATCTGGCCCGAGACGGCCTGGTGAATGATGGCCTGCTTCTGCTCCTCCAGCAGCTCGATCAGCCTTTCCTTGGCGCGGATATAGCGCTGGATGCGCCGGTCGGCGTGGTCGAGGAAGCGGACGATGGCGCGTTGCTCGGGGAAAAGAGGAAAGGGCAATTTCATGTTGCCAATGAACTGCCAATCAGCACGGGGCATCTTTGCCCCAAAGGTCGATGCATCTATCGCGACGACGACCGGCTTGGAGCGCAGCAATTGCTCAAGGTACTTCGGTACCAAGCCGACACGCCGGGACCGCAGCACTAAGAACTCACCCGCACATACTCCACCCCTTCCTGGACAGATAACTTTCGCTAAGTAGGGTCTTAGTTTGCCGAAAAGGACATCTCCGGCCCGGAATCGTTTGCCTTGGCGATCGAAGCCAACGGCATCGTTAGCAACGGTAAACCTTCCGGTCCAGCTCTCTACATGCTCAAGGGCAAGGTAGATGTCGTCGCGGTCACGTGTTCTCGTGATATCCACGACATTCGCCACAACGCCCTTGAGGCGGGCTATCTCCCAAGACTTCGGCACGGTGCCCAGCCATGCGATGCGCGACGGCTCGTGGGCGGAGGTATGGCGAATCGCGTTCAATTTGCCAACTCACGCTGAATTCGTTCCATTACCTTATTGTGCCATGAGTCATACTTGAACAACAGGTGGTTGCTCAGAAAAGCCTTCTGCTGCAGTTCGTTGAGTATCCAGCCGATCGCTGAGACATCTGGAGCTGTGGTGAATACCTTGTACTGTCCTATGTTAGGCTGATTCGGATCAGGCTGTCCGTTAGGGTTGACGACGGTCATGCCCCGCGTCGTTCGTATGATCACGTACTTTCCAAGAACGTGGACCAAGTTTGGTTGCCGGGCCGTCGGAATGGCGACATTCTCGTTGTAGAACGCCATAATGTGGTCAAATGATGCCTGCGGACTAATTCCATCGTACGCAAAAACGATTTTGTACGGAGTGTCCCGCCACCTTTCATCTGGCATCTGAAGATACGGTGGAACAATTCTCTCAGAATCAGGCATCGGCGGGATCGATGCGCACTTCTCTAAAGCGTCGTGTAACGATTCTTTGTCTAAGCGAGACTTGATCTCCGCTACGGCAATGCTCCCTTCGAGAGGAGCGATATGCCGGTTCCCTTCCGGCATCCGAAACCGCGGTGTATTGTCGGAAGTAACTATCACATCCATCTGGCCTGAAGTGCTGCCGTTCAAATCAAATAGATACCCCCCCAAGAACACGTCACACATCTTGGGCAGGTGACGCCCCAAGAAGTCCCGATAGACCTCCTCCCGCTCAGTGCCCACCCCAGTGGGGTTTTTTAGAAACGCGGCTTGCTTAGCCTTGTACCGCAACTCATCTGCAACAAAGGCATAGTGCCCTTTGAGGTCGTCGAATACATCCGACATCATAACGAAATGACCTCCTCCAACAACCGGGTCGCATCTCGCCCGACGGCTACGATTTCCGCCCGAATCTCCTCCAGCGACCGCATCGGCTCGGGCTTGTAGAAGTACCGGTTGAAGCTGATCTCATAGCCGATCTTCACACTCTTCGCCACGTACCACGCGTCCTCCGCATACGGCAACACCTCACGCTGCAGGAACCCCTCAATCCCGCCCTCTTCCTGCAACGGAATCTGCTCAGTGTCCCGCAGGCCCGAGTCAGGATCGTACTCCACAACCCGCTTCCGGACACCATCGCCAACCTCGTACAGCCCCCGAATCGGGTCCGCCGCCGTCCCCCGCCGATGCACCTTCTTGACCACCGGCGCGGCCCCCTCATCCCGCTCCGCCAACGCATTCAGCAGCAGCTTCTTCCGCTTCGCCGTCATCGTGCCCCCAGGCCGCGGCATCTCCGCCTTCACCAGCTCCAGGAACCGATTGTAGTCCAGATGCGGCCCGGGACCCATCTTGTTCCCCACCGCGTGCACCGTATCCCCCAGCTTCACGTCCCCCGCGTCGATGCACGCATCGAAGAACGCTTCTCGCCGCTCCTCCGACAGATCGACCTTCAACCTGAGGGGCTGCTCCACTGTCACCTTCCAGTACCCGAACGCCTCGTTCTCGAAGATCTTGCTCTCCCCGGTCTCCTCGAAATCGAGGAACGTCCGGCAGATCCTCTCGATGTCATCCGGTCCGAGTTCGCAGTTCTTCTTCCCCAGGTTCTTCCTGAGCGGCCGGAACCACTTCGTGGCGTCAATCAGCTGGACCTTGCCCCGCCGGTGCTCGGGCTTCCGGTTCGTGATCACCCAGACGTAGGTGGCGATGCCGGTGTTGTAGAACATGTTGAGCGGCAGGGCGACGATCGCCTCCAGCCAGTCGTTCTCGATGATCCAGCGGCGGATGTTGCTCTCGCCCTGACCCGCGGAGCCGGTGAACAGCGAGCTGCCGTTGTGGACCTCGGCGATGCGGCTCCCGAGCCTGGTCCCCTGCTTCATCTTAGAGAGCTTGTTGGCCAGGAAGAGCATCTGGCCGTCGCTGGACCGCGTGACCAGGGAGTACTCGGGATCGTCCGCGTGCTCGATCACGAACCGGTGATCGTGCATCTCCTTCTTCCCGCCCATGCGCTGCAGGTCGGTCTTCCAGCTCTTCCCGTACGGCGGGTTGGAGAGCATGAAGTCGAACTCGCGCGTCGGGAAGGCGTCGTTGGAGAGGGTGGAGTGCTCCGGACCGCCCACGATGTTGTCGGCGGCCTCCCCCTCGCCCTTCAGCAGGAGGTCGGCCTTGCAAATGGCGTAGGTCTCGGCATTGATCTCCTGGCCGAAAAGGTGGGTGGACACCTGCTTGCCCCGCTCGTCGGCGAGTTGCTGCAGCACGTCCTCGCCCACGGTCAGCATGCCGCCGGTCCCGCAGGCGCCGTCGTAGAGCAGATAGGTGCCGTCGTCGATCTCGTCGGCCACGGGCAGGAAGACCAGCTTCGCCATGAGTTGCACGGCGTCGCGCGGGGTGAAGTGCTCGCCCGCCTCCTCGTTGTTCTCCTCGTTGAAGCGCCGGATCAGCTCCTCGAAGATCGTGCCCATGCCGTGGTTGTCGAGCCCGGGGTGCCGGACCGTGCCGTCGGTGTCCACGACCGGATCCGGACCCAGGTTGATGTCGGGCGAGGTGAGCTTCTCGATCAGCGAACCCAGGGCGTCGGCCCGGGAGAGCCGCGGGATCTGGTTGCGGAACTCGAAGTTCTCGAGGATCTCCTGGACGGTGGGCGAGAAGCCGTCGAGGTAGTCCTCGAAGTCGGCGCGGAGTCGCTGCTGGCTGGCGCGGGCGCGGAGGTCGCGGAGGGTGAACCTGGAGGTGTTGTAGAAGGCTTGGCCGGCAGCCTGGCGGAGTGGGACCTTCTGGTCGGTGATCCCCATCTCGTCGAGTCTGGCCTTCATCTCGAGGACGGCCTGCTTGGTGGGTTCGAGGACTGCGTCGAGCCGCCGGAGGACGGTCATGGGGAGGATCACGTCGCGGTACTTGCCGCGGACGTAGACGTCGCGGAGGACATCGTCGGCGATGCCCCAGATGTAGTTGGCGATCCAGGTGAGGTTGGGGGTGTTGGAGGTCATTCGCGTGTGATGGGGTGAGCGTGCCCGCGCCGTCCCGGCCAATCCGCCGCCGAAGCAGTATACGCCGATGGACGGGTAGGCGGGAAGGGCAGAAGCTGGATGCCGGAGTCCTCACACACCTGCAACTCCCGGAGCGCTCTTGATACCCATTTAGGATGGCGGATAGTAAAGTAGCCATGACCAAATGGAAACTCCACTTGACATTGTTGTCCCCATTCCGCCCGAGATCAGGGTTCGTTCCAGTCCTACGACACCATCCACCGAAACGGTGAGCCCACCCTGATGGCATCCGATTACATTGAATGACGTACCCCGGCCCCCTCCGACCCCACCCACCCCATGCCCGAACAGCTCACCGACAGGACGTACGAGGCACCTTTCCGGCCCCGCGCCCGAATGCTGCGGCTGCTCGGCGACGAGCTCATCGGCAGTCCTCGGTTGGCTGTGTTCGAACTCGTGAAGAACGCTTACGACGCGGACGCCAACGCTGTCTCGATTCGCCTGGAGATCGCCGGAGAAGACGAGCGCGTGATCACGATCACGGACGATGGCGAGGGCATGTCGCTCGACACGATCGCGTCCGTCTGGCTGGTTCCGGGTCACGATCACCGGCGGAATCAACGCCGAGAGGGTCGGCGGTCGCCAAAACACAACCGGCTTCCACTCGGAGAGAAGGGGGTCGGACGCTTCGCCGTCCACAAGCTGGGCGACCGGATCAGGCTGACGACCCGCGCGGCGGGATCCGAAGAGTGCGTCGTCGACATCGACTGGAGTGAACTCACCGCCGAGCGCTTCCTGGACGAAGCCCTGGTGAAGGTGTCCACCCGTTCTCCGGAGGTGTTCGCGGATGGCAGAACTGGAACGAGGATCGAGATTCGGAGGTTGCGCCCACCGGATTGGACCCGCGGCGAGGTGCGGAGGCTATGCAACCAAATCACGTCGATCTGCTCACCGTTCGAGGAACCGGGGTCGTTTCGCGCAACCATGACCGTTCCGGGTCACGAGGGATGGATCGAAGACCTTCCCGACTTCAACGAGATACTCGATCGGGCCATTTGGAGATTCCGCTTCTCTCTCGTGGAGGGAAGATTCGACTGCAAATACACCTTCAGAAAGATCCCCGGGTTCAATCTCGAAGGGCGAGAGGTCTCCAAACGCGGCGACGTGCTGAAACTCCCCCGGATCGACGGCCGCGCCAAGACCTCCCGGCCGATTGCCGATATGCTGACGAGCTTTGGTATCGGTCCGATCACCGGTGAGTTCTTCGTCTTCGACCGAGCACGCGAGGTGCTCAGCCGCCTTGGGGACACACAACTGATCACCCGATACCTCGACGAGCACGGCGGAGTTCGCGTTTACCGTGACGGCATTCGCATCTACAACTATGGTGAGCGTGGAGACGACTGGCTCGGCCTCGATCTGCGCCGGGTGAACATCCCCACCCGGCGAATCAGTAGGAACATCGTTCTCGGGGCGGTTCATCTTTCCCTCGAGTCCTCCTTAGATCTTGTCGAGAAGACTAACCGGGAGGGCTTCGTCGAGAACGATGCATTCCTACGGTTACGGCAGATCGTGCTGGGCCTGCTGGAGGCGCTGGAGGAAGAGCGGCAGATCGACAAGGAGCGTCTGCGAAAGCTCGCCGGGAAGCCGTCCGAGTCCGCGTTTTCCGGGATTGACAAACCCATCGCCGAGCTCAGGAACGCTCTCGACGGTCGCGGGATTCGAGATCAGTTCGAGCCGTACGTAGCCAAGATCGAGAGTGACTACGTCGGCATGCAGGAGACGCTGTTGACCGCCGGTATGTCTGGACTGAATCTGGCCGTGGTGTTTCACGAGGTCGAAAGAGGCGTTCGGGTGCTCCATGACGTGATCGTCGACGGGCGTGACATCGAGGGAGCGGCGGAGCAGGCTCGTCAGTTGATGCATGTCCTCGAGGGGTTCTCCACGCTGCTCCGACGGGATCCGAAACGGCGACACAGGCTGCACAGGCTACTGGACGCGGCAAAGCAGTTCAATGTTCTTCGCTTGCGGCACCACCGGGTACGCCTCGATGGCCCGGTCGCACAGAGTGCCGACGATCTCGAGTCCCGGTTCTCCTTTGGTCTGGTCCTGGGTGCCCTCAACAACCTGATCGACAACTCGCTCTACTGGCTCAGTGTCAGGTGGCCCGACCCGCCTAACAACACCGAGTCCTCCGAGCGGCGTCTGTACCTGGGCACCTCGCGCGATCTAGCTGACGGACCGGCTATCGTGGTTGCCGACAACGGAGCTGGCTTCCAAGACACTCCAGATCACGTCACGCGACCCTTCTTCACCCGTAAACCGAACGGCATGGGCCTCGGCTTGTATTATGCGAACATGGGCATAGAGCTTAACGGCGGACAGCTGGCATTCCCCACCCGCGAGGAAGTCGGCCTTCCCGAGTGGTGTGACGGTGCCGTGGTCGCCATGGTATTCAAGGGGGCCGAGTGATGTTGGCGTCGCCGCGAATCGTCGTGATCGATGACCAACCCGAACACCTTCTGGGATTGGCGGATTGTCTCAACCAGCAGGGGTTCGCATGTCTTCGGGTCCGATTCACGGGAGACCCCGCAGACGTAAGGGCTTGCCCAGATGTCCGCATCATCTTCGCGGACCTCCATCTGGGCATGGGCAACCCATCCGACCACAAGACCAACTTCAGCACGATTGGCGGGCTGCTTCGGGACAGCATCAGGCCGTCGGGTCCGTACGTCATCATCCTCTGGACTCAGTTTCCCGAGCAAGCGGATTCTCTTCGCGCCTTTCTCGAGCGGCTAGGCACGGACGTGGCGAAACCGTTCGATGTGCGGCACTTGGCGAAGGCCGACCACCTGGACCCGAGCGGAGAGGTCAAGGACCAGGACGCACTTGTGAACGCGATCCACGGCATAGTACGGGACTCGCCGCAACTGGCCGCGATGTTCGACTGGGAGGCCCGGGTACTCGGGGCCACTGGACGCACCGTTTCGTCGGTTCTTGAATTGGCGGGGACGGCGGGGATGGCCCAAAAGGGGAGAGAAGTCGGCAGGATTCTGACGAGACTGGCGATCGAGGCGGTGGGCGAGAACAACGTGAATGGCGACCGATTCCGGGCGGTGAATGAAGCACTGCTCCCGATTCTTGCCGACCGTATCTCGGCACTCCGATCCAGCGCCCGCGATCAGAAGCCCTGGAGCGAGGCTCTGGAGTCTGCGGACGGGTTGCCGGACCTGTCGCTCGATAACGCGGCCCGGCTCAACAGCCTAGTTCACATAGCGGGCGCGGACGAGACAGATGTCACGGAACGCGGAGTCGTAGCAAGACTTCCGGGGCGCTATCAACGACGCTTCGAGCGATGCTTCGGCATCGGCGAAGCGCAGACCGCGGACGATGAGTTTCGCTGCAAGGGGTTCGACAGCGACGACGCCCGGTTCTGCTGGGTTCTGGTCCAGTGCGAGGCCGCGTGCGACCATGCGCAGAGAAACGCGGGGACGCTGCCCTTCCATCTCGGACTCGTTTTCCCGGCGGAGCTTGAGAACAAGAAAAAGAAGCCACCGATGTCTACCTGGTGCGGGCCAGCATTGCAAGTGGACGGCGACGCTCGCCTCACTCGCGTCAGTGCCCGATTCCCCGTAGCGCTGCCGAGAAGCTACGCGCCCGCCGTGACTCCGCTGTTCCGTCTGCGCGAACAGATACTGAACCACCTGACCTACCACATCCACACCCACGGTGCCCGCCCTGGAATGATCGGATTCCGGGGAAAGTAGGAGCGGACCTGCCAGACTCACCCGATCACGCCGCCGCGACGAGCGACCGTACAACCGCCTCCATAACGGGAGGACAAACCCCGTTCCCCAATAGCCTGACCCGATCCCGCCGGGTGCCCAGCGGAAGGTCGAAGTCGTCACCCAGACCCATTGCCCGCCTCAGTTCAGGAACCTGAAGCATGCGGAGGGTCCATCTGTGAGCGTCGTGTTCGACGAGTCCGAATCTGTCGACCGTCGTGATCGTTCGGAGGGGCCGGTCGAGTCGCTGCCATCCCCCGCTTCCGTCGCTGCCGTAGTAGACGACGAGAAAGCTGGACCGGTCGCCAAGTGCCTCAAAGGCTCGTTCTGCTCGGGCAAGAGTGGCCTTGGCTCTCTTCGGAGTGAAGAGCGGCGACGTCCTCCACGTTCCCGGTTCGTCTAGAACGGACCGCGCCGTCGGTCCCGGGCCACCGTTGTGGGCGAGTGTCAGGGCAGGAGGGGCTTTCCGGTCCCCAACCACGAACAGGCGCCGACGCGCTTGCGGCACATCGAAGTGTGAAGCGTCGAGGACATGCTCTTCGAGCTTGTAGCCCAGACCCCGAAGCGACCTCTTGAGTTCATCGTAACGAGACCACGGCCGCATGTGGATGACGTTTTCGAGTACCAGCCACCTGGGACGGAAGGCCCGGGCGTAGTTCACGGTCATGAGCGCGGTGGCGCGGCTGGCTTCGTCGCGGGGTGCGGCTCCGCGCGCACAGGTGTGGTTCCTGCACTCCGGTGACGCCAGGAGAAGGTCGATCTGGCCGATCTCGCGTTTGAAGGCCGCCAGATCCACATCTTCGAGGCGGCTCGTGACCACGCGGGCGCTGGGGAAATTGGCCGCGTAAGTGCCGGTGGCGATCGGGCAGCGGTCGATTCCCGCCACGATCTCGCATCCCGCCGCCCGGGCTCCCACGCTGCTCCCGCCAGCACCGCAGAAGATGTCCAGGGTCCGGATCACTGTCCGCCTCCGTCGGTGTGAGCGTCCGCTCCAAGATAATCGACGATCCGCTCCGCAACGGAGTCGTGGTCCTTCGTCTCGCATTCCCAGATCACCATGACTCGCCATCCGAGCTCGTGCAGAGCTTCATCATTGCGCCGGTCCCGGACCACATTGCCCTCGAACTTCTCCTCCCAGAACTGCACGCGCGTCTTCGGGGTGGAGGCGTACTTGCAGCCGCGATGCCGGTGCCAGAAGCACCCGTGGATCATGATCACTGCCCGGTGCTTCGGAAACACGAGGTCGGGGGAGCCGGGAAGGTCCCGGCGGTGGAGGCGAAACCGGAAACCCAGTCCATGCGCGATTCTGCGAACGACCATCTCCGGCTCGGTGTCGCGACCCCGGATCCGGGACATGATCTCGCTTCGTTTCCTGCGGTCGAAGATGTCGGTCATCGCGCCGTTGCTCTGTTGAGGTCTTCGCTGGGGTCACGCGTGCGCGCAGTGTTCCGAGGAGAGGTCCGCAAGCACAGACAACTCCACATTACATAATGTAATGTTCTCTTGACATGTCCGGCGACGTCTGGCCCACCCGTCCCCCCACCACCCCCTTCAACTCCTCCTCAATCCGCCTCCACCCCTGCCCGAGATCAATCGAGCACACCCGAATCCGCCTCCCCATGAGCTCGAATCGATAGTCGAACCCACCCTCCACCGCCGCATACAGCAGCCATCCCTGAGCCTCGACCTCCCCCTCCCCCGTTTTCTCCACCCAGTTCGTCACGTACGAGAAGATCTGGTAGAGGTTCCCGGAGTGGACGCGCCGCCCCTCCCACCGCCTGTCGAGTGGATTCTTGTAGAACTTCGTGTCCAGGATGACGGTTCGCCCCGGCGACCGCAGCACGATGTCCGTCTGCATCCCAGGCAGATGTCGTAAATCCGACTCGCTCTTATCCGCGCCGAACCACTCTATCCTCGGCGCACTCACCTCGTAGTCCGTCTCTCGCTCGCAGAACACTTTCACAAACTGCTGGAAGAGCAGTCCCATCTGCTGCTCGTCCTCCCGGAAGTCGTAGAACGTCGCTACCCCCTCCTCCTGATTCACGAGGAGGTTGTCGTAGATGATTCTGCAGAGATGGATGAGGAAGCTGTAGAACCGGTTGTTCCGGTGGATGCGGACAGTCCGAAACATCCTCGGACGCAGGACCACGTCGGAAACCGCGTCCATCTTCCGGTACAGGCGTCCAGCGCGTTGACGATGCGCGGGGCCCAGGCTGGTAACCATGGTCAGCTGGCGCAGGGTCGCCTTGAGGATCCGGTTCTGCGGCACGTCGTAGCTCAGTTCGTCGAATGAGCAGTGGGTCTTCCCGTGCAGGAGCAGATTCCTCTTAACCGTGGTCGCAAGGTCGAGCTTCCCCTTGAGGCCTCGGATGTCCTCATGAACCGGCAGGTAGTCTCGATCGAGACCCCGCGAGATAATCCGCGCGACGCCCTCGTTCAAAACCTTGGCGAAGAGGTCGACCATTCTACCGAACTCCTCGGAACCCAGGTCCACCGTCTCCCCTTCCCGCATGTGATCCCATGCGTAGCAGAGGAGGTAGTAGATGTTCCTGACCGGGATGTTCACGCGAGCAGGTCCCGGACGCGCTCATCCACATACTCGGGACGGTCGAACCAATACTCGCGCAGGAGCGGTTCGATCTCGCGGCGAACCACGGTCTTGTACCAGGATTCGTCCAGCTGCTCGTCCTCGTCACGCGGGCAGAAGAAGCTGTGGCCGATCTCGAAGCCCGGGCCCAGGTTCTTGCGGTCCTCGCGGATCTTTCTGTTCAGCTCCGACAGACGGTCCACGATCCGGTTCACGAGATCCTCCTCCACCCCTGCCTTCAGCAGGAAATCGCTGAACTGATCGGTCCCGAAGGCCGGGGTCAGGCGGACGAACGCGAACCGGCGGCGCAGCGCGTAGTCGACCATGGCCAGCGACCGGTCGGCAGTGTTCATCATCCCGATCAGAAAGACGTTGTCCGGGACGTGGAACGGTTCTCCATCGAGCGAGTACGTCAGCGGAACGGCGTAGTCGGCACTGCGCTTGTCGGCCTCGATGAGCATCATGAGTTCGCCGAAGATCTTGCTGAGGTTGCCGCGGTTCACTTCGTCGATGACGAACACGTAGCGCTTGTCGGGGTCCTGAGCGGCCTCGCGACAGAACGTGTAGAAGACACCATCCCGCAGTTCGAAGCCACCATCGTCCCGAGGGCGGAACCCCTGGATGAAGTCCTCGTAGGCGTAGCTCTGGTGGAACTGGATCATCCGTACCCTCTCGGGGACCTTGAACCCGATCAGGCGGTAGGCCAGACGTTTGGCGATGAAGGTCTTTCCGACTCCCGGCGGGCCTTCGAGAACGATGTTCATCTTGCGCGCGAGGGTGTCGACGATGTCGTGGAACTGCGGGGCGTCCATAAAGAGGTCTTCGAGGGCCCGTTCGGAGGTGTACGGCTCAACTGGAGGTGGTGGCGGTGGTGGCGGCTCGTCTCCCATCAGTTCGACCGCCATCCGGAGCCACTCAGGGTCACCGCTGGAATCGGTAAGTGTCTTCGTCCCAAGCCAGCGGTCCTTGGGAAGCGACCAGCGACCGACTCTCTCCCAACGCACCCGACGCGTGTGCTTGGATTCGGAGCGGCTGTCGTCAAACTCATAGTCGGACTCCACCACACCATGACCCAACAGCAGCGCTCGTCCCTGCTTCACAATCACGTGGTCGCCGGGGCTCATCTCGTACGCGAACTGGTAGCACGCCAGCGAATTGTTCGATGGATTCGTCGCGTCGTACACCTCCCGCAGCTTCGCGTGAATGTACTCCCTGTTCGGGTATTCCTTGAGGTCTCCGACTTCATCCCATCCAATGGCGATGATCTTTTCTCGTTGAAACTCGTCCCAATGGCGGGCACCCGCCCCTGGCGCCAGCGCCCACACCCGCGCCTCCCCGAAACGTTTCTTGTACCAGTCGTCATCGTTATCCGATGTTGGCGGTTTGGTATGGACAGGAGGGGGAGGTGAATCCGTTTGCCACACGGACCGCTGCTTCTCCTCGAAGAAGCTGAAATCGGGTGGCGCCCCCGCTCCCACGTGGCGCTCGCGGACCATCTGGAGCTCCCGGTCGACGGCAATCCGGTCGCCGTAGTCGACCTGATCCGGATCCTGCCCCTGCTTTTTCCTGAACGCCTTCACGATCAGGCGCTTCTGATAGTTGGTGGCTACTGGCTCGAAGTGACCCGGAAACAGCAGGTAGCAAAGGATGTGCCGCAGTTGGCGATTGCCCGAATCATCCAGGTCCAGAAGCCACTTTGCGAACGCCCATGGCTGCGTGAGCCGGATCTCGCGCTCGGGTCCAGCCAGGCTCTTCCAGGATTCCATAGCGCGGATGAAGTACAGAAACTCACGCCATCTGTGAGTATTGTAGGCCGTGCCCGGATGGATGATCCCTTCGTCGAGAGCCTCCTCCAATTGCTTGGGGACGTCCGGAAGAGGCTCGCCCGACCATTCCCAGACCATGCGAATCTGCCTGCGTTTCGTGCCTGGGTGCATGGAGCGTGGAATCAGAATCAGGTACATGACCCAGAACATCTCGGCCGCCAGCTGCTTTGCACTTCCGGGCGCTGGCGCAAGCTGGCGTTCCAGCTTGTCGAAGAAGCCGCCATCGCCTTCGTCGAGGTTCTCGGCAAAGTAGCGGATGAGGTATCCGACATTCTCGGAGGTCCAGAGTGGCCTGTCGGTGAAGACGGACCCGTCTTTGCGAAGGCAGCGATCACGCCAGCGGGCGGCGGCGACGAGGACGGGGGCGTCGTGAGGGGGATCGGTGAAGGCTGGTGGACGGGTCATAGTTTCCTATTGGGGCAGGATTCGCTGAGCGGTGAAGCCAATATTGCACCGATTGTAAGACGAGAGCGAGAGAGTCACCCGGAGGGCTCCGGACCGGCGAGCAAATGCCAATTACAGTTTCCATGATGTGAGATCCCCTTCCCATGTGCCGTTCAGGTAGTCCAGTGAGCGGGCACCCGGCTAGAGCTGGCGGTGCCCCCCGTCCTTCTCCTGGGCAATAGCCTCCAGAACCCCATACCCCTCTCACGTCGCGCTACTCGCGGTTCCTTTATAGACTCCATAGCCGCGCGCAACTGATTCAAGTACCGCCGAGGACATCCATGAACCCAGCCCCGACCGCCCTGTCTCTAGTCGAACGATTCAGGCTCACGGAACGCGGTCGGGAGCGCGGACAGGACGGCCAGCCCCACGCCACCCAGCCGACGCTCGACAACGTGGAAATGGAAGTCGTGGGCTACTGCGACGACTTGTACGCGAATCGGCGCAACGACTACTACAGTCACCGCTCCGCCCTCGAGGAGCGCCTGCGTCCTCCTCCAGCCGATCGCGGGGCCGAACCTCTGGCGGAAAACACCTGCAAGGAGATGAAGGACGCCGTCGCCGAGGAGCGGCCCGACCTCTCCAGGCTGACGCGTGAAGCGCAGCGGGCGATCGGCGAACTCAACCGCTTCAAACGGGAGGAGGGCCGAACGGCCGATGCCGACTACCCCGAAAGCCGCGTGTGGCACTGGGGAGTTCTGGTGGCCTTGGTGCTTCTGGAGGCGCTCGTCAACGGTCTTTTCTTTGGAGCCAACGTCGAGGGAGGGATCCTGGCCGGCACTACCTACGCGATTCTGATCAGCCTCGTAAACGTGGGCGTGCTGGGTTGGTTGTTCGCCACGCTCCTGCGGCAGGTGCACCACCGCGATCCACGCCGGAAGGTGGGCGGGTTGGTGACGTTGGCCGCAGTCGGCGTAATCGGGATCTTCTGGAACCTGTTCGTGGCACACTATCGGGAGGCGCTGCCGCCGGACTATCCCGCGCAGCCCGACACCACCGTGGTCGCGGAAGCTCCGGCGGCGGAATCCATGCCCGAAGCATGCTGGCACGGGCCCGACGAGGCTGACGCCGACCAGGAGGCCCTCTGTCTTTTCCGGGCGAGCCCGTTCGGACTGACAGGATTCTACTCCTGGATGCTCCTCGTCATCGGACTCGCAATGTGCGCGGCAGCAGCAATCGATTGGTACAAGACTGACGACCCATACCCCGGCTACGGAGCGCGCGAGCGCCATCGTAGAAAGACTGAGAAGAAGTTGCTGGATGATCGCCGGGAACTGTTGGGAGATCTCAACGAGCTCCACGACGAGGCGGCACGTAAGCTGCGGGCTGAGTTCCGCGATCCCGTCGAAGCCCGACAGCTCGCGCTGAACGACCACAACAAACTACATGCGCGGCACACCGATCTCTGCGGATTTGCGCGCGACCTCGAAAAGAGTTGCCGTGGTGCGCTCGACATTTACAGGACGGCGAACCGGGAAGCCCGGTCCGCGCCCGAGCCGGAGATCTGGCAGAACCCGTGGGCCGGCGACTGGGATCTGCCGGAGCCACCTGACAAGTCGGACTTGGTGAGCGACGCCGAGGCGGAGAAGCGCAGTCTGCAAATGCACGCGCTACTGGAGCAGCGCGAGCAAAAGCTGCGGGACTGCCATGATGAGTGTCACGAGCTTGTGATTGAACTCACGAAACTGGACCCGCATGACAAGGCCGTACCCACATGAGACGACGCGGACGCAAGTACGCGAAGAAGCGGCAACGGCAGAAGCAGCGCAAGAACATCCTCGGAGTCGTCATCGGAGTTGCGGCGGGCATGATCCTTGTGCTTCTGTTCGTCCGTGGCCAGCGTCCGCAGCGCAGCTTCGATGCCGCCAATTGTCCGGAAGACGGGAACTACGCAGCGCAGATCGCGATCCTGGTGGATCCATCCGATTCCTTGACCAAAGTTCAGAGAGGCTCTGGAGCGCCCCGTCTCATGGAAGCCATCGAACGCGATGCGCGTGCGACGACCGAGATCCGCGTCTACAACGTCGGGCAAGCAGGGAGGGGCAACACGGCCGAGGTATTGAGGGTCTGCAAGCCCGAGCACCCCGACAACGTGTCCGCGGTTACAGGCAATCCCCAGCGGGCCGAGAGGCGTTATCGGGACGAGTTCCTCACGCCGCTCGAGCAAACACTGACCAACCTCTCGAATGCCCAACCCGACTCGATCTCCCCGATCGTGGAAGGCATACAGGTCGCGGCGGTGAGCGCCTTTCAGCCTCGTGATGCCGACATCCCGCGACAACTCCTGGTCGTCTCCGACATGATCCAGAATTCCCGCAACTTGTCCTTCTATCGTGAGGCCGTGGACTTCGGTCCGCTATCGCGCAGCCCGGACTACGGGACGCTCCGGGTGGACTTGACCGGCGTCGAGGTGTCGGTGTTCCTGCTCGCGCGGCGAGGCGGAGCCGGCCGCATCCAGGGCGGGCCGCTGAGGCCGTTCTGGGAGGACTATTTCTTGGACCAGGGAGCGTCTCCGGTCGCGCGGCCCAGGTGGATCATGGTGGAAGGATGAGGTTCGACCGCGCCGGGTGGCGCTCCGTCAAGGACTCCGACGACGCGCGCAAGCAGCACCGTGACGCGTGGCTCATCGTCCTGGCCGTCGGTTGTGTGATCATCATCCTCGGCAACCTCCTAGGGATCGGACCGTGGTGGCTCGCATCGGCTGTCGCCGTGTGCATGATCATTTATGGCATCGGGATCGAGGTCTATGTCGACAATGCCGATGTCCCCGGCGACGCCAAGGGCGACTCGATCTACTACCTGGGCCTCCTTTTCACCTTTGCCGCTTTGGTCGGCGCGCTGATCACCTTCGAATGGGGGACGCCCGCCGATGCAGCAAGTGGGACATCCGGATCGATCCGAAACTTCGGGATCGCGCTGCTCACGACCATCGTTGGGCTCGCGGGGCGCGTCTGGTTCACGATGTCGCACGAATCGCCCGGGGACATCGCGGACACCGCCAGATCCCAACTCGAGGAGGCGGTAGCCCGGATGAAGGAGAGTCTCGACCGGGCGCGCGACGACCTGGACATTATGGCGGGCAAGTTCCGGGATTCGAGCGCCGGTATGGGAACGATGTCCGAGGTCATTGCGGAAAGCACAAAGAGAACGGCCAAGACATGTGAGGCCCTGGATGCATACGCGAGCCATATATCGGACTCGACCCACTCGCTCACCGAGGACATTGGGCGGCTGAGTGCGGTGTCCGACACGAGCGCCCGCGCCCTGACCGCGCTGCAGGGCCACGTGGAGACTTTGGGAGGGCGGTTCCAAGACGTGCAGGCCAAGCTCGCCGATGCGGGGGGCGTCGTCGATAGGATCAACAGCGTTGCAGGGCCCGCGGCCGAGCGAATCGGAGCCACACTGGTCGCGGTCGAGGGCACCGACGACGCCGTATACCAGCTTGGCGAGTCCCTCGCCGGCGTGGGATGGAGCGCCGATCGGGCTAGGAAGTCCCTGGCGGGCATCGCCGATACCGTCGATGGCGACGGGGTTCTGCCCACCTGGAAGGCGTCCGTGGATCAGCTGCACGAGGGGAGCCGCGGCATTCAGCGGATTGGCGAGCGCGCGGCGGCGATGAGCACCGAGTTCGACAAGTTGGAGTCGTCGTTGAAAGCCGCCAGGGATGGGCTTGCCTCCGTTCCGGGCGCGGCTGGCCACATCAACCAGCAGTTGCTGGATGCGGGGCCGGAACTGGTCGCGAGCGTCGCGCCGGTCCGCGACAGGGTGCGAGGCCTTTCTGCCAACCTCGCGGCGGCCGAAAGACAGTCCAGCGAACTCTCTAGCGCCCTTGAGACCGCCACGCGGCAGGCCCAGGAGCTATCCGCACATATGCGGGCGACACCATCGATGCCCCCATCGGTCAACCCAACACCGAAACCGGCTCAAGCCCACCGGGAGATTCGGGAGATTGCGCCGCTGGACCCGCCGCCCGAGCCGACAACGGAACCGGCTGACGCTCGCCAGGGGTTGATGGGGAGAATGTGGCGCGGATGGATGCGACTGACCTTCCGGCGCCAGCGCTAACCGGATCGGCCGCATGCTCCCAGCCGAGAAGAAGCACTATCGCAAGGGACTGGCCCTCGGGCTGACCCTGGCCGAGACTTTCAGCGTCGTCGTTTTCATCCTGCTGCTCGCCTGCGCGGTCCTGCTCCGCGCCGAGCAATTCCAGCGCGATACCGCTGAGGCGCAACGCGATACCGCCGAGGCGCAGCTCGACACCGCGAGAGTAGACCTGCGCATCACCCAGGAGATCCTCAACACGCAAACCAGCTCGTGGGGCAGCGCGCACGCCTGGTACGAATACGCCCGGCAACTCCGCGATACGGTGGAAGTGCTGCAGACCAAGGCCGAGAACATCGAGCGCGAGCGCGACGAAGCGGTACTGCGCGCTGCGGAGGCGGACTCGCTGCTGGCCTGGAACGGTGTGCCGGAAGAGGTGGTTGACCGAGCTGCCCGGCTCGCGGGCGAACGCGATTCCCTCAAGGAGGCCGCGTCCGAAAACGAGCAGCGCCTGCTCGAGGCCAGGGCCTTGCAGGACTCACTCGGGAAGCGTCTGGCTGAAGTGGAACAGGTCGTCGACCAGCTGCACAACGATCTCGTCGGCGCGGACGGACTGTCCCCGGAAGAAGCCGAAGAAATCATGGGGCGGGCGGCGCAGGCGGCTGCGTTGCGTGACTCGCTGGCCAACGCCCGCCGGGCAATCGGGGCTCTGGACCAGGAGCTCCAGACCGCCAGGAACCAGATGCTCGCGGATCGCGATTCGCTGCTCGATTCACTGCTCGCCGATCTCAGCGATAGCCGTTTCCGCGAGGACACGCTGCAAAGCCGGATATGGGCCGCAGAGCGGGAGCGGGACGACGCGGTTGGGCGGGCTGAATTCCGCGAAGCCCAGATCGAGGACATTCTCAAGGGAATTGGCGTCGATCCCCCGCCCTGCTGGATGGACGATGAGAGCAATCCCGAGTACATCTTCCGCATTGATCTGACGGACGGCGGCATGCGTCTGTACGGGATCGCGCCCGGTCACCGAATCTCAGGCGATCCCGAGGCAACCAGGTACGCGGCAGCAATTCAGGACGGACAGCTGTACGCTCCAGAGGAGTTCCTTCGCCTCACACAGCCCTTCTACGCCCTCGGCGTCTCCCGCACCCAGGCGTTCGGCTCGACAGGCTGCCGCTTCTGGATCCAGCCAGTCGACCTGACCGGCGACCGCAAAGACGTGTTCCAGGAACGGCAGCAGCAACTGTGGCGACGGTTTTGGTTCAGGTGGTAGTGCGCGTCATGCGACGCTCTGCCTGACCTCAAGCAGAAGCGCAACCCCTGAGACTTGGCCCACGCCAGTCTTTCTCTTACTCCCTGAGGACTCGGTGGATACTACCGGGTCAGCACCGGTGCAATCACCATGGCCGTGTCTGTGCAGCTTCCCAAGATCTCCTGAAGTGTATCGCGCTCTTCCGAGTCGATGGTCAGTCCGTGCTCATCACGGACCAGGACTACACGTGCAGCAAACCAGCAACGGTTGGCCGCAAACGGGGGCAGCCATTCCCCGGCATCCTTGGCGGACTTGCTACGATTCAGGCGAGGTGACGCAAGCGTCAGGTTGTCAAGATCAGCGGCCAATGACCTACGGGCGCTGGCAGACGCGGAGCAGAGGCCGCTGTTGTGAGCCTCGGACAACGCCACGATATGTTCGATTTGTGTCTCTCTCGTTGTCGAGAAGTACTTCCCTGAGTACGGGCTATAGATGCGTCCCCCCATGCGATCCACGACTTGCCGCTCAACTGCCCTCGAGTACCGATAGTCGTCACGATCATATGGGGAACATCGGTGTTCGGCAGCCACGGTCAGCGTCCGCAGTCGATTCAGTACGCCCTGAGCGTCAGCGTCAGGCCTTCGTAAGATCATGGTAACTGCGATGGCGACCGCAGTCGCGACAAAAGCGACCATGAGCAGTCGCCGATGGCCGACGGGGGCTGCGGGTGGACTGTTGCGCGTCACTCAAGCCCCCGCGCGTCCGTCCAGGCTGACGTTCTCGCCCGTTCGCCCCCTCCAGCAAGGAGAGGCTCTCTGCGCGGCTCCGACTGCTTTCGCGATGGCGATGATGTCTCCACTGGCCTCTGCCCATTTCAACGCTTGCGTGCCGATCCCTCGCCTCAGTTGACGGTGAGGCGTGGGATGGGTGGCGTGCAAGCTCAGGTTGTTGGAATCGTTGATCGGTAACATCGTCGGAATCGAGAGGATCTCCGGGCCACGGCTCACCGAGTTTCGCCATATTCTATCGGGAGTCCCCAATAGCCCCAATATCCGAAAGACAACTAGAGATTACATAAAGTAATGTTAACTTTACGTTGTGAATCGCTGGACCCGCCGACGACTCGGCCGGCGCTGAATCGCGACTGCGTCCGGGTCTGGAATGGACGCCCTGAGGACGCTTAGCGCCGCGGTCGTCGGTGACGCGCTTTGCGCTGTCCAGCGCGATCACCGATCGACCTCGAATCCCCCACCCCCATGACCAATCCCATACCCAACGGACTCATCCCAAGCGCCTCCTCCCCCGTCTTCACCCACGAAACCCTACCCCCCGCCCTCCAAACCGAACACGCCCTGGCACCCGGCCACTGGGCGGTCCTGAACGTCCTCGAAGGCACCCTCCGCTTCGCGAACCTCGACACCGGCGAGGAGCACCTGATCTCGGCACCGGACCTCGTCACGATCCACCCCGGCCTGCCTCACAGGGTGGCCATCGAGGGCCCCTTGCGCTGCCGGATCGACTTCTACCGCGAGCCACCCGCCGATGGCGTTGACAACCAAGGCTCGACAATCGGAGAGATCATGGATTCGGCGGCGGAGGTCGGGAAACGCGGGGTTCGTACCGTTCGATCCGGGGTTGACTCGGTCGCCCAGGCCGCCCTGAGAATCCCCCGCGTCGTCCGCCGGGTGACAGGCAAGGACGAGACCGGGACTGAGAGGCCGCCGGAACAGGTCATCGTCGAAGGCCTGCCGGATGACCTCATGAAGTGCTATCTGAGCGCCTTGGTC
The DNA here is from genome assembly GCA_022823145.1 of Gemmatimonadota bacterium. GTDB lineage: Bacteria > Gemmatimonadota > Gemmatimonadetes > Longimicrobiales > Gaopeijiaceae > Bin94. The sequence continues at coordinate 22,253 of JAJDXS010000063.1, forward strand.
TGGCTCGTGCACGCCGACGACCAACAGATCGACGAAAGGGAGATGTGCGAGATCCAGTTGCTGATGACGCAGCGGCGGTGCAACGCCGACATCCGCAAGGCAGTTCGCGAATACCTTGAGAACCCGCATGGCCTGATCCCCCGGAAGCAGATCGATCGCATGCTGGAACACGGCCCCGCGGCAGGTACCGACACGCAGCTGGCCCTGAAGTGCGCACTGATGAAGGACGCCATTCGGGTGCGGCGGGCCACCACCGATGGCCCCGTCCGAGAGCAGTCCGGGATCGGCCAGCTGGCCGAAATGCTTGATTTGGATAACGAACAGATCCGGATCATCGAGGAAGCTTGGGCGCAGGACGAGAGAATCCTGGCCGGCGAATTGTCGGACTCGCAGATTGCGGCCGCGGCGAAGGACTTGACAGCGCGAGCGACGGCCGTCGGTGTGCCGCTCGGCGCCATCTACCTGGCGGGCAGCGTCACCGGCCTCGGTGCCGCCGGCATCACCTCGGGACTCGCGGCCCTTGGACTGGGCGGCGTGCTCGGTCTGTCCGCCATGGTCAGCGGCATCGGCGTGGCCATCATCGTCGGCGGAACCGCGTACAAGGGCGTCAGGTGGGTTCTGGGCGGGTCCGAGCGGTACCGGGTGTCGCTCCGAGAGCTGATGCTGCAGGAGGTCCTGCGCACCCATCAGAGAGCGATCATCAACCTCGGTGAGGACATGTCACACTTTGGCAAGCGCATCGCGGCTCTGTCCCAAGAGGCGAAAAGGCATGGTGACGCTATCGACAGGCTGTCGTGGGAGGTGACTCTGTTGTCCCGGTCGGCTGGCGCACTCGCCAAGCTTGGCGAGCAAGCGAGCGGGCTCGAGCGCGACTTGCAGGAGGCGGCCGGTCACGCGGAACGATGAACGAGGCCATCCGGAAGCAAGCTGAGCAAGGTGCCCTCGTTCAACGGTTCCAGCTGGACGCCCTGAATCGCGCGCTGCAATCGCTGGAAGCTCACCTCATCGCCCTGGAATCAGAATCCGCCCGGCAGCGCAGTGAATTGTCACGTCTGGACGACCGGATCGCGGGAATCTACGCCCAGGCTGGCCTGACGCGCCCCCCCTACCAGCCGCGCCCCGACACGCTGGAGCGAACCGACCACGACGCACCAGAGGATCACCGCCCTTCCCTCCACGAGACGACAGCCGTCCACCGACCGTCGCCCGACCCGCCCACCATTGTCGCCCCGCCAGAACTGGGCAGGAACTGGGAAGAGTACACGCGCAACATCGAGCGATACATCGCCGATCACGGGATCGAGGTGGCCCCCGATCCCCTCGCGCAGCTTCTGCCCCCCGATCGCGCAGCCGAGATCCGGCGCCGATTCGACGCGGACTTCGGCCCGGCGCCGTGGGATGGCTGGGACTACTGCGTCGTCGCGCTGGCGGTGATCGTCGGCGCGCTCACGGACTACCTGCTCGTGGCCACACCCCATGGGAGTTTCAAGGGAAAGCCCCAGCGCGAGAGCCCGGTTACGGCATGGATGAAGGAACAGTCGAAGAAGCTGGCCCCGATCTCGGGCGCTGACACAATCGACCGCAACACGTTCCAGCAGTGGATCGCCGGGCTCACCACCGCCGCGGAAAAGTGGGCCAAGGTGCCCTACGATCTGATCAGTCCAAGGGACGGTCTCACGCCGAACGTCCACCGCCTCGCCTCGCTCGGCCACGATCCCCTTCTCGGCCTCGTGTTCGGGGTCGGCGACATTCTCTCGGGAACCTGCACCTTCATCGACAAGTCGGGTAATTGGCGCGTCATCGACAATCCCGGCTTCGAAGGCACGCGCAAACCCCTCGAAGCACTCATCAAGGTGGTCGTGCACGGATTCTCGGATGTCTTCACCGCGAAGGGCCTCCCGCCACCCTTCATGGCCATGTTCCAGCTCGTTGGCGCAAAGTCCGGATTCACGCTGAAGGAAGGCGGTGATCCGGTGGCGGTCAGAGATGTCGCGCGGTACATGTACGCCAATGGCTACGACCTACGCCACTTCATGACCACAAAGATCTCGCCGGCGATCGCCGAGATCATTCTCGCAGCGTACCATGGCGTGCGGGCCTGCGCGGACAGGCCGTATCCCGGGGAGCCCGGCATCCCGGAGAGAATGAAGCGAGAACAGATGCTGGCTCTCACCCACGGACTGCTGGCCTCCGCGAACATCCTGAAGACAGCGCTTTACGGCTGGAACCCAATGGCGATCAACCTCGCCCAGTTTCACACGCTTATGAAGCGGATGCTGTCGCTGGTGAGGCTTGTAACCGAAAGAGACCGTCAGTTGCAACGGGCACTGGACGAGGGGTGGGAGGAGCTGCTCGCGGACGCAGGGGCCCTGCCGAGGACACACGCATCGTGAGGGGCGGATCCACCGAGAAGGAGGTACAGTGAGTCAGGGACCTGACGAAGTTCGGCGGGCCGGGAGCGAGGATTCCGTGCGCCTCCTGGAGGCTGTGGAAGGCATCCGGCGACGGCGTCAGCGCGATAGCGTCCGTCTGCTGCAGGAATTGACGCCACATCTTCGCGCCGCCCGGATGGTCGAGCGTGAACTGGATCGTCATCTCGCGCGCCGCTTCAACGTCTTCCGATACGTCCGCGACGACGAACTCGGCCTCTCGCAGATCATCGCCGAACTGCTCGATCCGACCGCCGAGCACGGCCAGGGCACGACCTTTCTGAAGGCGATGTTGGAGCTACTGGGGGTTCCGCTTCGTCTCACCGACACCGACAGGATCCGGGTTCTGCAGGAGCGCGGGATCCCGGGGCCCCGGTTCATCGACGTCACAGTGGACATCCCGACTGACGACGGACTCTTTTGCCTCGCGTTCGAGAACAAGCCCTACGCCGAAGACCAGCGCAACCAATGCAGGGACTATCTGAGATTCCTTGAGAAGCAGTACGGCGAACGCTGCCTCTTGGTCTATCTGCCAGCGCACTACCGGATGCCCGACGAGTCCAGCCTGTCGAAGGCGGATCGCCAGCGCTGGAGGAACGAGTTCCGCGTGCTGCCCTATGTTCCCAGCGATGCGTCGCTAGGTGGCGACGATCATTCGGACGGGGATGGCCCGGCACTCGTGCGGCCTGACTCCCCCGAGGATGACGCGGCTGCCGGGGATAGCACCTCGCTTGCGGATTGGTTCGGAACCTGCTGCAAGCTCTGCGATGCCGAACGCCTCAGATGGTTCCTCAGAGAGGCGCAACTGTACTGCCAACACCATTTCGGAGTATCAACCGTGACCGACACCGAAGCCCGCTACATTCGCGAATACCTTGACGAGCACCCGAAACACTTGCATGCCGCCTTTGCGGTGCATCGCGCGTGGCCCGCCATCAAAGACGATGTTTGTCGGAGGTTCCTGGAGCATCTGAGGGACACGGTTGAGGAGCGGATTCGGAACGAGTTCCCGGAGGTCGCAGACGGTCTCAATGTCGTATGTCAATACCGCGGGAAGAAGGGATGGTGGTCAAGCTACCTGAGCATCTACCGATCCGGGTGGGCGCAGTGCGAGGACGCATTGGATCTTGGATCGGACGGGCGGACTGCGGTCGTGCTGACATGCGGCGGGGGTCCTAACGGTTGGCACTGGGGTGTGTTTAACGGAAGGAGCAAGAACGACATGTCCGAGCAAGAGAGGCGCCGCTGCGACGAACTGGAAATCGCGTTGAAGCGGTACGGTCTCTCGCTCCCGAAAGGCGACCACAACGCGCAACAGTTTCAGTGGTCCCCACGTTACAGGGACTGGACCGGAATAGTCCCTGAACTCGTCCGGGAACTGGCCGAGAAGGGTGGCAAGATCACCGAACACTACGTCAGCGGACTGCTCAAGGTGGCCGAGAAGGCAATCCCCGCCATCGACGAAGTTGAAGCGGACGACAGGACGCCTTCAGTTTAGGGCGATTCCTGAACTGACTCCCCCCGCGGCCAAAGGGACTGACATCGCGCCAGATCGAGGACAGGAGGGAATGGCCAACGCCTCCAACTCGTGGGACAGGCTGGCGCCCCATCATTAACTCGTCGAGAACAACTACCTGGACATATCCAGCGTGCGTCTGATCCGCGGCAACCTCATACGGCGATGGCCTCTTCCCTCACGAAGTGCAGCCGGATCACCCTCGGCGTCTCCCGGTCGTCGAAGTGGCACAGTACGGCGTCCCTGACCATGTCCTTCAGGTCGTCCCAGTCATCGCCATGCGTAATGACGCTGTGGCCGAGCGCCCGGGCGTCGTAGCCGCCTTCGGGAGCCTCTGTCACTTCAAAGATGATCTCGCGCATCAGGTCGCTCCTGGCCTCTTCCGTCACGATGTGCTGACCGGGCGCAGGACCGGAATCCACCCCATCACCGCCGCCCGCTCGCATGATCGCCGTGGTCCCGCAGCTGCGCGTCGAACCAGTCATGGATCGCCGATACCAGCGCCGGCTCCTCGGCCCTGTATACAACCCGGGCACCGAGTTCGATCTCTCCGTATTCGATCGCAAGTCTCTCATGCCCCATGACCAGCTCGTGGAGCCCGGCCATGTCCTCGCCGTGGATCATTGCGGGGTCGTGGAAGTCGCCCCTCGCAAAGCGCTCGGCCTCCTCTTCGAGATGCTCCCGGATGAGCGCAATCTGATGCGGATCCACGGAGTCCGCCACGACCTCCTGAATGCCGCCGAACTCCGTCTTCTCGAAGTAATGGGTGGTCGCGTCGAGATCGAAGGGCATCACCTGCGCACCCGCGGCTGCCACTTCGGCCTGGTGCTCCGCCATTTCGGCCTGGTGCTCCTCCGCATCGGACGACTGATCAGCCTCCGCGCATCCCAGAACGGCCAGAGCGCCGAGGGCCAGGATTCTCCTTTTAGGAATCATCGATGGCCTCGCTCCGGGCCGAGGCCCGGCTTGATTGGTCAATTGCAGCTTACATATTGTAGCCCAGCCTTTACATCCTTCCAGACCCCATGACCAACCGAAGACCGGCTGGTCTCCGCACCGGGCCGCCGGTCGGCTCCAGCGACACGATGTCGGCGTGCTCGGTCCAGGGCACAAGTTCGTGGACCTGGTCTCCGGTGTGGTGGGCGACGCGAAACTCCCGGGATCCGACAGCAGGGCGCCGGGCCCCGCGAAAATGTGCCAGCCGGGCCGCAGTGGATTAGGCAACCGGCCAGTGTTCCGTCCGAGATTTGTTCGGCGTGAACGGCTGCATCACCCGGAAAAGAGCGAACAGAGTCCTCGTCCCCAGGCTGGGCCGGCCAGTCTCCATGACTGCCTTGAGCGTATTCACGATCATCGTGCCGCCCTGAATCATCTGCTTGGCCGACTTGGTGCCGATCGGCAGGTCCTCCACCGTCAACGTGAACTCCACCCCACGCTCGACCGGCTCGAGGTCGTAGATGACCTTGCATGCCGGTTCGTCCAGGTGAGTGAAGCGGAAGGTGTGACTGAGTCTCTGGTACGGCCGGACTTCGAGTATCTCTCCGACGACGCCCGTGTACGCGTTGTTGGGTGTCCGCATGGCGAGCTTCGATCCCGGACGCAAAGCGGAGACATCCATGCGGGAGTTGAAGAAGCACGCGATCGGTTCGTCGGTCTTTGTGATCTCCCGCCACACCTCCTCGACCGACGCGTGGATGACGATGCGGAAAACTTGTGTGGTTTCAGGCACTCTTGAGTTCCTCCTTCTCTGCGCGGCCTTCGACTCGGGTCTTGAGGTCGGCCATCCGGCCTGCCCAGAAGCCCGCGTATTGCGTGGTCCAACGATCGTAGACCAGCTGGATGGGGATGGGATTAAAGAAGAGGTGCCGGACGCGCCCCTTCTTCCTGGACGTGATCAGACCCGCTGTTTCCAGCAGTCTGAGGTGCTTCATGACGGCGATCCGGCTGACGTCGAAGTGCGACGCCACAGCCGTGACACTCATCCCGGGCACTGAACTCACCAGGTCGAGCATCCGGCGGCGGCTGGGGTGCGCCATCGCGGCGAGCACGAGATCGAGCTGTGAGGCATCCATGAATTGATATGTAACCGTTAGGTTACGTGTTGTCAATTGGCTGATCGCTCAGGCCGGGAATCCCGCCGCCCTCATCGAAGCGGCGCCCGAGACACAGCCGTACCGTGACAGGCCGGCCATCGGGCAGCTGCCATCTGGTACGGGTGTCGCCCCGGTTGGATTAGCTTGGGTGGATGGCACTATTCACCGGATCATCGGAAGCCGGCTACCCACTCTGAACGGGAACGCAACAGTGAGACACTTCATCGCTCTGATGCTCGCCGGTTTGCTCGCCTCGCCAGCAATCGCGCAGAATCGACCGCCCTCCGGCCTCTGGGAGGGCCACGGAGACGAAAAGACGGACGAGATCTTCTACGCCTTTGCCGCCGCGGGCATGGCAACGGGGATTGTGGTCGCCTCGCAGGCTTGCTCGGACGACAAGCGGCGGAGCATCGGGCTGGGTCTCGAGTCCGCCGGGATCTGCCGCGAGAGTAAGCACTGGTCACGCCTGAACGGTGCAATTCTGGGGACAGGCGTGGGCGTGCTGACGTGGTGGCTGTTCCGCAAGGCGAAGCCATTCGACGCGATGTCGGTGGGCGACTTTGTGGCGTTCAGGATTCCGCTGGGCTAGCGTTCCTGGCGAACGTGGTGGCAAGGAGGCGGAGATGATCGACGCAGGGGTGGAGGAACGGCGGGACCGGGCGGAGTGTGAGGGGCGCGCCATGCTGGCGCGTTCGCGGGACGACTGACGCGTCAACCGCGGTTTCCATAATGTCACGTCGTCGGAGGACCATCCGACGGTGACGTCCATGGTCTGGCCCTGCTGGTCCAGCACGCGGGCGATCAACTGCATGGTCTGTCCCTCAGGTCGTCCCAGTCATCGCCCTGCGTGAAGACGCTGTGGCCCAGCGCTCGACTGCGCGATCTGTGGGGCCCAGAGCATGGTGTTCCAAGTCATGGAGAAGCTCTTTCCCTGATCGCGTGCAACGAGGCCAGACCGGGCTCAGAACACCTTCCGTCCCTCGGCCAGATTGAGCAGATCGGGAAACACCCACAGCGCAGCTCTCCGTCCGGCCGACGGGACGAGCTCCTTCAGGACGCCGTTCGTCCGCAGCCGCGTGAGAAGGCGACGCGCCGTGGGCCCCGGGATGTCCGCGCCAAGCACGAAGTCGGTGCTCGAAAAGACCGGTCGCCTGAACAACCAGTCCAGCGCCGAAGTAGCGTACCGGGACCGCGTCATCCTGGGAATCCTGGTCTTCAAGTCGTCGTAGAGCCCGAGAATGCCCCGAGCCTTGACCAGATTCTCCTCCGCCTGCGCGCGCACGGCCTGCATGAAGAAGAGGGTCCACGTCGTCCAGTCCCGGTCGCGCGACACCGACAGGAGCGACTCGTAGTAGTCGCTTCGGTGGGCCTCCAGGAATCCGCTGACGTAGAAGTGTGGCCGCTCGACCATGCCCCACTGCCAGAGCATAAGAGGAATCAGCATGCGGCCCACGCGGCCGTTGCCGTCCAGAAACGGATGCAGCGCTTCGAACTCGGCGTGCAGGACGGCCAGCTGGACCAGCCTGTCCGGCACGTCGTCGGCGCTCGCGTTGGCGTACCGCTCCCAACGGCTCATGGCGTCCGGGATCTCGGGGGCGGCGGGCGGCACGTAGCGGGCCTCCTCGATGCCACGACCCGGGGGACCGATCCAGTTGGGGACACGGCGGTACTCCCCCGGCGACTTCCCGGCACCGCACACGCTGTCGAGGAGCACCTCGTGGGCCTTGCAGATCACGCGGCGGGACATCGGGAATGTCTCCAGCATGTGCTCCGCCTCGTGCATCGCCCGGCGGTAGTTCAGGATCTCGCGGATGTCCTCCCGGCGCTCAGGCGACTCGGCGTCGACGCCGGCCTCGAACTCGAGGACCTCGGTCATGGAGGCTTGCGTCCCCTCGATGCGCGACGAGAGAACGGCCTCCCGGGTCGACAGCGGCGACAACAGGACGCCGGAGTTGGGCATGGCCTGGAGAATGCCGTCGTAGCGGGCCACCGCCGCCGTCGCGGGTCCGATATGGGGCAGCAGGACGTGCCAGTCGAAGCCGTCCGCGACCGGAGGAAACGCGCCCGCGTGGTAGTGGACCGGGCTCCGTTGTGGGCTTTGCGTGTCGCTCATGAACAACAAGATGGCTTGTCGATCACTTTAGGGACAATAATGGATGACAAATGCAGCGGGATCACGGCTGGGCGACCGACGCCGACCGCGCATGGATCCCGTCATGGACGCCGACGTGTTTGAGGTCCAAGCCGTCTCGGTGAGCAACCTCCGAATCAACCTCGACGACCTGCTCCACGCCCGCACGGTCGAGTCCGAGCGCATCGAGTTCAAGGCCACGTGGGACCAGAGGGTCACCCTTTCGTGCCTGGGGGGGGAAATCCCCCGCAAGAGATTCAGGGCTTCCCCTCTACCGAGGGCGGACATGCGCCGACAGCTTACAAAGGATCGGTCTGGGGATCGTCGAGGCGTCCGAACGGCTCTGGCGCTCCTCTAAACGACATGAACGAACCCAGGGATGTCCTGATTCCCTGAAGCAAGGATGTCGGCTTGTCCTGTTTCGTCAGAGCTTCGCTATCCCGCTACGCTGGAATCGGGACCTTGGCACAGAGAGCACTTGTCTTCTGGCTGTCGTTGGCCTGCCTGGCGGCCTGAACGTGCGCCGCTGAGTTGAGCCGCTGCGGGCAACGGCCGGACGTCCAGGCGGCCGGCAGCCGGATGTTCTCCCGCCGCCCACCGATCACCGCCGGTCGAGGCCGTCTCCCGGCTGGGCCGATCGCCGGACCCGTGAACGCGTAGCCGGTCTCGGTAAGCATGGTCGTGTAAAGGACGGGCGCTTGTACGGAGTGCAAGCGACCGCCGCCTGACCTCTGCAGCGAGCGCGGTGCTGTCGCACAGTTGGTGTGGCAGCAGCGGAAAGTTCGCGAATTATCGGTGCCCGAACACCTATATGGTCCGAAGGTCTTGGGGGTCGCTGAGTACGACAAGCAAAGCAAGACGGTAGAGGCCGTGGGTCGAGCATTCGATAACCTCGACACAGTCTCGCATCCGACATCAAGTACTGGCGTGGTTGCTTCGGCCCGCCGACACCCATGGTATCGGCGCACGATTCCTGGAATGGTTCGTGGACGACGTCGATGGGCGACTCGCAACGGGGAATGAGACGCGTCTTTCCGAAGCCAGCTTCGAGGCATCGAATGTCACCGTCTGGAGGGAGCGGGACTACGTCGACATCACGGTCCTGTTCAAAAGAGAGCAGCGTTTGATCGCCATCGAGAACAAGGTGGGACCGGCGTCTGCCGACCACGCCAACCAAATTCAGGGGGTACGCGGACAAGCTGCGGGAGAAGCACGAGGGACACACAGTGAGCAGCGTCCTGTTGACCACTTCGACCGACGGAACCGTTGATTATCCGAGCATCTCCCATGTCAGCTGGGAGTCCGTCCACAACGCGATCCGTTCACTCCTTGACGATGGGGAATTCCACTCCGGCGGCGTAAGAGCCTTTGTTCGGCAGTACCTCGACCTGGTCGAGAAGTGGTTTCGTCCCACGGGAGTCGAAGGGTTCAGGAAGCTCCTTGACGACTATCATCCCGTCCTGCAGAAGATGCGAAAGATCCTGGATGAGGACAGCGATGACGGTGTCCTTGAGCGGATACCTGGGGATCTGACGGACTATGCCGATACGGCCGATCCGCGCGCTTAGAATGACAAGCGGAGATTACAAAAAGTAAACTCTACACGACATTCTACCACGACGCGCGTGACCGCGGACGCGGCTTCGGCATCGGCAGGAGCTCCCGAAACAACAAGTCCCAAACTGCTATGGAACCGCCCCTTCTCCGGAGCGATCCTTACGCGCGACGGGCTTTCACTCGGCTCCACAACTGGATCCGGGAGCCCCCGATCCCCCCAAACCTGCCTCGCGCCATGAGCTCCCCGGAGTCCCGACGACACGACCAGTCCTACAAGCTGCTGTTCTCGATCCCCCTGGCAGTCGACCAACTGACCCGGCATTTCCTCGACGCCGGACTGGCCGACGCACTCGACTTCAAGAGAGTCGAAGTCCTCGCAACCGAGCGGATTACAGCCGGGCTGGTCCGCTCCCACGCCGATCTCCTGTGGAAGATCCACTTCCGCGGGAGCCCCCGGCATGTGCTCCTCGCGATCGAGTTCCAGTCGGCGGTCGACCGGTACATGGCGGTGCGCGTCCACCACTACGTCGTCGCCGCCTACCACGGGATGACCGCCGCCAAGGCTCAAGGCGACGAACTCGCCCCCGGAGGGCAGCTGCCGCCCACGCTCGCGGTAACCATCTACAACGGGCGGGCGCGTTGGACAGCCCCGCGGGACATCTTCGAGTTGATCGAGCCGGTGCACGGGTGGCTCGCCGCACGCCAACCCGGACTGCGCCACGAGGTCCTTGACCTGCGGGATCGGGCGCGCCACCCTCTACCCAAGGCGAACGTGGTGTCGTGGATCGCGAGCCTGGAGCTTGACCCCTCCCCCGGCAACGTATCGCGCGTCGTTCACCGGGTGCTGGAGCGGTATCCCGGAGCGAAGCACGCGAGGCTGCGCGAGGCGTTCCGGGAATGGGTGCTGGGCGCGGCCGCATCGTGGGGGATCGGAGAAGAGGTGCTGGAAGAGGTACAGTCGCTAAAGGAGGCGGAGATGATCTACGCAGGTGTGGAGGAACTGAAGGAGCAATACCGCGAGAGAAGGGAGCGCGCGCGCGTGGAGGGCCACGCCGAGGGCCACGCCGAGGGCCGCGCGGAAGGCCGCGCGGAAGGCCGCGCCGCAATCGTCTGCCGGCTGGCGAGGCTCAAGTTCGGCGCGGAGACGGCCGACCCGTTGTCACGGCTGCTGGAGGGGGTCGCCGACCCGGAGCGGATCGCGCTCATAGGTGACCGCATCATCGAATGCAAGACCGGTACCGAACTGCTGGCACGCGTTCGGCACACCATCGGGCCCGACGTGTAGAGGGGGCCCAGGGGAACGCTTGCTGGCCGGTCTTTCAGCTGCCAAGGCGGTAGGACACGCCGGCGGTGAGCGACCTTGCGATGCCGTGGATCGGCCCCGTCGATGTGGTCACCTCCCCGAGATCTCTCAGGTTGATGCCGACGCGGTAGTCCACCGAAGCGTTCAGCCTGGGCGATACAACCAGACTCACCGCGGCTCCGGTGACGAAGCGCCAGTCGCTGTCGACCCGTGACGCCGAACAATCCTGCCGGTCGCCGAACGTCAGGCTTTCCCTCGAACATTTGACCGGGATACCAAAGGTTGGGCCGGCGGTGAGGCGAAGCGTGAGATGGTCGTCGACACCGTACCGCGCCTGTCCAAGCACGGCGAAGTCGATGAAGTCGTGCATGTGTTGGCGGTCTTCCGCCTGGTGTGTCTCCGTATCAGGGGGGCACGGTGTGTCGAGTCGAACCGGAGCCTGCCGTTGTGCGGCCAGCGTGCTGGGCTCCCTCGGTCGCAGCCCGCAGGTCAGCGGTATGCCTCCCTGCTTGTACCGGAGCCCGAACTCAAGGCCGAGACGAGCGTCCGGGGGCGTGCGCGCGGTCAGCCCGACCGCCATGCGAGTCTGCGATTGACGACTTGTGACGTCGGGCCAATACGGCCCCGCGCTGAACCCCACTTCGCCGATCGGCGGCTGGAAAACGGCTCCGAATACGCCCATCAGGACGAGGCCGGCGAGTTTTTCCATGACTTGTCTCCGGCTGCGCTGCGGGAAGCGTGCCGCAACCCTGGGCTCGGGGCAATCCGTTCACACCCTGCGCGGGGTCGCAGGCCATCGGCCTCAGGCAGCAGTTGGGCCTCCGTCAGTGTGTACCCGTGAATCGGAACCAGCACGGGCTCAGGCATCCGAAATCTCCCGGAATCTCCCGGAATCTCCCGGATCGTGCAAAATCACACAGAATTGCGTGCACTCTACGCGGCCGCCGTCGCGGAATACGTGGCGAAGCACCGTGACGCGGACGTAACCGCAAGGCTGAATTCCGTCTACGCCGATTCGCCCAGCGGAATCGATCCGGACATGCGCCGGGCACAGGCTCGCTCGGTAGCCGAAGCTTGGTAGTCGCACGCCGGGAACCCAGCTGCTGACGATTGATGTGGACTACCTCACCGACCGAGCCGGACAGGTCTCCCGAAGACTCATGGCGCACGTCGAGATCGGGCTGAGACTGGTGCTTGCGCTTTAGGCGAGACCGTATCCGATCCCCTCCAGCCGCCTCGCCACATCCCGGCTCCGCAGGTTGCTGACGTACACCCTGTCGGCGCCGATCGCCCGCAGGCCCCGGATCGACCGCAGACAGATCTCCTCGGCGGTGGCTCCCGCGGCGAACTCCCGCGTGATCTCGCGCGCCGGCACGGGAAAGTAGCGCCCCAGGTAGTCCAGCGTCCGCGGGTTCGCGCTGTGGTAGTGGAAGACCCCATACACGACCGGCAGATCAACCCCGAGCAGCCTCAACTCAGCCTGAAATCGCTCCACGTCGTCCAGTGAGTGGTGCGACACGATCTGCGTGAGCACGAAGTCGGCGGCGAAGTCGGCGGACGCCACGAAACGCGCCTGCTGGACGGGATCCCGATGCGGGTTGGCCCATCCGCCGAGCGGCAGGCCGGGCTGATCTGCCCGCAGCACGCGCCGCAGGTCCTTCCCGTGCGGGACGCATCGCTCGGGGCCGACGGAATGATCCCCGCCCACCACCGCCACCGCCGCCACGCCGAGCCCCGAGGCCCGCCGCGCGAACATCCGGCAGTACTCGAGCGGATGCTTGCAGGTCAGAAAGGGCACCACCGCGCCCAGGTCGGCGCTCCCGCCGAGGTTCGCAGCGAGGTGCGCCAGGCTCTCCTCTTCGTGGTCCCCGGCAGCATCGTCGGTGAGCAGGATGAAGGTGTCCTGCCGCGCGAGGCGCTGGACCGCGTGGTGCATGTCGATCCAGACGCTCATGCTTCGCGTGGTGCCCATGCCGAGCCGGGGCGGCCGCAGCTCCACCGCGACCAGAGGATCCGGCTGCGCGAGGCGCCGCAGCAGCGGGCTGGAGTCGCGGCCGGCCGACAGCGGCGCGGGCGGCGGGGCGGACGACTTCACAATGCCGCCCCGACCAGCGGCCCCAACTCCCCGAGGTCCACCGGCAGCCCGCCCGTCAGCACGTCTGCGCCGTGCTCGGTGATCACCACGTCGTCCTCGATCCGGATCCCCGTCCCCTCCAGCTCGGGCACCCGCTCGCAGCTGCCCGGCGGGAAGTACAGCCCGGGCTCCACGGTAAACGCCATGCCGGGCTCGAGCCTCACGGGGCCGAGCGCCTGGCGGTACGCCCCCGCGTCGTGCGTGTCCAGCCCGAGCCAGTGCGAGGTCTGGTGCGGGAAGAATGCCCGGTGCGCGCCGCTCTCCAGGACCTCGTGCACCCCACCCCCCACCGCCCCCATCCCCACCAGCCCCTCCCCGATCACGCGGCTGGCCGCCCCGTGCACATCCTCCAGCGTCGCACCCGGCCCACACGCCGCCAGCGCCGCCCGGTGCGCGCCCCGCACGACCTCGTACGCCTGCTGCCGCGCCCCTTCCAGCCGCCCCGCCGGCACGGTGCGCGTGATGTCGGCCGCGTAGTAGTCGAACTCGGCCCCCGCGTCCATCAGCACCAGGTCGTCGGCCCCGATCCGCGCACTGTTCGCCGTGTAGTGCAGCGTGCACGCGTTCGCCCCCGCGGCGACGATCGTCGCGAAAGCCGGCCCGCCCGCGCCCCGGCGGCGAAATCCGCCCTCCAGCGCGGCCTCCACCTCCCACTCCCCCGCCCCGGCCCGCACGCACCCCAGCGCCTCGCGAAAGGCGGCCACCGAGATCCGCGCCGCCTCGCGCAGGCGCGCGACCTCGGCCGCGTCCTTGCGCACCCGCATCCCGTCGAGCACCGCCCCCGGGTCGACCACCACGTACGCGCCCGCCCCCTTCCGAGCCCGCCGCCCCCGCCCGGCCCGCAGCGCGTCCCGCACCACGCCGTCGCACACCGGCGACGCGCCCAGGCGGTAGTGGATCCGGTCGCCGTCGGCCAGCAGCGCCGGTCCCCGCTGCCGAAACTCGGCCATGGGAAACACCGCGTCCGCGCCGAACCGCTCCTTCACCTCCGCCGGGTCGAGGCGGGGGCCCATCCAGCGCTCCAGCTTCTCGTCGCGCTCGGGCACGAAGAGCACGAAGCGGTCCGTCGCGCCGTGGCTCCGCAGCACGGCGACGGTGCCCCCTTCCTCCCACCCCGTGAGATAGAACAGCTCCGAATCGGGGCGGTAGCGGTACTCCGAATCGCCGCTCTTGTACCTCACTTCTGAAGCGGGCAAGAGCATGGATCCGCCCGCCAGGCGCGTGAACGCGGTCTCACGGCGGTCGGCGAACGGTATTGGCGGAAACGCGGTCACTGCTTGCCGGACGGCAGCCGACGCCCCCTCAACGCCGCGCTTCCTCCGCCCCGGCGCGTGCCGCGGGCGGGTTCTGAATCAGGAAGTGCTCGAACCAGCTGCGCAGGCGCTCCAGGCGGTCCACCAGCAGCCACGGCTCGCCCGTTCGCGAAAGCCCGTGCGACGAGCGGGGATAGCGCACCAGCTCGACCGGCACCTCCAGCTTCCTGAGCGACATGAACCACTGCTCTCCGTCGCCGATCGGCGTGCGGTAATCCTGCTCGCTGTGGATGATCAGCGTTGGCGCGGTGACGTTCTCGACATAGGAGATCGGGGAAAGGCGGCGGTAGAGGTCGCGCTGTTCCCACGGTGGCCCGTAGAACTCGTACTCGGTGAGGCCCTGCGCGTCCGACATGCCCCACCAGCTCTCCCAGTTGGTGATCGAGCGCGACGTGACGGCCGCGTGGAAGCGGTCGGTGGTCGCGGTGAGCCAGTTGGTCATGAATCCGCCGTAGCTGCCGCCGGACACGCCGAGGCGCGCCGGGTCGATCTCGGGGTAGGCCTCGAGCGCCGCATCGACCCCGGCCAGGTAGTCCTCGCGGTCGACGATGCCCCACTCGCCGCGAGTGGCGTACTGGAAGTCGTGTCCGTAGCCCGACGAACCGCGCGGATTGGGGTACAGCACGAAGAAGCCGGCCGCCGACAGCACGTGGAAGGTGGGGAAGAAGGTGTTGCCGTAGGCCGAGTGCGGCCCCCCGTGGATCTTCAGCACCAGCGGATACGATCCGCCCTCGCGGAACCCGACCGGCCTGACCACCCACCCCTGGATCTCGGTGCCGTCCTCCACCGTCCAGGTGAGCTCCTCGGCGGGCATGAGCGTCACCCGCGACAGCCAGGCGTCGTTGAAGCGCGTCGCCTTCTGTTCGGTCGAGCCGTCCGCGGCGCCCACGTAGAGTTCGGGCGGCGTGACCGGGTCGGTGGCGGTGAAGGCCATGAAGCGCCCGGAGCCCGAGAACGAGAACGACGACAGGCGGCGCGCCCCGCGGGTGACCTGTTCGACGGGGGCCGCGGAGGCGCCCGTCTGGCCCGCCGCGGATGGCCGGGCGCGGAAGAGGTGGCTGTCCCCCTCGATCCCGGCGGAAAAGAGGACTGCCGAGCCGTCTGCGGTCCACGTCGGCGCACCCGGGCTCAGGTCCCAGTCCGCGGTGAGGTTGCGGGGCTGTCCGCGGAAGTGTCCGTCCGATCCGATCTCGGCGACCATCAGGTCCGTCTGGCTGCCCCGTGCGGGCGAGGACAGGAAGGCCAGAGTGCCGCCGTCGGGAGAGACGGCCGGCGCGCTCTCGCTCCCCGGGTTGGAGGTGAGGCGGCGGACCGTCCCCCCGCGCGCGTCCACGGCCCAGATATCGCCCGAGTTCTCGGAGTCGAGCTCGTCGTCCTCGCGCTCGTCGCCGGTGAAGAAGATGACCCGGCCGTCCTCGGACCACACGGGCGCGCCCGCGTTGAAGGACAGGCGCGTGACCTGGCGCGGCGTTCCGCCCTCGGCGTCGACCACCATGATCTGCCGCTTCTCCTGCGTCAGGTAGTGCGGCTGGAACGACAGCCGGCCGTCGCGCTTGTAGCGGATCGAGGTGATCACGCGGCCGTCGAACCGGTCGGCGTCCAGGGTGTTGCTCACGGCGTCCGGCGCGATCCATCCCTCTCTCGGGTCGCGCGCTTCGTCCTCGTCGTCCCCCGTGCCGGGCGCGCTCACGAAAGCGATCTGCGACCCGTCCGGCGACCACACCGGCGGCCCGTCCACGCCCTCGATGTGAAACGCCTCGCCCCCCGGGCCGTCCACGCGCAGGAACCACACCGGGTTCGGGTCGTCGTCCCTCGAAGACGAAAACGCCAGCAGCGACCCGTCCGGCGACCAGCGCGGACCGCTGGATTCCTCGTTGGGGCTGGTTACCGGGAACGGATCCCCGTCCGGCCGCCCGTTCGACAGCGGCTGCAACCACACCTCCCGGTGACGCCGGTTCTCCTCCTCCACAACCGTGGTGACGGTGAACGCGACATACGCCGCGCTGGGCGAAACGGCGACGTCCCCCACCCCGACGAGTTCATAGTACAGATCCGGCGTGTAGCCCGTGCCCTGTGCGCTCAACCCCTGGGATGGAATGAAGAGCGACGCCGCAGCCGCGGCAGCCATTGCAACAAGTGACGGTCGACTTGCCATTCCGGTGCTCCTGCAAGAAGATGGGCACCCCGCCACGTCGGGCGGGCACGCCAAAGTACGCCCACCGGCGACGCGCCTCAAGTCGGCGCTTGGCCCGCACCGGCGCCGTCGTGTTACCTTGCATTCCCGACAACCACCTAGCTGGAGGCGTGTAGTGCGGGGCTCCTGGGCACCGGGCGCGATCGGTCTTTCCCTGTTTCTGCTCCTCATGGGCGCTGGCGCCGCTGCGGCTGGCGGCCAGGTCGTGCGCGGCAGGCTCCTGGACATCGACGGGACCACCGCCATAGGCGGCGCGATGATGAGCCTCGTGGACGGCCGCGCACAGGAATTCGACCGGGGCCTCACCCGCGCGAGCGGCCTGTACCAGCTGGTTACGGAGCTGCCGGGCCGATACCGGGTCCGGGCCGATCGGATCGGGTACGCCACGACCTGGTCGGACTATTTCGATATCTCCGCCGGCGACACGATCGTGGTTGACGTCGTCGCCCGCGTGGAAGCCATTTCACTGGCGGGGATCGAAGCCGAAGGCGAGCGCCGCTGCCGGGTGCGCCCCGAGGAGGGGCTCGCGGTGACCCGGCTCTGGGACGAAGCGAGGAAGGCCCTGGAGGCCGCGGCGTGGACCCAGGATCGCGGGTATTACCGGTATGAGATGATGGGCGTTACCCGCCAGATGGACCGCGAGAACCGCCGGGTCATCTCGGAGGACCGGAGTTACGGCGGCGGCTATCGCCGCGCCCCCTACATTTCGCTGCCCGCCGAAGAGCTGATGGAACAGGGCTTCGCGCGGCTGACCGTTTCGGAGTCGGTCTACTGGGCGCCCGACGCCGCGGTGCTCCTCTCCGACGAGTTCCTGGATACGCACTGCTTCCACGTCACGCGGAACGAAGCCCGGGCGCCGGGGCTGATCGGCCTCGCCTTCCAGCCCGTGCGCGGCCGCAATCTGCCCGAGATCTCGGGCACGCTGTGGATCGATCCGGCGACCGCGCAGCTGGAGTGGCTGGATTTCACCTACCGCAACCTCAACCTCCCCGAGGCGCTGCTGGCCGGACCGATCGGCGGCACGGTCGAGTTCGCGGCGCTGCCCAACGGCACCTGGATCGTCGACTCCTGGCGCATCAGGATGCCGCGCGCCCGCACCGCGACCAACCCGCTGACGGGGCAGGCGCAGTCGCTGCTCGACGGCATCACCGTGCAGGGCGGCGATGTGCTGAGGGTTCACGGCAACGAGGGCACGGTGCTGGAGACGGACCTCGGCGGCCGCATCGCCGGCGCAGTCTTCGACAGCCTGCGAGCCGGGCTCCCCGGCGCACGCGTGTACATCGAGGGGACTGACATCGAGGTCTCGACCGACCGGAATGGAAGGTTCGAGCTGGCCCGTCTCGAGCCCGGGGTGTATTCCGTGACGTTTTCGGCACCCTACCTGGACCAGTACTCCTTCGTGCCCGAGCCCTTCGAGGTGGAAGTCGTCGCGGAAGCCGAAAGCCCGGCGCAGATCAACTTCGCCGCGCCGACCATGACCAGGGTCGTCGACAATCTCTGCCGCGACGAGGAGCGGCCGGAGGACACCGCGAACCTGCCGGGCGGCGGCACGCTGCGTAACACCGGCATCCTGATCGGACACGTCACCGACACCACCGGGGCGGCCGTCGCAGGCGTCATGGTGCGCGTTCTCTCCCGGGACTTCGACGTCGGCCAGGACGTGTCCCAGACCTCGGTGATCACGCGGACGCTTCGTGCGGGACGCAGCGGTGTCGCCGCCCAGACGAACGCAGCCGGCTTCTACCGGGCCTGCTGGGTCCCGGTCGACACCCGGTTGCGCGTTTCAGTCGTCAATCCCGGCGAGGAGCTGGATCCGGCCCGGCTGCAGGTCGGCTACAACCTGTCGGACCTGATCGACCTGCAGGAAGAGACGGTGATCATCCCCTCCGAGGTGCCCCTGCGGACGCTCGATCTGCGGGTCCGGCCCAATTAGCGGCGTGTGGCAGAATCCCGTGTGACAGTCGAGCGGCGGCGCATCCACGTCGGACCGCTACGCCCGCTCACACGTATTGTAATGCTGACATTACATAATGTCATGTATTCTTTACTATTC
Source organism: Gemmatimonadota bacterium (assembly GCA_022823145.1). Lineage (GTDB taxonomy): Bacteria > Gemmatimonadota > Gemmatimonadetes > Longimicrobiales > Gaopeijiaceae > Bin94. The sequence goes on from JAJDXS010000063.1 coordinate 40,976, forward strand.
TTCCTGGGCGTCAACGCCTCCGCGGCAACCGGTCAGGTCGTGCGGGGAAGGCTCCTGGACACGGACGGGTCGACCGCCATAGGCGGCGCCATGATGAGCCTCGTGGATGACCGGGATCGGCAACTCGACCGGAACCTCACCCGCGAGAGCGGTCTCTATCAGTTGATGGCCGCGGCGGAGGGCCGATACCGGGTCCGGGCCGACCGGATCGGATACGCCACCACGTATTCGGACTACTTCGAGATCGCCGTGGGCGACACGGTTCTGGTCGATCTCGTCGCGCGCGTCGAAGCCGTTTCACTGGCGGGGATCGAGGCCGAGGGTGAACGCCGCTGCCGGGTGCGTCCCGAGGAAGGGCTCGCGGTAACGCGGGTCTGGGACGAGGCCCGGAAGGCGCTGGAGGCGGCGGCGTGGACCCAGGAGAGAGGGTACTACCGCTACGAGATGATGGGCATCGAGCGGCAGATGGATCGCGAGAACCGCAGAGTCGTCTCGGAGGACCGGAGCTATGGCGGGGGCTACCGGCAAACCCCGTACGTTTCGCTTCCCGCCGAAGAGCTCATGCGGGAGGGGTTCGCGCGTCTGACCCCGGTGGAATCGGTCTACTGGGCGCCCGACGCGGCAGTGTTGCTGTCCGACGAGTTCCTCGACACGCACTGCTTTCGGGTCAGACGCGACGGCAATCGTGCACCGGGACTGATCGGCCTCGCCTTCCAGCCCGTCCCCGGGCGCAATCTCCCGGAAATCTCCGGCACCCTCTGGATCGATCCGGCCACGTCCGCACTCGAGAGGCTGGACTTCTTCTACGAGAACCTGAACCTGCCGGATGCGCTTCTGGCCGCTGCGGCAGGCGGCACCGTGGAGTTCCAGGCGCTTCCCAACGGCACCTGGATCGTCGACTCGTGGCGGATCAGGGTGCCCCGCGCGCGAGTGACCACCAACCCCTTCACGCGGCAGGCCGAATCGCTGCTGGACGGCATCTCCGTTCACGGGGGCGACGTGCTGCGGGTGCACGGGAGCGAGGGCACGGTGCTCCAGGCCGATCCGGGAGGCCGCATTGCCGGGATCGTTTTCGACAGCCTGCGCGTCGGTCTTGCCGGAGCCAGGGTGTTCGTCGAGGGGCTGGCGAGCGAGACCGTCACTTCCGGGGACGGAAGATTCGAACTTGTCCACCTCCAGCCGGGCGTCTACTCCGTGAACTTCTCGCACCCTTACCTGGAACCGTACTCCTACATCCCCCAACCCTTCGAGGTAGAGGTGGTGGAAGGAGCGGCGACGCCCGCGCAAATCAACTTTGTCGCACCGACCATCACCAGGATTGCCAACAGTCTGTGCCATGACGAGGAGCAGCCGGACGAGCGCACGATCACCGCCCACGGCGACAGTTTTGCCAACGACGGAATCCTGATGGGACAGGTGACCGACAGCGCGGGCGCGGGGCTGCCGGGCGCAATGGTCCGCGTTCTGTTGCGCTCGTTCGACATCAGCCGGCTCACGGAGCCATCCTCGGCGGGCGCCGCCATCAGGGTCGGCTATGGCGGCGCCGTGTTCCCGACCGACGGCAATGGGTACTACCGGGCGTGCTGGGTTCCGGTGGACGTCGATTTGCGCATTTCAGTGGTCGGCTTCGATGCGGAAGTCCAGCGGGATGCGGCAAGTGGAGAGCCGTTGTGGGACCTGGCCGAATTGCAGGGAGCGACGTTGGTCATCCCTTCCGACGCACCCGTGCGGACGCTTGATCTGCGGGTCGAGTCCAAGTAGCTATTGCCCACGGTCTGCCCACAGACTGTACGTTGAGCCGTTGCCGCAGCCTGAACCCCATCGACCACAGGATCGACCGTTGAGCAGATCACCCCACCTCACGGCGGATCGTACATCCGCCTGTGCCGGGGCACCCTCGAGGGCCCGGACCGGAAAACCCCTTCGTGCGCTTGCCCTCTTCGCTTGCGCCACGCCCATGGTCCTCGGTTCCGGGACGGCCCAGGCACAGACCGAGGCGGAAGACACCGTCGAGCTCGCGCCGATCGTCGTCACGGTGCTGAGGTCGCCGGTCCGTCTCGACCGCCTTCCGTTCTCGGCTTCGGTGCTCGCGGGCAGCGTCCTGTCCGAGGGCAACACGGGACTCTTCATCGAAGAGGCCTTGCACAGTCTTCCCGGAGTGCGGGTGCAGAACCGCTACAACCCCGCGATGGGCGAACGCATCTCGATACGCGGCTTCGGCGCCCGAGCGCAATTCGGCGTGCGCGGGATCAAGATCCTGGTGGACGGAATCCCGGCAACGCTGCCCGACGGGCAGACCACCCTCGACCACCTCGACATCGGTTCTCTCGGACGGGTCGAGGCGCTGCGCGGTCCGGCCGCGGCCCTGTACGGCAACGGTGCGGGCGGCGTCATCCTCTTTGAGAGCGCCACGCCGTACGCCGGACCCTACAGTCAGCAGGCCTCGATCGTGGCAGGCTCGGACGGCCTGCTGCGGCTGCAGGCCACCGGTTCGGGAACGGCGGACAACCTCGCCTTCCGGGCCAGCGTGGCACAGCACCGGTTCGACGGCTATCGCAACAACCCCCTGGACATGGGCGACGACCCCTACAGCCGCGCCACGCGCACGACCGTGAACACCGGGGTCACCTCGTCTGTGGGCGGCGGACTCCTCAGGGTACAGCTGAGCGGCCTCGACCTCGACGCCCTCAACGCCGGCTCGCTGCCCGCGGCGCTCTTCGACGAGGGCAGCAACGAGGCATGGGGCTTCAACGTCCGCAGGGGCACCCGGAAGTACGTTCGGCAGGGTCAGGCCGGGGTCAGCTGGCAGGGCCCGATGGGCGGCCTGGAAGGCACCTTTTCCGCCTACGGAGTCAGACGCGAACTCGACAACCCGATTCCGAGCGCCGTCATCGACCTGGACAGGAACGGCGGCGGTGTGCGGGCTGCCCTGGCACGCGAATGGGAAAACGCATCGGGAGTAGGCAGAGTTGATTTCGGGATGGAGGGCGAAGTCATGAGCGACGCCCGCCTGAACTTCACGAATGACGGCGGCGAGTCGGGCGCACTCACGCTCGATCAGCAGGAACGAGTCCGCGCCGCGGCCCTCTTCGGCCAGTTCCGCCTTCCCGTCGCGGGCCGCCTCGACGCGGTGGGCGCGTTGCGCTTCGATCACTTCAACTTCCGCGCCGACGACAACTTCACCGCTGCCGACAACCCCGACGACTCCGGCACCCGCGGCATGAGCGGGCTGAGCCCCTCGCTCGGCTTCCACCTCGATCTGGGCAGACACGGGCTGTTCGCCTCGGTCGCGCGCTCCTTCGAGACCCCCACCACCACCGAACTCGCCAACCAGCCGAACCGCGCGGGCGGGTTCAACCCCGACCTCGAACCGCAGCGGGGCTGGACCGTCGAGGGCGGATTGCGCGGAGACCTGGGCGGCGGGGTCGCCTACGATCTGGCGGCGTTTTCGTCGAACCTCACCAACCAGCTCGTGCCGTTCGAGGTTCCAAGCGCGCCGTCGCGCCGTTTCTACCGCAACGTCGGCCGTTCGCGGCTGCGCGGCTTCGAGGCCTCGGCCCGGACCGCGCTGTCGTCGTCTCTCAGCGTCCGCCTCACCTACGGCTACGTCGATGCGCGTTTCACCGAGTTCTCCGTCGGCGACAACGACTTCGCCGACAACCGCATCCCCGGAATCGCGCCCCACCGGCTGGAGGCCGGCCTGCGGGCCCACCGCGGCCCCTGGTTCGGCGAACTCCGTCTCGAAGCACGGGACGACGTGCCGGCCAACGACGCCAACGATGCGATCGCCGACAGCTTCACCCTGGTCGACCTCCGCTTCGGCGCCTCGGAGATCGCCGCCGGGACCCTGCGGCTGTCGCCGTTCGTCGGCATCACCAATCTCACCAATGTGCGCTACGCCACGTCGGTCGTCGTGAACGCTTTCGGCGGACGGTACTTCGAGCCCGGCCCCGACCGCGGCGGTTATCTCGGCCTGTCGCTCGCCCTGGACCGCCGCTAGAGCTGGTTCTGGGCCGCACAACCTCGCGGATTGCGGACCAGCCAGACGCTGTTCGCAACCGGACGCTCCCCCTCGGCGTCGGAGGGACGGCTGACGATCCGGGCTCCAAGCGACATCACTGACGAGCCGCCGCCATCCAGGTTCAGCGCCTCGTCCACGCCCAGCCAGAGGAAGAGGTTCGCCAGCTCGGGAAGCGTCATGCCGGCCGAGTGTGGAGGCTGGCGCCCATCCACGACGACGAGCCACAGCAGCCCCGCTTCCGTATCGAAGCCGACCGCAGTCCGGGGGTGCCTCGCGGCGGCGAAGGAGGGGCGATCGGTAACGGCCAGATCGGCCACGACGCTGCCGCCATCCAGAAGCTCGGGATCCCCCCCGACGACGTGTATCCCGCCGCTCCCGCCCCCGGGCCCGACCGTATCCGGTCCGAACGCCATCCGATCACCCGCCTGTACGGGAACGCCGATCCACGGCACCCGTTCCGCGTCCCAGGCCAGAGCGGGACGCGTCGAAAGGCGGGTGGTGGATTCGGTGACCTCGGACCCCAAAGGGGCGCCGTTGTCCAGGCGGAAGAAGTCACCGTTGACGCCCACCAGGGCCTCGAGCGGCGCGGCGGGCGTCATGCGGGTGACCGCGGACCGGGTGCGGGTCGCGCCGTCCGGACCGGTGGCCGGGACCACCACGAGGTCGAGGTCACAGCGCGACAGCTCGGCCGATACCAGGTGGATCGCCCAGGGCCCTCGGGCCGACCACACGTAGCGATAGACGGCCCCTTCGGTGAGAACGCGCTGACGCAGGGAGTCGGGGGTCAGTTGTGACAGGGCCGCGGGCGGGAGCGGCTCGGCGTCGGCAGTTGTCCCGGGCGACACCTCACAAGCCGTCACGACTGCCGCGAACAGAGGCCCGGCGACCGCGCACCCCCTGGAATACCGCCGCATCCTCTTCATCGCGAACCCTCCGTCGGCAGACGAAGCATCAATGGCCGTGGAGGACCAAGATGACACCCCCGGCTCCGCGGTCAAGCCGCCCTTGGCGCCACGCTCTGGAATCGAACGCCCGCAACCCGTATACTCCCCGACATGCCCCTGCGAACGCTGTACCTCGCCCTCGCGATGGCGGTACTGGCGGGGAGCGCTCGCGCATCCGCCCAATACCGCTTCGGCCTATCGCTCGGCGGCGCCGGATTCGCGGCTATCGTCGCCGAGTACCGATGGTCCCACCAGGGACTAGAAATCCAGGCGGGGACATGGCGTTTTCGCGACCTTAGCCTTGCGGTGACGGGCAAGCAGTACGTGGGCTCATACGCGGTGGAACCCTATGGGGGGCTGGGGCTCTGGGGGGTCGTGGCCGGTAGCGAGACCGGGACCGGATTCGGCATCATCGCCCGCTTTCCCATCGGGCTCGACTGGAACATCGCATCCGGCCATGCGGTCGGCGCGGCGCTCCATTTCAACCGTGCGCTCGTGGTGAAGCGTCCCGACCCCGAAGACCGGCGCCCTCCGCGGGGAGCGTTCATTCCGCTTCCCGAGATCAGCTACCGCTGGGATCCCGGCTATTGATCGGACCGGCCAACCGGCTCCATCCCCACGTATTTCAGCCCGCTGCCCGTGTTGAAGAGGACCACCTCGTCGTTCGCGCCGATCAGGCCCATCTCCATGAGCCGGGGCACCGCGGCCGCCGTGGCTCCCCCCTCGGGGGCCGCGAAGATCCCCGTATCCGCTCCCATGATCCCCACCCACTCCTTCATTTCGGCGTCGGGCACCGCCACCGCGCCGCCCTCCGACTCGCGGATCGCGCGCAGGATCAGGAAGTCTCCCACGGCGCCCGGCACGCGAAGCCCCGCGGCGTAGGTGACCGCATCCTCCCACGTCCCCGCCTCTTCGCGGCCCTCCTCCCACGCCCTGACCATCGGCGCGCATCCGGTGGACTGCACGCTGAACATCCGCGGCCTCGCGGACCCGATCCACCCGAGTTCCTCCATCTCGTCGAAGGCCTTCCACATCCCGATCAGCCCGGTCCCGCCTCCCGTCGGGTAGACGATCGCGTCGGGGAGCCGGCCGCCCAGCTGCTCGAAGAGCTCATAGCCCATGGTCTTCTTCCCCTCCACCCGGTACGGCTCCTTCAGGGTGGAAAGGTCCCACCAGCCGTCCTCGTCGCAGCGCTGACGCACGACGCGGCCACAGTCGCTGATCAGACCGTCCAGCAGTTCCAGGTCGGCACCCAGGGCCCGGATCTCGGCCAGGATCGGCAGGGGCGTGTCCTCCGGCACCACGACATGCACGGGGAGGCCCGCCGCCGCTCCGTAGGCAGCGCTCGACCCGGCCGCATTGCCGGCGGACGGGATCGCGAGTTCACGTGCTCCGAGTTCGAAGGCGCGGGACACCGCCATGCACAGCCCCCGGTCCTTGAAGGAACCCGTGGGATTCTGCCCCTCGTCCTTGATCCACAGTCTCCGCACTCCGAATCGGCGGGCAAGGCGGCGCGAGTCGACGAGCGGGGTGAAGCCCTCCCCCAGCGTGACCCGGAAGGCCCGGTCGCGCACCGGCAGCACTTCCTCGTACCGCCACAGAGTGGGAGCGCGGCCGACCAGGGCGCCGGGGGTGAACCGGTCCCGCAGCGCCCCCAGGTCGTACCGGGCGAACAGCGGCTTGCCGGCGGGCGAGAGGCCGATCAACTGTTCCGAATCGAAGATCTCGTCCGTCGCCGTGCACTGCAGGAACGCGGCTCCGGGCAAGGGGGACGTGGCGGATGGCATCGAGGGATTCCTCGCAGTCGGGGGACCGGGCTGAATGGCTCGCTTGGCGCGGGCAACCATTCTCTGATTACCGTACATCAGAAGTCACGACCGCAAGAAAGGTAATGCGCCACGACTCGTGCGGGGGGCAGCGTGGAGTCATCCGTGGAAAAGACATGGAGGATCCCGCATTGAACCGGCCGCCGAGCGCCACAACCGGATCCCGAGACATGGAAGCGCAACTCATTCGCCGGGCGTGTGACGGAGACGGCAGGGCCGTCCGCGCCCTCTACGACCGATACGCGCCGAGGGTGTTCGCCGTGGTGCGGCGCATAGCCGGCGACGACGATCTTGCGCAGGACTATGCGCAGGAAGCCTGGATACGGGCGATTCGGGCGCTGCCCACCTTTCGGGGTGACGCCCGTTTTTCCACCTGGCTTCACCGGATCGCCGTCAATTCGGCGCTGCAATCGATCAGAAAAGCCAAGACCCGGCGCATGCGGGAAGTATCGGTGCCCGACGAGATCGCCGTAGCGCCGCGCATGGGCGACGCCCTCCTGAAGCGCAAGCTGGAGGAGTCGCTGGACCTGCTCCCGGAAGGGATGCGCAAGGTCCTGATCCTCCACGACGTGGAAGGATACACACACGAGGAGATCGGGACCGCCCTCGGGGTGACCGCGGGCACCTCGAAGTCACAGTTGTTCAAGGCGCGAGCGAAGATGCGCCGCATGCTGCGCGGATTCGAACCCAGTCCGAAGGAAGTGGAAGCATGGAGCGTTTGAAACTTGAGGATCTGGCGCGGTTGGTCGATGAGCGGCCGACCCCGCAGGAGCAGGCGGTGCTGGACGGCGATCCCGTGCTGCGCCGCGAACTGGAGGCGCTGAAGGCGCAGGCCCGTACGCTGCGCAACCTTCCGGCGATACTGCCGCCACCGGGCGGATGGCACGAACTGGAGCAGGAACTGGTCACGACGGGCCTGATCAGGGGACACGTCCCCGGCGCGGGCATCTGGCGAAAGTGGATGCAGATCGCCGCGGCGTTCATCCTCTTCATCGGCGGCACGGCGTTCGGCTGGTATACTGCGGCGGCGCCCGGTCTCGACGGCAACGTGCCGCAACAGGCTTCGGCGAGTCCGGACATCTCCACGTCTGCCACGCCCGAATCGCTCGACGACGCCCGCAGGGCGGTCGAAGAGGCGGAACGGGAGTGGAGGCGCGCCTACCGTCAACACCAGGAACTCTTCCATGCGGTCAACGGGCAACAGCAGCGGCGGGATCCGGCCGCTCGGCTGGCGGGACTCGAGGCCCTGGTCGCAGCGGGCGAGGTGGCCGTGCAGGAGTCGCCCGACGACGAGTTCTTCAACGTCCTCTACGTGAACGCGCTGATGGAGCGGCAGCAGGCCCTCAGCCAGATCAGCCTGGACGCCTGGCACTGATATGACCACGCTTCGCTCGCTGGCTTTGCTCGGCGCCCTTGGCGCCGCACTCCCGGGGCCGGGCCACGCCCAGGAAACCCTCGCATCGGAGCAGAACCGGGCCTGGATCGGCGTCCGCGCGGCGGCATCCACGCTTCCCGGCGACCAGGCCTTTGCCTTGCTCGTCGCCGACATCTACGTCTCCGGGCCTGCCCACCGGAGTGGCCTGTTGCCCGGGGATCTGATCGTCGCCGCCAACGGCACCGCCCTGACCAGCTACGACGACTGGCTGAACGCCGTCTCCGTACTGGAACCCGGCCAGCCCTTCCTGGTGGGGCTGATGAGGGGCAGGACCACGGCGGACGTCACCATCATCGCCGACCGGCGGCCCGGAGCACCGTTCGATGTGGCTCGCTTCGACACCATCCGGGCACGCTTCGCCAAGACCGTGGACTCGATCCTGCAACTGGTGGTCGAGGGCGGCCCCAACGACTCCGTGGTCATCAGCTTCATGAGCACCAGCGAACGGTTGCGTGCGGCCGAGGCACGCATCGAGACCAGGTGGAGGAGCTCCGTCACGGTCAGACGCGCCGACGCCGAACTCCGGCGCGAGGCGGAAACAACAAGCAGACTGGGCGAGCAGGAATTCACCCCGCCCGTCGCCGGTGGCGGCGGAGATCTGCGTGCCGCGATTGAAGTGGTGGACACGAGCACGGCGCCCGCGCTGACCCCCTTTACCCTGGGCCACCCGATGGTGCTCGGCGGAATCCAGGTGCGCGGTCTCACGGCGGAGCTGGCCCGTTTCGTGGGCGTGGCCTCGGGGATGCTCGTCACGGACGTGCTGTACATGAGTCCGGCCGCTCGAGCCGGCTTCCAGGGTGGAGACGTCATTCTGGCCGTCGCCGGGCAGCCGGTGGGGTCGCTGACCGAACTGCGGACGGCGTTGGCGCTGGCCGTTCTGCCTACGGCGATCACCGTGGTGCGCCGCGGCGAGGAACTGGACCTGACCTACCCTCCGGGTTGAGCCCGACGCGGGCCCGACGCGCTACTCGTAGCGCAGCGCGTCAATCGGATCCAGTATCGAGGCCCGCCTGGCCGGCCAGATCCCGAAGAACAGCCCGATCGCCGCAGAGAATCCCAGCGCGACGGCCACGGCCTCGGCGGCCACGGCGGTACTTGATCCGTAGAGTCGCGTAATCAACTCGGCGGCTCCGAACCCGCCCGCGACGCCCAGAATGCCGCCCAGCACACACAGGACCAGCGCCTCGACAAGGAACTGGAAGAGGATCGTCTTGCGGGTCGCTCCCAGCGCCTTGCGCACGCCGATCTCGCGGGTGCGCTCAGTGACGCTGACCAGCATGATGTTCATGATGCCGATCCCGCCCACGAGAAGGCTCACCCCCGCGATGCCGGCGAGCAGCAGCGAGAAGGTCTGCGTGGTCTCGTTGAACGTCTCCAGGATGTCGGAGGACTGCTGGATGCTGAAATCGGCTTCTTCCGTGGGGAGAATGCGGTGTTCACGCCGAATCACGCGATCGATCTCGGCCCACGCGGGATCGAGTTCATCGGGCGAGGGGGCGGCCACGTAGATCGACCGCAACCGGTCCCTGCCGCCCATGACCCGGTACATCGCGGTCGACAGGGGGATGAAGATCTGATCGTCGGGCTGCATCCACATCGCCCCACCCTTCTCCCTCAGCACGCCAACCACTTCGAAGGGAATCCCGCGGATCTGGATCGTGCGGCCCACGAGCAGCCCGCCCGGAGTTTCGAGGTCATCCGGCACATTGGAGCCGAGCACCGCCACGCGCCGGCGCCCCTGGACCTCTCCCTCGTCGAAGAAGCGCCCGTGTTCAAGCTCGTGGTTGTAGAGCGAGAAGAAGGAGGGCCAGGTGCCGACAATCGAATTGGAGGAGTTGGAGCGCGCGTAGGTCACCTGGTAGCGGCTCTCGATCTCCGGCGCGATCTCGTATACGTGACCGATCTGGTCGCGAAGCGCGAGCGCGTCGTCTTCTTCGAGGCGCCGGCTGCCGCTCGCTACGCCGCGAAAGAACCCCTGGCCCGGGCGGACCGTGAGGATGTTGGTCCCCATGTTCTCGATCTGTTCCTGCACCTGGCGCTGCGCCCCTTCCCCCAGCGCCACCATGGTGATCACGGCCGCGGTGCCGATGACGATACCCAACGTGGTGAGTCCGGAGCGCAGCGCGTTGGCTCGGATCGACGCCATCGCCACCATCACGATTTCCCTCAGGATGAACATGCGCTCTTCTCCGCTAGAAGGGCCGGAACCGTCCCCGCATCCGCTCCATTTGCTCCTGTTGTCTCGCCTGGAGCTGCGCCGCACCGATCAGCGCGAGCTGTTCCCCTTCTTCCAGCCCGGCAAGGATCTCGGCGTAATCCCAGTCGCTCACGCCCATCACAACCGGACGTGGTTCGATGTTCCCCATCTCATCGACGACGAACGCCACCGCGGGTCGGAACGCGGGGTCTCCGCTGGACCCCCCCATCGCCGCCATCATCCCGCCCCCGAATCCGCGTCCCGCACCGCCACGTCCGCCCGGCTGGCCGCCCGGGAACCGGTCCTGTCCCGCTTGGCCGGCTTCCGCGACGCCATCCCCGTTGGCCCCGGGCATCGTCTCTTCGGACATCCCGGCTGGCCGCTGGCCACCGCCACGCTGAGCGCGCATCGCCGAAAACAGCGCCCGCGCCGAATCCGGGCCGATGTCTCCCGACTCCATCGCGGCCCGTATGTCGGCCATCTGGTTGCCGCCCGCACCCGCGCCGCCCGGCATGGCGCCGTTCGCCATCCCACCGGCCCCCGCCATTCTGCCTCCCGCCGACACTCCCGCCCTGGCTGCCGCCTCGGCCATCAGATCCCCCCACGCACTCCTGTCGACCGAAACCGACTGCGGATCCATTCCCAGCACCTCGGCCGCGGGCGCGAGTTCCTGGGGCTGGACGATCGCGTTATTGGGAACCGTCAGGGTGGCCAGCCGCTCGTCCACCAGCACCTCGACCTCGGCGTTCATACCCGGCTTCAACAGTCCGGCTCGATTGTCCAGCAGCACGATGACCGGGAACATGGTCACGTTCTGCTCGACCACGGCCTGCGGCTCGATCTTCTCGATCGCGCCCCGGAAGGTCCGGTCGGGGAAGGCCTCAACCGTCACCGTTGCCGCCATGCCCGCGGTGAGCTGACCCACATCCGTTTCGTCCACGAGGGTGCGGACGCGCATGTCGTCGAGATTCGCCATGATGAACAGCGTGGTGCCGCCCGAGACATTCTGGGTGGCGGACTGGATGACCTGACCGTACTCGACCTGCTTCTCCAGGATCGTCCCTGCCATCGGTGCGCGGATCGTCACGTCCGAGAGTCGCAGTCGGGCCAGTTCCAGATTGGTGTGGGCGCGGACGAGGGCAGCCTGCGCGTTGGCATATTCCAGCTGCCGCGATTCGTACTCCTGCGCGGTGATTACCTCCTTGTCCAGGAGTTCCCTCGAGCGCTGCAACTGATCTTCCGCGATGTCGATTCTGGCCTTTGCGACGACGGAATCGGCCCGGGCCTGGTTGAACGCGTTTTGAACGTCTCGCGGATCCACGCGGGCCAACAACGTTCCCGGCTCGACTTCGTCGCCCGAATCCACGTACAGATCCAGGATCTCGCCCGACGCCTTGGACTTCACCTCCACTTTCAGGACAGGCTCCAGCTCTCCGGTCGCTTCCGCTGTGATGCGAAGATCGCGGATCTCGGCCGGCGCCGTCTGAACGGCGATGTCCCCAGTCGGCTCCTCCTGCACCTCGCAGCCCACAAGCCCCGCGAGGAGCGCGGCAGCGCCCAGCGCCATCACCGTTCTGCCAGGGTCGACACTCTTCATCAGTTGACCTTTCCTTCGTTCTCAAAGTCGCGCTCGACCAGCCCGTCGTTCAGATGGATCTGCCGGGAAGCCCAGGCCGCGATGTCGGATTCGTGCGTGACCAGCACGATGGTCTGCCCGGCCTGGTTCAACGCGGCCAGCATCTCCACGATCTCCATGGTGGTGCGCGAATCGAGGTTCCCCGTGGGCTCGTCCGCGAGCAGAAGCGCCGGGTCGTTCACCAGGGCCCGTGCGATCGCTACCCGCTGGCGCTGACCACCGGAGAGTTCGGGCGGCCTGTGGTCCATGCGATCCGCCAGGCCCACGAGAGTCAGCTTCTCCTCCGCGCGCTTCCGTCTTTCTCTGGAGGACATGCCCGCATAGATGAGCGGAAGTTCGACATTGTGCAGCGCGGTCGCTCGCGGGAGCAGGTTGAAGGTCTGAAACACGAACCCGATATCGCGGTTCCGAACGCGCGCGAGCTGGTCGTCCGAAAGCTCGGAGACCTTGCGTCCGTTCAGCCAGTAGTCACCGCCCGTCGGTGTGTCCAGGCAGCCGATCAGGTTCATGAACGTGGACTTGCCGCTGCCGGACGGTCCCATGATCGCGACGAACTCGCCGCGCTTGACCTCGAGGTCGACACCCCGTACCGCGCGAACGGTCTCCGCGCCGAGGATGTAGTACTTCCGCAGGCCCTCCGTGTGGATGACCACGCCGTTCGTTTCGGAATTGCTGCCGTTCTGCCCCCGCCGCCCTCTGTTCCTCATCAGAGTTCCCTCCCCACAATCGATTCCAGTTGTGCCTTCGCTACCATGTAGTCGTACCGTGCCGAGACCAGATTGGCTTCAGCCTGGTCGAGTGCCACCTGACTGGTGATCACGTCCAGGATCGTCGCCATCTGCACTGCGTAGCGCTCGCGGATGAGCCGCAGGTCCTCCTCGGCCACGAAAAGCGCCTCCGCCGCGATGCCGATCGCCTGTTCCTGCGTTTCGAGGGTTCTGAGCGCGGCGTCCACGTCCTGCCTGACGCCCCGGCGCGCATCCTCCTCGGTGAGGCGGGCGACTCTGCGGCTCTCGGAAGCCTGCGAGATATTCTGCTCGCGCTGAAAGCCGTCGAAGAGCTGGTAGCTCCCCGAGATCCGGAAGTTCCAGCTGCGATTGCCGCCGGCGAAGGACCGGTCCTGGTTGGCCCAGGTGTACCCGGACGACACCGACAGATTGGGCAGGTACGAACTCCTGGCGCTGCTCACGCTTGCATTGGCCACGGCGGAGGAAGCCGTGGCCGCGCGCACGGCGGGGGAAATCGATTCCGCCAGCGCGATGATCTCCGGTTCGCTCAGGGCCAGCGGGGCCGGCTCGAGATTCTCCGGCAGCACGGGCAGCACGGGACCATCCGCGCCAACCTGGCGCCCCAGGGCGAATCGGGCCGCCCGCAACTGGTTCTCGGCCTGAAGCAGACTCTGGCGCGCGTTGGCCAGCTCCAGCCGGGTCCGCAGACTGTCGGACCGCGTCCCCGTTCCCACCTGAACCTGCGTGCGGGTGATCTCCAGGCTCTCCTCGGCGCGGGCCACGCTGGCTTCCGCCACCTGGACCAGTTCGTCCTGCCTTAGTGCGTTCAGGAAGAGCGTGCTGGTCTGAAGCAGAACCGCGAAGCGCTGATTCCCCAGTCGGGCTTCGGCCTCAATGAGAGCCGACTCGGTCCGGTTGAGTTCGTGGAACTTGCGGCCGCCCTGAAAGATCTGGTAGTTGGCGTTCAGCGACGCGTTGTACGAATCGCTGCTGCCGGTCACGAGGCGCTGCGTGTTGGGATCGAAGCGGTTCTGGCTTTGCACCGAAGCGCCTGAACCAAGGCTCACGTTGGGCAGGAACGATCCCCAGGCGCGTTGCCGCGTCCCGCCCGCGTTGTTGAGCGTCGCCTGGCTCTGCGCCAGCTGCGGGCTGTACACCTGCGAGAGGCGCAAGGCCTCCTGCAGAGTCATCGTCGGTGCGGGTTCCTGGGCGGACAGCGGGGTCATGGCCGCCGCAAGGCACGCCACTATCAGTCCCGCCGGAATCCAACGCTCGCGGCAATACCCCATTTCAATTCCCCTCCCCGCCCTGCGGGCGATCGTCTCGCCGCCGCTCGCGGCGCTCGTCGCCTCGTCCGTCCCTGTTCCGGGGGTAGCGCACCGCCAGCAGTGAGTCGTACTGGGCGATCTGCTGCGGATTCAGAATCGCCTTGATCGAATCCTGCGCCTCTGCGACAAGCGCCCTCTGTCTCCGGTCGTACTCCTCGCGGGCCTCCTCGATCGAGGCCCATCTGCTCCTGAGATGTCCGATGATCTCGTCGACGGCGGCGCGCTGTTCGGGCTCCATCGCGACTTCGTAGATCACCGGGCCGCGACCCCGGCCGGCGCTCGCCTCTTCGGCCGGCTCTTCCGTGTCCGGCTCGGCGACCGTCTCCGCCGTCTCTTCGACCGGGACGACATCGGGCGCCTGGCGCGCGTCCCATGCCAGTCCGAACATGAAGCCGACGGCGAGCGTCAGCCCGAGCAGCAGTAGAGAGATCAGTCGCGCCCGGTTTTGCTGTACCGCCATCAGGGATTGCCGCCTTCCACGAGCGCCATGAAGGCACCCGCGCTCGCCGTGCGGCCGCTGCTCAGCAGAGATTCGAAGGAACGCTCGTCCGCCTCGACACCGAGGATGTCCTGCAACACCAGCTGGGGTTCGGGTTGCGCGTCACGCCGCGCCTCCGCCGTGACCAGCACGGCCGCGATCGCCGCGGCAGCCACGCCCACGGGAATCAGGCTCCGGGACCACCCGGTCAGCACCGCTGCCACGGACTCGCGCGCCGCCGCCCGTCTGCGCGCCAGTTCGAAGGCCACACGCTCCATGATCGCGGCGCGGCGTTCGCGCCAGTAGCCCGGGCGGTCGTAGCCCGGGTCCAGGACGTCCAGGCCGTTCATTCGATTGTCGTCTTGCATGCTCAACTCGACAGGCTCACGCATGTCCCCTCCATTCGGACAACTCGGCGCGAAGTGCTTTCCTTGCAAAGTGGAGGTGCGACCGGACGGTCCCGGAAGGGATCCCCAGGCGCGCCGCAATCTCGTCGTGCTTCCACCCCTCCAGGTCGTGGAGGAGCACGATTTCCCGCTGAATCTCCGGCAAGGTCTTCAATGCCTCCTTCAGTCGGCTCCGCAGAGCCGATATGTCTGCCATTCTGTCGGGACCCGGATCGGCAGTCCGCGCGCTGACGGGGATCTGTTCCCCGCCGCGCAGGCTCTCGCGCCGGATCAGGTTGCGCGAACGGTTTCTGACGATGGCCAGGAGCCACCCGGCGAACCGGGCGGGGTTCCGGCAATCGTCCAGCCGCTGCAGCGCAACCAGAAACGACTCCTGAGCCGCATCTTCCGCGTCCTGGTGCTTCCCGGTTACCGACAGGGCCACGGCATATGCCGCCCGCTGATAACGGCGGACCAGCTCGCCGAATGAGTCCCCGTCGCCGGTACGCGCCAGGACTACGAGTTCTGCGTCCGTGCGCTCCCTCATTCCTTGAGACTAGACACCTGTCGCGGCTTCCCCGTTGAGGTCGACCGGCTCTTCGTTGCAGGTGGACAGCCTGCCGGCCGCCGTCGTTAGCCCGCTCACAGTCGGAGGCGCCCGGTGCTACGGCCTGCGACCGCGGCGGTTGCGACGATAGCCGCGGGAGCGCCCGCCCCGCGTGGGATCGCGTCGTCCCGGTCGTTGTGAGTCCGATTCCGGGTCGGGCTCCTGAATCATTTCACTGACCAGCGACACCAGGTCGTCCTCGTCGACATCGTTCAGGGATCGGGCCAGGACGTAGCGCGTGGCGCCGGGACCGTCGCCGTCGTGGCGGGCCTCGACGCTGACACTGAGGATCCGGGCGCCGGATCCCCGTCCGTAGCCGACCCTGCCCGACCCTTTCTGCCGCACCACCCAGACCCGATCGTCCACGGTGACCTCGCGGGTCGGAATCGGAACCTCGACGACCCCGGCCACCTCGCGGACCGAAAGCGGCGGCGTACCGGCTCGCGCGGCTGGTGGTTTCGCCGGGCGCTTCGGCCGCGCGGCCGAAGCCTCACGCGGAGCACGCTTCCCGGTGTCCCTGCGGTCCACTGCAGCGCCCGCTAACCCAGCGCCAGCGGCACGGCATCGTCTCCGAAGAACATGCGGATGTACTTGGCCTGAATCGGCGTCACCCGCCGCACGGCCCAGACCAGCTGCACGTGGTTCGGCTCGATCGGACGCGTGGCCAGGCGCAGGCCGGCCTCGTGAGGAAGGCGGTTGCCCTTGCGGTGATTGCAGGGAGAGCAGGCCGTGACGACGTTCTCCCAGGAGTTTCCGCCGCCCCGCGAGATGGGAAGGATGTGGTCGCGGGTCAGGAACTCACGGTTGCGAAGGTCCCTCTTGTGGCGGCCGCAGTACTGACACGAGTAGCCGTCACGGGCGAACAGAAACGTGTTCGTCACCTGTCGCCGAAACCGCCTCGGGACATGGACGAACCGCACCAGGCGGATCACCAGCGGACAGGGGTGCTCGGACCGCACAGTGCGGAAGGCGCGCTGGGCATCGTGCTCGAGGATCTCGGCTTTTTCGTCCAGCACAAGGCGGATCGCCCTCCGCGAGGGGACGATCATCAGCGGCTCGTAAGACGCGTTCAAGGCCAGGCAACTCACAGCGCCAACTCCGGTGAATCCGTCGGGGCTCCAGGCGACATCACATGTTTGCAGGAGGACCAGGATGAGGATAACGCTTCCGGCTTCCGGGGTGAATGCGCAACCCCCGCTGCCGCAACTCCCTGCCTGCGGGACAAGCTACATGAGGTGCAGCGGGTCGCGGTCGAGCGAGACGCGCAGATCGGCGCCGGGCGGGCGGAATTCGTCGGCTACAGCGGCCAGGATCCGGCCCACCGCCGCGGCGCCCCCCCGCAACAGAACGTGCCAGCGATAGCGTCCCTGCAGCTTCTCAATGGGGGCTGGAGCCGGGCCCAGCACCTCCGGGCCGCCGGTGCGCGTTCGGGTCCTGAGCCAGGCGTGCAGCGCCTCGGCGGCGGTCATGGCGTGGTCCTGGACGGGACTGCTGAGCAGGATCCTGGCCATCCGCACGCGGGGCGGGTAGGCCGGGTCGGCGCGGGAAGCGAGTTCGCGGTCGACGAAGCCGTGATAGTCGTGTGCGACTGCCGCACGCACGACATGGTGGTCGGGCACATGGGTCTGGATTACGACCTCGCCGGGCAGTCGGCCTCGCCCTGCCCTTCCGGCAACCTGGGACAACAGCTGGAAGGTGCGCTCACTGCTGCGAAAGTCGGGCAGATGCAGCCCCACGTCCGCGTTGATGACACCGACCAGCGTGACGCGGGGGAAGTCGAGCCCCTTCGCGATCATCTGGGTGCCCAGAAGGATGTCGACCTCGCCGGCGCGGACGCGCTCGAGGATGTCGTGGTGCGACCACTTGCCGCCCGTCGTGTCCACGTCCATGCGCGCCACGCGTACGCCGGGCAGGCACTCGATCAGGATGCGTTCAACCTGCTCGGTTCCGAGTCCCCGATAGGAGAGATCGGTCGAGCCGCAACGCGCGCATCGCCGGGGCCGGGGTTCCAGGTGGCCGCAATGGTGGCAGATCATCTTGCGGCGGGCCCGGTGGAGCGTCATGGACACGGAGCAGTGGGCGCATTCGAGCACGTCCCCGCAGCTTCGGCACTGCGCGAAGGTGGCGTATCCCCGGCGGTTGAGGAGGAGGATCGTCTGTTCCCGGCGCTCCAGACGCTGTCGGAGGAGCCGCAGCAGGCGCGGGGAGACGACGTGTTCGGGGGGCGTGGGTGCGGGCGTTTCCGTCTCGGGTGTGGCGGGCACGGAGACGGTGTCCCCCGCGGGCGGAGTTGCCGGCGTTGGCCGGGCACCGGCAGGGGACCGGAGATCGGCCACGTGGACACGCGGGAGGGTTCCACCGCCCACCCGGTCGGGGAGTTCGAGGAGGGCGTACTTGCCGGACTTCGCATTCGCCCAGCTCTCCAGGGAGGGGGTTGCGGAGCCCAGAACGCAGACGGCGCCGGCGTGGCTGGCGCGCACCACGGCCACGTCCCGCCCACTGTAGCGCGGGGTCTCCGACTGCTTGTAGCTGCCGTCGTGCTCCTCGTCCACGACGATCGCGCCAACCCGGGACAGCGGAGCGAAGACGGCCGAACGGGCACCGACGGCAATCCGCTTGCGGCCGGCCCCGAGCTCGGTCCAGGCGTCGAACCGTTCGCCGTCCGACAGCCCCGAGTGGAGAACCGCCACCAGGTCTCCGAAGGCGGCTCGGAAGCGCGAGACCGTCTGCGGGGTCAGGGCGATTTCGGGAACCAGGACGATGGCACCGAGGCCGTCGGCAAGCACCCGTCGGATGAGTTCGATGTATACCAGGGTCTTGCCGGAACCCGTCACCCCGTGCAGCAGGAAGGTGCCGCCCCCCGTCCCGAGTGCGGCGGTGAGCCGCTTCAGCACCGCGTTCTGCGCCGGGGTGGGCGTGAGGGAGGGTGCTTCGGGCATCTGCCGGCCACGGAAGGGATCGCGCAGTACGACCTCTTCCGCGACGGTAACGAGCCCTTTCGCCTCGAGACCCCTGACGACCGCGCGGCTGAACCCGTTCTCCTCCAGCGCCGTCATGGTTTGCGTGCCGCCCGCCGCCAGGAGACGCTCGAATGCCTGCCGCTGACGCGGTGCGCGCCCGAAGAGATCGTCCAGCTCGCTCAGCGTTCCGATGTCGCGGTTGACGCGCGCGACCAGCAGCGTTCTCGGGCCGCTCCTGCGGGTGGTGGGCAGCATGGTCCTGAGGACGATGCCCACCGGCGCCACGTAGTAGTCGGCGATCCAGCGGGCCAGCGCGAGCAACTCGGGGCCGAGGACGGGCCCGCCGCCGGACACCCTGATGACATCGCGCACTCCCGGCACCTTCTTTCCGGGGCCGAGCGTCCACCCGGCAAGCGTGCGGTTGCGGAACGGGACAACCACCGGGGTGCCCGGAGGCGGGACGGCGCCGGCGATCCGGTAGGTGAACGGCCGCCGCACCGGCACGGGCAGCGCCACCTGTACGAAGCCTGTACCGCTCGCCGACATCGGGCGCGTGCTGTCCAGGGGCTGCCGGAGCCGCGGCGACGCCCCGGTCAGTCCTTCAGAAGGAGGAAGACGTCCTGCTGGGGCTCGTCGACCGTCACCTCGGGGCCGTCCGGACCCATGTGCATGTTCAGTTCCGTGCGGATCCCGACATCGCCGGCGATGTAGATCCCCGGTTCCACCGAGAAGCCCACGCCGGGGACGAGGATGCGGTCGTCGCGCGTTTCCAGGTTGTCGAGGTTGGGGCCGCGACCGTGGATGTCGCGGTCGATCGAGTGGCCAGTCCGGTGGATGAAGTACTCGCCGTAGCCGGCGTCCGTGATTATCCCGCGCGCCACGTCGTCGCCTTCGAAGCCGCGGATGACCTCGCCACGGGCGTGCCGCTCCCGGAGCGACGCCACAACCCCGTCGCGAGCCGCCTTCACGATCGTCCACAGTTCCGCGATCCTGGGCGGCAGCGCACTGCCGAAATAACCCATCCAGGTCTGGTCGGCGGGGACGGAGTCGTCGTGGCAGGCACCCCAGAGGTCGATGAGGAGGAGATCACCGGCCCGGATGCGCTCGCCCACCTCGCCCGGATCGTAGTGGGGGTCGGCCGCGGTCGGGCCGATCGCGACGATGCAGTCGGCCTGCGCGGGGGCGCCGCGCGCGGCGAGCTCGGAACGGATCCAGGCTGCCAGTGCGCCTTCCGTGATGGTCTCGCCGCGCGAGACGTGTTCGGCCGCACGGGCGAAGGCTTCACGCGCCAGGTTTTTCACCAGCTGTGACGCGCGGCCGTGCTCCTCGCGCTGCGCGGGCGTCCACACCGCGTAGAATGTGGAGACGAGGTCGCCGGAGCTGCACAGTTCGACGCCCGTGTCGAGAATCACGTCGCGCATGCCCGCCGGGATGAGGTCGAGGTAGGGGACGTCACCGCGCGAGGATGTCTCGGCCGCGACCCGCTCGCACCCGGCCAGCAGGGCGCGCAGCCCTTCCTCCATGCGCTGGCGGCTGGAATAGCTCGCCTTCGGCCAGTCCAGGTGGCGCCAGGAGGAGTGCTCGATGGCGTGGATGAGGAGGCGCGGCTGCCCGTTCGCCGGTACGAGCGCGAATCCCCGCCGGGTCGTCCACTCCAGCCCGAGCAGCGACCGGCCGATGGGATTGCGGTCCTTGAAGTCGTAGATCAGCCAGCCGTCGAACCCGCGCTCGCGCAGGGCCGCCTGGACCCTCGCGATCCCCTCCGCGCTGGCGAGCAGCACCCCGGAGGTATCCGACTGCAGTCTCGTCATTGCAAGTCCTCCATCGCTTCAAGTTCGGCCATCGCCTCGTCGAGGCGCGCCTGTTCCTCGTCGGAAAGCCCTCCGGACCCGGCCACCCCGGTCTCACGGCCCCTCAGGCGGCGAAGCACGACCACGACCACCGCGAGTCCCATCAGGAGCGCCAGCGGCGGGGCCACCCAGGCGAGCAGTCCGGCACCGCTCCGTTTCGGCCAGGCGCGGTACTCCTCTCCGTGACCCGCGATCATCCACTCGACCAGGCTGTCCGCGCTGAGTCCCTCGGCCGCTCCCATCTGGATGCTGTCGCGCAGGGCCTCGGCCTCACGCGTAGGGCAGACCTCCAGCATGAGGCCGGGACAGAAGGGGGATCGAAGCCTGGCGATCGCCTCGCCGGCCTCGGGGTGGAGCGCCTCGGCCACCGATTCGGCATCGCGGGAAGAGAGTTCCGCCTGACCGGACGGGGGAGCCGGTCCACAAGCGGCTGCGAGGACGGCGCACAGCAGGACGGACCCGGGAGCCCTGTCGCGAAGAGGCAGAGCGCGACGCGGCGCACCCTTGCGGCGAGACTTCGTGTTCATCGATCAGACATCCATCGCAACCCCGGACAGGGCCCGGACTACCGCCACGCACCCCTCGCCGAGTCGCACGGGGTCGTAGCCTCCCTCCAAGAATACCACAACGCGGCCCTGGCAGCAGCGATCGGCCGCGTCCATGATCATGAGCGTGGTTTCGTGGAGGTCCGCGGGTTCCAGCAACTGGCCGCCGAGGGGGTCGCCGGCGAGGACATCGAAGCCCGATGACACGAGGACGAAGTCGGGTGCGGCGCGCGACACCGCGGTGCTCAACGCCCGCTCGAACACGTTCAGGTATCGGTCGCGGGGGGTCCCGGCCGCCAGCGGCACGTTCAGCGTGAACCCCTCCCCCCTCCCCCGCCCCGTTTCGTTTGCGGCTCCCGTGCCGGGATAGTGCGGGTATTGGTGGAGCGACAGGAAGAACACGTCGGGGTCGTCGTAGAAGGCGTCCTGCGTCCCGTTGCCGTGGTGGACGTCCCAGTCGACGATCAGCACGCGCCCGGCCTGGCTACGGGCCCGAAGACTGGCCGCCGCGATGGCGATGTTGTTGAAGAGGCAGAATCCCATGGCGCGGCCCGGCGTCGCGTGGTGCCCGGGCGGACGCGCGGCCACGAATGCGTTGCGGTACCGCCCCTCCACCGTGCCGTGCACGGCCTCCAGCGCGGCGCCCACGGTCCCGAGCGCCGCGTCCCAGGACGCCGCCGAGACCTGCGTGTCGGCATCGAGGCCGACCGGACGGCCCCGCTCCCGGGCCACGTCAACCGCGCCGCGCACCTGGGCGACCAGCGCGTCGGTGTGGACCAGCGTCAGGTCCTCTTCGCTGGCTGGCGACGGCGCGACTTGTCGAACCCTGCCGTGCAGCGCGACCAGGTCGTTCTTCAGCGCGGAAGCCAGGGCGCGCAAGCGGCCCTGGTGTTCGGGGTGGCCCCAACCCGTGTCGTGCAGCACCGACGACGGGTGCATGAGGAAGGCGGTCGGCGGGTGGGGCGGTGGCTCGCCCTTGTCGCCGGTCACGACGCCTCGGCGGCGCCGACCGCTTCCGGCGTCCTCGCGATGCGCTCCTGGATGCTCAGGATCTCGGGGCGGCGCGTCCGCATCGCCGTCAGAGCGTCCACCGCGGCGCTCGTGGCCGACATCGTCGTCAGGTACGGGACGCCGTAGGCGATCGCCGCGCGCCGCATGGCGTAGTCGTCGTACTGCGACTGCTTGCCGAGGGGCGTGTTGATGAGCAGGCCGACCTGCCCGCTCACGATCCGGTCGACGATGTGGGGTCGCCCCTCACCGACCTTGTGAATCCGTTCACAAGGGACGCCGAGCTGATGCAGGTGGTTGCGCGTCCCGCCGGTCGCCAGCACCCGGAAGCCCAGGTCCGCCAGGCGGCGCACCAGCGGCGTCACCGTCGGCTTGTCGGAGTCGTTGACGGTCACGATCACCGAGAGATCGTCCTCGCCTTCGGGCAGGCGGTTTCCTGCAGACACCTGGGCCTTGGCGAAGGCCATCCCGAAGGAGTCGTCGACGCCCATGGCTTCGCCCGTCGAGCGCATTTCGGGGCCCAGCAGTGTATCCACGTCGAATCGATTGAAGGGGAAGACCGCCTCCTTCACCGCGACCCCGTTTACCTCCGGCTCCGAGGGTACGCCAAGGCAGGCCAGCTTTTCGCCCGCCATCAGGCGCGCCGCCAGCCGGGCGAGCGGCACCCCGGTCGCCTTGCCCACGAAGGGCACGGTGCGCGACGCGCGCGGGTTCACCTCCAGCACGTACACGTGGCCGTCCTTGACGGCGTACTGGACGTTTAGCAGCCCCACGACGCCGAGCTCCAGCGCGAAGCGCCGCGTAAGGCGCCGCATTTCGTCCAGCTCGGCGCGCCCCAGCAGATACGGCGGCAGCACGCACGCCGAGTCGCCCGAGTGGACGCCCGCGTCCTCGATGTGCTGCATGATCCCGCCGATCACCACGTCGGTCCCGTCGGCGAGCGCGTCCACGTCGGCCTCGAAGGCGTCCTCCAGGAAACGGTCGATGAGAACCGGGTGGTCGGGCGACGCCTTTACCGCGCGCGCGAAGTACCCCTTGAGCGATTCCTCGTCGTACACGATCTCCATCGCCCGGCCGCCCAGGACGTACGAGGGCCGCACCAGCACCGGGAACCCGATGTCGCGGGCGATCTTCACGGCCTCGTCCACGCTCATCGCGGTTCCGTTCGCGGGCACGCGCGCTCCTATGCGGCGGCATACCTCCTCGAAGCGGCGCCGGTCCTCGGCCCGGTCGATCGCGTCGACCGAGGTCCCCAGGATCGGCACGCCCAGCTCCGCCAGCGGGTACGCCAGGTTGAGCGGCGTCTGCCCGCCGAGCTGCACGATCACTCCGACCGGCCGCTCCCGCTCGACGATCTCGACCACGTCCTCCAGCGTCAGCGGCTCGAAGTAGAGCTTGTCGCTCACGTCGAAGTCGGTCGACACCGTCTCCGGGTTCGAGTTCACCATGATCGTCTCGTAACCGGCCTCGCGCAGTGCGAGGACCGCCTGAACGCAACAGTAGTCGAACTCTATCCCCTGGCCGATGCGATTGGGGCCGCTGCCCAGTATGACGATCTTGCCGCGGTCGGAAGGGTCGCTCTCATCCTCCGACTCATACGACGAGTAGTAGTAGGGTGTCGCCGCGGGAAACTCTCCGGCACAGGTGTCGACCACGTTGTACGTCGGCCGGATCCCCCACTCCCAGCGCCGGGAACGGATGGCGGCCTCGTCGACGCCTCGCAGGGCGGCCAGCTGCGCGTCGGCGAACCCCTCGCGCTTCATGCGGCGGAGCGACGGCTCGTCGACGGCGGGCAGGCCGGCGAACCAGCGCTCGAGTTCGAGGATCTGCTCCAGCTGGTCGAGGAACCACGGGTCGATCCCGGTGGCGCGGTGGAGGGTCTCGATCGGGATGCCCGACTCGAGGGCGCGTTTGAGCTGGTACTTGCGGAAGGTGGTCGGCCTGCGGACGGCGGTCAGCAACGCGTCGGGGTCGGCCGACTCCAGACCGTCATCGGCAGGCGTGGCGCCGGCAACCCAGCCGATGCGGCCCACCTCCATTCCACGCAGACCCTTCTGCCAGGCGCTGCGGAAGGTGCGGCCGATCGCCATCGTCTCGCCCACCGCCTTCATCTGCACGCCCAGGGTGTCGTCGACGTCCGGGAACTTCTCGAAGGCGAAGCGCGGGAACTTCACCACCACGTAGTCGAGCGCGGGTTCGAACGAGGCCGGCGTCGTCCTGGTGATGTCGTTCGGCAGTTCGTAGAGGTGGTAGCCCACCGCCAGCTTCGCGCCCACACGCGCGATGGGAAAGCCGGTCGCCTTGGAGGCCAGCGCCGAGGAACGCGACACGCGGGGGTTCATCTCGACGACCAGCATCTCGCCGTTCTCCGGGTTGACCGCGAACTGGATGTTGCAGCCCCCCGCCTCGACCCCGATCTCGCGGATGATCGCGATCGCGGCGTCCCGCATGCGCTGATACTCGACATCGGAGAGCGTCTGGGCGGGCGCCACCGTGATCGAGTCCCCGGTGTGCACGCCCATGGCGTCGAAGTTCTCGATCGAGCAGACGATGATCACGTTGTCGAGTCCGTCGCGGACCACCTCGAGCTCGTACTCCTTCCACCCGATCACGGAGCGGTCGATCAGCACCTCGGTGATCGGGCTCGCGTCGAGCCCCCTGCGTACCTGGGCCTCGAACTCGGCGAGGTTGTATGCGGTGCCGCCGCCCGTGCCGCCAAGGGTGAAGGACGGCCGGATGATCGCGGGATAGCCGGTGTGCTCGATGATCTCCAGCGCCTCGTCGACGCTGCGTGCGAAGCCCCCGTGGGGTACGGCGAGCCCGATGCGGTTCATGGCGGCGGTGAACTGCTCGCGGTCCTCGGCCATCACGATCGAGCGCTCGTCCGCCCCGATCAGCTCGACGCCGTGCGCCGCCAGCACACCCTGACGGTGCAGGTCCATGGCGATGTTGAGTGCGGTCTGGCCACCCATGGTGGGGAGCAGGGCGTCCGGTTTCTCGCGTTCGATGACGCGTTGGACCCACTCGGGGGTGAGCGGCTCGATGTAGGTGCTGTCCGCCAGGTCGGGGTCCGTCATGATCGTCGCCGGATTGGAGTTCACCAGGATGACCCGGTAGCCCTCCTCCTTGAGCGCGCGAACCGCCTGGGTGCCGGAATAGTCGAACTCGCAGGCCTGGCCGATGACGATGGGACCCGAACCGAGGATCAGGATCGAGTCGATATCTGTGCGTTTAGGCAATGATCTCGTGCACGGGCCGCCTAGTCGGCGCGCTTTGCGGATTCCTTCCGGACCGCGGTGCGGACGGCCACGACGAGGCCTCCCCACACGAACGCCATGATCACGATCATGGTGATCCAGGTTGCGGTGGTCATGGGACCGGCTCCCTTCGACTTCGCGGTGGACGTGTGGCGGCGGCCGCGGAAGAGGGGCCGGCGGCGCGCGCCGAGGCGGGAGCGCCTATTCCGGGGCCGGATTAAGGTGCGGAAACGGGGGTGGCGGGGCAAGGCATGGGATGGGCGCCGCTAGTGCGCCTGGCCGATCCCGAAGAACGACTCCCTGCGGGCGAGTGCGCTGCGGAGTGCTTGGGGCTCGGCCCGGACGAATCGGACGGCCGTGCCGGGCCGCGCCTGCGCGAGCGTGTCGAGGGCGATCGGGTCGACGGAGCCGAGCTTGGCGTAGCCGCCGATGGTCGGGCGGTCTCGCATGAACACAAGGGGGGAACCGTCGCCGGTGACCTGGACAGTGCCGTCCACGAGGGGGGTCGAATCGAGTACGCGCGGACCTGTGTTGAGGGCAGGACCGGCCAGGCGGGTCGCCGTGCGGTCGCTCGCGGGATCCACGGTCCATCCGGCGTCGAAAACCCGCCGGCGGTCGGCGGCCGCGAAGTCGAGCCACTCGTAACCGGTGACCAGCGGCAAGGAAAGCGAATCCGGTACAGGCGGAATCAGTTCGTCGGGAAGGCGCCGGACCGGACACCGATAGTCGGGGGCGTGCCAGCGCAGCGGCTCGCCAGGACGGAGGCATCGTCCCAGCAAACCCGGCATGCCGTCACGCACCACGGCCGACGCCGAGCCGAAAGCCGTGGTCGCCTCCAGCCCGCCCGGAAAGGCGACGTAGGTGCGCATGCCGGTCGAGCCGTATCCGAGGCGGAGGAGCTGGCCCGGTTGTGCGCGCACGGTGCGCCATGTGCCGGTCTCGACGCCGTCGAGCGTCGCGGCGCAACCCTCGCCCGTGATCGCCACAACGGTGTCAACCGCAAAGCGCAGCGCGAAACCGCCCAGGGTGACCTCGAGGGCGGGCGCTGCCGGTTCGTTCCCCAGCAGCCGGTTGGCCCACAGGTAGGCCCGCTGATCCATGGCGCCCCCGGGAGCCAGGCCGGCGCGGCGCCCGGTCCGACGCCCGAAGTCCTGGATCGTGCAGAACGGGCCGGGGCGGTCGACTACGCCGTGCGGGCTCATCCGCACTCCGCCTGATAGCTCTTGCGGTCGATCGCGCGGAACTCGACCGTGCCGCCCGGGCGAAAGCGGGAGATCCGCTCCGTGGCATCCGCGAACAGCGCCGGGGGGACCCTGCCGATGAGGCGCCAGCCACCCGGGCCCGCCGCGGGATAGATGCCCGTGCGCCGGTCCGCGATCCCGACCGAGCCCGCCTCGACGCGCCGGCGAGGCGTGGGCAGGCGGGGCATGGCGATCCGCGGGTCCAGGTCGCCCAGGTATGCGAAGCCCGGGGCGAACCCGGTCGCCAGGACGACGTACGCGGTGCGGCTGTGGAGTCGGGCCAACTCCGCCACGCTGAGCCCCTTGCCCGCCGCCAGGTCGGCCAGGTCCGGCGCCAGGTCCGGGTCGTAGCAAACGGGAAGTGAAACCGGCTCACCCGTTTCGGGCTCGGGCGGCGTTCCCCGAATGCACTCCTTCGCCGCGGCCGTCAGCAGCGCCTCGACCTCTTCCGGATCCCAGCTGTGCGGCGAGCTCTCGATCAGCAGCCGGTTGAACGCGGGAATCGTCGCTCGCACATCCGGCAGCGCGTCACGAGCGAAGCGCTCCAGGCCGAGCACGCGGGCGATGCCGTCGCGGTCGGCAGGCACCGGCAGGGTGACCAGCGCGCTGACCGGGCCCGGGAACGTGATCACCCGGGGCGGGGCACCAGCTCACGAATGCGGCGCAGCAACCCCGTTGCGGAAGGGTTGTCGCCGTGCACGCACAACGTTTCGGCCTCCACGGGCAGCGTTCCTTCTGGCGTTTCCACGAACCCTGCGAGCAGATTGGCGACGTGGGCCGCGACCGCGTCGCGATCGGCGAGGACGGCGCCCCTGATCGAGCGCGACTGGAGGCGTCCATCGGCCGCATAGGCGCGATCGGCGAAGGCCTCGAATGCGAGCCGCAGCCCCGTGTGCTCGAGCATGGCTGCGTGCCGCGCGCGGTCGGGCGTCGCCTGCAGGACAAAGGTGAGCGACGGATCCACCGCAGCCACTCCTTCGGCCAGCCGCGTGAGGAGCCGGTCGTCATTCATCATGGCGAGGTAGAGCGCCCCATGCGGCTTGACGTGGCGCAGGCGCACACCCTCCGCCGCCGCGACCGCATGAAGCGCGCCGATCTGCGCCTGTACCTCTAGCACGAGCGAATCGAGCGGCCAGTCCAGCCTCAGGCGTCCGAAGTTGCGCCGGTCGGGATAGCCGGGATGCGCACCCGCCTGCACACCGTGCTCCACCGCCAGCGAGAGTGTGCGCGCCATGGTGTCGGGGTCTCCCGCGTGGCCTCCGCACGCGATGTTGGCCCAGTCGATGAGCGGCATCACCGCTTCGTCCGCCCCCTTCTCCCAGGGGCCGTAGCTCTCGCCCATGTCGCAGTTGATCAGCATGCGGAAAGATATCCCCGCCGGCACGCTGCTCGCACCCGACCTTGGCCGGGCGCGCGGCGAGGCGCATGTTGAAGGCGGTTCGACCCATCCCGTCCAGCATTCGAGGGAAACCATGAAACGCCTCAGCGTCTCCGCCATCGCATTCGTCCTCCTGTCGCCCGCTGCCATCGAGGCGCAACAGGGGCAGTCATATGACTACTTCGCGCCGCAACGGGAGATGATCCAGCGAGGCGTACAGGCGATCCTCCAGTGCAACGGGCTTTTCACCAGCAACCGCACGCTGGAGCAGGTGTTCGATCAGGAGCTTGTCTACCTCGACAACCCGGTGGGGACGGCCGAAGGGGGCGACTACGTCGTCGACTGGGAGCGGAAGGCCGTCGCGATCGGAGCGCCGGGCGCGATCCCGGTCATGCGGGCCGCGTTCCGCGAGGGAATCGGGTGCGTGATCATGTCGCCGGACCAGACCTTCGACGATATCGACGAGCTGCCGATCCTCGACACGCCGCCGCTGGAGGGCGATCCCGCCACCATGCCCTGGCCCTACGGCGACCTCGTCGAGGACCGTCCGCTGCCGGCGGGCATCGATCCGGTGGCACTGCAGGCCGCTTCCGACTGGGCCTTCGAGCGCGAATCGCCGGAGCAGGTGACCCTCAGCCTGATCGTGTTGCAGAACGGCCGGATCCTCCATGAGCGCTACGCTCCGGGAGTGGACATGACCACGAAGACCCGGACGTGGTCGACCGCGAAGAGCGTCGCCGTGACGCTGATCGGCATGCTCGTCGACGAGGGCAGGCTCGGGCTGGACGACCCGCTGCCCTTCGAGTGGCTGCCGGACAACGCCGGCTCTGCCGAGACCGATCCTCGGCGCGATATCACGCTCCGCCACGTTCTCAACATGTCGAGCGGCCTCTATCCCGTGGACAGCTGGGGCATGGAATACGCGACCGGGTCGGGCTTCTCCTACTGGGCCGGAGCGAGCTCGGTCGACGGCGCGCGCAACCGCTCGCTCATGCGCGAACCCGGCACTTTCTGGGACTACGAGAACTACGACACCCTGCTCGGCGTCTACGCGATGAAGCTGATGATCGGGGACGCGCAGGCCTACCTCGAATTCCCGCGCAAGCGCCTCCTCGACAAGCTCGGCATGCGCAGCACGCTCCTGAGCACCGACCGCTTCGGCGATTTCATTCTGAGCAGCCAGGTCTACACGACCGCCCGCGACCTGGCCCGCTTCGGGATCCTCTACGCGCAGAACGGGGTCTGGAACGGCGAGCGGCTGGTGTCCGAGGAGTGGATTGATTTCGCGCGCACGCCGGCCCCCGCCACATCGGAGAGCGGCAACTTCTACGGCGGCCAGTTCTGGCTGGTGCCCAACGACCGCACCGACGTGCCCTCGGACGCCTATTCCACCGCCGGCAACCGCGGCCAGTTCGTGGTCGTGGTGCCCTCGCACGACGTGGTCATCGTCCGCCGTGGCCTGGACTACGGCCGCCAGGGCTTTGATCGGTGGGACATGACGCGCGAGGTGCTGAAGGCGTTCGAGCCGGTGGCGGCAGGGAGCCGCTAGTCCAGGAGCCCGGGCCGCCTCTGGAGCGGCCATGTCCAGTCCCTGCACAAGGCCGTGCGGGTCATAGTTCAGTTTATGGCCTAAACTGATGGAGTGGACGCCCCCTCCCGGCGGCATCGCAATGTGCCAAGGATGGTACTGAAGCGATTGCGACCTTGAGAGGTCTGACCATCAGAGGGAGGAGGCATCCACA
>JAJDXS010000040.1 GCA_022823145.1 Gemmatimonadota bacterium
GCGAGCACCCTCGGCTGGCCTGTCCGGGGGTGGTCCAGCCGCCGCGCTGGTGGATCAGCGGCAACACCGACACAGTATGGCTGGCGCTGGTGGGAGGATTCCGACCGACCGTTCGTCCACGGCCTGACCGAACAGTTACCCGTGGATCGCGGTCAGCGGCACTCAACGGTCATCTGGGCCGCGCCGCCGTCGGCGAGAGACCACGCGTCAGCGCATGTCTGGTGCGCCAGTTCAAACCTCACGGCCTCTCCTTCGCGGTCGAATCCCAACCCTTCTCGCCGAGGTTCCCCCTCACTCAGGCCGCTCAAGCACGGGGCGAACAACTACCGCCCTCGTGTCACCCTCCGGCGTTTCACGGACTACCGACATCAGGTGGTCGCCACACACCGGCATGGGTCGTTCGTCGATCGTCGTCCGCGCGACCACCGTCCCACCATTCGTGATGTCGAGTACCTCGATCACTGTGTCCGTGGTCCGGTTGGCCCAAGCGACATCCCATGCGTCGGGCGTTTGGCGCGGCCGCCAGCGCGGATCAGGGACGACCGAGAAAGTCCAAAGCAGTCCATCCGGAGTCTCCGATACGTGCAGAACGCGTCGTGGAGGAGGCGCATCCACATGCCAAGCCTCAACCTCGTCAGCGGATGAAGGCGGGTTGGATGGGAACCAGTCGGCATTCCGGACCAGTACGAGGTCTCGAACTCCCGGCGAGGACCAACGGCTTAGCTCATAGGACCAGATCGCGGTCGTCCAATAGCTGCCAGAGACCGACGGTGAAACATTCCTGCCGTCAAGATCGGGCATCCCCAACTCGAACAGCCGATCCGATGGAGGATCATGAGCGGCGATCTCATTGCCCATCGCATCCAGCACCCTGACCATGCCGGTCTGGCTACCGTCCTGCCGAGCGCTTACCCGCCGCTGAAACACGAAGTTTCCATTGGTCAGACGGGTAAACGCGTCGAACCGCCAAGGAATGTCGAATGACCGATGATGCACGCCGAGTGGATCGAAGATCAGGACGCGGTGGCGACGCCGATCAACGACGAACAGGGAGTCGCGAGCTCCGACTATCACCGCCAAGTCCACGCTCAGTTCACCCGGCCCCTCCCCACCCCGACCAATGGCCTGAATCGCGCGGCCCGAGCCATCGTAACGAAAGAGCGTCTGGCCCCCAACCAGCCCGCTGGAGACGAAACTCCCATCGGACAGCCGTCCCACCACGCAGGCCAGGTTCGGGGCGTCGTACCTGAACGATGCCGAATCGGCGGGATGCCCAAGGACAGCGACCTCTTCCAAGGCGATGGAGCAGCCCTCGCATGAGGGCTCGTCTGTGATGACCAGCGTGTCAGGAGCGGTCGGTGGGGATGGCTCAGCGCAACTCGCGGCAATTAGCGCGATGCCCACGCAAGAGGCTGTCCACCGCGAAGGCCGAGGGGACTTGGGCAAGGGAGAAACGGTATCTCTCTAGTCCCACCACTTCTGACAATTGCCTGGGTCTCCACGGCTGCCGCTGCATCCGCCGGCGCATGCGACACTGCAATGAAGGTCACTCGTGCAGCTCTGGTTCTCGTCGCATCCCGGCCCTTGGCATTGAGCCGTGGAGCCGAGGCTGGGCACGGCGGCTTCTGCCGTCAGTGCGAAGCACGATAGCACGGCCGCGAGGAAGAGGTGGCGAAGCTTGATCATCGTTGGGGTCTCCCGAACACATCGGATTGTGAGGATCGTAATTGGAACGCTATGGACGCTAATAGAGGATTGAGATCTGTCAAGTGCCGCCGAAACCATCGAGCCTCGGCCTCTCTAGGACCGGACTCTCGAGGATCCAGCGATCTTCCCAGTCAACGACTTGGCGTGTGTCGCTCCACGCAGGGAGGGAGGAGGCGGAGCCGCTTGCTGAGGGTTGGGAACCAGCCCCCGAGCCGCAGGCCACAATGGAGGCCGAGGATCCCTCGGTTATGATCGGATGCTCCGCGACGAGTACGTCTACTTCTCACCCTCGGCATCCTCACGGTCGCAAGGAAGGCCCCTTGCCTTGAAGTTCGCTGTGGGTGGCAGGGTGGGCGAGTTCCACAGCCCGGACGGACGTGCCCAGCCCGTCGAGGCCCCAAGGGAATCGAAGCCATGGGGCTGGGCGTGGGATGGAGACGAAGACGCTAGAGCCCCTTCAGGTGCGGCTTGAGAGCGGATTCGAGCCTCGTCATCGCCACCGCCAACTCATCGTGAATCGCTTCCCAGACATCCTCGTCCCGGTATCCGCCGGTGGTGAAGGTCTTCTTGATCCGACACGCACGTCTGCCTTCCAACGGCTGCCAGTCCAGCGGGGAGTCGAACGCACCCTCGATAGCCTCCTTCTGGAGGAGGAGCGCATTGAATATGCGCTGGTTCCTCTCCCTGTCCTTGGTGTTGATGTACAACTCGGTACGAGCGTCGTGCTGTCGGGCGACGTACACGAAGTAGACACCGGCGATTCCTGCCCCTGCCGCGGCGTAGTGCTGTTTGCTGGGACTGATGTTCGCGTGCCGTTGGGTCCTCGACTTCGCGTGCCTGAGCAATCCCTCGAAGAACCTGTAACGTAGCCGCTGGCGGCTGGACATATCCCTCGGCATGCCCTCATTCACGGCTGGTTTCTTCTCGGCTCCCTTGGTCGCCTTGGCGCCGGACGGCAACTTCGTCGCGACCGGGGCCTGCGCTCGAATGAACTCTGCGGCCCTCGTGCGATCCGGTGACACATCCGCTACCTGCTCGACTTCCCTACGGAACAGGTCCAGCAACTGCGACTCAGGGCCGGACAGCAGCTTGCTCCAAACCGAAGCGTACTTGGAGGCCGCCTCGTTCTGTCGCCGATACGCATCGTAGTCGCGCTGAGCCCTGTTATGGGCCTCGCCGGATTGAACGGCACGCACCGCGAGGTAGTCCAAGAGCGTCTTCGCGGAGTCCCGAGGTTCATCGCTTACCAAGTCGATTCGGGCAAATCGCCGTTCGTGGTAGCTGCCTTGCCCCGCCGGAAAGAAAAAACTCCAACTCCGTCCGTCGGTGAGGACCGCCATCGGAACGCCTTGGTGAAAGCAGTATTCGAAGAGTTGCTTCTCCCCCTTAACGTCAGCCTTCCCAAGATCCTTGACCTCCAAGAGAACCGACGGTTTTCGGGGCTGATGACAGAGCGCGTAGTCCGCCTTCCTGGTCTCGATCTTGAATTGGGGAGTTACGACATGAACGTCGAACACCGGCCAGCCGAGTTCTTGAAGAATGGGGATTACAACGCCTTGGCTGATCTCGGCCTCACCGTGGAAGCTGTCCAGGCGTTGCTTCAGGCCCTCGATGACCGAGGTGAGTTTTGCGGGCGAGGTCAAGGTTCTGACAGTCGGTGGTGGGGTTCGTCGGGGTCGGTGTTTCCTGCGGCAAGTTGAATCTGACGGGCACGAGGGACCTTCGGCAAGGATGAGCAAGGCGATGGCGAGGGGCAGGATCCGCGGCCACGCGGGCCGATCCGAGAGCCTCTGAGGCGCTGGCTCAGGACCGCTTTCGACCCTGAGCCAGCCGACGCAACGTTGAACGTCGCGGTCTGGCAAGGGGGCGTTCCGGCCCCCTTAGACCCCCTGCGTTTCGCGGTGGCGATCAAGGCCGCCGCCACCAGGAAGACGCCGTTTGCGACCGCCCGGAGACGGTGTCTCGTGTCGGCCGCTTCATCCACGTCACGCCGGCCCCGGCGGGCAGGGATGGTTGAGGGTGTCTCGTCGCCTGCGAGGCCCAACCGCTTTCCGGGATCGGCGGTCAGGACGCCGGTCCAGTCCACCGCTTTGTGGGTCGGCACCGTCGAGCTATCGTTGATGGAGCGGCTGCGGATGGTTTGCGTCCGTGGCACCGAAGCGCTCGGAAGGAGGACTCACACGATGGGCATGCGGATCGCACACGCTCAGATCCTTACTGCCGCCCTCCTGCTGACAGGATGCGCGGCTCTCAGTTCGCAGACCGGAACCTACGAGGACATCTTGGCGGTCG
>JAJDXS010000053.1 GCA_022823145.1 Gemmatimonadota bacterium
GCGAGCACCCTCGGCTGGCCTGTCCGGGGGTGGTCCAGCCGCCGCGCTGGTGGATCAGCGGCAACACCGACACAGTATGGCTGGCGCTGGTGGGAGGATTCCGACCGACCGTTCGTCCACGGCCTGACCGAACAGTTACCCCCGAGCGGCCGGAGCCTGAGGAGATCGTCGCGAGTATCCGGCAGGACCACCCATTCGCGTCCGCGCGCGCGAACGAGGTCGCCCGGCTTGAACGCGGATTCCGGCTGTGACTGCGGCACGCGCGTCCCCGTCATTCCGCCGGGGACACGCCCGGGCCGAAGACCCAGGCGTAGTCTCGCACGATCCGCTCCCATTCCGTCCGGTCCGTACCGAACCGCAGAACCGTGTAGCCGGCGTCGATGAGCCTTCGCGTCAGCTTCTCGTCCATCCTCCGCCTGCGCTCCCCGTCATGGTGCGGTCCGTCGATGTAGACCAGCGTCTGGTGTTCAGAGTAGGCGAAGTCGGGGCGCGTACCGAACTCCTCGAGATAAGGCTGCGCCTTGTCGGGCAGCCGGTACTCGCCCAGGCTGATGAACCTGAGCCATCCCTTTTCGAGTGAGGAGCCGGAGAAGGCCTCCAACTCCGCCACAGTGTCGCCGCCGCCCACCGAGCCCTCGGCGTCCCCGCGTCTGCCCCGGGCGAGCCGGCACAGAAGATCGAGCAACTCGGGGTGGCGCCGGTCGATCAGCGGATGGTCCGGCTGGTTGTAGTAGCTGAGCAGGCAGCGGTAGCAGCCGGCCTCGCACTCCTCGCTGCCGTCTTCAAGGTCGTCGGGGCCTTCCCATTCGCCTGACTTCGTGGCGTAGTGGCAGACCTCGAGCGCCTTCCGGGCGATCCGCGACACCGCGCCGGGATCGCCCGCCACGCGGGTGAGCACGCCCGCGCCGCCCTCCGCCGCCTCGTAGAAAAGGATCCTGTTGCGGGTGGTCTCGTCGGGCAGCGGCTCGGCGGCGAGCTCCGCTTCCTCGATCTGGAACTCCTGCTCGATGCCCCGCTTGAGGGCGTGCTGGAGCGAGACCATGGCGGGCTCCGAAAGCTCGACCGCCGGACTGAGCACCAACACGTTGCGGGTGTCCTCGACGTACGGCGTGATCCGCTGGACGGTCTTGCCCCTGGCCACGCGGTCGTCCTCCGCGTCGGTGGGCGACTGCGGATCCCGGGTCCACTCGCCGGTTGCCGCGTCCAGGCTGAAGCCGTAGACGGATTTCTCCTTCCGCCTGCGCCATCCCAGATTGATGCGCCACAGCGTGGCCGCCGAGCCGTACTGGAGTTCGAGCAGCGTGTCGCCGCCCTCGGCGACGGAGGCCGCGGTGACGCGCTTGCGCCCGTCCTCCTCGCTGAACCTCAGCGTCGTCACCATCTCGTAGCCCTGCCGCTGGCGCTCCTCCTCGTCCGACGTGATGCGGTTCGCGCGCCGGGTCGAGACCTGCTCGATCCGGTGCAGGGTCCGGATCAACCGGCCCCCGCCGAGCAGCGCGTCGCAACTGACGCAGCGCTCGAACTCCTTCTGGTCCGCGAAATGCCCGTAGCCGCACGCCCCGCAGATGCGGGCGGTCTCCACCGGCAGCCTGGCCGAGGCCGTCGTCGCCGACTCCTCGCGAATCGTGAGGATGGCGCGCCGCACGCGGTACGTGCTGCCCTCGTGGTAGATGATCGACTGCGGGCCGAACTCGGTCAGGCCGAGGAAGCGCGGACGGCTCAGAAACGAATCGCGCGCCACCTTCCTCTTGGGACGGCCCGGAATGAACGCCATGAGCGGCAGGCGCGGGAAGTTGTAGCCGGGCAGGAATCCCTGGGACGCCAGGTAGCGGTAGGTGTAGAAGTCGGAGTTCATCGTGGCCCGGCCGCCGAGAAGCAGGTTCTGCTGCGTGTACGCCTCGTCATAGCGGGCCTTGGCCTGCCTGCGGTCCTTCTCGGTTGCCGCCGCGTTGTTGATGACTTCGTTGGCGAACCTGATCTGACTCGCGGTCGCCCGGAAAAGC
Organism: Gemmatimonadota bacterium; assembly: GCA_022823145.1. Lineage (GTDB taxonomy): Bacteria > Gemmatimonadota > Gemmatimonadetes > Longimicrobiales > Gaopeijiaceae > Bin94. Next base: position 2,004 of record JAJDXS010000053.1, read on the forward strand.
GAGCGCCACCGGTCGAACGCCTCGTCGAGGCGGCGTGCCGCCGAGTTCATCGCGCCACCGAGCCACGTTTCCGTATACCACGGAGCCGCGTGCTCCGAGAGGTCCGTCTCGATCGTCCCGAGGAGCCGCTTCGCACGCCGGGTCGCCTCGCGCACCGCACGGCCCGACCCGATCCCGGCCGCGGTTTCCGCGTGCAGCGGCAGGGTGTCAGGCGCTTCCCGGTCGAGCACGTCGCTCACCGACGAGCCGAGCTTCACCCCCGTCTCCGCCAGCCATACGGCCTGGAGATGGCACCGGATCAGCTCCTCGTTCGCCAGATCGATGCTGGGCGGCTTGACCGCGCCCGCGACCATCCGGCTCGGACCCGAGAAGAAGTACTGGTCGTGCGGCGACCGGGCCGCGCAGTAGGTCACGACCAGCGCGGGCTGCCCGCTCCGGCCCGCGCGCCCGCTCCGCTGGGCGTAGTTGGCCGGCGTCGGCGGCACGTTGCGCATGTAGACGGTGTTGAGCGTCGAGATGTCCACGCCGAGTTCCATCGTCGGCGAGCAGAAGAGGACCGGCAGGCCCGGGGACGGCCCGGAGCGGTCCATGCCCTTGCGGAAGCGGGCCTCGCGCTCCTCGCGGTCCTCCGCGTCCACCTGCGCCGTGTGCTCGCGCGCCTCGAGCCGGTGGAAGAGGCGATCCTCGGAACCCAGCATTCCCGCCACGTTCCGGTACAGTTCGCGGTAGAAGCGGTTCGCGGCGTCTCCGTCGCCTCCGCCCCCGCCTTCGTCTGCCGCGCGCCATTCGAGCACCGAGCCGTCGATGCGGTATCCCACCCGACCGCCGCCAAGGTCGGAGGATTCCACGTAGCCGTATGTCTCCAGCACGCGGAGAACATCGTCGATCACGGCGTTGTAGATGTCTTCGTCGAACTTCTCGGGATACTGCGGATTGCCCTGTCCCCAGTACGCCGTGGACTTGACCTTTCGGCCGAACGCCGAGCGGTGCGACACGTGGTGGAGGCGGTGGTCGGGCCGCCGTCCCCGCTTGCTCGGCCGCGGAATCATGTACGCGTGGGAGAACAGGTCCTCGTCCTCCGAGAACCCCCACGGCTCCCTCAGCTCGTTGTAGCTCCGGTTGCGCATCGACTCCTGGCGCTCGGGATCCAGATAGATGGTCTTGATGCAGAGCGCCTTGCGCATGCGTTCCAGAAGATCCCCGACGAGTTCGAGCCGCTGGGCCGGCGTGATGGACCCGAGGAGCGGATGCCCGGCGCGCCACTCCTCCTCGTCCTCGCAGCACGCCGTCAGGTCCCGGTACCCGATATCGAGCAGGCCGAGTTGCTCGATGTTCGGGTTGGTGATGCGCCAGCCGCGTTGCAGGTCGAAGTAGAGCCGGTAGCCCAGAACGTCGCGGAGCGCCCGCAGCGTGTTGTCCGCCTTGATGCCCTTGGCGCGCGGGTTCGCGGCGTAGTCCCCCGGGTCCAGGTGCAGGTGGGCGAGCACCCTCTGCGTCAGCACATCGTCGGTCAGCGGCTCGCCGCCGGCCCGGTGGAGCGCGGCGAGGAGCGCGCCTCGCAGCAGGAGGACCTGGATGAAGTCGTTGAAGTGCCCGGCCTGGAGGCTCGCGTCCTGCCGGTTGTCGGTGAACGCCAGCAGCTTCTTGGCCCGCTCGTCGAGATCCGTGCCGATCAGGTGCCTGAGCGCCGACAGCGCCAGAATCGTGGTCGCCGAACTGCGCCCCTCGCTCGACAGTCCCGACAGCTTCGGGAACTCGCTCCGCATCGTCCCGTCGTAGCGGGCGTCGCAGTCCGGGTTGAGGCAGAAACGGAACGCGCCCGGTACGAAGTGGACGGCCAGATCGCCTCCGGACACGCGGCCCAGCGTGTCGACATGGACGGTGCGGGGCCGGATCTTGCGGAAGTGCGGCTTGAGGCGAGCCTCGCCCTCGCTCCCGCCGAAGACGAGCCAGTCCTCCGGGTACCGGCCCTCGATGTCCGCCGGGTCAAACATGCCGTTCGGGTCGGGCATGAGATACCCGTAACGGGCATCCTCCTCTTCGGTGGATCGTTCAGCTAGGTCGCGCGGCATGAAGGCGCGCGGCTCCCTCCCGGTCATGCCCGCCCACACCGGGATGTACTCCTGGCCGCACAGGCGGCAGAAGCAAAGCGAGTACAGGGGCCGGTCCCGGTCGCCCGGCTTGTACTGTTGGCCGTCGAGGGTGAGGTATCGCTCGCCCGGCGCTTCGAGCGTCGTGTACACGTTCCACGCGCCGCTGATGAACTGGTGGAGCCGGAACGCGAACAGGCTGCGGCCGTTCTCGTCCCGGCTCCGGTGCGCCGCCAGCAGAAAGTCCGTGAGACGCCCTCGGCACGTCTCCGCGTCGAGGCCGCTCGCCGTTGCCAGGCGCTCCGAGGCTTCGAGTATCGTCAGCGGACTCTGGGTCCGGACAAGCTTCCCGTCCTGCTCGCCCAGGCCGAGCGTGTGCTCCACCCACGCCGCCAGCGGATGACGGGCCAGCTGTCCGTGGGTCGAAGCGGTCGGGACGCCTTCTGCCATGGCCGCCCGGAGACCGGCTCCGTCCGGGATCGCGTCCCGGTCCGTCACCGGTCGGACCGTTTCGGCCACTACGTTGCCCGCGTCCACCTCCGTCCCGAACAGACGGGTCGCGACATCCGCCACCGCCGCGTTGCGCGACTCGGCGGAACCCTCCGAGGAGGCCATGGTCGCCGACGTTCCGATGCAGAGGAGATCGTCGTTGAACCGCTCGCGGACCCGGCGCACCAGCATCGCGACATCCGCGCCCTGCCGCCCGCGGTAGGTGTGAAGCTCGTCCAGCACCAGGAACCGCAACCCCGCCGCGTGGCGGCGCACGGCGCTGTCGGTTTCCTTGAACCGCGTCATGATGAGCTCGAGCATGACGTAGTTCGTCAGCAGAATGTCCGGCGGGTTCTTCGCGATCCGCTCGCGCTCCTCGTTCGACTCCTGGCCCGTGTAACGGGCGAACGTGACCGGCTCGCGGCCCTCGCCGTAGCCGATCCGCAGATGCCGCTCGAGTTCCTCGCGCTGGCTGTTGCAGAGCGCGTTCATCGGATAGACGACGATCGCTGTGATGCCCTTCGCGTCGCCTCCGGCCCTCCGGCGCCGGAGCACGTCGTCCACGATGGGAATGAAGTAGGCCAGCGACTTCCCGGACCCCGTGCCGGTCGTCAGCACGAAGCTCTCGCGCCGCTTCGCGATCCCGATGGCGTCGGCCTGATGCCGGTAAAGGCGAAGGCGCTTGCCGTCCGGTTCCTCCCGGCTCTTCAGCCGGAAGATTTTCCGGCACTCGCCGTGAAGGGTGCCGTCGGAAACGAGTTCCTCGATCGAGCTGCCCGGCTCGAAGTTCGGGTTCAGCTGGATGAGCGGCGCCGGCCAGAAGCGCCCGGCGGCGTAGGCCCCATCGACCTCGCGCGAGATGTCCTCCGCCCCGATGCGGGTGAAGCTGCGGGAGAACCGCGCGTACTCCGATACGAGTTCGTCGCGGAAGGAGAAGACATCCATGGCGAGGCTACCCGTGCTCCGGTCGTGTTTGGCAGGTGCTCGCTTTCAATGCGTCACTCTCGCTCACGGGTCAATCCGAGCCGTTGTTCCCAAGGAGCTTCCTGATGCGCCCGACCAAGCGTTTCCTTCGCACGTCATAGAACTTGGGGAAACCCGTCATCTTCTTGGGCACACGGCCCAACAAGTGATCGTCGCAAACGTGCCTCCGTCGGTCGAGATCCGGATAGGTCTGGACCAGCCATTTCCTCGGCATCGTCGCACTCTTCCCGGTGTTCACCGGACCCGGGAGAAGCTGGAGGTTGCCCAGCCGGTTCATCCGGCTGCGGTATTCGTCCATGTCTTCCTCCGAAACCCCCTCCCTGCGGAGCTTGGATTTCGTGAACCGCGCAGAAGGAAAAACGTGGTCCACATGGAACAGCTTTCCGGGGTCAACGAAGGGGAAGACGAGCGAGAGAAGCGCGAACACTCGCGCGTTCCGATACTCCGTGTCCGCCAGTTCCTCGACCTCCTCATCGTTGAACACTAGCTCCCGTCCCCGGCGAGCCATCGCATCGCCAAGCTGGGCGGCGGGAAATCCCTGGGTCGCATCATCACGGATCACGTTCCTCAGTGCCGTCAGCAGCGTATCGAGACCGCTTCCCCAGACACCGCTCTTCAGCAGGCTACGGACCAGCCACCCCCGAATCGCCTCCCGGTCGTCCGCATGCTTGCGATGGCTGAGAAAGGACTCCGCTCGCTGGCTCCGGTACAGGTAGTAGGCTATAGGAAGAACTGCATTGTGCGCGGTCAGCGTTTTCCGGCTGAAACCGAAGCCCGCCACCAACTGGACCGTCAACGTGAGCGCCGACTTGATCGACATCCACCGCTCCTCGAGGAGCGCCATGTTCTCGCGGTTGAAGTTGTCCACCTTGAAGCCCACGCTCCCGATGTCGCTCAGCATCAGTCCGGCCTTGAGAACGAAGTCCTTCGAAAAGGAGAATCCCAATCCGATCCCGTTGAGCTCGTCCACGAGTTCGTGAATCTCTTCGCGGGCATCGTGCTTGGTCCATTGCGCGACCGCGATCGACAGGAGCAGGTCGGAGTGGGAAAGCGGCGTGCCGCCGTCATTCATGCGAATGAAGATCTGGACGACGTCGTCCAGGGCCTGTCTTGTTTCCTCGTAGTATGCCACAACGTGATCCTTGCGAACTACTCGGTGGAGGCGGCTCAAGTTCCTGAACGCGTGAAGTTGGGTGCTCCGCTCCAAGGCGCAGTCGTTGAGCCACTCCAGCATGGGAGGTCCGTCTTCCATCGACAGTATGTCAGGCACAAGGAACCACAATTCCACCAGCTTGCCTGCCGAGTTCCTCCGTTGGCGTGGGTCACTGTCCCGCCGAAAGCCGAATCGATACGCGGTCCCTTCCTCACCCTCCTCATCCGCGTTCCAAAGGAGGTCCAGATACAAGTGCCGTTTTGGGAAGGCGCCGGGATTGTTCCGCCAGAGACGGGGAAGTTTCCACGCCATGCTCCCGCGCAAGCCGACATTCAGGGCCGTCAAGCGCTGCTGTCCGTCGAGCACTGCCGTGAGTGCTGTGTTTGGCACCGCCGGAAGAGGCGGACAATGTCGGTTATCGCGCTGGTGATAGTCCCGCAGGAACCCGTAGAAGTTGAAATTGTCGCTGTTCTCCGGAGCCACCTTCCAGTACAGAAACGTTCCGAACGGGAACCCCTGCATCAGGCTGTCGAAGAGTCGGCAGACCTGCTCTGGACGCCAGACGAACTCCCTCTGAATCGCGGGGAGCACGAGGCCCTTCCTGAAGATTTGGTCGAGGGTCTTCTCAATGGTATGACCGGTCTGGTACATGGCGTCGTCGGCTCAGGCGCCGCGTGGTCGCGAGGCCTGGTCAGTGTGGAGGGCGTTGGCCCGCTCCTCGATCTGCGCGCATCGCTCCATGACCGTGTCAAACGGCTCGTCGTCGTCCAGCAACATCCCGGTGGGCAGCATGGTGGCGTAGTCCCGGGCCAACGCTTCTCGCGCGGCTCCCGCCGGAACGAGCCGGAGGTTGCCCGAGACCGCCGCATGGTAGTCGATCCGTTGGCGGTTGGAATCGTTCTCGCGGAAGAACATCGCCTTGTGGCGGGCGACCGACAGGGCAAGTTCGCGGTCCTCCAAGGCACGAGCCGCGATCCCGGCCTCGTCGAGACGGACGAGATCGTGCCAATGCCGCGACCAGCGTTCGCCCCGGACACGCCCCTGGAGGCAGTAGACGTGCATTGAGGTCGCCTTCTCCCAGAATGTCCGCTCCGCCAGCATGACGGAGGGCCGGGCTTCCGGGCAACCAAGATCGGGAAGGTGCGCGGCGGCGTCGCACACGACCCTGCGGACGATGTGGGGCTCGCCCGTTGAGCGTGCCCCGAAGTCCACCCGGACCTCCGGTCGCACCGGACCGATCGGCGTGAACAACGGATCGTACGCGACGTACAGTTGCTCAGCCTCGGCTCGAACCCGCGCGGCAAAGCCGGACTGATTGAGTTCCTTCTCGACGAGCGCGCGCGCGTCGCCCTGCACCCATTGGGCGAGACGGGGTCGGATCGCCCGTGTCCAGCGCCGTTCCTGACTGCGCGTCGGTGGAAGTGCCTCGTCGTCGCCACCCGCGACCAGATCGGGGGCGAAGTCGCGAATATCGTAGGTGATGTCGATATCCTCCGAGAACCGTCGGATCGCTCGCCACACCTTGGAGAGGGACGTGCCCCCCTTGAAAACCAGATGGCGGCCGAACGGCGCTTCGAACAGAACCCCGAGGGTCGCAACAATCCAGATGTCCTTCTCGAGAAGCTGGGTCCTCCGGCCGCAGCGGAGTGCCGCCGATTGGAGGGCCTCGCGCCTCTCGGATTCCTGGAGGCGCTGGTATTGGGCCTCAGACATGGGCGAGACGCCTGCTCAGCGGTTCCCCCATCCAATTGGGCAGCACGGCCCGCGCGGCGGCGAGTTCGTTCACTTCTTGCCGCGAGAGCTTCGGCAGCACGGCATCCAAGCTCCTCTCCACCTCGTGGGGTCCCAGCCAGGAGATCGCCCGGATGACCGTGCCGGCGGTCCCGTGTGCGGCCGCCAGTTGCCAACGCGGCGCATGGAGCAGCTTGACCTGGTGGGCCCCGAAATGCAGGAGTCGGTCGGGGCCGGAGGTGAGGTACACCGTGCGCACGGCGTTCTGGGTTGTCAGACCCAGCCAGTTGGCCGCGTCTCCGCCGTTCGACACCACGGTTTCGCCCCACAGATTCGCGAGTGCGGGGACGGCCTGGCCCAGACTCGGCGCGCGAAGACCAAAACGTGTCCGGATCGGACGCATGTAGACGCCACGGCAGATCCGCAGGAGCCGCTCGGAACGCGCGAGGCGGGAAAGCGCCCGGCTCACGGAAGCCCGGTCGCCGAAGTGCAGAAGGTCCTTCGCCTGTATCGGCGTGGCCTCCGGCTCGGCTTCGGCGTACCCCATGATCCGCTCGGTCAGGCTCTTCATAGCTCCACTTCTCTCGGTCAGAACTCCGTCAGCCAAGGTAGCCGCTCCCTCGCGGGGAGCATCCTACGCTCAAAGATAACCGGCGGCACGGAGCACCGCTTCACTCGGCGTCGTTCCACGAGCCGTGGGAACAGGGGGTTATCACTTCCTCCTACACCTTCCTGGAGACCCAGCCGGCCCGTCCGACGATTCTGACCTCCTCGGCGGCATACTCGCGACCGCCGTAGTCGGGGTCGAGCGACTTGAGGATCACGCGGGAGGGGGTCGGAGTGCGGCACGTGCTCGATCCGCTTCGCGACCATGGCGATGCCGTCCCGGATCAGGAAGATCCCCAGTGGCGAGAGCGCCGCCCGGCTCACGTCGATCATGAAGTGGTCGCCGCTTGAGAGCAGCGGCTATCGAGTTCCCGTCCGCCTCGATCATCCACAGGTCGCCGGGCTCGGCCCGGAGCCGGTGGCGGATGAACGAGTCGTCGAATGGCCACCCCTCTCCGGTCTCCCGCAGCTCCGTTCCGGCCACTTCGGCCGTGTTCCGCCCCACCCGCACCGACTGTGCGGCCGAGCTTCGCATCGCCGATTCGGAAGGTCCAACGGGGGTGTTTCTCCGCGCCATTGGCGGAGCCTTCCGAAGAGGCTGACCCAACATGACCCATCATGATACACCATAGCCACTTAGCGAATTTGGCCTCAGTTGACGTTCCCGAAAACACGCCTTCACCGTTATGGGCATCTAGGCGGATGGAACGGCGGTCATGGCAACGCTGGAGGAACTATTCAACTCGCGGCTGAACGCGTTTCTCGAACGCACGGATGTGAAGCCCACGACGCTGGGCGTGCGGGCACTGGGCAATCCGGGTCTGCCACGCCGGATCGAGGCCGGATGTCCGCCGTCGCTCGGGAGGGCGGACCGGGTTCCTGCGTTCATCGAGAACCATGGCCGGGCGACGGTCGGTGCCCGGGATCCTCCCCCTTGCCCTTCGCAGCGGACGCCATGAACGCGAACGGGGAGCAAGAACAGGAGGAGAACCATGACCAAGAACCGCGAACAGAAGATGGGACCGCCGACCCGCTTCCTGCGGATGTCGGAAGTACAGGCTCGAACCGGCCTCTCGCGAAGCACGATCCGAAGGTGGGTCAAACGAGGGCTCTTCCCTCGGCCGATCAGGCTGGGCGAGCGAGTGGTGGGCTGAATCGAGGCCGAGGTCGACCAGTGGATCCGCGAACAGATCGTGGCAAGCCGGAGCGTCGGATAGACCGTCGCCCCATGAACCCCTCAGGAAAAGGAAGAGAAACGATGAGAACGTTGCTGACGGCGATGCGGACGGCCGCGTGGGCCGCGCTGCTCATGCTGATGCCGGGCGTGCTCCACGCGCAGGGCACGAGCCCCTGGGTGGACGCGGTGAACGAGCTGCAGACGCAGTTCACGGGACCGATCGCGCGGGGACTGTCGCTGATCGCGATCGTCGTGGGCGGGCTGATGTTCGCGTTCGGCGAGGGCGGGAGCAAGCGCACGCTGGCCGGGATCATCTTCGGGATCGGGATGGCCGTGGGCGCGGTGAACTTCCTGG
>JAJDXS010000042.1 GCA_022823145.1 Gemmatimonadota bacterium
CCTGCCGTCCAAGAGTACGTCCGGCGCGTCCACACCCGCAGAAAGACTCCGCAAACTCTGGATCCGGATCAGCTAACTATCGACACCGCAATCACATAGAAAGGTGGTGCAGTATGTCACTGAATCGGGCGGGCCGAGGAAGACGACGTTCTCCCTGCGTTCCACGAAGCCGAGCTCGTGGAGCGAGTCGATCTGCTCCCGCTTGACGGAGGGCTGGAAGCTGAAGTCGAAGTCCGCGAGCGTCTTGACCGCCGGAAGCCGGCTGGACCGCATCGCCGTCTGCAGGCGGCGGCTGTTGCGGAGCTTGATCTGGGCGGAGAGGAGCCGCTCGATGGCCTCCGCGGCGGTCGTGCCGCCGCCGTCCACGCCGGCCAGGATCTCGTCCAGGGCCTCCAGGGCCCCCGGCATCTTCAGGTCGGCCAGCTGGGCCGCGATCCGCTCCCGGCGCGAAAGCGGCTTCACTGTACGTCCCCCGTGATCCGGGCGTATGCGGCGAGTGGGCGCTGTTCGACGTCTACGACGGGCGGCAGTGCCGTCGCCCGCGTGCGTCTTGCCCCTTGAGGGTCGGGCTTCGGCGCCACCGACCTGTACGGCCAGGGAGTCAAGGGTGTCAGATGCGGCCGCTCCCGGTCGAAGCGGTCCGCGGGCCGCTCCTTCAGCGTGCCGTGGATCCGCACGTTGGCGTCGCGGTCGAGCCACCGGAGGACCCGGGCGTTGAGGTCGTCGTCAGAGACGAACTCCCGGCCGTAGAAGAAGCTCTCGCGGATGTACCGGATCGGTCGTTCCACCTTGCCCTTCGTCTGTGCCCGGTAGGGACGGCACGCCCGGATCCGGAAGCCCCAGTGGTGGCTGAAGCGTAGGAACTCCGGGTTCTCGACGAGCCTGCCGCCCTCTACGCGGCCGTCCTTGATGATCACCGCCTTCATCTGGTCGAACAGCAGTTCCGACGGGACGCCCCCGAAGTACCGGAACGCCGCTTCCAGCCCTCGCATCACCACCGGCATCGTCTGGCGCTCGTAGTACTGAAGCCACATCAGGCGCGAGTAGCCGAGTACCACGATCAGTGCGTGCCGCTTGCCCCAGGGCAGCCGGAAGTCCGCGAAGTCCACCTGACCCTGGTGGCCCGGAGCGGTCTCGAACCGCTGCACAGGCTCCTCCGGAGGCCGCGGCCGCACCCGTCGCACGTACCGCTTCACCTGGCTGTAGCTGCCCCGATAGCCTGCATCCCGGACTTCCTTGAACAGCCGCGTGGCCGTCAGCTTCGGATACTCGGCCAGCCGGACGTCAATGATCGCCTTGTAGGGGTCCAGCTTCGACGGCACCGGCGGCCTCGGCCGATACCTCACGGCTTCCTCGTCCAGATCCCGGTCCAACTGCCCCGTCGCGATCCACCGATAGATCGTGTCGCGGCTCACCCCCACATGCCGGGCGATCGCCGCCTTCGTCATGCCCTGCTCCAGGTAGTGCCGCAGAAGCACCCGCTTCTCTCTCCCGATCATCGCGTCTCCAGTGCTGAAAGGAGACGCCAGTGTAGAGCACGATCCGCCCAACCTCACCAACCCTCTCGTCCACCGCCGAGAACAACCCTCGATCAACCCCCCGAGGTGTACGATTTTCGACGGCCACATCTGTCGAAGTTTGCATGGCCGCCAACACACGATCCGCGGGGACTCAGGCGGTTGCTGAATCGCTTGGGGCGGGAGCACGAAGTTCATGCCTGCTACGAGGCGAGCGGCGCAGGCTACGTGCTCGAGCGGACGATCCGGAGTTGGGGTTACGCGTGCGAGATCGTGGCTCCGTCGCTGATTCCCCGGCGCCCGGGCGAGCGGCGCAAGCACGACCGGAAGGATGCCGAGGAACTGGCAAGGCTATACCGGGCGGGGGAGCTGGTGACGATCCGGGTTCCGACGGAGCGGGAGGAGCGGGTTCGGGATCTGGTACGCTGCCGGCAGGCGTTTCAGCGAGAGGCCCTGAAGTCGCGCCATTACATCCTGAAGTTCCTGGCACGGGCGGGGTCTGGTGTACCGTGAGGGCCACAACTGGACGGGCAAGCACTTCGCCTGGCTGCGAGCGATCCAGCGTGACGCGGCTCTGGAGACCGAGGATCGGATGGTCTTCGGCGAGTATCTGGCGCTGCTCGACTACAAGCTGGACCGCCGCGACGAACTGGACCGCCGGATCGAGGCTCTGGCGCTGGAGCCGGCCTACAAGGAAGCGGTCGGCCGCCTGGGCTGCCTCAAAGGGATCTCAACCCAGGCGGCGATGGTGCTGGTGACCGAGATCGGGGACTTCCGGCGCTTCGAGCATCCGGGGCGACTGATGGCCTATGTAGGGCTGGTGCCGGCGGAACATTCGAGCGGAGCAAGCCGACGCCAGGGCTCAATCACGAAGGCGGGCAACAGCCGGGTTCGTCACGTGTTGGTGCAGGCGGCGTGGAGCTACCGCTTCCCGCCACGACGCGGGGAGGTGTTGAAGCGCCGGCAGCAGGACCAGCCACCCGACGCCATCGCCCACAGCTGGAAGGCGCAGCACCGGCTCCACAAGGTGTTCAAGCGGCTGGCGTTGCGGAAGAAGAGTCAGATCGCGGCGGTGGCGGTGGCCAGGGAACTGGCCGGGTTCGTGTGGGCGCTCATGCAGGAGAGCGGTGTGGAGAACGAAGCAGGACGGCGCGCCGCCTGAGCAGTGATGGACGCAGACCGAATCGCAGATGCTGAACAAGGAGGTCGTCCGAGGCACGGCAGGAGAACGCTTGCGCTCGTTATGTGGCTGGGGCCGGCAACAGCCCCGAGACCCAAGTGTCGTAGATCGAGCCAGCTCCCGACGAATCCGAATTCTTGCCGCTCTGGCCGCAGGGCTAACCGGCGTATATCAGCAGGATTCACCGTCGAAGCGAAACCTCGGACGACCTCTCCCCTCGGCCCATGCGAAAAACGTGACCTTCACTTGACAGATGGCCCTTCCATATCAGCGAGCCGGAGCGGGTGCCCAACAGGGCGGTGGTCGGGTCGGGGGGTCGCATGGCCGTAAGGGGCCGCATGGGAGTTTTGGTCGCCACCGTCCTTCCCAATGTCCTGAATGGATAACACGAGCATCGAGGCTCGCATGACAAGCACCTGACGGCCGTGATGCGGAAGCTCCTCGTCCTCGCCAACACGCTCCTCCAGCAGGACCGCATCTGGACGGCGCATCCGCCGCGGGAATACTCCTGCCTCGCCTTCCCGGCGCCCAGCCCCGGCGAGCGGCTGTCACAGATGAACGAGCCGAGGAAGAAGCGTCGAAGCCGAGGCGTCGCGAAGGAAGCTGCGCGACAGGTCGCTTCGAGAAAAAGGGGCATCCGCTTGACATGGATACTCCCAACCAGCAGTCCCTGGCGGGAAGGCTCTACTCTGTAACCTTACGGCGATGAGTCCCCCCGAACCCGTAGGCACTGAATCAGGATATTGTCTCGCCACCCGACCATACATTCCACTTGCGGATACCAGCGAGTCATATCACGAAACGAGGATATCGACTGGGGGACAGCGGACCTCAGGTAGGACCGGTACTCTTCCGACGATATCGCTTCACCGTCTTCAGGCACCCGGATCAGTCCGTCCTCCACCGCTCCCAACACAACCTCGGTCGCCGTGTAGGTCGTTGCTCCCTCATTCAGCGACAGCGCCAGAATCACTCCCGGAAGTCCACCGTAAAGCGCCGGGCCGAACGGTACCGGAATGTCCGGTGCGAACCACGCCTCAACCCGTTGGCCCGCATCCTCACCAACCGCCAGGGTCACGTCGTACCCCAGATGCTCCCCATGCTGCTCGGTGATTCTCCACTCGACTGGAGTGACCCCCTCGGCGATGCGAAACTGCGTCCTACCGACGTCCAGCACCTTGACTCCCGAGGATCCGTCCTCCCCGACATACGCCGCCCGGAGGGCGCTTGGCGTGACCGCATACCACGCTTCGAGGGCTCGGCCCAAGGCATCCAGATTGACTCCGGTTGCACGAAACCTTGCGGGAGCAACCCCCCTGCCTCTGTCCCACCTACCCCTCACCATCAGGGATCGTGAGGGAGTGAAGTGGAGCAGGAACGGCGCGCTGCCCCATGCTTCCAACACTGCGGGTACTTCAGCCAGTTCCCCGGGCATCTCGACATCCAGCGACACACCGCTGGCGTAGGAAATGGTTCCGCTCTGCCCGTCTGCACGACCGACCGAAACCGTGATCGCGAGTACACCTGCGAACAGCACCCTCATCGCACCGTACCCGTGCACCGATCGGGGTCGATGGTGAATCGTCGCACGACCGTTGCCATGCTTGTCTCCGCGCCTGCGCGCAGCTGTCGGTCCAGGATCCACAGACTGCTGCCCTGCAGAAACGGAATCGGCACTCCGACGTCCGAGGTGGGGATCAGGGTGTCACCACAGCCGCGATTACCGTCGAAACGGGACACGGCTGCGTAGAGCCTGGCGCCGGTCATGGTGCCGTCTTCGTCGCGATCACTCTCCTGATGAAGCGTGTAGATGTTGCCGGTGCCATCGCGCGACAGCCCACGAACCAGCGACACGCCCGCGAAGAAGTCGAATATCGATGACCGCAGGTCCTCTTGAGTTCCAGATCGGTCACGGCGCATGGCCTCAAGAAGCTCGCCCTCGTCCGGTTCGCCGCGCCGCAACCCCTTTCCGATCCAAACCGTGTCGGTGACCGCACCTTCGTGAGCGATACGAATGAGGAAGGGGCTTCCTGTAAACCCCACCACGGCAGCACGGTCACCCGCGTCCAGGAAAGCGATTGACAGCGATCCCGCCAAGGCATGTCGCTCTTGGTAGGGTACAGGCACCGTCCCACGGTCCAAGACGATTGGCGGCGCCTGCTCCGTGGCGCTGGTCGCGTCCACCAGATCCGCGACGGCGATCACGCCATGTGACGCAGACGAGACCCGATTGTTCCCCGCAAACCAAAGCGAGTCACCTGACACCGAAAAGGACGATGGCCGGTTGTTGACATCCACCCTCACGCTGCCGAGATGAGTACCTGTGATCAATTCGAAGAGCTCCAGCCTTCCGGTTTCGTCCAGGAATCCCGCGACGGTTTCGGCCACAAAGCCCACACCGCCCAAATGCGCGAACTCGCCGGGTCCGCCGCCCCGTCTCCCCAAGTGCCCCGTCAATCGGCCCATCGCGTCGTAGCGCAGGACCGTTTCGGCGAACCCGTCGGAAACCAGCATTGAACCATCGGGGGCAACGAACAGCGCCAGCGGGTTTCCAATGTAGTGTTCTTCCGTCTCCTCCAGCACGAGGCTGTCGCGGAGGATCAGATCGGGTCCGGGATTCTGGCCCCCCGTGCCGACCGGGAGTGACGCAACGGCGAGCGCCGCCGAGCCGATCAGCCACGGAAGAGGCTTGGCACTTGTCATGTCTCGGTCACCAGTGACGCCCGTCGGCTGGCGGCACCCTGCATTTCCAATACGGAGATGAGCCTGAACGCGGAGGGTTCGGAGCTGCCCAGCCGTAGGCGAACACCTGCTGCGTCAACTCGTCACTCTCCAAATCGAGCCGGAGGACCGAGCGGCGTGCCCGGCGGATCCTCCTGCTCGTCCGGTCGCATTGGAAGATACCGCACCAGTTCCCCAGAGGCCATGAACACGGCGCTACCCGAACCGCGACCGGCGTGGATTGGCCCCGCCACAGCGAGGAGATCGTTGCCCACACGCACGCCGCGGTCGAAGCTGCCGTCGCTGTTGAATATCTGAAAGGTCCGGTGCCGGGGAAACATCGGTGACGACGATACGCCCGTCCGGTTCCCCAGCCGCGCAAGGGATTTTGCGGGTGGCGAGCACCCTCGGCTGGCCTGTCCGGGGATGGGTCCAGCCGCCGCGCTTGTGGCTCAACGGTGACCCCGACGAGCGGGTGGGTCGGCTCGATAAGGAGCGCCTACCGACCGTTCCTCCACGGGCTGACCTAACAGTTTACGGCGGATCCCACGGATCGTTTCATCCTTGCGGCTCCAACGCAATCAGCCTGACCACGCGCACGGTCTGCACGTCCATCTCGTCTCGTTCGATGTAGGCCATGAGCCCGTCGGGGCCGAAGGCGTCGGGCGTCCGGAGCCCGTCCGGCGGCAGCGTGCCAATGTAGTCGCCGCCGGGGGTCACGACATCGGTCGGACCGTCGTCGTCGCCCGTCGGACCCCAGCGTTCCAGCCAGATGCGGTCGTCCCAGTCCACGTCCAAGGCATACAATACCGGCAGCTCCGCAGCGAAGGTGCGTCCCTCCGCGCCCTCCCGCTCGATCTGTACGTTGACTCCCCCCGAGCTCACGACCTCCGATGCCTCGCGCTCGCGGAAGCGCTCGCGTTCCGCGTCCATGATCGCATCGTCGACCCGAAGTGGCGCAATCGGCCGCTCGATGGTTCCGGTAACAGTTCCGTCGAGTCCAATGAGCTTGACGCGGTATCCGATCGAGTCGATCAGCGCCAGGCGGCCATCTGTCAGGAGGTCGTATTGGAGGCGGGGCTTGAAGGCACGACCCGCCGCCCGGTACATGCGCACTGCACCCGACGCTGACGACTCGAACGTGCTTTCGTCTTCGCCCTCCGGGGGCAGCTCCCAAGCAGTGTATAGGACTTCCGGTTCGGCACCGTCCAGCGGGAAGACATGGATGGGGCGGCCTGCCTCGTAATGGTCGTCCTGAGCTCCGAAGCGCTGGAGCGCGGATGTGACCAGGCGGCCGTCGGGAAGCGCCATCGAGGCGAAGATCAATCCCGTCGTCATCGGATCCATGGTGACGCGCCGCACGAACTCGCCGTCGGGGTGGAGGAGATCGATCGTCGTGAATCCCAACACGGTGTAGGAGCCGTCGCGCCCAACGATGACCGACAGGACGTTGCTGAACTCCCCGGGCCCCTCCCCTCGGCCACCGATGGTACGGACCAGCGAACCGTCCGGCCCGACCACGAGGATGTGATCGAGTTGGCTATCGAGGATGTGAAGGTTGGACTGCGCATCGAAGTGCACCGAGCGAACGCTGCCGAAAGTGTCCCAAGTGTCGCCCAGGACGGACCCCACGGTGAAAACCTCCTCGGTCACGGCGTTCACGATCACGTCCGGGCCATCCAAAGTTCCGGTGGCCCCGGTGGCCGATTCGTCCCCGGCATCGCCGCAGCCCACCAAGAGGGAGAGAGGGAGGAGCGCCGCGAGGTGTCGCGCTCGCGCCATTGTCGTGTTCTCCAGATTCCTCATGTCGATTCGTCCTTCCTGCCAAGGGAGAAACAGAGGCAGCCGAACGCATCGCAGCGAGCCCTCGGCATCTCCAGGTTCGTTCCATTCAATGTAGGCCAGAAGCTCCTCGCGGACGACGGCTCTAGGACGACGGGGCTGGCCGCCGCATGCGGATGCACCGGCCAGCAACTTCAATGCTGACCGTGAACTGATTCGCGGCCGCACGCTGGGCGCTGCACTCTTGACGGGTCCGCTCTACATACTGGGCGGAATGGAACGACATGCCCACCGAGCAGGAGGACTCAAGGATGGTCGAGAACGATAAGGAACAAGCTATTGCCGCACTTCGGCGAGTGGGCGGCCTCGCGCTCGTCTGGTTCGGACTGACCGCACTGGCGTTCGCGCCGACGGTGACCGTTGGGCTGACGACCTCCGTCCTCATCGCCTTCGGCTTCTTGAGTTTCGCCTCCGGCCTTACGCTGTTCGCGAACGCGATCAAGAGGGAGTTGCTTTGCGAGTTCCAGAGCTCTGTCGGCGGCGGGCGAGCCTCGGAGCGTCCGTAGAACCCGCGCCTTTCCCCGCCCAAGCGACTTCGCGCGAGCCAAGCCTCTCGGAGCCGGGGGCTGGCTCACGCCCTGTATGGGGTGTCAGCAGATTACCCCTTGGGGCCACACTCCGTGCGTCCCCGAGCGAGGCTGGCGGTGGGCGGTGCCCCCTCTGACCCCCCCGGAGATCGTCGCCGTTGCGGCCGACCGCGAGCAGGCGGTCCGCGACGAAACGCAGGGCGCGGGCATGGCCGTGGCCGCGAAGGGCGGCGCATTTGCCCTACTTGCCGGATCGCCGTGTTACGGGCGCAACACCCGTTAGGCACCGCAGTGCCTTGTAGTCCCGGCACGCCAGCGCTTGCGGGGCCTCGGCGAGCAGCGTGGCGAGGACGGTCTGACCGACTCCGGGCAGGGAGGAGAGACCCGTCACGTCGCGCTGCCCGCCGGGTTGACCGAAGCCGGAGTCGTGGCTGTCGATCAGGCGGCTGAGCTGCTTCGGGTTGATCGAGTAGACCGCGAACCCGTGGTCCATTAGGCTCTCGACGACCGGCCCGTGCGGGACTTCGATCAGAAGCGCCCGTTGGAATGGCGAGCATCTCGCCTCCGGCCTCGATGGGGACGGAGGCCTCCACGGGCGTCATCCGAAGGTGCGGCGCAGCACGGATTCGTAGATTCCGTCGCCGAACCACCTGCGGATGAACATCAGTGGTCGCGCCGTCGCGCCCTTCACGTATCGCCTGCGCGGCTTGGCTGCGGTCGCCGCCTCGACGAACACCTTCGCGAGCACCTTGGCGTCGGTGCCGCGGCTGGCGGCCCTTGGATCGGACGCCATCGCGAAGAATCGATCCAGCCCGGCCTTGTAGGCGCTGTCGGCGTAGTACTTCTGAAGGCTCCCTCCCACCACCTGGCCGAACTCGGTCCGGATGAGTCCCGGCTGGATGAGGACGACCTGGATGTTGAATGGCGCGGTCTCGATCCGCAGGCAGTCCGACCAGCCTTCGAGCGCGTGCTTCGTCGCGTGGTACCAAGCGCCGAAGGGCGTGAAGATCCGGCCGCCCATCGAGGAGGTGTTGACGATCCGGCCTCCGCCCTGCGCCCGCATGTGCGGCAGGACAAGTTGGGTGAGGTGGGCGAGGCCGAACAGGTTGACCTCGAACTGGTATCTTGCGTCGTCGAGCGGGATGTCTTCGACGGTGCCGTAGAGGCCAAAGCCTGCATTGTTGATCAGAACGTCGATGCGTCCCTCGGCGTCGACGATGCGGCGCACGGCCCGCTCGTTGTCCTCGCTCTTCGATACGTCCATCTCGACCGGGGCGATGCCGTGTTCGGTCAGGTCGTCCATGCGGTCCGCCCTGCGTGCGCCAGCGTAGACGGTGTGGCCTTCGCGGGCGAGCAGGATCGCGGCCTCCCGGCCCATGCCGGACGAGGCTCCCGTGACGAGTATGATCTTGCTCAAGGCGCTGCTCCTTCTCTCGGTGTCGGCTGAAGATGTTGCGGGCGGAAGCTTTTGACGCGGGAACCTTCCTCCGCTACGAACGCTCACCGCTTGGCCGCTCCCGCCCAAGTGATCCACCAATCTAATGGCGACCGAACCGGGGCGGCATCCCGAAGGGGGGCGATTGCCAGGTCCATCGCAAGCCGAAAACGCTTGATGGCATGGCATTTGGCGGGTTACCGCTTCCGGCTGCGGCGCGGCGGCACGATAGTTTCTATATTGTTTCTCCTTCACATCTTACGGAAAGTGAAACACGCATGGAATCCGGTTGGACGACAGCGAGGCCGCGTCAGCAGGGCGGTTCGCGGTTCGTCGTCCTGCTTGGCGTTGTGGTTGCCGTGCTCTCGTGCCACGACGACGCGCCGGAGCCGTTGGGTCCGTTGTTGGAGACGGCTCCCGCACAGCAGGCCAGTCTCGCGGAGGCGGATCGCGCCACGCTTGTGGCGTTCCATCGTGCGACGGGCGGCGACCGGTGGCGGCGTCGCGGCGGCTGGCTTTCTGACGACCCGGTCGGCACATGGCACGGCGTCACGGTCGAAAGCGGCCGAGTGGTGCGGCTCGACCTCGCCGACAACAACCTGAGGGGACGCCTTCCGAAAGTCGTTGCCGAGTTGTCCGGCCTTCGTGTCCTGAGGCTGGACGGGAACAGGCTTTGGGGCCGGATTCCGCCCGAGTTGGGGGATCTCACCGGACTGCTGGAGTTGGTGCTGTCGTCGAATCTTCTTTCCGGTACCATTCCGCCCGAACTGAAGCGGCTGTCCGAACTTCGAATCCTCGGGTTGCGGTACACGGGCCTGGAGGGTCCGTTGCCCGCGTGGCTGGGCGAACTCACCGAGCTGTACGAACTGGGCTTGTCCGGGAATTACTTCGACAGCCCCGTCCCGCCGGAACTCGGGAATCTGCGCAATCTGCTCACGCTCTACCTGAGCGACGCCGAGGTTTGGGGGCCGATTCCGCCGGAGCTCGGCAACCTCTCGCAACTCCACCACCTGTATCTCAGCGACAACCATTTCTCGGGCTCGATTCCGCCGGAGCTGGGGAGACTCACACGTCTCCGGAGCATCTACCTGTCGAGGTCGAATCTCAGCGGCGAGATTCCCGCCGAACTGGGGGATCTGACGGGTCTTACGCGCCTCTGGCTGGACGACAACAACCTGACCGGACCGATCCCTTCGACGTTCGGCGGTCTTGCCAACGTTGAGAGCCTGCTTCTGAACAACAACCGGTTGAGCGACAGCCTGCCTGCCGAACTCGGCGGACTGACGAAGTTGGAGGAGTTCTACCTGTCGTCCAACGGGTTCGAAGGCGGCGTTCCGCCCGAGTGGGGGCAGATGTCGGGCCTCCGCGAGCTGTTGCTTAGGGGTAATCCGGAGTTGGCGGGTGCGCTCCCCCGCGAGTTGACGCGGCTGGCCCTGACGCGGCTGGCTGTCGACGGCACGGCGCTGTGCGTCCCCAAGGAACCCGGGTTCGCGGACTGGTTGCAGGGTGTGGGGGATCATGACACGAAGCCGTGCGGACAGGGCGATCTCGCCGCGTATCTCGTGCAGGCCACGCAATCCCGGGGCGGTCTCGTGCGGCTTGTGGCGGACAGGAAGGCGCTGTTGCGGGTGTTCGTGACGGCGGAGGATGCCGTCGAGCGCTTTCCGGACGTGCGGGCCAGCTTCTACCTGAACGGCGGTCTGGAGCACGTCCTCGACATTCCGGGGAAGCCGGGTCCGGTTCCGGCCGAGGTGGACGAGGGCGATGCCGCGGAGTCGGCCAATGCGATGGTGCCGGGGTGGGTGATTCAGCCGGGCCTGGAGATGGTGATCGAGGTCGACCCCAACGGGGAGGTGGACGACAGCGTCGAGATGACGCGCCGGATTCCGGGCGAGGGCCGCATCGAGGTGAACGTGACGGAGATGCCGGCGCTGGAGTTGACGGCGATCCCCTGGGTGTGGCCCAACGATCCCGAGGAGGAGATCGTGGACCTGATGCGGCATCTTTCGGCGGATTCGGAGGTGTTCGAGGAAACGAGGACGCTCCTGCCGGTGGGCAGGATCGACCTTGCGATCCACGAGCCGGTGTACAGCTCGACGAACTCCGGTTTTGCAGTACCGTGGGAGGTGCAGGCGCTTCGGGCCATCGAGGGCGGGTCCGGATACTATCTGGCCCTCACGTCGCAGGTGGACCGCAACGCTGGCGTCGCCGGTGTGGCCCTGCGCGGAGGCTGGTCCGCCTGGTCGGTGTTTAGTGGCGGAACCGTCGCGCATGAACTCGGGCACAACATGAGCTTGGGCCACGCCCCCTGTGGTGTCGGGGGTGATCCCCGGTATCCGCAAAGCGACGGGTCGGTGGGCACGTTCGGATTCGATTATCTCACCGGAGCGGAGTCCGTGGTTCACCCGAACACGAGCGACTTCATGAGCTACTGCAACCCGGCCTGGGTCGGCTTCTGGCACTTCGAGGAGATGGCTCGCCACCGTCAGAGAGTGGAAGGCGCGGCCGACGGGGCGAGCGGCTCGACGCCATCGAAGGCGCTTCTACTCTGGGGGGGCGCGACCGACCGGGACGGGCTGTTCCTGAATCCGGCATTCTGGGTGGACGCGCCGCAGGCGCCGCCTCCGTCCGGCGGCCGGTACGAGTTGAAGGGCTGGGCGGGGACGGGCGAGCAACTGTTCGCCGTGCGCTTCGACATGGTCGAGTCGGAGGACGGAGACGGGCGCGCGGGCTTCGCCTTCACGCTTCCCGCGCCATCGGCGTGGGGCGACCTTGCGGAGATTTCCCTGCGCGGTCCGGGCGCGGCGTCGGCGGTGTTGGACCGCGATACCGACCGGCCGTCGGTCATTCTGCGGGACGCGGCGACCGGCCGGGTGCGTGCATTCCTCATTGACGCTCCGGCTATGGTGGTAGCCGCGAGCGCCGATGGCGCGGTGTCCTCCTTGGCGGGCACCGGCCTCGTGGCCGCGCGCAGTCGAGGACTGCCGGATCCCGCCGACTGGCAACCCGTGGGGGTGGCCGCCGGCTCGGCTGCGGGCGACTCGGGCACGGTGGCCTCCGTCGTGGTCACGCCTTCGGTGGCCACGGTGGCGCTTGGGGATACGCTACGCCTGGTCGCGACCGCGCTGGATGCCGACAGTTCGGAGGTGGACGGGGTTGAGTTCGAGTGGAGTTCGAGCGACACGCTGGTGGCCGTGGTCGAGCGGTCGGGTTTGGTTACGGCGCTGGCAGTGGGTTCAACCGTGGTCACGGCGAGCGCGGGCGGGGTGTCAGGGTCGGCCGAGGTGCGGACGGAGCAGCGTCCCGCGTCCGTGGTGTTGACGCCGCAGGCCGCGACCGTCGCGGCGGGAGACACGGTGCGGCTCGTGGCGATGGCGCTTGACGCCGATGGCTCGCCCATGGACGGGGTCGAGTTCGAGTGGAGTTCGAGCGACACATCGGCGGTCTGGGCCGGCCGCTCCGGGCTTGTCTTCGGCTGGAGGACCGGAAGCGCGACCGTCTCGGTGCGCACGGATCGCGGCGTGTCCGCCTCCGCCGCCGTGGCGGTCGAGGGCGAGATGGATGCCGAACGGTTCGCCTTGACGCGCCTTTACGCTCGATTGCGAGGACAACATTGGCGCGAGAGCGACAACTGGGTGACGGACGCTCCGCTCGATGAGTGGCACGGTGTGACCGTGGACGCGGGGAGCGGGAAAGTCGTCGGCCTGAAGCTTCGGGCGAACGACCTGAGGGGTCAGTTGGGTCCCGAACTGGGAGCCCTGCCCCGACTGGAGTTGTTGGATCTCGGGTCCAACACCATTCGGGGCAGGATACCGCGCGAGATCGGACGGCTGGACCGGCTTCGGACATTGGATCTTGGAGGGTTGGGACTCACCGGTCCGCTTCCGCCCGATATCGGGAACCTCTCCGAACTCTCCGAGCTTCACGTGCGCGGCAATGCGCTGTCGGGTGCCATTCCTCCGACCATCGGCGAGCTGACGAACCTGCTGAGCGTGGATCTATCGAACAACGCGTTCGAGGGACCGATTCCGGCGGAAATCGCGAGCGTCACGGGTCTTGCGGTGCTCGACCTGGAAGACAACCGGTTGACCGGCGAAATACCGGCGAGCCTGGGCGGGATCCGGAACCTCCAGCAACTCGATCTTTCGCGCAACAGGCTCACCGGCGAACTGCCGCCGAGCTTGGGCGGGCTCGCGCGCCTTCGCGAGGTCGGCCTTGCCGACAACCAGCTGACGGGCGAAGTGCCACCCGAGTTGGGCGAGCTTGAACGAATCGAAGAGATGAACTTGGAAGGCAATGCAGGGTTGCGCGGCACCCTGCCCCTCGCCTGGGTGGAAAAAAACCAGTCGGTGGTCGTGACGGCGGGGGGCACGGAAGTGTGCGCCCCCCGGCACCCGGGCGTGGGGGACTGGCTGCGCATGAACGGCATGACATTCATGCCGATGTGCGTTGGAGAGGAACCCGCGTTCGCCTATCTCGTCCAAGCCGTCCAGTCGCGCCGGTATCCGACCCCGCTCGTCGCGGGCGAGGACGCGCTGCTGAGGGTCTTCGTCTCCACGGGCGGCCACGCCAGCATGCCGCCGGTCAGGGCCACGTTCCACGCGGGCGGGCGGATCGTGCATACGGCGGACATCCCGGCGGGAGTAGCCCGCATTCCGCCCGAGATCCACGAGGGAGACCTGTCGAAGTCGATCAACGCGGTGGTGCCGGGAGAAGTCGTGCAGCCCGGCCTCGAAATGGTGATCGAGATCGATCCGGACGGCACCTTGGACGACGGGCTCGGCATCCCGGACCGGATCCCGGCGGATGGGCGAGCCCCGGTTGACGTGCGCGCGGTGCCGGTGCTGGATCTCACGGCCATCCCGTTCCTCCAGTCGGACAACCCGGACTCGACGCTGGTGGACCGCGCGCACGATCTAGAAGCCGACACCAGCCTGTTTCGACTGTCGAACCGGCTTCTGCCGGTCGGCGAACTCTCGTTGACGGTGCATGAGCCCGTGCTGACCTCCTCCGACTTCGCGTCCGACCTGCTGCACGAAACCGAACTCGTTCGCGTCGTCGAGGGCGGAGATGGGTATTACATGGGCCTCTTCGGCCACATTCGCGCAGGCGTCATCGGAGAGGCCGCCTACATCGGCGGCAGGAGCTTTGTTTCTCTCGCCCACGCCAACATTATCGCTCACGAACTCGGACACGCCATGGACCTCCTGCATACCTCGTGCGGCGTCCGGGGGGACGATCCGAACTATCCGTGGCCGGACAGCAGGACGGGCTCATGGGGTTACGACTTCGCCTCGGGCGCCCTCGTGCCGCCCGAGGCCACCGACATCATGGGATACTGCGGCCGGCAGTGGATCAGCGGCTATCACTTCTCGACCGCACTCGACCACCGCCTGCGAACCGAAGCGGAAGCGGCGCCCCCGGCGGTGGCGGAACCGGCCCTGCTCGTGTGGGGAGGTGTCGATGCCGACGGCCAGCCCTACCTGAAGCCGGCGTTCGCCGTCGAGGCTCCGCCCACGCTCCCCGCGCCGGGCGGGGACCACCGGTTGACCGTCCTCGCAGCCGGGGGCGAGACGCTGTTCTCGATCGGCTTCGACATGCCCGAGACCGCGCACCTGGATGGCGCGTCGTCGTTCGTCTTCGCCATTCCCGCGTCCGGGGGATGGGCCGGGACCATCGAACGCATCACGCTCGAAGGACCCGGCGGGACCGCCGCCCTGGACCCGGAGACCAGAGCACCCGCCATCATCGTCCGCGACCCGGCCGACGGGCGCGTGCTCGGCTTGCTCACCGACCCGCCGCCCGCACTGCTCTCCTCCGTGGACGGCCGGGCGAACTCGCCGTTTTCCGGCTTCGACATCACCGTCAGCGGCGGGCTGCCCGAGGTGCCGCAAGTCCGGCGGTGACGGATCCGTTGCCAACCGCCGCCCGTCCGCTGAGCGTGGCGCGCCGCCCGCGTCGCTCCGCCGTGGGTGCGTAGTTCTTCGGGGGATCGACGATGCACTCCCCACCTTTTGTCAACGTTCTTGAAGGCGGGGCTGTAACCTCGCTCCGCTCGCCTCTGCGGGGCGGTCGAAAGTCCGGGCTTTCCTCGTGCCTCGGTCATGCAAATCAAGCGGGGATCTCCAAGAATGGAAGAGACAAGCCAGCCTTTGGCGGACGCCCGCGAAACACCTCCAGCACACCGCCCGAGACGGCGGTCACTCGGCCGGTTTCCGGCGAGTGACCGGCCTCTTGGGCGAAGGCCTAACGGGCACTCGTAGCTTGCCCCGCGAGGGGACGCTCAGCCGATTGGGAAGACGATGCCCGTTTGGACGGTGAAATTCCGGGTCTTGTCCTCGTCGTCCACCACTGCGGCAAGCCCGAACGAATAGAGCGCGTCGATGACCAGCCCGACGCTGCCGGAGACGCGAAGCCCAATGCCACCGCCAATGGCCAACCCGTAGTCCACGGCATCGACATCGAAATCCGCCACCGGCGGATCGTTGCAGATCGTGACGATGTCCATCCCTTCGAAGGTTGCCTCCACGTCGCACGAGAGCCGATAGGCGGCCCACGGACCCGCCGTCACACCGACCGAGAATCCACCTGCGACGGGCGTTCCGACTCTCGCCAGGGCCGAGAACTGGATGTAATCGAAGTTGAGCCCGATCGCGCCGCCATCCACCTTGGCGCCGCCTCCCTTCTGCACGTACGAGCCGCCGAACCGGAAGCCGAACACGTCGGACACCGGAACGCCGATGTCCACACCGGCGATCATGCCGGTGCGGGATTCCTCCTCTACGTCGTCGGCGTTGATGGCAACGGTGGCGAAGCCGACTCCGCCCCGCAGACCCAGGGTAGTCTGGGCTGCGGCCGGGGTGTTGGTGACGGCGATGAGGCCGAGGGCAACTATGAGCCTATGCATGGCGATATCTCCTCAATTGATTGCGGGGATGGATTTGAAGAGGCGGAGTGCCTCGTTCATGGCGTGTAATCTACACATAACTAAACCGCCTGCCCTGCGTAGCAGAAGCGGCCGCCGAACGAGCCGGTCGGACGGTCCTCGAAAGGCGAGAGCCCGGTCGCTGGGGACGGCCCCGTCGGACGGCTTGAACTCCGTGTCCGGGCAGACCCGATCCGGGCGCACGGCGAACCAGGTGCGGCAGTCTTGGTCGCGACGCCCCGGCGCTTCCGCTTACGACCGTACAGGAGCGCGCATTCGACACGGGGTGCCGATGCGCACTTCGACTCCCCGGCGATGCGCACCACACTCGCTGCCTATCGGCAGGCACGGCAAGGTCTTCTGGTTCGACGCCGCGCCCGACCGTGGCACACGGGCCACTCGGGATGTGTCCGTAGCGACCCACCTCGCCGAGGGCTCGGTGCAGGTTCGGGGCCGGGTTGGCTTGCGCACCCCCGCCCCCGCCCTTGGGGTCGCTACGGTCCAACGATCCGTCCCGGAAGGGGGCTGAGCGCCGCCTCGGCGCGGCGGAGCATCCGTCGGCCGACCGGCTGGCCGTCGTTGGGCTGTTCGGCATCGCCGACCGAGACCGGGACGAACCGAACCGGCTCGCCCGTTGGCCTTCCCGCAAGGGATCGCTGCTTCGGAGCGACCCCCGCGGAGGGTGGGATGGAATGCACATCCCAACCTCCGCAGATGCCACGGCAGGCATCGAAAAAGGGGGGTCGCTCCGGCCACGGCCTCCGTTTCCGGCGCGGCGCAGCCGCCCCGGAGGCCGTGGTGCAACCAAAAGCCGGACAACGACATACGCAGTCGCCGAGCTGCACGCCCGGACCGCAATCTCGCGCACATGCGGTCTGTTTCACGTGTGCGGTCCCCGCACGGCCCCGAATGCCCCCGCCTGAGTGCAACGACGCTGTCCCGAAGCTCTCGTGCGCTCCACTCTCGC
>JAJDXS010000011.1 GCA_022823145.1 Gemmatimonadota bacterium
AGGCCGTGACCGGAGCGACCCCCCGCCTTGGACGCTTGGCGTGCCACGGCGAGGGTTGGGATGTGCACGCCATCCCAACCCTCTGCGGGGGTCGCTCCGGGGCCAGCGATCCTTGGCAGGAAGGCCATTGTACGCCTGGGACGAGCGCGTCCCGTCCTTGCGCGGGCGACGCCGAACGGCCCGATGGCCAAGCGGTCGGCCAACAGGCCCGCCGCCTACTCGAAGCGGCGCCCGACACCCTTCCGGACGGACTGCTGGTTGGGAGTGACCCCGAAGCGGAGGGGAGGATGGGGATGTACATCGCCATTCTGCCCGATGCCGATCGAGGCATGCCGAGATGGGGGTCGCTCCCAGCCACGGCTTCGACGGCCGGATCGGCATCGCCGTTCCGGCGGACGTGGCGCAACCGCAATCGCAACAGCGACATGCGGAACCGGAGGCGAGTACATCGAGGACCCGATTTCCTGTCCGGCGACCCCCGAAGTGCCGTGTACACTCGCGGATCGGCATCGGCACGGGCCTCCGGCGCCAAAACGGGTCTCTCGGAAGCCGGGGGGTAACGCCACGCCGTGAACCCGTCGATCATCGCTTCCGACGGCGGGACCGGAAGCGCGGCCCGGAGTTCGGCGAGCCGGGCAAGCCGATCCGCAAGCACGGCATCGGGTTCGACACCGCGAAGCGCATCTTCGAGGGGACCATCGCAACGTGGCCCGACCGTCGCCGGGACTACGGCGAGGAGCGCCGCATCAGCATGGGCCGGGTCGAGCCCGGAGCGCTGATCGTGGTGGCCCACACCGAGCGCCGCGGGCGCATCCGTCTGATCTCCGCCCTCCCGGCGTCGCGGAAGGAAAGGAGAGTCTACCATGAGCGGACGCTACGATAGGCCCCTCACGCCCGACGAGATCGCGGCGGTGAAGGACGAGGGGATCGACTTCAGCGACATCCCGGAACTGGACGAGGGGTTCTGGGCGCGGGCGGAACTCGTCGAGCCGGACCTGACCGACCAGATCACGATGCGCGTGAAGCGCTCCGTGCTGGCATATTTCAAGGCACCGGGGAAGGGCTACCAGACGCGGATGAACCGCGTATTGGAGAGCTACGTCCGGCACCGGACGGGGGAATCCGCCGGCACGGGGAAGGGTGCGGGGCGCTGACACGGGTTCCCCGGTCGGTCCCTTCGCCTCGATGAACCGGAAGCCGGCTCCGGCTTGCTCCGCTCGCTCCGCTCGCCTCTGCGGGCGCTCAACAGCCCGGGCCTTCCCCGTGACCCGGTCGTGCAAATCACGCGGGAATCTGCATGACTATGGGAGACGAGCCAGCATACTCCCTGGGGCCACACTCCATGTGTCCCCGGCGAGGCTGACGAGGGGCTCCGCCCCTTCGACCCCGGACAGGTCCGCGCTCCCGAAGGGGTTCGCGGATTGCAGGATGTCGCCCGGGTGGACGACGCACTCGCCTTGGTCGCCGGTACCGGCGAGGGTCCGCCGTCCCCATGGTGCCCCGGTTCCGAATCGGAGGTGGCCGCTCCGGTCAATCCGCCCCGCGCATGGCCTTCCCGCAAGGGATCTCTGGTTCGGGAGCAACCCCGGAGGCGGTGGCGAGGGTGTGAAGACACGCTCGCCGCTACGCCGCACCGAGCCTTCGGCGAGGGGGGTTGCTCCCGACCCCGCCCGAGCGGCCCGTTCGGCAACGGTCGAACCGCAAGGCGTTGTCGTCCCTGCGGATGAGTGGCAAGGCCCGTGTGAATCCCGAGAGTTCCAGAGTGTGAATCGACCCCCCGCGTCGTTTTCACGCTCCAGCACGGCGTAACCGGGAGCGCCGACGGTGCCGGCGAACCCCTCCAGGCCCCTGATGTCCGCCACCGCCGCCGTGGTCTGTCGGAAGCCTCTCGGCATGGGGCCAGCCTCATCGGTCTGGCGATCCACCACGATGCACTACGCGGTCCGAGGCGTTTCGGTTTCGCCCTTCTATCCGTCGGAGGTTGAAGCGCTATCGTGCCCGCCCGCGAGCCGCTCGATTTCGCCGACGACCCGCACCAATTCATCCACCAGCGGCGTCCGGCCTGCCCGGACGAGTGCGTCCGCCAATGCTCCGTAATACCACAGCGTCCCTTCCCTACCGCCCGTAAACCGCTCCCAGAGTTCCTCGCCCACAGTCCGGTAATCGCTGAGGATGCAGCGCGCATTGTGGAGCTTATCAGCGGCGCAGACGAACAGGACCGACGCTGGCTTTTCGTCGATGGCCGCGATCCAAGCCAGCTTTCTCTCTTTCCAAGGGGGTTTCGGATCGGCAACGGAATCGGTGCAACCTTCGACGATTTCGGTCACGTCCTCGCCGAAGCAGCGGAGAATCTCGTCCCTTCTCTTCTTGCCGCCCTGATCCTCGATGGCATCGTGCAGCAGCGCCGCGATGGCTTGGTTCTCGTCTCCGCCGTTCTCGATGACGAGCGACGCCACGGCGAGCAGATGCGAGACGTAGGGAACGCCGGAGCCCTTCCGCCGCTGCTCCCGGTGGAGGAGTGCGGCGTACACAAGGGCCTCCCCAAAACGGCTGGTCAATCCCTCAGGCATTCGGCGCTCCCGTGTCGGCTTACGATCACACGCCAGCCGGATCACCGCGTTCCTTCGGGCATCCCGACCGCTGTCCGAAAGATGCACGGCAACCCGCCGCGTGTCATATTTCGGGCGCTCCCGATCCACGCCGACGGACGAAAAGAGGACGCTGACCAAGGTGGCCACCAAGCAGACCGACAGCGGAGCCACAACCGGCTACGAGGCCGACTTGTGGGCGATGGCCGACACGCTCCGCGGCTCGATGGACGCTGCCGAGTACAAACATGTCGCGCTGGGCCTCATCTTCCTGAAATACATCTCCGACGCCTTCGAGGAGCGCCGCGAGGCGGTTCTGACGGAGCCGGGGGCCGACGCGGAGGACCGTGACGAGTACATCGCGGAGAACATCTTCTGGGTGCCCCCGGAGGCGCGCTGGGCGCGCCTGAAGGCCGAAGCGCGGCAGCCTACCATTGGCCAGACTGTGGACCGGGCCATGGCGGCCATCGAGCGCGACAACCCGGCGCTCAAGGAGGTGCTTCCCAAGGACTACGCACGGCCCGCGCTGGACAAGCAGCGCCTGGGCCAGTTGATCGACATGGTGGGCAACATCCGGGTCGGGGACGTCGAGGCCCGTTCCAAGGACGTGCTCGGGCGCGTGTACGAGTATTTCCTCTCGCAGTTCGCGAGCGCCGAAGGCAAGAGGGGCGGCGAGTTCTACACCCCGCGCTGCGTCGTCCGGCTGCTCGTCGAAATGCTGGAGCCCTATCGGGGGAGGGTCTACGATCCCTGCTGCGGTTCTTCTGGCATGTTCGTGCAGTCGGTAGAGTTCATCCGCGCCCACGCCACCGGTAACGCCACCGGAGGGAAAGCGCGGGGCGATATCTCGATCTACGGGCAGGAGTCGAACTACACGACGTGGCGGCTCGCGAAGATGAACTTGGCGATACGCGGCATCGGGGGTCAGATCGCCCATGGCGACAGCTTCCACAACGACCGCCACCCGGACCTGAAGGCAGACTTCATCCTCGCCAATCCTCCGTTCAACGTGTCCGACTGGGGAGGCGAGAGGCTGGCCAACGACAGGCGTTGGCGCTACGGCGTGCCGCCGAAGGGCAACGCGAACTTCGCATGGGTGCAGCACATGATCCACCACCTCGCGCCGAGGGGGATCGCCGGATTCGTGCTGGCCAACGGGTCGATGTCGTCGAGCCAGTCCGGCGAGGGCGAGATCCGGAAGAATCTGATCGAGGCCGAACTGGTGGACTGCATGGTTGCGCTGCCAGGCCAGCTCTTCTACTCGACTCAGATCCCGGCGTGCCTGTGGTTCTTGGCGCGCGGGCGGCGGCGGCGCGGAGAGATCCTGTTCATTGACGCGAGGAAGCTCGGCTGCATGGTGGACCGGACCCACCGCGCACTGACCAGCGAGGAGATCGCCCGGATCGCGGAAACGTATCACGCGTGGAGGACGTGCGAGGACAGCTACTCGGATGTGCCCGGCTTCTGCAAGAGCGCACCGCTGGACGAGGTGAGGAAGCACGGCCATGTCCTTACGCCGGGTCGATTCGTCGGGGTCGAACCCCAAGAGGATGATGGAGAACCGTTCGAGGAGAAAATGGCGCGGTTGGTGGCTGAACTCCGTGAACAGCAGGCCGAGGGCGAGCGGCTGGACACGGCGATCAAGGAGAACTTGGGTGCGCTGGGTTTTCCGGTGACACCAACCGCTTCCGTGCCGGGCAAGCCATGAGGCGAAGAGAAGCATGACACTCCAACTCGACAGTCTACGGAAATCGCTCCAAGCCCTTTCCGAAGTCGCAGCCGTGAGCGGCAACGACGAGCGCATGGGGCAGCTGACGGACGTTGAGCGCGTGGCAATCCGCGCGGGGGTCGTTCAGCACTTTGAGATCACCTATGAACTGTGCTGGAAGCTCATGGCTCGGTGGCTCAACGCGAACGTCAGCCCGGGCG
>JAJDXS010000066.1 GCA_022823145.1 Gemmatimonadota bacterium
GGCGACGCGCTGACGATGGCGATCACCTGCCGCCAGCCGAGGGGCCCGGTGATCCATCACAGCGACCAGGGCTCGCAGTACACGTCGCTGGCCTTCGGGAAGCGGTGCCGGGAGGCGGGCATCGTACAGTCGATGGGCTCGATCGGGGACGCGTACGACAACGCGATGTGCGAGAGCTTCTTCGCGACGCTCGAGTGCGAGCTGGTCAAACGCCGGAGCTTTGCGACGGTGAGCGCAGCGCGGCGCGGAGCCTTCAGCTTCATCGAGGGCTTCTACAACACCCGGCGGCTCCACTCGGCGCTCGGCTACACGTAGCCCGCGAACTTCGAGAAACTCAACCATGCGGCTTGAAACGAACCTGCAGCGCCAGGGTGGCCGAAGCTCTCCGGGCTTCTCCGGCCTGCTCGCCTCGTCCGGGTCGCTCGTTGCCCCTCTCCAGCGTTGGAGGGGGCGGAGAAGAAACCGTATCAGACACCATCAACCCCAAGAACTAACCGTCCGTGAAAGCGGGGCAGGTCCAAAAATCCGTGTCCAAGCCGATTGGGCGAACCACATCGTTACCGGAGCCCTGTCGCCAGGGAGCCGGAAACCGGCCCCGTAGTCGAGCAACGCGGCATCATAGAGCCGCTCGACGTACTCCAGCAAGACGCACGCGGTCCTTGCGGAAAGCACTTGTGCGCAGGCAACCTCATCGGCACGTAACAGTCGGGGCTGCCAGTCCAGCCGGTCCATACCGTGCACCGAACGGGACCGCCACTCGAATACCGGAGAACCGGCCAACGTGATTTCTGGCAAGCTCGTGATGCGAATCGCTCTTTGTGGCCCGATGGCGCTCGCGCTGGCCACTCTGACCACGGAGGCCAGGGCCCAATCCGGTGGTGAGATCGCGCACGGGTCAGATGCCCGCAAAGCGATGCCGCTCTCTGCGGCGGTCGCCGAGGTGGGCCGCAGTCCATTCTACGCGTGGTCGGCGGTGTCCCTCGGCAGCAGCATCCCCAGGCATCTGTGGGTGCCCGTCGCGGCCGGTTCGGCCGGACTGTCAAACCGATCAGTTCCAAGCGACAGCACTGTTTCGAGCCGACGGGTGTTCTGGGCGGCGCTGGGCTCGTCCGCCCTGACCATGATTCCTGGGGTCTACCTCGTCGTTGGCGGCGCGTTGTTCACAGACCGTTCCGACTCGGTATTTCCGTATGTTCTGGCCGGATACGCGGTTCAGACTCTCGGCCCCGCCGTTGGCGCTCCGCTTGCCGGAGCACGGTTTGCGCCCGCACTCGCCGGATCAGCATTGGGCGTGGCAACCTCGTGGACAGCGTTTTTGGCCGTGAGCCGTATTGTCGATCCCAATGATCTCGCGTTGCCGTACCTCGTCATCCATCCCGTCATCCAAGCGGCGGTCACGACGGCGATCACGTCACGGCCCAACTAGCCTGGCCAGAGGGGAACCCCCTCGCGTCCGCGTCTTCCTTCGGCGATCGCTCCGTTCCGCCGATGCCCCCGCCGCTAGCTCGTCAACTCGCGGATGCACTCGGAATCCTTTGGGTCGCACATCTCCCACATTCGCTTCTCGGGATTGAACCACCCACCGGCCAGACACCGCTTGCAGAGATACTGCCAGCCGAGCATCGCGTGGTGCTGCCAGCTCGCCAGGGAAGCCCAGAATCGCAGGACAGCCGGATTTGTCTCGTCATCCGGCCACACGTCGCATGCGTCGCAGTCCGGCGGGCTGACCGTCACGACATTCGCCAGTCGGCGCTCCTCCGTTGGCTGGGCGATGAATGCCCGGAACCGGCCCAACTCGGCTGCTTTCTGGAATTGCCTCACGTGGTGCTTCGCCGTCGTCCTAAACTCTTGCCGCAGCCCCTGGGTCTCGGTGGCGTCGTAAGCGCGCCCGAGACACGTCAGCAGCTCGTCCCACTCACTGGCTTGTGCGGCTCGAACGGCCTGCCGGAGCGCCATCTGCATCGGATTGGCCGTCTTCGGCGTTGATGGCGGCACGACATTCTCGATGAGGCCGGCCAGCACCTCCGGCAGCGTGTCGTCAACGGGCATTGTCGATTCCGGCGATGGCTCACGCGTTTCCATTTCGCTTCCTTCCTCCGCGCTCCTTTGGAGTTGGAGCCAGGGCTGGTCTCCGGGCAGTTCACTGTTCACGACGGTGACGGCGGCACTACCCCGGCGCAAGGCAAGAAGCGTTTTCAACGCACGCAACCATCGCCGGTCGCGCTCGTTTGGCCCCCGCTCCGACGATTCTGACCTCCTCGGCGGCACACTCGTGGCCGCCGTATTCGGGGTTGAGCGACTTCAGGATCACGCGGGAGGGCTCGGAGTGCGGCACGTGCTCGATCCGCTTCGGGACCAGCGCGATGCCGTCCCAGATGACGAAGATCGCCGGGATCGGCCGGGAGCCGGTGGCGGATGAACGAGTCGGTGAACAGCCACCCCCCGCCCGTCTCACGCAGGTCGCCGTTCCAGTGGCTTCCACGCCCGCCTCCACTCTGACATCGGCCTCAAGCACAACGCTGTAGCCCTGGGGCGCTGCGTAGGCGTCCGATGGCGGCGGCCGCCTGGCGTGCGTAGAGCGCCGGTGGCCCTGGCCGTGCTTGAGGAGCTCGGGCCGGCAGCCCAGATGCTCGGCGAGGATCTCGCGGTCGTCCTCTGCGAGGATCTTCGGGATGCCCCGGTGGATGAACTGTTGCAGATAGGCGGCGTTCCGGCCCATGGCGAGCGAAGCGGTGATCATGGTCGAGCCCTTCGCCTTCAGCAGCCTGAGTAGACGGCGGCGCACCGGGTCCCGCGGCTTGGCGTCCTTCCTCTTCTTGCCTTCCATGGGGTTGGAATAACCCCGCTTCCGGCCAGTTCCGCAAGTCGGACGGAACCCCATCGGGCCGGCGGTGCGGTCTGCGGCATGGGAGGCGGACACGTGCCCGACCCCACCGTTCGAATCCGGCTGCCCGCCGTGTCCCGGCCCGCGATGTACGACGGAACCTCATACGACGACCCGCTTCTCCGGTCCTCCGTTCCGGCCACTCCTGCCGTGTTCCGCCCCGCCTCCGCCGACCGTGTGGCCGAGCCTCGCATCGCAGCCCCGGGAGGTCCAACGGGGGTGTTTCGCCGCGCCACTGGCGGAGCCTTCCGAAAAGGCTGACCCAACATGACCCATCATGATACACCATAACCACTTAGCGAATTTTCCCGCAGTTGACGTTCCCGAAAACACGTTTTCACCGTTATGGGCATCGAGGCGGATGAAACGGCGGTCAAGGCAACGCTGGAGGAGCTATTCAACTCGCGGCTGAACGCGTTTCTGGAATGCCCGCGCCCGAGGCCCGGGCCATTGGGCTTGAGGGCACTGGGCAACCCGGGCCCTCCGCGCCCGACCGAGGCCGGACGTCCGCCGTCGCTCAGGAGGGCGGACCGGGTTCTGCCGTTCATCGACAGCCACGAACGGGAGACGGTCGGTGCCCTGTATCCTCCCCCCCGTCCTTCGCAGCGGACGCCATGAACGCGAAGGGGGAGCAAGAACAGGAGGAGAACCATGACCAGGAATCGCGACCAGACGATGGGACCGCCGACCCGCTTGCTGCGGATGTCGGAAGTAAAGGCTCGGACCGGTCTCTCCCGAAGCACGATCCAAAGGTGGGTCAAACGAGGGCTCTTCCCTCCGCCGATCAGGCTGGGCGAGCGAGTGGTGGGCTGGATCGAGGCCGAGGTCGACCAGTGGATCCGCGAACGGATCGTGGCAAGCCGGAGCGTCGGATAGACCGTCGCCCATTG
>JAJDXS010000056.1 GCA_022823145.1 Gemmatimonadota bacterium
CCGTGCCAGAGTGCTTCAACTCATGTCGTTACCTCCATGCGCCGCTCTGGCTGCTACCGGCTGGAGCGACAGTTGCCGGGCGGGATTCGCACCCGCTAGGAAGGCGCGCCTTTCCACGGCGCACGCAGGAAATCGTCTAACTGTATAAAGGGCTGCACGATCTGCGTTTCCTGCCGTTGTACTGGACCCTACTGGACCGTGCCGCGAAAGCGGGAAAAACAGAGTTGAATGGCGGGACTTCCTTCCGTGCCATGCTCTTCGCCGAGGGTCCCGGAAAGCAGCTTTGGTCAGGCCCCGAGGAATCAAGGTCGCGAGCCGTTTTGAGCCCACGCCAGTGAAAAAGCTACGACTCGGCAAGGAGAGGCTGCGCCCCTGCGAGCCCCGGCTTCTCGCGTCTCTGGCGAATGCGTCGCGCACCTCTCCCCGATTCCGTCCGGGAAGCCTGCCAACCTTGCAGGCTGGCGGCTTACTTCCCAGTTTGGAGCCCGCCGTACCGGCTTACCGACGGAGGTTAATCCAATCGAGAGCACTACCAAACGCAGACACGCCGTGGCTGCAACGATTCTCGTTGCAGCATCGCTCGTCGGGGCCGGTTGCGGTATGGACCATACTTCGGACGCGATGGTATGGACGCTCTCTGATGGCACTCCCATTGGGGAATTGGCGCGGACCGATCCCATCGTCGCGGTGGTGGTCGATCCCAGCCAGTGCCTTCGCTGCTTTTCCGTGTTGGCCGAATGGTTGGAGTGGGAGCGGAGTTCGGGAGTCAGCGTGGAGTTGCTCCTCGCCCGCGAACCGGCAGACGATGAGAAGCGCATTCTGCGGGCGACGGGCATGAGGACGGACGGATACCTCACCGGCGTGCGGATCGAAGCGCAGCGCACACCGATTGAGTTGGTGCTCGACACCGGTCGAGTCATCTTTCGCGCCGAGCGGGTCTATGGGCCTTCAAGTCCTCTTCTGGACGCTCTGAAGGATGGACAATCACTGCGAGAGGCCGTGGATGCGCTGGCCGTAGCTGGCACTTGACCTTTCCGGGAAATCATCCGAACATCTTGGCGCAATGGATGTAGCACGGCCCTCAGGGCCACAACCTAACACCACAAGGAGCGGTTAGCATGAAGATTCGCAATCTGGTCACTGGAGCGCTCGCCATCGGGGCGCTGATGGCGGCGTCTTGGGGCGTTGTGCCCTTCGCGGCCAAGGCTCAGGACGACGAGCCCGAGGGGCTTCTCAGCTTCGAGGACTTCGAGTGCCCCGACGAGTGCGCGATCGACGCGGATGTCTGCTGCGCGATCTTGGATCCGATCATCGTCGAGGTCGAGAACTAGCAGGTGGGCCGGTCCCGCCGTTTCCACGTCGCGTTGTTCGCCGGGATGCTTTTGGTCCCAGGCTGCGGCTCCGAGCCCGGAGAATCTGTGACCACAGAAACGGCGGGGCCGACCTTGATTCCCGTCGACAGCGTTCTACTGGCCGAGGCCGACACGCTTTACATCGGCAACCCGTACACGCCTGTCGTGGACCCCTTCGATGGGTCCTTCTACATACCGGACATGTTTTCCGGAAGACTCCTCAGGTTCCGCAGGGACGGTCGCCTAATGTTGGTGTACGGGCGGCCGGGAGAGGGGCCGGGAGAGTTTCGCGGAGGCCCCAGGGTCCCGATGGTTCTCGACGATTCGACCGTGGCCGCACAGACCACAAGGTCGCGGCGGGTGAACGTTTTCGATCGAAACACCGGCAAGACGAGTAGGGTCGTGAGCTTCCCCGCGCTGGCCGGAATCACTCCACCGGTTGTTATCGGCCAAGAGGTCTGGATGACCGATTTCGAGGTCCGGCGTGGAACGTCGCTGACTCGCTGGCACCCATCCACAGACGAATTCAGGAGCATGGGCGGACTCCCTGAGGAATACGTCGCGTCGCTCAGCAGCGACAACTGGTCTTATGCGACTCTCTTTCGAAACGCTTCTCTTGCTTCCGACGGCGGACGGTTCGTGCAGGGCTGGTCTGGACTGGACGAGATGTTCGTCTTGAACCTGCGGGGCGAGGTGGTGGACACGGCGAACATCCCGGTGGCGAGAAGAAAGGGCGTCCCGGCCGACCTCCGGGAACGCATCGACATCCGGCGCATCCCGTTCCGCGAGCGGCTGGAGGGCAATTCGCGACTGCGCCAACTGTTCCCGCGCCCGGGCGGCGGGTTCGTGTTCACCCACCACGACCAGACTGCGCTGAAGATGGAACCGATGCCGGTGCTCACCGCCAAGGTCTGGGTTGGGATACTCTCGTCAGACCTCGAGACGGCATGCGTGGACGCGCTGGTGCCCCGCGATTTCGAGATCCGGCCGATGGAGACCTTCCGGGGCGATACGCTGTTCGTCCTGGACCGACGCATCGACGATTCGGAGAAGCTCCAGACCTGGATTCTGATGTATCTGGTATCCGACGAGCAGTGCGACTGGCTTAGCACAGAGCCCGCGCGGCAGGGACTCTGACGGGACCGGAACGGAGACGATGCGACCTGCTGGACCGCTGTCGTCGAAACCAGATTCGCCGCTGCGGAGCTGTCTCAACCCTTAGATGCATATCGGGTTGCGGAGCGAACTTGAGCGCTCTGTCCCCTCTGAAACTGAGTGACCTTGACGAACGCGGACTGCACCGGTAGCCTTGAGCGCGCTGATCGTTTCTTGGCGAGGTTCGACCGTCAAGAATCCCACGTCCATCACACCGAAAAGGCAAGATAACCCATGCCGCGCCTTCCTCGCTTCGCCCCCGTCATCGCCATCGCCGTCGCCGTTCTTGCGGTGTTGTACGCGGCGGGCGCTCCGCCAGCCTCCGCCGCCGTCCCGGGTGGGGATGTCCTAGCCGCCGAGGTCGCGGCCGACGCCGTGGCCGTTGCGTTCAGTTGCTCCGACGGCTCCCAAGAGTGGGACGAGTGCGGGGTGCTTGATCCTGCGGGAACGCCCGGAACACTCTGCTTCGACTGCGATTGTCCGGGAGGCGGCTGGTATTGGATATGCTTGGACGGCCAAACCGGCGAGGTGAATTGCGAGGAGTAGAGCCCACCGGCCCCGAGCGTGACGAGGCCTTGCGGGTGTCTTCTTTTCCGCCCGACCGAGTCCCAGCGCGGTGTATGCTCTGCCACTTGGCGAATCGCGTGACCACCTTCGGCGTGGCATTCTTGGCGCTGCTTGCAGGTGCCTTGGGTGCCTCTTCCCGGGAAGTTGGTTCCCGTCCGTGGGCGAGGGATACAGCATGCCACCCTTTGCCATTGGAAACCATGGAAGACCAGTGGCTTCCGAGGAACCCGGCACCGGTCCGACAAGCAGTATACGGCGCGACCGACAACCAAGTGATCGGGAGCTTCGGCGGCTTGGGCTACCGGGACGGTGCCGTCTATCTGTTCGACCAGTCCAAGCCGGAAGTGGTGGTGTTATCGCCGGACTCGCTTCTCCCAGTCCACCGCTTCGGGCGTCGGGGCGAAGGCCCGGGGGAGTTCTGGGGCATCGCCCGCCCCTTCCCCTTGGGTCGCTATGTCGATTTCCGGTTTCTCAGCGCCGGGTCGTCCGGCGTTGCAGTCTACGACGGAACGGGCATTGAGCTGTTTGACTTGGCGGGTGTGTTCGAGCGCAGGTACTTGGAAGGGGTGCCGTCTAGCCGCGTGTTCGGGTTTCGCTATGTGGGGTTGAGCGAGCCGGACGGCCGGGTTCTTTTTGCCGTGGACAAACCCGGCGACGGAGGGGCTCCCGAGAGGCATCTGGAAACATGGGCCTTCGACATCGGCAACGAGCCGACAGCGACAAGCCGTCCTAGAAGGCTGTGGGAACTACCGTTGACCCATCCACCAACCACACAGCGCGGCGTCGTTGTTCCGAGACTGCAAGCCCGACCGCTCTGGGCTGTTTGGGGACGGTGTGTCGTAGCGACGGACGGCGCCGGCGACGACCTCCGGGTCTTCAACATCGACACCGGGGTCGTCGTAAGCCACCGGCTACCCGATTGGCCTCTCCCAGAAGCAGGCGAGAACGACTCCGGCGGACGCTTTCAGGCGCTGCCCGGATCCGGTGCCGCACCGACCGCACGCATTCGGTGGGAGGATCTGGTTGTCGATCCGGGTGCCGCTTGGGTACGCCAGTGGAGTTCTGATGCGGACGGTCCGGCACGCGTGGCCATTGTCGATCTGCGCGACGGCGGCGTTAGAGATGTCAAGGTGCCGGCCTTTCCGAGAACATTCGGAGATGCGGGAGTGTATTTCGCGGTCGAGCAGGGGACGTTGACCGAAAGCTACATCGTTCGCTACTCGGTGAGCAGATGATGAGGGCGCTCAACAGCCGGGGCCTTCCCCGTGACCCGGTCATGCAAATCAAGCGGGAATCTGCATGACTATGGGAGACAAGCCAGCTTACTCCTTGGGGCCACACTCCGTGCGTCCCCTGCGGAGGCTGGCGGGGGCCGCGCCCCCTCTGACCCCGCGGTTTTCCGGCCCGCCGCAGGAGCGGCGGGCGGCGGGGTGCTCCACCCCTCGAACCCCGTCGCCGCCGCCGCCGGGCGTTCCCCTTCGTGGGCGGACGATCCGGCCGACGCGATCCTCGCCGCACCCGCGAGCCGGGAACTCGGTGGCGACCGGCGAGGCCGTCAGTATCCGCGCAGAGTCCCCTGGCCGACCGGGTGGCCCCGGAGCCCCCGGAGCCGTGTTCGAGCCCGGAAAACCGCCCTCACGGCGATTCTGGGCGTTTGGGGGCCGGTTGCGTGGAATCCGAGGCCGCAGGATCGCGTGTACCGCACGAACCCGACCCCCGGAGGGGTGGGAGTACCCCCGGTTTCGGACCTCCGGCAAAGGAACTCGACATCCTCGCTGTGGATGATGAAATGAAGCCACGGAAACAGTTTTGGGCGCGACCTCGATGGCGTAACGGCTGGGGGTGGCCGGGTGGCCCGTGTGCGCAACATCTCCGTGCGGGTTGCCTCCTCCCTTGGACGGTCGATTAATCGCTCGGTACGATCTTGGCACATCTGCGGGGCGTCCACTCCATCGTTACCGGTCCCTAAGATCATACCTCTCTGGGATCACGGATAGCGGGTCCCCGGCAGAGACTGACGAGGGGCTCTGCCTCCTCGACCGCCAAGAGGTCTCGCGCTTCCAGCACATCGCCCGGCCAGAGTTCAGGCTTGGCTTTATCTTGGTGGGCGCGAGCGGCCCCGCGGCTTCGCCGGTCAGGTCGGCGCGGGCCTCGGCCAGCATCTGGCGAATCGCGTAGGCAAGGTCAGTGGCCGAGCAACCTCACCAGGTCCTCCTCCGCAGGATTCCCGACGATACGCGCGTGTGGTGACACGAAAGTGGGCGTGCCGGTTACCTTCCAGCGCATTGCCAATCGAACATCCTGTGCCAATCGCTCCGACGTAGCCGACGAGTTGAAGCAGGAGAGGAATCTGTCGACCGATGGAACACCGGCCCTTCGAGCCACGGTCTCCCAATTCGGATCGGTCTCGGTCCAGTCGTCTGCCGTCATCAGATGTTCGTGCACTCGGGCGAAAGCCCGCTGATCCTCCGCACAGACGGCAGCCCGGGCAGCCTCACGGGCACGAGGCGACCCGGGGACATGTATCACGACGATCGCTGCATCCTCATCGGCAACCAGTCGGTTGACAAGCGCATGCGACAATCGACAGTGGCGGCACAAGTAGTCGCTGAATGCGAAGGCTGTGATCGGCTTACCGGCATTCCCCTGGATGCTTCCTCGCGTAGAGGCTTCCTCCTCCCACCCGGCCCGATACAGTTTCACCACCTGTCTCTCCTGATTCCAGGCAAGGATACGGCTTCCCAAGGCACCGGAAGGCCGCAAACTGATCGCGGTCAATAACAGCAAGCACAGCGTCAATCCAGCTTCGACAGTCCCGAGCCGCTTCACCGGCTGCCGTCTCCCTCTTCTGGGGGGACCGGAGCAACCACGATCCGCTCGACGTCAAGCGAATCCTGGACGACGCCGACCGCCATGGCTTCGTCGGCCCAGAAGAGCCTGAACCTTTCCGGAAAGTGGTAGGCTTGACGCCTCATTGGGAGTTCGGAGTACGCCGCCCACCTGCGGGATCCCGGAAAAGCCTGATCCGCTCCGCTGTGCGGTGCCACATAGTCGGCCACCCACAGTCGGCCGTCCCGACCGACAACGATCGCGCCCATTGCGGGAAGAGAATCGGGATATGGCAGGAGCTCCAGTTCGGCCAGCCTTGCGGCTCGAAGCGGCGTCGGGGGCATTCGTTCCACCGCACTCCGGCGGATCGTCAGATCGGCCTCTCGTTGCGAAGGTGAGGTGGCCATTCTGCCCGAATCAAAGCGTACGGATTCGAGCGGCATCCCGGCGGATCCGACGCGCATCGCTTGGGGAAACCGGGTCGAACCGAAGTAGACAACGGAATCGACAGCCGCCGCGAACGATCGTGGAGAAAACGGAGCCATGCCTCTCGCAAACCTCGAAGAACGATACCGGTACAGCATGGCCCCGGCAGTCTCCCCGACCGCTTGGAACCCACGGCCTTCCGGCGACGTGAGAAAGACCGTTACGAAACGCGAATGCGAGACTCCAGGCTCGTCGTACCGATCGTCAACCGCTTCTGCCGTCCATAGCAATCTTCCGTCCGGCAGGGAGCCGCGAAGGGTCGGGAAGCGCAGACCGACGGGCAGATCCTCGATTGACACCCACCGGACTCGGCCCCCTTCATACGGCCACACCGAAGCCCGATACTCCCAGCGGTCGAATGCCAGCACCGAATCACCCCGGTACTCGAACACTCCGCCCAGGCGCTGGAACTCGTCCGGCCCTTCGCCGATGCCACCCAGGCTCCTGCGCGGGTCTCCATCAATGCTGAAGAACCTGACCGTGCCATCGCCCGAATTCCCGACCACCAGAACTCCGGCTTCCCTGTCCACGAACGCACCGACGATATCCTGGAAATCCGTGCCGCCGTCGCCCGACCAGTCGCCCAGAACCAGGAGGGGCAGTGGTGCGCTGATGACTACACTGTCCGGTGGACCCGAGGAAGCCGGTCGAGCGCCGGAGTCTCCACAACCGATCGACCACCACGCCAGCAGGATCGAGACGGAGCGTACGATGCCACTTGGAACCATGCCCAATGTACGGCTACTACATGGTCTACCAGGAACAGTTCTCTTCATAGCAATCGTCGTAATCGGGGTCGCACTTCTCCCGCGCCTCTTCGGTCGAGAGCCCTTCCGCGCAGCTGTCCC
Source organism: Gemmatimonadota bacterium (assembly GCA_022823145.1). Lineage (GTDB taxonomy): Bacteria > Gemmatimonadota > Gemmatimonadetes > Longimicrobiales > Gaopeijiaceae > Bin94. The sequence continues at coordinate 7,238 of JAJDXS010000056.1, forward strand.
ACTCGTCAAGGCATTCACACTGGCACGCTGGAGGAGTGTCACACACGGCCATGGCTTTGCCTGCCGGAAGCAGGACAACGGCAACGAGCATCAAGTTGAGCCCGCACAGAACCAGTCGTCGTTTCACGATGATGCCTTTCTCTTTACGGTGTCAATGGGCTTCGATCTGCCCGGAGGGATCGGTCGACACCTCAATTATCGCTACCGACACGCCCAGCTCCATAGAGGGAAAGTCCTGTATTTTTGACGGGGAAAACCCTTCCCTCCCTTGGGGGGAAATCCCCCCCCATTGAGTCTTCTCTGCGTTGACTGACGGGCTTCCTCGGTCGCCACCACGAGAAGGTGCGCCGCGCCCACGCCCCTTGCTGGGGTCGCTCCCCTCGATTTATCCCTGCGGGAAGGCCACACGCCGCCGCTGATGCGGTTGGGAACCCGGCCGCGGGCTACTGCTTGGTCGTCATTTGTCAGAAGGCTGTCATCGGACCTCATTCGGTCGAGTAGGAAGAACATCTGATGTCCCGGCGATGCGTCTGCGTCGTCAAATCTGCGGTGCCATCAAGGCGTGCGCGTTAGGCAGGAACCTGGACATCAACTCTGAGAAGTGCCGGTAATGGTCGTCCCAGGACATCGCTTCGAAATCGCCGGGGTTGGCCCGGATGTTCCCTTCCAACCTGCGTGCGCACAGCGCCTCTGCCACGACTTCGGCCAGCAGCACGCGGAAATGGAGTTCGTCCTGGCCCGGGTAGCGCTCGGATTTTGGTCCGAGATACCGATTCAACGACGGATGTCGCGCCCCGATCTCCAGCACGTTCTTGTTCCAGCGGTACCGAAACGCGCCGTGGTCCACGTCCTCCAGCTTGATCACGATGCCCGCTCCGGCCGGGGGCAGGGCGCGGATCTCGGTTTCGGCCTCCTCGCCGCCAAGTCGGGCGACCAGCTTCGCGGGTGCGGCTTCGTCGTCCAGGACCGCGACGGTGAGCTTGGCCACGGCGATCCCCAAGTTGGCCCTGAGGAGCATCCTTCTGGATCCGGTGACCCGGAACTCATCCGATGCCATGGCGAGTTCGAAGTCGCGTCCCGCCGAGCGGACGAGTGCGGTCGGCGCCAGCAGCCGGATCTGCTTCCGCGAACCGCCGCGGACGCGGTAGCGCGGGCGCTCGAACGCGAGCCCTGCGAGATCCGAGTACTTCTCCGCTTCGGACGCCAGCACGGCGATGGTCGACTCGGCCCTGATCGGACCCGCGCGGACCTCCAGTCCCGTTGCCTTGGTGGCCTTCAACGCCTTGACCGACCACGTGGCACGCAGCACGCCGTCCTGCGCCGCGAGCGGTTCGAGCGGGACCTCGGCACGGTCGGCACGGATTTCATCCGTCAGACACGCCACCCGAACCGGCGTCCCTTCAGCCATTTCGGGAAACGCTTCGGTCCGAACGGTCAGCCAGCAGCCAAACGAGTGGCCGCGTACGATCTGCGCGTACTGGGGACTCAGCACATAGCCCCGGATCTGGAAACGGCTCCCCGTCTGTCTGCCCTTCGAGTCGCGCGAAACGTCCTCTTCCGAGAAATCCTCCATGAACTGATTGGCGGCCTTCTCAAGCGCGTTGAGCCGCTTCCGGGTCTTGTGGCTCTCGACGCCGCGGGCACGCTCCCGCTGCGCCCGCTTGCGCTCCTCCTCGACCAGGGGCCGAAGCAGTGCGAGCGCCCTTCCGTACAGCGCATCGACGAACGGGTGGCCGCGCGTCAGCCCCGACTTGCGCGAAGGATCCAGAATTGGAACCGGGTTCTCGGCCGGGTGCGGTTCGCCCCGCGCCTGCCGCTCGTCGTACTCGTTCCAGAGGTCGTCGATCGCCTCGCAGGTGAGCCGTCCGTAGAACCAAAGCGCATTCGAGTCCCATTCGAGGCTCCGGTCGAAGAGCGTGGCCTCGTGGATGGCGTGTCGGGACTTGACAAGGATGCCGCCCAGCCTGAACCGGTCCCGGCCCGACTTGAACTGCTTTCTCGCCCGGAAGACGACCAGCTTGGCCTTGGAACCCGGATAGCCGGGCACGGCGAACGTCCTGGAAACACGCTTGCGGCCAGCGGGCCGGGCAAGACCGACCGGCCGGTGCCTGGAGTTCCGGAGCCCTTTGATCAGAAGCGTGGTCTTCTCCTGCCGGACGATGTCGCGCAGGCGCACCAGCGTCGCCACCTTGGGAACGAGCGTATCGATCTTGGGGATCCGGTGGACCGGATCGATCTCGATCGTCACGAGGGTGCCGGTCCCCTTCGCAATGCCCAGCCGCTTCCGAAGCCGCGTCGTCACCCCCCGCGAATCGTCCGCCTCGTACTCCAGATTCCGGTAGATCCGGCAGGTGTGCATGCGCCCATCGCCCGCGACCGACTCGAAGGTGACCTTGCCCAGCGCCGCGATGTCCTTGGCTCCGCGCGAGTTGGTGCCCCGCACTGCGTGCCCGGCTTCGAGGCCGCTGACGCGACCGCCGATGCGCCCGAGTTTCCGGTTCATCTGTTCGGTGGTCATTCCGTCGGCGAAGTCGCGGACACGCAGGATCGACGGCCGTCCCTTACCCTGCCTGCCAAGCTCGATCTCCACCCTGCCCGCCGCCCCAAGAATCTGATACCGGTCGTCGGCGTTGGTTACCAATTCGACGATCGCGTCATACACGTCGCGGATGGCCAGCCGCGCGTCCTGCACCATGCGGCGCGATGCGATTTCGAGGGGCCTTCGCTTGACGGCGGCCATTTCTGCGAGGTCCGGTTGCAGGAGACGATCGAAACAGACCATTAATGTCGGGTCGCCGACCGGCGACTTCAACACTCATCCGCCCAAACCGGAAGCGCGTCCGGCGGTTGTCAGTTGCGCGTGAACCGGCGTCCCGACGATGGCCTTCCCGCAAGGGACTGTTGCACTGGGAGCGACCTGGGCGGAGGTTGGGATGGCCGTGCACATCCCAACCTCCGCCGATGCCACAGCAGGCATCGAAAAATGGGGGGTCGCTTGTCTCTTCCATTCTTGGGGACGCCCCGGTTGATTTGCAGGTCCGGGTTTCGGGGAAGGCCCGGCTGTTGGGCACCCGTGGAGGCGAGCGTAGAAAGTATGGAAGGGCCGGCCCCTGACGGTTTACCGTGGGTTAGCGCCCCGGTGAGCGGAGGTGCCAGAGCCACATGCGACGTGATGCGTCGCAACCGGAACAGGAAACCGGCCCTATGAAGCAGAAGACGAAGGTGTTCGTCGGGATGGATGTCCACAAGGACAGCGTGATGATCGCTGTGCTGCCGGAGGTGGTGGGGGAGCCCACGCTCGTGAAGCGGTTGTCGCACGATGTCAATGGCCACCGAAAACCTGACACTTCTGGCCATCGAAAATCTGACACTTTGAGGTCCGTCCGGCGGAGGGAGCGCAGCGACCGGAGCAGGGCGGACCTGGGGTCCGTGGCGGGAGCCCATCACAGGGTCTTTCCATCGCCGGAGCGTTCGGCTGACATGGCCCGGGCGGCCGTCGGGTGGATCGCCTTGGAGAGTTCGGCGTGGCGTCGCATCCGGTAGCTGTTGCCGCGGATGTTGACGATGTGGCAGCGGTGGAGCAGACGGTCCAGGAGGGCGGCGGCCATGACCTCGTCGTGCAGGATCTCGCCCCAGCGCTCGAAGCCCTGGTTCGAGGTGAGCACCGTCGAGGCGTGCTCGTAGCGCCGGTTCACGAGCTGGAAGAAGAGGATGGCACCGCTCCGGGTGACAGGGAGGTAGCCGATCTCGTCGACGACCAGAAGCGCCGGGTGAGTCAGTGTCTTGAGACGCTGGTTCAGCCGTCCGGCGGCCTGGGCCTCCTCGAGCGAGTCGATCAGATCGGTCAGGGTGCCGTAGTAGACCCTGCGCCCGCTCTCTGCCGTGGCAATGGCTAGGCTGATGGCCAGGTGAGTCTTGCCGACGCCGGGCGAACACGCGACGTAGTGCTCACAAATCCTGTGTTGTCATCCGTTATCCGTGGCACCCGCTGCACGGCCGTGAGCTGGAGGTCTGCGGGCGCCACGTGCGGGGCGGCGAGAGCAGCTTTGTCGTCGTCCTTCCGGACGG
>JAJDXS010000068.1 GCA_022823145.1 Gemmatimonadota bacterium
GCACCACGGGTCTCGGCCTCCGCTCTGCCCGCTTTCCCGATGGAGGTGGAAGTGGGGGTGCTTGTCGGTTGCTCGTGCGCCATCAAGCCGAACCCGTCAGGAGTTCGGGACCACGGCTTGACCGAACAGTTACATCCGAGAGCGTTCGAGGACGTCGATCTACATCCCGTTCATGAAACACGAACTGATAAGGGAACAACCATAGACCTTGGCAAGGTAACACAAGTAATTACAACGCTTTACAATATCCATGCCCATCGAGCCATCCTTTCGCCCGTCGATCGGACACATCGTTATCGGGATCGTTATGGGCGCCTTGGAGCTGTCGAAGGTCGCCTTGACAACTTGGCCGCGATGGGACAGGATGCCCGACGGGGCAACGGAGGAAAGATGACTGGAACGGATCTTGGCATGGCGGCGGGCTTCGCGACGCTGGTGTCGGTGCTGATCGCGCTTTGGAGGGCGATGAAGGCCGAGATGGAGGATCTGCGGCAGGAGTTCAAAACCCTTCGCGAGAACGACCTGAAGCATGTGGACACGAGTATCGCAGCGCTGGGTGCCCAGATTGCGGGTCTCGGCGGCCGGATGGGCGACTTGAAGACGGACATGGGCGGCCGATTCGGCCAGGTGGGCGGCCGGATGGGCGACTTGAAGATGGACATGGACACCCGATTCGGCCAGGTGGAGACGAGATTCAGCGACCTGAAGACGGGCATGGACACCCGATTCGACCAGGTGGAGACGAGATTTGGCGACCTGAAGACGGACATGGACACCCGATTTGACCAGGTGCACGCGCGCATCGATCGCGTGGATGCCCGGCGTGCGAAGGCGGAAGAGCGCCTGGAGGCGCGGATCGAGTCCGTGAGGGTCGATATGCGGGACAATCATCGCCAGGTTTTGGAAGCCATTGGAGACCTGAAGCGCGCGGGCTGACCCGTCGGCAAGGCGAGTGACCCGGGTCAGTTCTTGATCCACCCGTTTCTCGGGTCTATGGTTCACGGATCGAAGTCCCGGTTCAATCCCACTGGTCGGGCTTCCGTTGTCCACACCCATTCCATGCACAGGAGAAGTCGCCACATGCGGCATCTGTTTCGCTTCCTACCCACGTTCACCCTGGCCGCATCCCTTCTCGCGGCCACCGCTCACTCTCCGGTCCCTGTCCACGCCCAGCAGGGCTACGACGAAGCCCTATGGGGCTCGCTCGAATGGCGCAACGTGGGCCCGCCCCGCGGCGGTCGCTCCATCGCGGCTGCGGGATCGGACGCCCGGCCCTTCGAGTACTTCATGGGCACGACCGGCGGCGGGCTCTGGAAGACCACCGACGGCGGGCTCAACTGGGACCCGGTCACCGACGGGCAGATGAACAGCGCGTCGATCGGCGCCGTGCAGGTCTGCGAGAGCAACCCCGACATCGTCTACATGGGGACCGGCGAGACGCAGATCCGCGGCAACATCCAGCAGGGGGACGGGGCCTACAAGTCCACCGATGCGGGCGAGACCTGGGAGCACATCGGGCTGACCGAAACCCAGAACATCGCGCGCATCCGCATCCACCCCGACAACTGCGACATCGCCTGGGTCGCAGCCTTCGGGAAGCACTCCGCCGACAACCCCGAACGCGGCATCTTCAAGACCACGGACGGCGGCGAGACGTGGCGGAACGTTCTCTACAAGAGCGACAGGGCGGGGGGCGTGGACATCAGCGTCGATGTGACGAACCCCGACGTCATCTACGCCGCGATCTGGGAGGCGTGGCGCCGTTCCTGGGGGATGTCTTCCGGGGGTGAGGACAGCGGCCTCTACAAGTCCACCGACGGCGGGGAGAGCTGGACCGAGATCACCGCCAATATCGGCCTCTCGGAGGGACCGGTGGGCAAGATCGGTGTGGCCGTGTCACCGGCGAACCCGAACCGCGTGTGGGTGCTGGTGGAGCACGAGCCGGACGGCGGCGTGTGGCGCTCCGACGACGCGGGCGCGAGCTGGGAGCGGGTGAACGAGGAGCGCAAGCTGCGGCAGCGCGCCTTCTACTACACGCGCATCTATGCCGACCCGAACGACGAGGACGTGATGTACGCCCTCAACACGGGACTCTACCGCTCGCGGGACGGCGGCGAGACCTTCCCGCGCGGCATTCCCGTGCCCCACGGTGACAACCACGACCTGTGGATCGCGCCCGGGGACTCGGACCGGATGATCAACGCCAACGATGGCGGCGCCAACGTCACCTTCAACGGAGGCGAGAGCTGGACGGACCAGGACTATTCGACCGCCCAGTTCTACCGCGTGATCACCACGGAGCACACGCCCTACCACATCTGCGGCGGACAGCAGGACAACTCCACCGCCTGTATCCCGGTGCGCGGGTGGAACCAGATGTCGGCCCGTGGCCCCGGAAACCGTGCCTGGTATTACGCTGTCGGCGGCTGCGAGAGCGGCTACGTGGCCCCCAACCCGATCGACCTCGACGTCTTCTACGCGGGCTGCTACGGCGGCGCGCTGTCACGCTTCGACATGAAGACGGGTGCGACCCGGGCGGTCAACGTCTGGCCCGAGAACCCCATGGGGCAGTCGTCCGAGGACCTGATCGAGCGGGTGCAGTGGACATTCCCGATCGTCTTCTCGCACCACGACCCCGATGTGCTGTACACCGGCACGCAAAAGGTGTGGAAGACGACGAACGAGGGACAGAGCTGGGAGCAGCTCAGCCCGGACCTGACCCGTGCCGACCCGATGACGATGGGACCCTCGGGCGGCCCGATCACCAGGGACCAGACGGGCGTGGAGACGTTCGCCACGGTCTTCGCGATCGCCCCCTCCTACCACGACGCGGAGGTGATCTGGGCGGGCTCGGACGACGGGCTCGTGCACGTCACCCGCGACGGCGGCCTCAACTGGACGGACGTCACACCGCCCGACGCCCCCGACTTCGTGCGCATCAACACCATCGATGCGTCCCCGACGACGCGTGGCAAGGCCTACGTCTCGGGCATCCGCTACCTCGTGGACGACGACCGCGCCCCCTACATCTGGAAGACCGACGACTACGGGCAGTCCTGGACGAAGATCGTCGGCGGGATTCCGGAGGACGACTTCATCCGCGCCACGCGCGAGGATCCGGCGCGCCCCGGGCTCCTCTACGCAGCCTCGGAGCGCACCGTGTACGTCTCGTTCGACGACGGCGCACAGTGGCAGCCTCTGTCGCTCAACCTGCCCGTGTTGCAGGTCTCCGACCTCGTGGTCGAGGACAACGACGTGGTCATCGCGACGCACGGCCGCTCATTCTGGGTGCTCGAGAACATCGGCCCGCTGCGCCAGATGACCGACGAGGTCGCCGCCGCCGGAGCGTGGCTCTTCGAGCCCATCGACCCGGTCCGGGGTGTCGACCAGGGCGCGCAGTTCCAGTATTACCTGGCCGAGGACGCCGAGAGCGTGACCTTCGAGGTCATGGATGCGGCCGGCGACGTGATCCGCACGTGGGAGGCCGTCGCGGGCGACGATGAGGAAGAAGAGGAGGAGAATCCGTTCGCGGCGTTCTTCGGGGGTGGGGGAGGAGGGGGCCCGTCGGTCGCGCAGGGGGCCCACTCGTTCCGTTGGGACATGCGGTACCCGGCATGGACGGATTTCGAGGGACGGATCATGTGGGCGGCGCGGCCCATGGGTCCCACCGCGGTTCCGGGAACCTACACTGTGCGGATGACGGTCGACGGCGGCTCCCCGCAGACGCGCGACTTCGACATCCTGATCAACCCCAACCTCGCCGGCGTGACGGTGGCCGACCTGCGCGAGCGCTTCGAGCTGGCGATCCAGATCCGCGACCGTGTCTCGGAAGCGAACGAGGCCGTGATCAAGGTGCGGGACATCAACAGCCAGATCGAGGACCGGCTCGAGCAGACCGACGACGGCGAGGTCGAATCGCAGGCTGCGATCGTCGAAGAGAACCTGGGGGTGGTGGAAGCCGAGATCTACCAGGTCCAGAACCAGAGCAACCAGGATCCGCTGAACTACCCGATCAAGCTGAACAACAAGCTCGCCGCGCTGCTGGGCGTGGTCGAGGGGTCGGAGAACCGGCCGACCGATCAGTCATACGAGGTCTTCGAGCATCTTTCGGCGCTGCTGGACGAGCAGATGGCCGAGATGGACATCGTGATCCGGAGGGATCTCGGACGGCTCAACGAAATCCTCATCCGCGAGGGACTCGAACCGATCGAGGATCGCCGGCTGGTGAGCTAGCGGCGGACGGAGGACCCCTCGCCACTCGGATGGCGGCGGGGGGTTCGCCATCCGCGGCCACAACGCGGGCGCGGGACCGTCCGCCGAAGGAGGTGTGTTATGAAACGCCGTGCAGGAAGCTGGTTTCAATTCGCGGCGACGGCGATTGTCCTGGCGCTGGTGACGGCCTGCTCCGGCTCCAGGGAAGTGACCAATCCCTTCGACCCGAGGTCCGCGAGTTCCCAGAGCATCCGGATCAACGTCGAGAACAACAACTTCAACGAGGCGACGGTGAGGGCCGTGGCCCGGACCGAGAGGCGTCTGGGTGTGGTGCCGGGCAATGGAAGGGAGTCCTTCACGCTGAACTGGCCCACCGTGGACGACCTGCGCATCCGGATCGACATTCTGGCGGGCGATCGCTACACCACCAACCGGGTGTCGGTCGGCCCCGGGGAGACCGTCTATCTGCAGATCATGAACCCGGTCTACCGGTCGTTGCTGCGCCGATAGAGCGTCCGGGTCGACCGGCGAGTCGACATCGGGGTGATTCGCGACAATGGAGCTTGACCCGGTGTGCCGTTTCCGCTAGCGTCCCTGCCTTCCGGTTCCAGAACCCCCTACCAGCGGACTTCCCGAATTGTCCAGCCATCCGGTCAGATCGCCAGCGGCCCTATGCCTTGCAGCCTTACACCCTGCAGCCCGATGTCCAGGGCGAAACAGGCTCCCGGGGCGATGTCGATGTAATGGCAACATGACATAGTGTAAAGCGGCCATTACACCAGAGTAGGGCAACGCCAACAGCCAACCCGGGCTGTGGGCATTCAGGATCCAGGCATTCTCCAGGCTCGCTCGAGCCCCGCCTTGCGCATTTCCCGCATGGGCGCGCGTGTCGCAACTGCGCGGCGAATCGTGCGCCATTCCACCAACCCGACGCAATACACCACATGAGGACCAACGAGACCATGAGAGACGAGACCATAGCCATTCACGGCGGATTCAAGTCGGACCCGGCGACACATGCCGTCGCGGTTCCGGTATACCAGACCGTGGCGTACCAGTTCGACGACGCCCAGCACGGGGCGGACCTGTTCAATCTTGCCGTGCCGGGCAACATCTACACCCGCATCATGAACCCGACGCAGGCCGTGCTGGAGGAACGCGTCGCGGGACTGGAGGGGGGAGTCGCCGCCCTGGCGCTTTCGGCGGGCAGCGCGGCGGTGACCTACTCCATCCTGAACCTGGCGGCCGCGGGCGACAACATCGTCACCGTGCCGCAACTCTACGGCGGCACCTACACCCTCTTCGCCCACACGCTCCCCGGCATGGGCATCGAGGTTCGCTTCGCGGACGGCGACTCACCGGAGGACCTCGCGAGGCTGGTCGACGGACGGACCAGGGCGATCTTCTGCGAGAGCATCGGCAACCCGGCGGGCAATATCGTCGACCTGGAGGCCGTCTCCGACCTGGCGCGCGCCCACGGGATCGCCACGATCGTCGACAACACGGTTGCCACGCCCGCGCTTCTGAAGCCGATTGAGCACGGCTTCGACATCGTGGTCCATTCGCTGACCAAGTACATGGGCGGTCACGGCAACTCGCTCGGCGGCGCCATCGTGGATTCGGGAAGATTCCCCTGGGCCGACCGGGCCGCGCGCTACCCGGCCTTCTCGACGCCCGAGCCGAGCTATCACGGCGTGGTCTACACCGAGGCGCTGGGGCCCGCGGCCTACATCGGGCGGGCCCGCACCGTGCCGCTCCGCAACACGGGCGCGGCGATCTCGCCCTTCAACGCCTTCCTGATCCTTCAGGGGCTCGAAACCCTGAACCTCCGCATGGAGCGCCACTGCGACAACGCGCTGGCGGTGGCGAGGCATCTGCAGAGTCATCCCAAGGTGGCGTGGGTGAACTACGCGGGACTGCCGGGGGACCGATACCACGACCTCGCGGTCAGGTACCTCGGCGGCCGCGCTTCTGGAATCCTCACCTTCGGGCTCGCCGGAGGATTCGACGACGGCGTGCGCTTCTACGACGCGCTGGAGCTGTTCAAGCGGCTGGTCAACATCGGAGACGCGAGGTCGCTGGCCTGCCACCCGGCGTCGACCACGCACCGCCAGCTCAATGAAGAGGAGCAGCGCAGCGTCGGCGTGCGGCCCGAGATGATCCGGCTGTCGGTCGGCATCGAGAACATCGAGGACATCATCGGCGATCTGGATCGGGCGCTGGACGCGGTCTGACGAGGCCCGGGGCGGTCCCGGCCAGGGCGGGACAGGGAATCCTGCCGCCCGCCGCCGGGGCCGCCGTCGGCTACACTCCGTAGGGTACCCAGATGTTCTTGACCCTCGTCGCCTTGCGCAGAAGCGTTTCGGTGGCGTGCGCGGTCGGTGAGCGCCAGTCGATCGCGCCCTCGCGGTCCACCCACACGCGCTTGAGGTTGCCCGCCGAGAGGCGCTCGGCTTCGCCCGAGAGCCCGTCCGCGACGAAATCCCAAAGCTGATCCACGTCGTCGTGGGCCGCCAGGGTGGGGTAGACTTCGCCGTGGCGCCCCGAGAGGATGTTGACCGTGCCGGGGGGGATGTCGGAGGTCTCGAGGACCTGCACCAGGTCGAGGGCGGGGATGGGGGAGCGCTCGGATGCGACGACCACCGCCACGTTGCCCTGGGAGAGAGCGGCGGCGATCGCGCCGAGTGCGCCCGCGAGCGGTGCCGCGTCGCCGCATCGGATCGCCAATGTCCCCACGGGCTCGTTCATGGCGAAGGTGACGTTCCGGAACGGCGTGGAGTGCACGCTGCCGTCGTGCTTGTCCGCCCATGCGGCGAAGGTGAAGGCGGCCCGGACCGCGGCATCCACCTCGGCGCTCGCGGCCGCCCGCGCCGCTCCTGTCGCGCGTCGGAGCGCCGCGGCGAACTCGTCGGCGCGTACCGCCAGGTTCTCCGCCACGTAGTAGAGGATCTGGCTCCGCAGGTACGCGGTGGTCGCGGCCCAGGACCCACGCGCCCCGGCCGCAGCCTCGACCGCGTTGCGGACGTCCTTGCGGTTGCCGCGGGGCACTTCGGCGAGCGCGGTGCCCGACGCGCCGCGAACGGTCAGCGAATAGCCGCCGTCGGGCCGCGTCTGCCTGCCGCCGATCCACAGCTTGCGTGTGCGGTCGATGCGGTCGCGGGGAGCGTTGCCGGAGCTGTGACTGCCGCCATTGCCGCCGCCGGCGGGGACGGGGTCGGGGGTGGCGGCCATGCGGGCACCCGCGACGGAAGCCGCGGGCTTGAGGTACTCCCACATCCCTTCGCGCCCGCCCTCGCGCCCGAACCCCGACTCGCGGTAGCCGCCGAACCCGGACGCCGCGTCGAACCGGTTGGTGCAGTTTACCCACACCGTCCCCGCCTTGATCGCGGGCGCCACGTCCAGCGCCAGGCTCAGGTCCTCGGTCCAGATGCTCGCCGCCAGGCCGTAGCGCGTGTCGTTGGCGAGCGCCACCGCCTCGGCGGGCGTGCGGAAGGTCAGGCTCACCAGGACCGGGCCGAAGATCTCGTCGGTGACGATCGGGCTGGAGGCCGGCGCCCCGGTGCAGAGGGTCGGAGGGAGGAAGAAGCCCTCTTCCGGAACCGCGCGGGACGGTTGCCAGATGACCGCCCCGTCGTCTTCTCCGGCCGTGAGGAAGCCCTGAATCCGCTCCATCTGGCTGCCGTCGACAATGGCCCCCATGTCGATCGACTTGTCGAGGGGGTGGCCGACCCGGATCCGTTCCATGCGGGCGCGCAGGAGGTCGAGCATCTCCTCCTCGACGCTCTCCTGCACCAGCAGGCGCGATCCGGCGCAGCAGACCTGGCCCTGGTTGAGCCAGACACCGTCTACCACGCCCTCGACCGCGGCGTCGAGGTCGGCCGTCTCGAAGACGACGAACGGGGACTTGCCCCCGAGTTCCAACGACAGGTGCTTGCCGGTTCCGGCGGTGGCGCGGCGGATCTCGCGCCCCACCTCCGTGGACCCGGTGAAGGCGATCTTGGCGATATCGGGGTGGCGGACCAGCGCGGCCCCGGTCGCTCCGTCCCCGGTGACGATGTTCAGCACCCCGGGCGGGAGTCCGGTCTCGTCGGCCACCTCCGCGAAGAGCAGCGCCGAGAGCGGCGTGTACTCGGCGGGCTTGAGGACCACCGTGTTCCCGGCGGCCAGGGCGGGCGCGACCTTCCATGCCAGCATGAGGAGGGGGAAGTTCCACGGGATGATCTGGCCCACGACGCCCACGGGCTCGCAGCCGGGGAACTCGTCGTCGATCAGCTGCGCCCAGCCGGCGTGATGGTAAAAGTGCCGCGCCGCCAGCGGGATGTCGAGATCGCGCGCCTCGCGGATGGCCTTGCCGTTGTCCAGGGACTCGACGACCGCGAACAGGCGGGAGCGCTTCTGGATCTGGCGGGCGAGGCGGTAGAGGTGGCGCGCGCGGGCGTGGCCGCCGATCTCCTGCCACCCGGGCAGCGCGGCGTGGGCCGCGGCGACCGCGCGGTCGATGTCGTTGCCCGTGCCGTATCGGAAGCTCGCGAGCGGCCGCCCGTCGGCCGGGCAGCGGGTCCGGTGCACCGCGCCCTCACCGTCGGCCCAGCGTCCCGCGACGTAGTGGCCGAAGGCGCGCTCGCCGCCGCGAAGCCACTCGTCGGCGATGGCGGGGCTCTCGGGGGCGGGGCCGTAGTCGGGCCGGACGAAGGCGTCGCGGACGCTGCTCACGTGTTCAGCCCACGGGATGGCGGTGGAAGGCCGAGTAGCGCCCGGTGGCGTGGTGCTCCAGCTGGCGCTCGATGTCCGCCAGGAGCGAGCTGGCGCCGATGCGGAAGAGGCTCTGGTCGAGCCACGCGTCGCCAAGCTCCTCCTTGATCAGGATCATCCACGCCAGCGCGTCCTTCGCCGTGCCGATGCCGCCCGCGGCCTTGAGGCCGACGCGGACCCCGGTGGCCCGGAAGTAGTCGCGCACGGCACGCGCCATGGCGAGCCCGACGGGGAGCGTCGCGTTCACCTTCTCCTTGCCTGTCGAGGTCTTCACGAAGTCAGCGCCCGCCATCATGGCGACGGTGGCTGCGCGCGCGACGTTGGCGAGCGTGCCGAGTTCCCCGGTCCCCAGAATGACCTTGATGTGGGCCTCGCCGCACGCGTCCCGGAAGGCCGCCACCTCGTCGTAGAGCCGCTCCCAGTCGCCCCGCAGCGCCAGCCCGCGCGTGATCACGACATCGACCTCCTCGGCGCCGGCCGCCACCGATTCCTCGATCTCTCGGAGCCGGGTGGCGAAGGGGGAGAGCCCCGCCGGGAACCCGGTCGAGACCACGGCGACGGGGATGCCGGACCCCTCCAGCGCGGCGCGGGCCGCCGGGACGAGGCCGTGGTAGACGCACGCGGCCGCGACGGTCACCTCGGTGGGCGGGACTCCGAGCGCGGCCAGGATGTCGTGCCGCACCGGTCGTCTCGCCTTTCCGCACAGCCGCCGCACCCGCCCGGGGGTGTCGTCGCCGGCCAGGGTGGTGAGGTCGATCAGGGTGACCGCGCGCAGCAGCCATCCGGCCTGCCACTCGCGCTTCACCGACCGGCGCGTGGTCAGGCTGGCCGCGCGGTGGTCCGCCGCCGCGCGGTTGACGCGCACCCGGCGCACGCCGTCCAGGTCCAGGGGCACGCCCGGATTGCGCAGGCTCGAAGTGGGTGCCCTGCGGGCCGGTCGGGCCGATGCGGGGGCGGTGACGGTCATGGGCGCTCTCGCCTTTTCATATCATTTCATGTGGCGAATTGCGGTCAAGGGAGCCAAGATAGCGACAATGGCGCGCCGGGACTAAGGGGGACGGCCCCGAAACCATGAACGGAGGCGACAGTTGGATCGGATTCCGAGGCTGATCGCGGGGGTGACCGGCACCGCGGCGGCGGTCTTCTACCGGGTCGACCGGCACGGGCCTCCGCTGCCCGACGGACCGCTGATCGTGGCGGCCAACCATCCGAACAGCCTCGTCGACGCGTTGCTGGTGTTTCATTGCAGCGAGCGGATCGCGCGGCCGCTGGGCAGGGCGCCGCTTTTCGACGGGCCTCTTCTGGGCCCGGTGTTGCGGGCGCTGGGGGCGATTCCCGTCTATCGCAGGCAGGACGACCCGGACGCGATACATCGCAACGAGGAGATGTTTCGGGCCGCGGTCGGCGCGCTCCGGGGGGATCAAGCGATCCAAGTCTATCCGGAGGGGAAGAGTCATTCGGAATCTCGGCTCGCCGAATTCCGCACCGGGGCCGCGCGGATCGCGCTGCTGGCGGAGAAGGATGCGGGTTGGCGGCTCGGCCTCTCGATCGTGCCCGTGGGAATCACCTATTCGGGGAAGGAACTGGCGAGGACCGAGGTCGCCGTGCGCTTCGGGCGGGCGTTCGGGTGCCGGGACCTGAGGGAGGCGTATGAGGAGGACCCCTTCGCCGCGGCCCGGAGGCTCACCGAGCGGATCGAGAGAGGGATCCGGCGCCAGACGCTGAACTTCGACCGCCCCCGCGACCGGACGCTGGTGGAGGTGGCGGAGCAGCTGTACGTCCGCGAGTCGCAGTGGGTGCCGTGGCGCGAGCGGGAACGGCTCGGCAGCCGGTTCCCCCGCCTGCAGCGCTTTGCGAGGGGGCTGGAGTGGATCCGCCGCGCGCACCCGGACGAGCACCGCAGCCTGATCGAGAAGGTCGAGCGGTACGCCGACCTCAACGCGGAGCTCCGGGCGGGCGAGGGGGACGTGCCGCCGCGCTACCGCTTCCTCCCGGTCGCCAAGTACGTCGTGCTGCGGGGGGGCCTGCTGGTGCTGGGGTTTCCGTTCGCAGTCGCCGGCGCGCTCCTCTGGGCGCCCGTGACCAGGCTGCCCGGCTTCGTGGTCAGGCGCGTGCGCCCCGAGCTCGAGGTCACGGCGACGATCAAGCTGCTGGCGCTCATGGGCGGGGTCGCCGCGGCCTGGATCCTGTGGGTGGTCCTGGGCTACCTCGCGGGCGGGACCCCGGTCGCCATCGGTGCGGCGGTTCTGGCCCCGGTGTCCGGACTGGTCAGCTTGCGGTGGGTGGAGCTCGCCCGCGAAGCGCACGAAGACACCTCGCTCTTCCTGCGGCTGCAGGGGCGCCCCGATCTGCGGCGGCGTTTCGCGGAACTGCGCGCCGATCTTGCCGAGACGTTCAGACGGCTCGAGAAGCGGTGGGCCGAGGAGCGGCGCGGAGGCGGGAGGCGTGAGGATGCACCGCCGCAGGGCCAGGAGTTGCCCTCGTCGCCGATCGGTGACAACGTGTCCGCTCCCGGGGCGGGGTAGGCCTCCGGGGAGCCGCGGGAATGCGCGGGAATGCGCGGGGGGGCGGATCGGGGCTGGTGTCCCGTCTGGTCTTCAAAACCAGTGTGCCCGGCTAAAACCCGGGTGGGTGGGTTCGATTCCCACACGCCCCCGCCATCCGCGCGGGTCGCTCCCGCCCCGCCGCGATTGCCTATCTTTCGGGCATGCAGAGCCAACCCCATTCCTTCCCCGGTCCATCCCGGGCCGTGCAGCTCGAACTTCTCCACGGCAGCGGGGGAGTGCAGGTCGATGCGTAATGTCATTGTGCTGATTGGCGGTCTCCTCATCGGGACCGCCGGCCCCGCCCGGGCCCAGGATCCGCCGCCACCCGACTCGGCCGGGACGGCAGCCGCCGTTCAGCCGGCCGACTCGCCCGCGGCCGACTCGGCGACCGGGATCAGCCCGGCGGGCGCGTTCCTGCGGGGCGCGCTCATCCCCGGGTGGGGGCACACGACGACGGGATCCATGACGCGCGGGGCCTTCTACTTCAGCGTCGAGGCGCTCGCCGGGTGGATGGTCTACAAGACCCAGCGAAGGCTCGCGGTGGCGCGCGACCAGGCGGCGATTTGGGAGGAACTCGCGACCGCGGAGCTGGCCGCGATGGGTGTCACGGAGCCGGATCAGGTGGAGGCGGCACTCGAGCAACACGACCAGGTCGCGCGCTTCCGCGGACTGGTCGATGCCCGCGGGGAACAGCGCGAGGACTGGGTGGCCGTCGCCCTGTTCACGCTGCTGCTCTCGGGCGTGGACGCGTTCGTCTCCGCCCACCTGAGCGAGTTCCCCGAGCCCCTTACCATCGAGGGGGACCCATCGGGGGGCACGGTCGAACTGGCGGTGCGGATTCCGGTCGGGTGAACGCACTATAGTAAAGTCAACATTACATTATGTAATCTGGACTTTACTTTTTCCACTCGTGCAGCACCGGGACCCCCGACTCCCCCAGCGTCGCATAGCTGCGGTGCACCAGCCAGTCGCCCGAATTCACGTAGTATCGTCCCGGCGCCAGTTCGAGGATGGCCGGGCGGTGGGCGTGCCCGGTGGCCACGATGTCGAGGCCCGCGTCGACCTCGAATCGCTCCCGGGCCCACGCGGTCAGGAACGCCAGCCGGTCCTTCGCTGCCACGTTCGCCGAGGTTCCGCCGGACGGCGCTCTCGTCGTGCCGGACACGCGGTTCGCCAGGCGCGCGCCCAGGTCGGGGTGAAGCCAGCGGAAGAGCCACCGGGTCAGGCGGCCGCGCAGGATCAGCCTCAGGCAACGGTAGCCCAGGTCCCCGGCGCCCAATCCGTCGCCGTGAGCCAACAGCACGGTCCTGCCGTGGATCCGCATCGTGACCGGATCCTGGCGGAAGTCGATTCCGATCCGGTCGCGCAGGAAGCTGCCTCCCCACCAGTCGTGGTTCCCGCCGATGAGCAGCACGGGCACACCCGACTCCACCAGCTCCGCGAGTTGGGCGAGAACCCTGACGTGCTCGGCGAGGACCACGTGGCGGTACTCGAACCAGAAATCGAAGAGGTCCCCATTGATGATCAGGCGGCTACCCGATTCCTTTACATGGAGAAGCCAGCGCCGGAACGCCTGTTCGGTTTCCGGCGGGACCGCGCCCAAGTGCACGTCGGAGACGATGAAGACCGGTTTGGAGGGCATGTCGGCCGAAGCTACGCGAACGCTGCGGCCAGGGGTAGGGATGGCCGTGGTCCTGGCCGCCGCCTGCGCCTCTGCGGGCCAGGCCGGGCCGGCTGGCGAGCACGGGCCCGCCGCACCGCAGCCGAATCCCGGCCAGCTGGCCGAAGTCCGTGCGGCGGCGCTCGCGGTCGCAGAGCGAACGCGCCCCGCGCACCCCACCCGGCTCGACTTCCGCTGGAGGGCCCGCGAGCCCGACTTCCGGGATTCGGGGTTCGGGGTGGCGCGCATCGAGCCGCCCTACCGCGCGCGCCTGGACCTCTTCCTGGACAACGGCGAGACCGCCGCGATCGCCGCGCTGGTCGACGACGAACTGCGGATCCCCGCATCGCTCCCCACCGAGCTGGTTCCGCCCGCGCCGCTCCTCTGGGCCGTGCTGGGGGTCTTCCGTCCCGGCGGCGGCGCGGAGATGTTGCAGGGGTCCGTCGATCGGAGCACGACGGAGGTCGAGTATCGGCTGCCCTCGGGCCGCCAGGTCCGCTTCCTCCTCCGTGACGGCGCGCTGCTGGACGCGGAGCTGCTGGAGCGGGGATCGACCGTCCAGCGTGTCTTCGTTTCGGGGTCCGGCGGGGAGGCGGCCTTCCCGGCCGAAGCGACCTACCGCAACCTGGCCGACTATCGCGAACTCGAGCTGAGACTGGAATCGGTGGAGCATGTGGACTCGTTTCCCAGGGACATCTGGACGCCGCGCGGGCCATAGCCGGCACGAGCGTCCCGTGCGCCGCAGGTGCCAGGCGTGGCTGCTCGCCGTGCCCGCCGCGGTCACCCTCTCTTTCACGGCCTGCATGTATTCGTTCACCGCGGGCGCCGGATTCCCCGACCACATCCGCACCATCGCCGTTGTTCCCTTCGAAAACGAGACCAACCGCTTCGAGCTCACACAGGAGGTGCACGAGGCGTTGCTGCGCCAGTTGCCGCGCTCGCTGGGGCTGACGACGGCGGGCGAGGAGGCGGCGGACGCGGTCGTGACGGGGACGATCCTGCGCTACGAACTGACGGCGCCGCTCTACAGAAGGGGGCAGCAGGCGGAGACCGTGCAGGTTCTGCAGCGCGAGGTGGTCCTGGTCGTGCGGGTCGAGGTGCTCGACCGGGAGAACTACACGATCCTCTGGGACCAGCAGCAGCTGCGCGTGGTGGGGCAGTACCTGGACGCGAGCGAGACCGAGGACGTGGGGCGGACGGAGGCGATTGAGCTTCTGGTGCAGGAGATAGTGGACGGAGCGCAGTCCAACTGGTAGATTCGCCCGTTGCTGGACACGACGAGATCACGCCAACCCGTGCATCCCGGGAGCACGACGACTTGAACCGCTTTCTCCGGTGAACCGGGCAGTCTGGCTCTGGGGGATCCTGTTCGCGCTGTGGGTGGTGCTTTCGTGGCACTTTACCGGCCTCCTCCTCGGCTTTGGCGTGGCGACCTGCACCGTCGCCGTGTGGGTGGCGATGCGCATGGAAACGCTCGACGGTGAATCCGTACCCGTCCATCTGATCCTGCGGGCCTTCGCGTACGTCCCCTGGCTGGTGTGGGAGATCTTCAAGTCGAACGTGCGCGTGGCGAGGCTGATCCTCGCGCCGCGGCTTCGGGTCGACCCCTCCATCGTGCACTTCTTCGCGTCGCAGCGGACCGATCTCGGCCGCTTCATCTACGCCAACTCGATCACGCTCACGCCGGGCACGGTAACGACCGGGATCGTGGGCGACGACTTCGAGGTCCACGCCATCGTGCAGTCCGAGATCGACGGCTCGGAGGAGAACGACATGAACCGCCGCGTCACCTGGCTCGAAGGCAAGGTGGCGCCATGATGTTCGTGGTGACCTCGGCCGCGCTGCTGGTAGGGATGGGGCTGGTCATGTGCCGGGCGCTCCTGGGCCCGACGGCCTACGACCGGGTTCTGGCGTTGAACAACATTGGGACGAAGACCGTCGTCCTCATCGCGGTCCTGGGCTTTCTCAATGGACGGCCCGAGTTTCTCGATCTCGCGCTTGCGTATGCGCTGATCAACTTCATCGGGACGATCGCGGTGCTGAAGTACATCGAATACGGCGACCTGGGGGCGGGTTCGCGTCCCGACGGCGCCGTCCCCGAGGGGTTCCGTCCCGGCGCGCGGCCCGACGGCTCCCTCCCCGACCGGCGGGCGACCTGATGGAGCAGGCCGTGACCGCCCTGAGCTGGGCGCTGCTCCTTGGCGGCGCCTTCTTCCTCCTGACCGGCTCGCTGGGGATGGTGCGGCTGCCGGACGTGTTCACCCGCATGCACGCGGCGGGGATGACCGATACGATGGGCGCGGGCATGATCCTGGTGGGCCTGGCCGTCTACAACGGCGCCGACCTGGTCACCGTGCGCCTGCTGCTGATCCTGGCCTTCCTCTGGTTCACGAGCCCGATCGCGACCCACGCGGTCGCCAAGGCCGCGCTCTCGGGCGGACTGCGGCCGTATACGCTGGGCGGGGTGAGCGCGGCGGCCGACGGTGGCGGAGGAGCGCGCGGCGACGGCGCCGATGGCGCGGAAGGAGGCGTCCCATCGTAACCGTCATCGACATCGTGCTGCTGACGCTGCTGGCGGCGACCGGGTTCGCGCTTCTCCGGATCCGCAACCTCTTCGCGGTGGTGATGCTGGCCGGGGTCTACTCGCTCCTGTCCGCGGGGCTGTTCACCGTGATGGACGCGGTCGACGTGGCCTTCACCGAGGCCGCGGTGGGGGCTGGGATCTCCACCGTGCTCTTCCTGGGCGCGCTGGCGCTCTGCGGGCACCACGAGAGCAAGCCCGGCCACACGCCGCTGCTGCCGCTCTTCGTGGTTTGCCTGACCGGTGCCGCCCTCGTGTACGGGACCATGGACATGCCGGGGTTCGGCGAAGCCTCGAACCCGGTGCACCACCATGTGGCCGACCACTACCTGGAGGAGAGCTACGGCGAGATCGGCATTCCCAACGTGGTGACTTCGGTGCTCGCGTCCTACCGGGGCTACGACACCATGGGCGAGACGACGGTGGTCTTCGCGGCCGCGGTGGGCGTCATGATCCTGCTGGTGGGTGGTGCGAGGGCACGGCGCGCCCGGGGAGGGGGTGAGGAGGGATGAGGGAAGAGATCATCGTGCGCGTGGGCGCCAAGGTGCTCGCCCCCTTCATCATCATGTTCGCGCTCTACGTCCACTTCCACGGCGACTACAGCCCGGGCGGCGGCTTTCAGGCGGGCGTGATCCTGGCAGCCGCGTTTGCGCTGCTGGCGCTGGTCTACGGGCTCGAGGAAGTGCAGCGGGTGTTGCCGCCGTGGTTCGTGCGCGGGTGCGCCGCGCTGGGCGTGGTCATCTTCGCGGGCGTCGGCGTGGTCACGATGCTGCTCGGCCACAACTACCTTGCCTACAACGCGCTGGCTCCCGATCCCACGCACCCGGAACACGGACAGCACTACGGCATCCTGCTGGTGGAGCTGGGCGTGCTGGTGACGGTCTTCGGCGTGATGGCTACCGTCTTCTACCTCTTCGCGGGGCGGAAGGGGCAGGCGCCATGACCCTCGACCTGCTCCTCACCCACTACAACTACTGGGTCGTCATCTTCCTGATGATGGTCGGGTTCTATATCCTCATTTCGAGAGGCAACCTGATCAAGAAAATCGTTGGCCTGAATGTATTTCAGACCTCCGTGTTCATGTTGTACATCAGCCTGGGCAAGATCACGGAGGGGACGCCGCCGATCCTGGTGGACGGGTACGGAGACGCCGACGTCGTGTACTCGAACCCGCTGCCGCACGTGCTGATCCTGACCGCGATCGTGGTCGGGATCGCGACGACTTCGGTGGGGCTGGCGCTCGCCGTGCGCATCAAGGAGGCGTACGGGACGCTGGAGGAGGACGAGATCACGGGGATCGAGGCCGGGATAGAGCCGGCTGGCGAGGCGGGCGGTTGATGGCGGAACACTACCCGGCCCTCCAGGTGGTGGTGCCTCTGTTGGCGGCGCCGCTGTGCCTCTTCGTGCGGAACGGACGCGCCGCGTGGGGCCTGGCGGTACTGGCGAGCTGGTCGGCGCTGGGGATCTCGCTGGTGCTCCTGAGCCGGGTGATGTCGTCGGGGGTGATCTCGTACGCCCTCGGGGGCTGGGCGCCGCCGATCGGGATCGAGTACCGCGTCGATATCGTGAATGCGTGGGTCCTGGTGATCGTCTCCACCATCGGCGCGCTTGTGGCCCCATACGCGCTGACCAGCGTGGAGCGCGAGATCGGGGCGCGGCGCATCCCCCTTTTCTACGCCGCCTATCTGCTCTGCCTCTCGGGGCTGCTCGGAATCACCATCACGGGCGACGTCTTCAACGTCTTCGTCTTCCTCGAGATCTCGTCGCTTTCGGCCTACGCGCTGATCGCGCTGGGGCAGGACCGGCGCGCGCTGACCTCGGCCTTCCGCTACCTGGTGGCGGGGTCGGTCGGCGCCACCTTCATCGTGATCGGGATCGGGCTGCTGTACTCGATGACCGGTTCGCTGAACATGGCGGATCTGGCGCAACTGCTCCCGGGCGTGTGGGAGTCGCGGACCGTCAAGGTGGCGTACGGGTTCCTGGCGGTGGGGTTCTGCCTCAAGCTGGCGCTCTTCCCGCTTCACCTGTGGCTCCCGAACGCATACACCTACGCGCCGTCGCCGGTCACGGCCTTCATGGCGTCCACCGCGACCAAGGTCGCCGTGTACATGCTGCTGCGGTTCTTCCTCACCGTCTTTGGCGCGGCCTTCTCCTTCGACGTGATGGCGCTCGACCGGGTGCTGCTCCCGCTGGCGCTCGTGGCGATCGTGAGCATGTCGCTGGTGGCGATCTTCCAGGTCAACGTCAAGCGCCTGCTGGCCTATTCGTCGGTGGCGCAGATCGGGTACATGGTCCTCGGGCTCTCGTTCGCCACGGTGACCGGGCTGACCGCGACGCTGCTGCACCTCTTCAACCACGCGCTGATGAAGGGGGCCCTCTTCATGGCGATGGGATGCGTGATGTACCGCATCGGGTCGGTGCGCATCGAAGCGATGGCGGGGTTGGGGCGGCGCATGCCCGCGACGATGGCGGCGTTCGTGGCCGGGGGCCTGAGCCTGGTCGGCGTGCCGCTCACGGTGGGGTTCGTGAGCAAGTGGTACCTGATCCTCGGCGCGCTCGAACGCGGGTGGTGGCCGGTCGCGGTGCTGGTGCTGATCGCCTCGCTGATGGCGCTGGTCTATGTCTGGCGGGTGGTGGAGGTCGCCTACTTCCGCGAGTTCACCGGTGATGAGCGGACGCGCGAGGCGCCGTGGACGCTGCTCTGGCCGACGTGGGCACTGGTCGTGCTCAACCTCTACTTCGGGATCGACGCCGGGCGGACGGCTGGGATCGCACGGCAGGCGGCCGAAGTGCTGATGACGGGGATCGGGCAATGACCGCGCACCTGATCCTCTCGCTTCTGGTTCCGGTCGCGGGATCCGCGTTGATCGTGCTCCTGCGCCGCAACGAGAACCTGCGCGAAGCGGCCAGCCTGGTGACCGCCGGTGTGCTCTTCGCGATCGTGCTGCGCATCTACGGGGCGGTAAGCGACGGCGCCCGTCCCGAGGTGATCCTTGCGGAACCGTTCCCCGGCATCCCGATCGCGCTGGAGGCCGAGCCGCTGGGCGTTCTGTTCGCCCTGATCGCCTCGTTCCTCTGGATCGTGACCACCGCCTATTCGATCGGGTACATGCGCGGCCACCACGAGAAGAACCAGACGCGCTTCTACTTCTTCTTCGCCTTCGCGATCGCCTCGGTGATGGGTGTGGCCTTCGCGGGCAATCTCTTCACCCTGTTCGTCTTCTACGAGGTGCTGTCGCTGACCACATTCCCGCTGGTCACCCACGCGGGCACCGAGGCCGCGCGGCGGGCGGGACGCGTGTACCTGGGGATATTGTTCTCGACCTCCATCGTGTTCCAGCTGCTGGGGATCATCTGGGTGTACGCCGCGGCCGGCACCCTGGACTTCGCTGTCGGCGGAATCCTGCGCGGAAACGTTGCGGCGGGGACGGTGCCGGTGCTGCTCGCGCTGTTCGTCTTCGGGATCGGCAAGGCCGCCGTGATGCCCTTCCACCGCTGGCTTCCGGCCGCCATGGTGGCGCCGACGCCGGTGAGCGCGCTGCTCCATGCGGTGGCGGTGGTGAAGGCGGGAGTCTTCGCCGTGCTGAAGGTGACGGTGTACGTCTTCGGCATCGACTTCGTCGCCGAACTGGGGGCCTCCAACTGGCTGATGTGGATCGCGGCGGCGACGATCATCCTGGGTTCGCTGGTGGCGTTCACGAAGGACAACCTCAAGGCGCGGCTGGCGTACTCGACGGTGAGCCAGCTCTCCTACGTGGTGCTGGGCGCGATGCTGGCCAACAGCCTGGGGGTGATCGGCAGCGGCATGCACATCGCGATGCACGCCTTCGGCAAGATCACGCTTTTCTTCTGCGCCGGGGCGATCATGGTGGGCGCCCACAAGTCCGAGGTGAGCCAGCTGGGCGGTCTGGGGCGCGAGATGCCGGTGGTCTTCGCCGCATTCCTGATCGGGACGCTGTCCATCGTGGGGCTGCCTCCGACGGGGGGCGCGTGGAGCAAGTGGTTCCTGGGGCTGGGATCGCTCGAGGCGGGGCAGGTGGGGCTGGTGGCGGTGCTGATGCTCAGTTCGCTTCTGTCGCTGGCCTACCTGATGGAGATCCCGCTGAAGGGCTTCTTCGGGAAACCCGCCGAGGCGGGGCACGGGAGCGGTCACGACGACCACGGCGAGCACGGCCACCACGGAGCGCCGAAGTGGTCCGTGGCAGCGATCGTGGTCACGGCGACGGCGTGCCTGGTGCTCTTCGTGTACCCCGAGCCGTTCTATCGGCTCATGACCATGGTGACGGGACCATGAGCGAACACAAGCCCAACAGCGTGCCGCAGCCCTGGTGGGGCAGAATCCTCGTCGGGTTCTTCACGCTCTGCGGGATCTTCCTCGCGATGGACTTCTTCGGGCGGCCCGAGAAGTATCATCCCCTCGAGGAATGGCCGGTCATGTACCCGTTCTTCGGCTTCTTCGGGATCGCCCTGCTGATCATCGCGGCCAAGGGGCTGAGGCGCGTCGTGATGCGCTCGGAGGACTACTACGATGCCGAGTAGCGTCCCTCCGTTCCTGGTCTTCTTCGTCGGGGCGCTGCTGGTGCCCTTCCTGAGGGACGCGCCCCGACTGCGCGCGGTCTGGCTGGTGCTGATCCCGGTGGTGGGTGCGCTGAACGTATGGGGCCTGCAGGAGGGCTTCGAACTCCAGGTCCAGCTGCTCGGGTACACGCTGACCCCGGTGCGTGCCGACCGGCTCAGCCTGCTCTTCGGCTACCTGTTCCACCTGGGCGCCTTCATCGCGATCATCTACTCGCTGCACCTGAAGAAGGGCGACAGCCCCACCGTGCAGCACACCTCGGCGGTGGTGTACGGGGGGAGCGCCCTGGGGGCCGTCTTCGCGGGCGACTTCATCACCCTCTTCGTGTTCTGGGAGCTGCTCGCGATCAGCTCCGTCTTCCTCATCTGGACCCGGCGCACGCCGGCAGCGATCTCGGCGGGGATGCGATACCTGCTGGTGCACGTCGTCTCGGGCGTCACGCTGCTCGCCGGCGCCATGGTGCACGCGCACCAGACCGGCAGCCTCGACTTCGGGCCGATGGGGCTGGAAGGGCTGGCCGCGTGGCTGGTCTTCCTCGCGGTCGGGGTGAAGGCGGCGTTCCCGCTGGCGCACAGCTGGCTGATCGACGCCTATCCGGAAGGGACCCCGACGGGCACCGTCTTTCTCAGCGCGTTCACCACGAAGGTGGCCGTGTACGCGCTGGCGCGCGGGTTCGCGGGCGAGGAGGTGCTGATCTACATCGGTGCCTTCATGGCATGCTTCCCGATCTTCTACGCCGTGATCGAGAACGACCTCAGGCGCACGCTCAGCTACTCCATGATGAACCAGATCGGGTTCATGGTCTGCGGCATCGGGATCGGGACCACGTTGGCGGTGAACGGCGCCGTTGCGCACGCCTTCAACGACGTCCTCTTCAAGGGCCTGCTCTTCATGTCGATGGGCGCGGTCATGTACATGACCGGGAAGACCAAGGCGTCCGAGCTGGGCGGGCTCTACAAGACGATGCCCTGGACGACCGCGCTCTGTGTCATCGGTGCGCTCTCGATCTCGGCCGTGCCCCTCTTCAACGCCTTCGTGTCGAAGAGCATGATCATGTCGGCACTTCTCTACGAACACCACTACTGGATCTGGCCGGTCATGCTCTTTGCGTCGGCCGGTGTGGTGGAGCACGCCGGGATCAAGATCCCCTACTTCGCGTTCTTCGCGCACGACTCCGGGATTCGCACGCGGGAGCCTCCGCGCAACATGCTGGTGGCGATGGGGATCGGGGCGGCGATGTGCATCCTGATCGGCGTGCGGCCGGGCCTGCTGTACGGCCTGCTCCCGGGTGAGGTGGACTACCACGCCTACTCATACACTCACATACTCACCCAGATCCAGCTGCTGTGTTTCGCCATCGCGGCGGTGGCCGCCTTCCACCTGTGGAAGATCTACCCCGCCGAGATACCGTCGGTGAATCTGGACGTGGACTGGGTCTACCGGCGCGCCGCGGTGAAGGTGACGGGGTTTGTGGGTTCGATGGTGGGAGCGGCGGACGGCGCGCTGCGCACCGCTTTCCTGGGTGTGGTGCGCCGAACCATGCGCGGCGCCTTCCGGGCATCCGGACCGCGCGGGGTTCTGGCGCGCACGTGGCCGGCGGGCAGCATGGTGCTCTGGGTGTCGATCCTGCTGAGCGCGTTCCTGCTCTTCCAGCTCTTCTGATCGGCCGGGTGCCGTGGTGAGGCCTCCCCGGCATGTGCGCCCGCCGGCTTCCAAGGTGCTCGAGCGGCGCGATGCCGTGAGGGTAGCGGGGCCGGACCGGTCGTTCCGGCTGGTCTTCACGAACGGCTGCTTCGACGTGCTGCACAGGGGGCACGTGGAATGCCTCGCGCAAGCCAGGCGGCTGGGTGATGCGCTTCTGGTGGCGGTCAATACGGACGCGTCGGCGGGGCGGCTGGGGAAGGGGCCGGAGCGTCCCCTGGTCGACGAGCGCAGCCGGGCCGAGGTGGTGGCGGCGCTAGAGTGCGTGGACCTCGTGACCCTGTTCGACGAGGACACGCCCCGCGAACTCATTGCCGAGCTGCAGCCGGACGTGCTTGTGAAGGGGGGAGACTACGCCGAGGACGAGGTCGCGGGAGCCGCGATGGTGCGTGAGTGGGGGGGACGGGTGGTGATTGTGCCGCGGGTGCCGGGGCAGTCGACGAGCGGGCTGGTCGAGCGCATCCGGGGGAGATCGGGCGAAGGGTGAGGCTGCTCCTGGCGACGCGCAGCGCGGACAAGGCCCGGGAAATCGCCGGGATCCTGGCGGACGCGTGGCCCGGTGCACCCCGGATCGTCACACTCGAGGAGCGGGGCGTCACCTGGACCGAGGCCGAGGAGGGACTTGAGCCGTTCGACACCTTCGAGGAAAACGCCGCGTCCAAGGCACGCTACTTCGCCGACCTGACCGGCATGCCGACCGTGGCCGACGACTCCGGGCTGGAGGTAGACGCGCTTGGCGGTCGGCCCGGTGTCAGGACCAGGAGGTTTGCCCCTCCGGACATGTATCCCGGCCTCGACCAGGACGAAGCGAACAACCGCCATCTCCTGGTGCGGCTCGACGGCGTACCCCCCGCGCGGCGCGGGGCGCGCTACGTCTGCGTAGCCTGTCTCGTCGTGCCGCCTTCCGGCACCAGCGTCCACTTCCGCGGCGAGGCGCCGGGACGCATCCGGAGCAGGCCACGCGGATCAGGCGGGTTCGGGTACGATCCCATCTTCGAGGACCATCTGACGGCCCGCAGCTACGCCGAACTGAACGCCGAGGAAAAGAATGAGAGAAGCCACCGGGGCAAGGCCTTTCGCGCACTGGCCAGGCACTTGGCGCTCACGCCGCCTACCCTCGGCGGAGACGGCGAGGCTTGACGGCCGCGGCGTAGATGAGCGTGTGGTCCATCTTGTGGATGACCAGCATGACCCAGCACACCGCCAGGTGGATCGGCAGCGCGAACGCGATCATCGCCAGGTTGTCCTGACGCGTCGCGGGGATCAGGTACAGCAGGAGCGCCAGGGTCAGGAGCCCCACCGACCCGAGGGCGGATCGGCGTCCCCACGGGCCGGTCGTACCCTCGCGGGCCGTCCTGAACAGCCCGAGCGCGACTCCCAGCCCCAGCGGGCTGAACACCAGGAAGTTCCGGTTCCAGTACATGAATTCGTGATCGGTCCAATGCATGGCGACGAGCAGTGCCCCGACGACGAAGCAGAAGCCGCCCCAGAGGAAGCCGGCCAGGCTCAGCATCACCCGGCCTCCGTTGGACCCGGCAGCCGTGTGGCGCCCAAGTATCACGAGAACCACGGCGAGGGCGGTTCCGAAGAACAGGAACAGCAGCTCCATGGAGCGCGAAGCCGCCGGCTCGTTCTCTCTCTCCGACTCGACCCACACGGCTTCCGAACTGACCAGGCGGGTGCGGCTTCCGTCGCTGCGGGTGATGTAGAGCCCCCCTGCCGTGTCCCGCAGCTTCATGGGGACCCACATCTGCTGCCACGCGGTGGTGCCCTCGTCGCCCCGAGGGCCCAGCAGAAGATCGATCCCGGCGTAGTAGTGGAGCTTGGTGGCGGTGAGTCGACGCGTGTTGTAGCGCCAGGAAATGCGTTCGTCGCTGCCGGGGTTGTCGGTTGCGGCGCGGAGTTGTCCGTCAAACACCACATCGAGTACATCGCGCAGTTTCGTGGAGCAGTTGTTGAGGAAGTACTCGTAACGGTACTGGCTGTTCTCGGGCAGCGAGGCCGTTTCGAGGAGTTTCAGGAGCTCCACCCTGGCCGCCGGTTCCAGATCGAGTTCCTGGGCCCAGACCCGGCGTCCCGCAGCCCGATAGGATGCCAGCATGGGGTCCAGGGCCAACGGTGCGACCCGGTACATCATCCGGCCTCTGAAGAAGTTCCACAGGAACCCGGAGGCCCCGGGGTCGAACAGGCCGTAGTTGAAGGCCGCCTCGTATCCCGTTGCGGAGTCCCGGATCAGCAGGGCGTTGTGCCCGAACAGCTCTTCCACGCGGTCTCCGGGGCCGATGGTGAGGAGGTGGACGGTCAGCGTTTCGCCCGGAAGGGAAGAGTCGGCCGGGGTGGGGGCAGCAGCGGTCGCGCTGTCTTCCTGCAGGCTCTCCTGCGCGGGCGCGGCCGACGGCATGGCAAGAAGGGCGGCCGTGGCAAGTGCGGCCGTCCTTCCTCTACAGGCACCGCCTACCGCCCGGCACCTCATTGCGCGATGTTCGAACACCATTTGCCACCTTTTCGGGGCGTGGCGCAGCCCGGTAGCGCGCCTGCTTTGGGAGCAGGAGGTCGCCGGTTCGAATCCGGCCGCCCCGATTGAACTTACGCGATTTGGGTGTCTCATTCCGGCTAATTGATTCCGGCTAATTATAGCCGGTTTGCGGCCCTCCGGCGGTCATCGAGGGCCTTTCTGAGGCGGTCCTCGTCGGCTCGCTGGTAACACTGGAGCACGGTTTCGGCGGTTTTCCAACCCCCCAGCTCGCAGAGCACCTTCAGCGGCTGGTTCATGAGATCGGAGGCGAATTTCCGCCTCAGCGAGTGCCAGCCCCGGCGCTGCTTCCGCTCAAGACCCGCGAGTTGCTCGGCCTTCCGCCACCAATCGCGTGCGAGCGAACGCCTCATGCAGACGGCGGGGTTCTTGGGCGCGGGCAAGAGGGGAACGTCTCCTATGCCGGGATTGTGCTTCCGCGCTTCGCCGAGCACGGCGACCACTTCCTCCGTGACCGGTGTTCGGTGTTCGTACCCGGTCTTCTCGTGCTCGCCCCGCCACCGAATGACCCTGCCCTCGATGTCGATGTCGGACCAGCGAAGCTGGCGAATGGCACCGATGCGGTGTCCCGTTTCGTGCGCGAGAACCAGCGCCACGCGAAACCGCCAGTCCATCGTCAACGAGACCCGGAGCAGAGCTTCGTACTCGGGTTGGCTCAGGACCACGCGAGTCGGGTTTTTCTCCTTGGGCACCTTCAGGCCCCGGAACGGGTTCGATTCCAAGAGGAGCCTGCCCTCTTCGTCCCGCGACTTCGCAGCCCAGTTGAGGATCGCGAGCAGGAATCTGAGATCGTACTCGATGGTCCGATCCGACACCCGTTTCCCACTGGGTCCCACCGTTCCCGTACGACGCGCCCGGATGAATCTGTCCCAGTCGCGCTGTGACAGCGTGGCCGGCTTCCGCGACCGCCCGAAGAACGTGAGGAACATCTTCATCGCGACCCGATCGTACCTCCGGGATCGCTCACTCTTCGTGGGCGTCACTTCTTCACCGTAGATTTCAAAAAGCCGCTCCAGCGTAAGCGGCTCCGGTTCGGCTTCCGCCGCGCCCGCGGTGTCCGGCCTCGCGAAGCCCGCGGCGAACTCGTCCGCCTGGCGCTTCGCCCGCGCGAAGTCGCCGTGCTTCAGCGACCTGCGCAGCCTCCGGCCGTTCTCGCGCCACTCAATCTGGAAGAGCCCGGTCTTGGGATCGGCGAACACCCTCACCCGGTTCCGGCCCCACTCGCCGGCGCTGTAGGTGCGCCGACTACATCATTCAAGAGTGCCATAACGTCCAGTAATGTCCGGTGATGTACATCATCTCATTTTATGACATAGGGTTATCCCTACTTATCCCGATGATCCGCACCCGGCACACGCCATTGACGTCCAGCTTCATCCCCCATATTATGAGGTAATGCATGACGGAAACCACGACCCCGCCCCACCCCGGAAAACGAAGCCCAAGGGCCGCCATCCCCACAACCGGCTCTCGGCCGCGTTCGTGCGCTCCGCACCTCCGGGCAGGCACTGCGACGGCAACGGGCTTTACCTCTACGTCCAGCCCAGCGGAGCCCGCAGTTGGGTTCAGCGCCTCGTCATACGCGGCCGCCGCCGGGACTTCGGACTCGGCAGCGCCCAGCTGGTCCCGCTGGCCGAGGCCCGCGAGAAGGCGCGCGCCAACCGCAAGCTGGCGCGGGAGGGCGGCGATCCGCTCGCCGAGCGCCGCCGCGCCCGGAACATGCCGAGCTTCGCGGAGGCCGCCGAGCGAGTCCTGGAGCAGAAGCGGGCCGGATGGCGCGACACGAACAGGCACGCCCACAACTGGATCACGAGTCTGAGACGCTACGCCTTTCCGCGAATCGGCGGGATGCCCGTCTCGGAGGTGACGCCCGCCGATGTCGTGGACATCCTCGATCCGATCTGGCACACGAAGATGTCCATGGCCCGATCCGTGCATCGGCGCGTGCGCTCGGTGCTCGAATGGGCGGTGGCGATGGAGTACCGCACCGACAACCCCTGCGACCGGGTCCTGTCGGTGCTCGGACGGCAGAACCGCGTGGTGAAGCACATGAGGGCGCTCCCGCACCGCGAAGTGGGGGCGGCGCTCGCGAAGGTGCGGTCCTCGGACGCCCCGCCGGCGGTCAAGCTGGCCTTCGAGTTCCTTGTGCTCACGGCGGCCAGGTGGAACGAGGTGCGGATGGCCGAGTGGTCGGAGATCGACGCGGCGGATGGGGTGTGGACGGTGCCCGCCAAGCGCATGAAGACGAGGCGCGAGCACCGGGTTCCCCTGTGCGGCCGGGCGCTGGAGATCCTCGCCGAGGCGCGGGCGCTGGACGGGGGCACCGCCCGCTCGGTCTTCAACCGGGAGGGTGGGAAGCCGCTCAGAGACCCGACGCTGCGCCAGCTGGTCCGGGAGAACGGCATCGGTGCGGTGCCGCACGGCTTCCGGTCGAGCTTCCGGGACTGGGCCGCCGAAGAGACCGACCATCCCCGGGAAGTGGTCGAGGCGGCGCTGGCGCACGTAGTCCGCAACAGGGTGGAAGCCGCGTACCGGCGCACCGACCTGTTCGAGCGCCGACGGCACCTCATGAACGACTGGTCGGCGTATCTCGCGGCAGGCACCGGGACCTGATCCGACCCTCTGACCGCGCGTGCAGGCCATTTCGGATTCATTCGGCGGCGTTTCGGGGGATCTACGGGCGCTGGGATCGCCCCAGATCGACGATCTCGGGTCTCCGAGGGGTAGAGGCAGGCCGGAAACCGGGCGCTCGGCAGAGCGTGGCGCAGTCCCGAGGAGTGATGGGCCGGGCCGGTCGCCCTCGCCGTCCCCGAGGCTGGCGACGACGAGGCCGGGGAGCTTGTCCGCGACCGCTCGATAGGCGTGGTTCCGGGCGATGCCCGGCGGGACGTTTTCGCGGGTGCCCCGCGTGGCTGGCTTGGCCACGCTAAGGTGGACAAGCCAGTCTACCCGGTGTCATACACCGGGGCTGGCGAGGGGTGGCTCCGCCGCCCCCTTCGAACCCCCCGCGGTTGCCCGCTCCCCTTGCAGGTCGCGGTTGCAGTCTCCCCCTCTCCCCTCCCCGCGTTCCGGGCCACCTCCGGGCTGGAAACACCGGCCATCCCCGCCGCCGAACCGCCTTCCCTCGCCCCTCGGCGCCTCCGGGAGACCGGCGGGCCAGCTCTAACGCGCGCTCCTGCACTGCGCCCGCCGGTCCCCCCGATCTCCGGGGCGGGCGAGCCCGCCCCTCCATCGGGGGTTGGATTCCGTCCACGGTCGCCCCCGTCCGGCGACCGGACGGAACCCCCTACGGGTCCAAAGCCCTCCAGTGGAGTCGATTGGATTCCCGTTCCCGAAGGGGTAAGGAATGAGGTAAGCACATGGGGTATGAGTCCTGTAAACCCAATAATGATATTGGGTTACGCTGTATTCCGAGTAGCTGCGCCGGTCACGTTTCGTGCGTGCCATCATTCGATTCCTCTCGCGATGATGGATTGCACGATCTGCGCATTTGAAACGTCGCTTGGTTGGGTTGCCACCGCCAGTCGCGGCTCGACCGGCGGCGCCGCTTTCCGGGGCAGATCGACCCGTGCGATTCTCGGGGCGCCGGGGCGTCCGGCGTTGGGGATCTTGCCCTCGCGAACCAAGCGTCCGAGGTGGTCGGCGGAGTAGCCGCTCTCCCGTGAGGCTTCGACCAACGAGTAGGTGGTGCCGTCGCGCTCCTGGATGGTGCCTTCGAGCTCGTCGGCGCAGCGCTCGAGCGCGGTGGCGAGCGCCTGGCCGCCGTACCTGCGGAGCGTCTTCGCCCTTCTCCGCCACGCGGCGGGAAGTTTCCTGATGGAGGGTTGGCGGGTCCCGGTCATGGGCGGACCTGCGTTGCTGCGGCAGGATTGCGCTTGGGCGTTGCGTGCAGGGGCACACGGCGGTGGCGCGGATGGGTTGGAGCGGAACCGGCGGAGGGAAGGGTTTCGGGCCGCCCGTTTCGCCGCCGATGGACCGGCGCTCCGGTCAGGTCCGGGCCTCGGGACGGACGAGACGACATCGGAGCGATTGGATCACGGCATGATCCGGCGTGGTCGAGGGGATCCGGCGCGAAGACGTCACCACCACAACCGATACCGACCGATATGACCCTTCCGTAGGTTTCCGTTACGTACGCGCGCGCCCACGACACAACCCGACCAATGGGTTTTTCCGGTTGCATCGGTTGCATTTCAGGCCTCCCGGCACCCACGCCAGATCCTCGCCTTGGCGCTCGATGCACGTGCGCAGCCGCGTCTCCGCAGATCGGCGGCGACTGCCCGTGCCGAGGGCACGGCACCGAGCCCGTTGTCCTCGAAGTAGTCGGCCAGCATCTCCCGGATCTTCTTTGCCGGGACCGATGCGTAGGGTTCGCCGAAGGTGAAGAGCGTGTCGAGCGCTTCCCCGAGCGGGTCCATGGAGTCGAAGAGGTCGGCGGTCGCGGCCTCGATGCCCTGGGGGAGCGTGGGCGCGATCCACGGTTTGCCTGCCTGGTGGCGCTTCCAGCCGGCGTTGGCCTCGCCGATCATGCGGTCCAGGATGCGCGGCGCCTCGTTCCAGAGCATTTCGGGCAGTCGTTCGTCGCGCTTGCTGGCGGCTGTGCAGGGAATGACGACGAGCCTGCGTTTGAGGCCGGAGTCCCACCCGGGCAGCCGGGGTTCGGCATTGCCGTATAGCATGAGCTTGGCCGAGGGCCGGAAGGAGTAGCCGTCGGCGCGCATCCGGTTGGCGCGGATCGTGTCGGCGCCCGTGAGCGCCTTGAAGAGTCCGGCCTTGAGGCGGCCCGAGCTGGGGATCTCGGCGGCGGAGGCGAACCGCGATCCGTCGAGCGCGGTCATCCATTCCGGGTGACGGTCGGCGGTCCCCCGGGAGGAGACGAGTCCGTCGGGCGGGATGCGGGCGGCGTAGTCGCCCATGATGCGGGTGAGCAGTTCGACGAGGGTGGACTTGCCGGCGGCGCCCCGTCCGTAGAGGAAGACGGCACGGTGGACGACGGTCTGGCCGGTGAGCAGATAGCCGAACCAGCGCCAGAGCCACCGGACGACATCCGAGTCCTCTCCGCACATCTCGTGCAGGAATGCGTCGAACCGTTCCGTCCTCCCGCCGGAGGGCGCGCATCCGAGCGAGCGGGTGAGGCCGTCGTCCCGCTTCGCGGGCCGGTCCTCGATCGACCGGAGGTCCACCGCGGCGCGTCCGGGCAGGCCGCACAGCATGGGGTCGGCGTCCGGTTGCAGCTCCGGCGCGTGGGCGTAGAGCACGTCGAGCGCGGCCCGCGCGACCTTGGTTCGCGCGCGCTTGCCGCCGATGTTCCAGACGCGAGCGACGGCTTTGCCCGGGCTGGCCTGTCCGGACCCGCACACCCACATCGATCCCGTCCAGTAGAGGCGTGAGCGCCCGGGTCCCAGCGCCAGGTCGGCCAGCACGCCCTTGCGCACGCAATCCCGGACCAGGCGGACCTCGCCGCCGAGCTCCTTGGGCGCGGCGCCCACGGCGTCTCCGGAGAGGATCCTGCGAAGCTCCGCCGCCCGGGCGGCCTTGGCGGCTGTTTTTCTCGCTTCCGCAAGGAACCGGTCACGGTCCGGATCCTTCCGGCCGGCGGGGCCGTTGGCGATGTCCTCGGCCACGGCGAGCTCCCACTGCGCGCGCTCGGCCCGTGCTTCGTACCAGTCGGACGAGGGCGTGCCCAGCCGGTATCCGAGCGCCTCGCACATGGCCTTGAAGTGCTGCGGGTCGCCGGGGTGTTTGCGGCAATGGAAGTGTCCCGACGGCGCGACCCGGAACCGGTCGTCGCCGCCGCAGGCGGGACACGGTCCGCGCCACTCCCTGCCACGGGTGCTGAGCTGGTGTCCGGTGGCGTGCAGGTAGTCCCGGGCCACCTGTGCCTGTGTCCGTTCGGAGCGTTTCATGGCTGGATACCGCCCCTCGGTCCGCGTTGCGGGTGTTCGGTGGATCCGTTGCGCGGACCCTCGTAGCATCGCCGGCATCGCCGCTGGCTGGGCTCTCGGTCGGAGCACCGGACGAGATCCGCGATGCGGCCGCACGGGCAGCGTCCCATCCCGCCGCACACCGGGCATGCGGGTGCCCTCGGTCGGACGTTGGCGCCGCAAAGCCCGCACTTGGGCGCGACGTTCATTCCCACACTCCTTCCTCGTCCTGCCGGAGCGCGTCTTCGAGGCCGGCGTCCCCTTCGCCGCGGCGCACGGACCGTTCGGCGAGATCGACGCGGCTCCCCAGGTCGGCGAGCCCGGTGGCGCGGGCGACGACGTAGATCGCGGCCGCAACCGTGGCGAGCGCGAGCAGGGTGTGGAACGCGAGCCGGAGGCCGTGTTCGGCGAGGATCGCGGGCCAGTGGGGCGCGAGGTAATCGAGCCGGGCGCCGCCGATCAGGAACGCCGATCCGGCGATGGCGGCGGTGAGTCCCGCGCTGATCTTCCATGGCTGCATCGTGGTCCTCCTCGTGGGTCAGAGTTCGACGGCGGCCGGGTCGCGGTCGGCGGGTCCCCTGAGCCAGGAACCGTTCTCGCTTCCCAAGCCGAGTCTGCGGAGGAGCCCCGCCGCGGCCGGTCCGTTGGCGTGCATCGCGAACCCGGCGGCGGCCTTGGCCCGGACGGCCGGTTCGCGGTAGTTGCCGGAGACGGCCTCGATGTTGACGCGACCGGTCCGTCCGTCGGCGTCCTCGTACTCGATCTGGGCGTCCGGGTGGAGCACTCGCCCGTCATCGTCGACCGGCAGCCCGAGTTCGCGGGCAATGCGGTGCCGCTCGGCGTCGGCGGCCCGCTTGCCGTTCCGCCGGCGCGCGGCCTCGCTCGCTCGCGCGACGGCGCTCTTGAGTTCGGAGTCGAGCCGGACGCGCCGGACGGCGGCTCCCCGGGCTTCAAGCCGTTGCCGCTCCCTTCGGCAGGCGCGGTAGATGGCGGTGTCGTGCGCGGCTTCCTCGGCCCGGATCCGGGCCGGCCGGACCTGTTGCCGTGGGTCCATTCCGCGCTTGGCGGCCAGTTTGCGCACCTCGGCCACGCCCTCGCGGGTCAGGACCAGGAGCTTGAACGGGTTGCCCTTCGGTCCGGTGGCCGTGTGTTCCTCGACGATGCCGTCGCGGATCCAGGCGTTGACGGCCCGCCGGGTGGTGTGGGGATGTCCGCCGAAGCGGGCCTCGGCGAGGTCGCGGTAGGAGACCGCGCCGAAGACACCGATGTCGGTGAGCGCCCCGGCGCAGCGCTCGGAAAAGGGGACGGACCCGCGCGCCCGGTCCGCGGCGTATTCTCGGCGGTGGCCTTTCCGCATGCGTTCCGGGTTGCGGCTGGGCGGCGCGGCGGGGCGCGGGTCCGGTTCGACCCCCCGGTCGAACATTCCTCTCCCTCTCATCGGTCCCTCAGCGGCTCGGCCCGATGCCGCGCCCCGGCGTCGGGAGCTTCGGCATGGGCGCCACGATCCGCTGGGGTCCCTGCGGCCCGGGCGTCCGCGTGGCGGCCACGGCGACGGGGTCGCGCGCGGCCACGCGCTCGCGGTGCCGAACGAGCACGAAGTCGGAGATCTTCTGCGCGTCCGCGGCGGCGCGCCGGATCTCTCTGGGGTCCTCCTCGAGCGACTGGATCCAGCCCTCGACGTAGGCCGCGCCCCGCGCAGGGTCGTGCCCGACGCCGACGCGCTCGCCGGTCATCATGGCGCTGATCTCGGCCCGGAGTTCCTCCCTCGCGTACTCGGGCGAGCCGAACCCGTTGTTGATCCCCTCGATGAGGGTGTCGCGACTCATGCGGCTCTCGTGGCCGGTGCTGTGCCCCAGCTCGTGGAGCGCGGTCTGGTAGTAGTGGTTGGCGGAGGGGAACTGGCCGCGCTCGGGCAGCACGATCTCGTCGCGCTTCATGTGGTAGTAGGCGCGGTCGCCCTGGACGTGGCGGACCGGCACGCCAACGTCCTCCACGACCCGCTCGGCCTCCTGGTGGACCTTCCAGAGCGGCTCCGGGGTGGGGTTCGCGCGCTCGGGCAGCCCGTCGGCCTGCTCGGCGTTGAAGACGGTGTACTGGCGAACGAAGGGCGCCTTGAGCTTCTCGTAGCGGTAGACGCGCTTGCCCTCGGCGTCCCGCTTGGGCCGACCGCGCTCGTCGGTGACGGCGATCCGCTTCTTGTCCTGGAAGGAGAGGATGCGGGTGCCGCGCTCGCCCTTCCTGACCTGTCCGCCCCGTGCCTGGATCTGGCGGTAGGTGCCCCAGCGCACGTCGCCGTAGCCCTGCTCCTGCTGGACGGCGGCCAGGTGCAGGCTGTTCCCGCCCCGGTAGGAGCGGTCGGTGTCCACGTTCATGGGGAGGACGCGCTCGCCCGGCGCCCACGGCTTCTGCCAGGGCGCGATGCCCTTCCTGATCTGTTCGATGATCGCGTCGGCGAACTTGCGGTGATATTCGTCGTGGTTCATCGGTCGTCGTCCTCCTCCCCGGCGTCGCCGTGCGGGTCATCCCAGGCGGCCGCGATCTCCTCCTCGGTTCCGACCTCCTCGGGGAAGAGGCCGTACTCCTCGGCCAGTTCGGCCTCGACCTCGAGCGTCTCGCCGCCGTCGCGCGCGAGTTCGCGGTCGAGGTCTTCCAGCGTGCGGATCCGGATGGTCCCGTCATCGCGTTTCATGCGTTCACCTCCTTCGGTGGGTGGGTTTGTGCCTCTTCGCGTGGTTTTGCGTCCCCGCCCCAAACGGGTGTGGTCTTCCAGCGGCCCGTGGCCGCGTCGTAACCCCTGACTTCGAGCGCCTCCTCGACGAACCGGCGACCGGCCCTGCGGGTGACGTGGAGCACGAGCGCGATCCCGTCCACGACGCCCCGGCAGGTGACCCCCCAAGGGAGCGCGTCGCCGGCCTGCATGGCGCAGCTCGCGAGCCGCGAGAGCGCGGAGCGGGCGTTGTTCGCGTGGATGGTCGTGAGCGAGCCCCCGTGGCCGGTGTTGAGGGCCTGGAGCAGGTCGGCGGCCTCGGCCCCGCGCACCTCGCCGACGACGATGTGGTCGGGGCGGTGCCGGAGGGCGTGCCGCACCAGGTCGCGGATCTCGACGGGCGTCTCGGACTGAGTGGCCCCGGCCTCGAAGCGGAGGCAGTTCGCGCGGTCGATCCTGAGTTCGAGCGTGTCCTCGATGGCGACGATCCGCTCGTCCTCGGGCAGCAGTTCGATAAGCGCGTTCAGCAGCGTCGTTTTGCCCGACCCGGTCCCCCCGGAGACCAAGATGTTCCGGCGGGACGCGAGCGTGGTCCAGGCGGCTTCGAGGACCGGCTCCGGCAGCGAGCCCATGCATACGAGATCCTCGGCCGTAAACGCGCGGCCACCGAACCGGCGTATGGTGATCGCCACCTCGGGACTCGCGGGCGGGGTGCAGATGGCGACCCGCGATCCGTCGCCGAGCCGCGCGTCCAGGACCGGTCTGGCGACCGGGTCCAATCCCAGCGGACGCGCAATATGGATGGCCGCGCGGTGGAGCCAGGCGGCGGTGAGTCTGGGCGCTTCGTGGGGCTCCAACCGTCCTCCGCGCTCGACCCAGACGTTCGCGGGACCGTTGATCATGATCTCCGAGACCTCCGGATCCCCGAGCAGACCCTCCAGCCCCGGAAGGAACGGGGTGAGATGGCCGACGCCGCTGGCGCGCTTCATATCCGGCCCTCCTCGCGCTGCCGCCAGTAGCCCTGGGTCCTGGGCAGGTAGTGGGGCTTCAGGTAGACGCGGCGTGCGGGAAGCGACCTGACGCCGTCGTAGGGCAGGCAGATCGCCTGGTAGTTGGCGAGCAGCGAGAACTCGCGCGGCGTGAACACCGGTTCCCTCGACCGGCGGAACGACTTGCTCGCGCCGATGGTGCCGCGCCCGCCGCCCGCGCGTCCCGACAGAAGCGAGAACTCGGGCCTGCCCGTGGTCTCGGTGAACGTGTAGGACGGCTGCGTCTTCATGACGGATCCGCACATGTCGGACGCGATCTTCGCGGAGCCCTCGTCGGAGAGCGACAGGAAGATCCGGGTGCGGAGCGTCTGGACGAGCGTGCGCCACGCCTCGCCCGAGGGCAGCACGGAGCGGAGCGAGGAGATCGACTGCGTGGCGACGATCGGGATGCACCGGCACTGGCGCGTGAGCGCGAACGCCTTCTCGTCTCCGGACGGGTCGTCCTGCCCGACGGTGGCGAACGCTTGGTACTCGTCGCAGATGAACAGGGCGGGCCGCATGTAGCGGTCCGGGCGGCGCGCGGCCTCGGCGGGCCGGCGGAGCAGCGCCTGCATCCACGCGTTCTTGAGCAGCACGCCGATGGCGCGGGCCAGCGCCGGGTTCGCTCCGGCGGGCATGTTCAGCGCCAGGACCTTACCCTCGCCGATCAGTTGGGAGAGGGGCGGCAGCCGCCGCCGGAGCCCCGGCAGAGGTTGGACGTCCGGGGCGTCCTCGTCGGACTCGTGATCGGCGTCGTCCCCGGGCGGCGGCGGACAGAACACGCTCGCGACCTCCGGCTGGTCGAAGAGCGACAGGAAGACGCTGATCCCCTCGACGATGGAGGTGCGGAGCTTGGCGTCGAGTTGAATCCAGTCCTTGGCGTACCACCGCTCGATGGCCTCGACGCTCTCGGCGAACTCCCTCCCGACCCCGCCGCCGATGAACTCCGTCTCATAGTTGATGTCGAGCTCCCCGAGCTTCGCCCTCAGCGCGGCATCGAGCCGGCATCCCGCCTTCGCGCTCCCCGGGACCGGCTCCCAGGCCGCGTCCTCGAGGGCCTGCTTGTGTTTGGTCAGGTCCTTGGCGCCGATGATCGCGCGGACGGAACAGCGCTCCTCGGCGTGCGCGCGCGCCTCCGCGATCCTGTCCCTGAACAGTTCGGCGTCGACGGTGCAGCGGTAGATGTCGCGCAGCGTGACCCAGCTCGCCGGCAGAAGCCGGTGCAGCTCGATGGTCCAGCGCACGAGGTTGGTGTACGCCTGTTGCCAGAAGGGTTCGCGCGACTTGCCGAAGAGTTGGTTGATGAGGGACGCGACGCCGTAGGCGAGCGAGTAGGAGTCGAGCAGCGGATCGTCGAGCGGGTTCCACTGGAGCGACCCGCCGAGCCCGATCTCGAGGTAGTCGTCCGCGCGCCCGGCGTCCTCGAGGATGCCGCGGACCTGATGGCAGAAATCTCCCTTGACTTCGAGCACGAGCGCGCCCGCGCGGCGGTCGGGATCGTCGGCCCGCCAGGTGAGGAGTTGGCGGGCGAACGGATACATGCACCCGCTGGTCTTGCCGGTGCCGACGGCTCCCACGATGAGCGTGCCGGTGTAGAGCCCCTTCTCGGGGATCGCGAGCCACGACGGCTCTTCGCTCTCGCGCGGCACGGTCGGGTGGTGCAGTTCGCCGATGACGAGCGAGGGCGTCTCGTCGGTGGGAGCAGCGGGCCAGGCGGGAAGCCTGCCGCGCCGCCGGAACCTGAACAGCGGCTGCAGCCAGACCCGCCAGACCGAGAGGCAGAGGCTCCCGGAGAGCACGACGGCGACGGCGGGCCATGCGTAGTGCCACAGGCGAAGCGCGGCCCAGAGGCGCGGATCGTGCGAAGCGATCAGGTCGAGCGCGGGGTTGTCGCCGACGCCGGGGAACGGTGCCTCGAGCGCGTGGCCGCTCACGGCCCCGACGACCGCCCCGACGATGGCGAGGGTACCGGACTTCATCGGCCGAACACCCTTCCTGGAAGGACTGCTGGCTGGGAGCGATCCGAAGGGGGCGGGTCCGGGGTGTGCGAAGCCACCCGGCCCCGAACCCGTAACAGGCCTTCGGACTGTGGGGTCGCTCCCAGCCCCGCCCAAATGCGACCTGCGGCCCCGGCACATGCGGGCCGGAGGGCGCAACCCATTGGTGCGCAGCGGTTTTCCGGGTTGGGCGGATGTGCATGGTTCGGGTGCCGACGTGTGCATCGCCCCCCCACGTCGTTTGCACATGCAGCTACCGCCATGCGCGCGGGCACCCGAGGTGTCGGGATCACTGGTAGACGACTCCCGCGAGCCGCGTGGTCCGCCAGCTGCGAGTCCGGTGGAGCCCGGCCTGTCCGGTGGTCTCCCCGGCGGCCGCGTTTTCGAGCGCAACGGCGCGCTTCAGCGCCGCCTGGAGGCCGCCGTACTCGTCGAGCACCTCGACAGCGCCCGCGAGGATTGCGCGCTCGATGCGGTCGAGTTCCTCGCGGACTTCCGCGGGCGCCTCGCCGTCGCCGGGTGGCTCGGTCCAGCGGCGCATGACGCGCTCGGCGCGCTCGGTGTCGGAGCGATTGCGGCCGACGGCGACGACTTCGACGGATCTGCCCTGCCGCGCCAGCGCGCTCCAGAGCCCTCGATGTGCCGCCCCCCAGAAGCGGAGCGCGGTCGTGGTGTCGTGGCCGGGTTCGGCGTAGACGAACAGCGCGTGGTCCGGCCCCAGCGCGACGGGCAGCTTGACGGGGAAGTAGCGGCGGGTGTCGCTGGCGGCGCCCCGGTAGAGGCGCGACGGGAGGAGCTTCCGCTCGATCCCGAGCGCCTCGAAGGCGGCGATCTTCTCGCGCTCGGTCGGGAGCCAGGGCAGCTCCGCGTGCTCGATCACATAGTCGAGCGAGAGCAGGCGTCGCATGAGCACCCGGGGAGATGCGGCGCGGCGGTGCCGGATGTGCTCGGCCCCGAACGCGCGGTAGAGCCTGCGCGAGTAGATGCGGCAGACGCGGCCGATGCCGTGGACGCCTGGCACCGTCTCCTCGGCGGCCAGGCCCCGCGAGATCAGCGTGTGCACGAGTCGGCGCACCTGTTCGTGATGCACGTCCAGATACCGCCCTGCCTGCCTGCGGGTAAACACCCCGCTGTGCAGGCACACGAGCGCGATCCAATCGGCCCTCCTGCCGGTCCAGCCGAAGTCGCCAAGCGCCTGCTCGCGGCCCTTGAGATGCGCGATCACGGCGAGTTCTCGGTGACCAGCGCCCGGTCGGCGCGCATGTAGGTGATGAGGAGGCCCATCGGGTTGTGGACGACGAGCTCGTTGGGGAGCGAGTCCAGAAACTCGAACCGGAGCGTGAGCGACCAGCGCTCGCGCCGCAGTTCCTGCTCGCCGCGCAGGTGGACAAGATCGAAGTCCGCCGTCGCGCCGTGCGGCGGCTCGGGCGCGGGATGGATGCGGAGCACGACCTGTTCGACTTCGAGTTCGGTTTCGGCGGTCCCTGCCGCCGTGGAAGCGACCTCGGCCCCGTCCCTCTGGAAGGCGGCGTTCGCGAGGTCCGTCGAGAGGAACCGGAGACTCCGCGTCCAGTGCTCCTCGACCGTCGCGCGGCGGCGCGAGTGGAAGTCGTGGACGAACCGGTTCAGGAAGTATTTTGTCGTCGGATCGAGCGGATCGGCCTGGGCGGTGGCGGCCTCGTAGGCCAGCGCCTCGGCGCGGCCCACCTCGTCCACCCGCACGACGATGGGCTTGGGCGGCTCCGCCCCTGCGATCCGCAGCAGCACGAAGACGCCGAGCACGATGCTGGCGGAGAGGAAGATCAGGATCGTCCGGAGCTTCCGGTTGGCCTGCACGGCCTCGCCCCAGATCTCGGCGTACTCGCGGCCTGCGTCACGGTCTCGTTTCATCATTGGGGTTCCCTTTGGTTCAGACGGGGGGCTTGGCGGCGGATGCGGGTGCGGCCGCGCCTCCCGCTCCGCGCATGACGAGCGCCATGAACCCGGACCCGGAGGAGCCGGAGCCGGACACCAGCATCGAGGCGAGTTCGCCGACCTTGAGCCCGGCCATTAGGCCGCAGACGACGAGCGGCATGAGCACGACGGCCCAGAGCCAGAGTTCGAGCGGATCGGCGGTGCCGGTGCCCATGAGCGCATCGGCGTAGGTCGTGATGTAGCCCATGCCGACGCCCATGAAGACCCGGAGGATGGCCCCGGCCACGACGCCGTAGAGCGTGTAGACCATCATGGTCCGGAACCATCCCCAGAACAGGAACGCGAGCGGCTCGAAGAGCAGGAACGGGATCAGCACCGGACCCAAGAGGATCGCGATGGCGAGCGCGACCTGCGCCCAGATCACCTGCGCGTAGGTGACGCAGAACAGCGCCAGCAGGCAGCCGACGAGAGAAGCGCCCATCACGAGCGACACGAGCGAGGAGAAGAGCACGGTGACGCCCGCCGTCACGACCGACAGGATGTTGCCGCTCGACCACGCCGCGCTCAGGTGCGCGCCGTAGGCCTGGACGAGCGCCGTCATCTCGGCGTACCCGGCCGACACCACGTCGGAGAGGAACAGGTTCTGGAGCCAGATCCCGCCTCCGGCGA
>JAJDXS010000069.1 GCA_022823145.1 Gemmatimonadota bacterium
GACCGGCTACGACGAGCCGCTGCTCCACACGATGTACGTCGACAAGACGCTGTCGGGGATCAAGGCGGTCCAGACCCTGTCGCGGCTCAATCGGGCCCACCAGAAGAAGCACGACGTCTTCGTGCTCGACTTCCTGAACGACACGGAGACGATCACCGAGGCGTTCTCGAACTACTACCGCACCACGATCCTGGCCGACGAGACCGACCCCAACAAGCTGCACGATCTGCAGGGCGATCTGGACGGGGCGCAGGTGTACTCGGTCGGGCAGGTCAAGCGGTTCGTCGAGCGGTATCTGGCCGGGGTGCCGCGCGAGCAGCTCGACCCGATACTGGACCAATGCGTGGCGGTGTACATGCGCGACTTGGACGAGGACCAGCAGGTCGCCTTCAAAAGCAAGGCCAAGGGGTTCGTCCGCACCTACTCCTTCCTCTCCTCGATCCTCCCCTACAACAACCAGGCCTGGGAGGAGCGCTCGATCTTCCTGAACTTCCTGATCCCGAAGCTGCCGGCGCCCGTCGAGGAGGACCTGTCGAAGGGCATCCTCGAGACGATCGACATGGACAGCTATCGAGTCGAGAAACGGGCCATGCAGAAGATCATCCTGGCGGACGACGACGCGGAGATCGATCCGGTGCCGGGGGTCGGCGGAGCGGGGAAGGGTGAGGTGGAGATCGACCGCCTGTCGGTGATCATTGGCCAGTTCAACGACCTTTTCGGGGACATCGACTGGATGGATGACGACCGCGTGCGCCAGCTGATCACCGAGACGATTCCGGCACGGGTTGCAGAGGACACCGCGTTCCAGAACGCCAAGAAGAACTCCGATCGGGAGAACACCCGGATCGAGCACGACAAGGCGCTTCTGCGGGTCATGACGGGGATCATGAAGGACGATACGGAGCTGTTCAAGCAGTTCATGGACAATGAGGACTTCAAGCGGTGGCTGGGGGATACGGTGTTTTGGTTGGCGTGGGAGGGGGTG
The DNA here is from genome assembly GCA_022823145.1 of Gemmatimonadota bacterium. Lineage (GTDB taxonomy): Bacteria > Gemmatimonadota > Gemmatimonadetes > Longimicrobiales > Gaopeijiaceae > Bin94. The sequence continues at coordinate 986 of JAJDXS010000069.1, forward strand.
GGACCACGGCACAGCGCCGGGGGATGAGATTGCTCGCAAGCACCCAACCATGTATAGGTGGAGATACAGACGCTATTTCGACCATGCTCATGACAAGTGATATGGAGAATCGACTTGAGACCGAAGGCAATCCCGGTATGGAAGCTCGCCAAAGAAGCTGGCGTAGACGTTGATACGGTCCTCTTGGCGGTATGGGACTTCGTGCACGTCGATGGCCGCGCACATCATGTTCTCGACAGGAAGGATAAGGTTCCACCGACGCTGGTCGACCGTGTGCGCAAATCACTCGGCATAGCCACACGGCGTGAATTGCAAACCGTAAAGTACTGGGCTATGGTACTTGGAATGGACAGAGCTGCCCTTGCCAAGATGCTCACGAACGAAGGATATGCAACTGCTCCCCAACAACATAAGTTGCCATCGGGCGCGCATAAGTTCCTCATGACTCATGCCCGCAAGAACAACACCAATCCGCTGACCGGGGCCATCAGTTCGCCTACCGTCCTAACACCGACGTACCATCAGAAACAGGACCGTGACGAAGATGTCCCGCCCCCTCCATCCTTCGAGCATCTCGGAAGACGACGGAACCTTCGGTGGCTCACGGTTAATGAAGTGCATGGGATCCACAATGCTCTTGTCGATGATTTCGCGCGAACGGCTGACCCCATTGATCCCCCAGGTGTCCGCAACGACCATCTCATCGAATCCGCGGTTTTTCGGCCGCAGACTGGTATGGTGGGTATCCTAAAGTACCCCACTGTAGAGACTTCGGCTGCAGCTCTGCTTTGTGCATTGATACACGACCATCCTTTCCACAACGGCAACAAGCGCACAGCGTTGGTGTCCACTTTGGTATTCCTGGACGAAAACGGTCTCGTGCTTACGTGCACCGAAGATGAACTGTTTCGGTTTGTGCTCCTGGTAGCTAAACACAAAGTCACAAAGAGCCATCGTTACTATTCTTCGGACTATGAGACACTGGCTGCTGCAGAACAGATCTACAAGTGGTCACGCGGTGTCAGCAAAGCAGAACGTACCATGACCTTCTTGAAGCTTCGCCCTATCTTGGAGGGATACGGATGTGCGATCACGATCAGAAGTGGCCGAGCGTTTATTGTGCGCGAAGCGCCACAACGTTCACGGACGATTTTTGGCAGAAGAGAACTGCAGAGCCACGTGTACTACCGGAATGACGGCACGGATGTACCTTCCGATACCGTGAAGAAGATTCGTAAGGATCTCCAGCTGGATCACGAACACGGATACGACGAGATTGACTTTTATAGCAAAGAGCCATTGCGGATTGATGGTTTTATTGCGAAATACAGGAAAACTCTGGTGCGGCTCGGAAAGCTGTAGATAGAAGGTGCCAGATCCGGGATCTGGCGGAGGATGCTGGCCCCGGTAATGAAGTTCGCAGGCATCGGGATGATCGGGGAGCGCGCGCCATGCTTGAAGATGCACTGCGGGACGCGGCGGTGGAGGATGGGGGGCTATCTATAGCTACAGCCACCCCCCTGATATCTTCCTCTCATGACCCATCCCCACCCCCTCCACCAATCCCGCCGCGACGTCCTCGACCTCTCGCTCCGCAACCCCCTCCTCAACTTCAACCCCTCGAAACGCCGCGGCCTCGAAGTCGTCGACGAACTCTCCCGCGAGATCTTCCGCATCCTCGTCGGCGGCGACGGGTCATGTACTTCCTCACCGCGCCGAAGGACCAGGCGTCTGCGGAACCCCAGCCCCCCCGGCGAGGCCCCCTCCGACGTCCCCGCCGAACTCCTCGCCCTCCTCGCCCAGCCCGCCGCCGACGCCAACGGCCCCTCCGCGCGCCGCTGGTTCTCATTCCCGTCCGGCTCACCCAGTCGAGCGTACGCCAGAGCTTGAAGCTGTCGTGGACGAGGGACGAGATCGAGCCGAACCTCTCGCTCGAGGCGAAGCTGAAGCAGGCCTTCAACGTCCGGCTCCCCGAGATGCCGCCGGAGGACGACCTCGACGTCGACGACTACCTGGCCCGGGTCGAGCGCGCGGTGGCGAAGCAGCCCCGCTGGGCGGTCGAGCGTGACGAGGTTCACCTGAACTTCCTCTCGTCCAGCAAGCTGCTCATCTACAAGGACCTGGACCCCGCGAGCTGGCCCGAAGATGAACGGGCGCAACCTGGTCATCCAGGGGCCGCCGGGGATGTGCAAGTCGCAGACGATCGCCAACCTGATCGGCGAGGCGCTCGCCCGCGGCAGGACCGTTCTCTTCGTCGCCGAGAAGATGGCCGCGCTCGAGGTCGTGAAGCGCCGTCTCGACACCGTGCACCTGGGCTACGCCTGCCTCGAACTGCACAACCACAAGACCAGCAAGCCTGCGGTCCTCGACGAGCTGAGCCGCACCCTGGCGCTCGGCAGCCCACAGCCCTCGGCGGCACCGAGGACCGCGTCCTCCTCGAAGAGAGCCGCAAACGCCTGAACGACTACTCCCGCGCGGTCAACACGCCGGTCGCCGAGAGCGGCCTGACCCCGCACGAGCTGGTCGGCCGCCTGGCCGGGCTCGACGCCGAAGGGCTGGCCATCGAAGGCAAGGGCCTCCCCATCCGGAACTCGGTGTCGTGGACCGCCGAAGACTTCACCCGCCGCCGCGCGCTGGTCCGCGATATGCAGGAGCTACCTGTAGCCACCTTGATCCCGCTGGATGCGTCCCCGCTCGCCCTTGTCACCCCTTGAACACATGCTCCCGATGGTACTCCAGGAACCGCCGATGCGGCCAGTAGATCCTCTGCCCCGGCACCCGTAGCCGCCGGTCCCGATTGACCAGCCCAAGCACGCCGCTCGGAATCGCGTCCCTCTTCAGCAGCAACCCGTAGTCGTCGTCGATCGAGATGAGGCCGCGGTCGAACATCCAGTGGAAGGTGGAGCTCAGGGCCAAGCCGTTCCGAAGGCTGTCTGGCCGTTTGTCATTCACGGGCTGGATGTGCGCGGCCTGGGCCTCGGCCCGCCCGCCGCCGTTGATGATCCTGAGACCGCTCATCGCGCAGGTGTTGTCGTAGGCCCTCTTGATCCCCGTGGCGAACACGCGGTCGCGGAAGGGTCTGCGCGAGACCCACTCGACGATCGGCCGGTCCACCAGCTCCAGACCCGTGTCGTGGCGCTCGCCTTCGCGGATGCCGGGCCGCTGCCGCTTGTCGTCCCCCGCCTCGAATCCCGCAGCGAGAATCAGGCTGTATTCGGCGTCCGCCAGATGCCGCACCGACCGGCCGAACCTGCCCTTGTTCGTCGAGCCGTCCGCCTTCTGCAGTCCGCTCTCGTAGTAGAAGCTCCCCTCGCGGAAGGGCACCGCACGGTCGAATTCGAGATAGTCCTCCACGTACGCGTAGTAGTGGTCCTTCCTGTTCGGATCACGCCCGATGTGTACGATGCGGGCCGTCGCGAAGTACGACTGGCGCCCCCCCGCGGCTCGACAGGTCGGCGCTGGCACGGCGCGGCTCGTAGTACACGATCCAGTCGTCCAATGCGGCCTGCGCGGCCCTGAGGTACGTTCGCGGGAAGTGGTATCGATGCTCGGGAAGATCGTCGTACGACGGATCGACCTTCGTGGTCAGGACGGCTTTCGGCATGGCCGGCGCCTTGGCCCTGCGGGTCCGGGGTAGAGGCAGGATGTGTGGACTCGGGACTTCGCGCGAAAAGCTGCCAGGCGTCGGCGGTCGGCTCAAGCGGACGGTGACGCCGCCGCACCTCCGAGCGGTCAGGAGATCGCCGCCACCCCGGAAAAGTCAACTACAGTTCACAGAATGGAAACTCTACTTGACATTGGGGACGTCGAGTGGCGAAGCAGATCCGGCCGGCGGGTCGGCGATATGTCGCCTGAACTCGTCTCGCTTGTCAGGCCTTCCGGACCCGCTTGACGAAGTCCTCCGCCGCGTCGCAGTCGAGCAGCGCCTCCGTGCCCCTGGCAACGCCCCCCGAGTCCGCGGTTCGGTCGAGCAGTCTGACCAGCTCCTCGGCGACCGCCGGTCCGAACTTCCGGGCGGCCAGTTCGCGGAGAACACTCATCCGGCCCAGCTCGATCCCCCGTAGGTGTTCCTCACGGATGCCCTGCTCCAGCCCCTCGCGGATGCCCTGCTCCAGCCCCTCACGGATGCCCTGCTCCAGCCCCTCCTGCCGGATCTCGTCCAGGCTGCGCTCAAAAGCCGTCACCGCCGTCCGCATCGTCGTCGCCTTCTCCAATCCCTCGGTGGTCATTTCCTTCGATCGCGCCTCTGGAGCAGGTTCGCAAGCGCGCCATCAGGCTGCTCCGGGTGCATTCGCTGCGTACCGCCGACGCATTGCAGTTGGCGGCGGCGCTGACGGCCGCGCGCGAAGACACAGGCCGGTGTGCGGGCCAGCGAAACGTCGCCTCGACCCGTCTCGCTCGTCACGCCTCCCGCACCTTTGCCAGGAAGTCCTCTGCCGCGTCACAGTCGAGCAGTGCCTCCGTGGCCCTGGCAACGCGGTCCCGGTCTGGAGTCCGGCCGAGCAGCTTCTCCAACTCCTGTGCGACCGCCGCCCCGAACTTCCGGGCGGCCAGTTCGCGAAGAACGCTTGCCCGGCCCTGCTCGCGGCCCTGCCGGATCCCCTGCTTGCGGCCCTCCTGCCGGATCTCGTCCAGGCTGCGCTCAAAAGCCGTCACCACCGTCTGCATCGTCGTCGCCTCCTCCAATTCCTCGCTGGACATTCCCTTCGAACGTAACAACGCCTTCACGGTCCCGGTCAAGAACCGATCGAAGTCTTCGTCCTCGCAGCCCCGCACCACCCGCAGCAGCACCCGCAATTCGGCCCGCAGATCCTGAGCTCTCGACAGCCCCGCCAGCCCCAGCAGCATCTGTGGCAGGTCGAGCGGTGTGGGGGGCGGAGCATCCGGCGGCCTTCGTGAGACGACCTGATAGGTGTCCGGTGCGGAGTCGTGAAACAGGTCCCGCAAGCGCGTCGGTGCGTTCCACTTCCGGTCTCCGTGGTGGAGTACGAGGGACGCGACGGCGAGGTGGCGGGTGCCGCTCGCCAACTCCTTGTCGTGCCGGATCAGTTCCTGGACGGCCAGCCCGCTGTAGACGGTAGTTCGGAGCGCCATGTGCCGCTCTGGCCGGCCCTGGAACTCCAGAACGAGCATGTATACCGTGCCCGCGTCGAGCGACCGGCCCCTCCAGACCCTGTCGGCGTAGCGGTGCCTCAGCTCGTCATCGACGAACTCTCCGGACAGCCTCTGGAGCGACGAATAGTCGATCCTGTCCGCCCATTCGGGGACCTGGGAACGGATGAGAAACTCGACCATCCGGACATCTGAGAATGCCGACTTGAAGAACGCGTCTTCCACCGCGTGGCCCGGTCTGGCGTGGAACGAAGTACCCCCTGCGGGGCGAGGGCCACGAAGTTACCCGGGCCCACCGGGCGCCAGAATGTTCAGATGGGACTATCGGTCAATCGGCATTGAACTGGGCACACTTTCGGCATCGAAATGTCAACTCCAGTTCACAATATGGAAACTCTACTTGACATTCGCTCCGACCCGCCCCCGGTCGCCCTCAACCCCCTCACCCAAAGATCCCGGGTGCGCCCCACCGTCCTCCGTGGTAATGTGCTTCGGCTGTGATCGGGCGGTCGGGGAACGGACATCGATACCACCAACCATACATGACCACCTCCCACGAGCTCGACAGGTCCCGCCGCGACGTTCTCGATCTCTCCCTCCGCAATCCCCTCCTCAACTTCCGCCCCTCCAAACGCCGCGGCCTCGAAGTCGTCGACGAGCTCTCCCGCGAGATCTTCCGCATCGTCGTCGGCAGCGAACGCGTCATGTACTTCCTCGCCGCGCCGGAAAGCCGGGCGTCTCCGGAACCCGAACCCGGCGACACCTCCTCCGACGTCCCCGCCGAACTCCTCGCCCTCCTCGCCCAGCCCGTCTCCGACGCCAACGGCACCGCCGCACGCCACACCGACAACAAGCTGCAGACGGCGCTCACGCTGGCCGGCCTCAACCTCCGGCTCCGCGAGACCTCCCGGCAGGCGCGGCTTTCGATCGAGGAGCAGGGGGTCAACATCCTCTACCTCGCATTGGGGATGCTCCGGTGGTACGAGTCCGACAGCAGCGACACGGAGCGCCGCGCGCCGCTGGTCCTCATCCCCGTCCGGCTCACCCAGTCGAGCGTGCGCCAGAGCTTCAAGCTCTCGTGGACGAAGGACGAGATCGAGCCCAACCTCTCGCTCGAAGCGAAGCTGAAGCAGGATTTCAACGTGCGGCTCCCCGAGATGCCGTCCGAGGACGACCTCGACATCGACGACTACCTGGCCCGGGTCGAACGGGCGGTGGCGAAGCAGCCCCGCTGGTCGGTCGCGCGCGACGAGATCCACCTGAACTTCTTCTCGTTCAACAAACTGCTCATCTACAAGGACCTGGACCCGGCGAGCTGGCCCGAAGAGAACCGGCCGGCCGACCATCCGCTCGTGCAGCAGCTCTTCGGCGGCGACGGCTTCGCGCACGAGCCCTCCGGGTTCGGCGAGGAGGAGTATTCGGGCGGCGACCTGGGCGAGGCCGGTCTGCACCCGGTGGTCGACGCCGACAGCTCGCAGACCCTCGCCGTGCTCGATGCCATGAACGGGCGCAACCTGGTCATCCAGGGGCCGCCGGGGACGGGCAAGTCGCAGACCATCACCAACCTGATCGGCGAGGCGCTCGCCCGCGGCAAGACGATCCTGTTCGTCGCCGAAAAGATGGCCGCGCTCGAGGTCGTCAAGCGGCGCCTCGACACCGTGCACCTGGGCGACGCGTGCCTCGAACTGCACAGCCACAAGACCAACAAGCGCGCCGTCCTCGACGAACTGAGGCGCACACTCGCTCTGGGCCGCCCCACGGCCACGGGCGGCACCGAGGACCGCGTGCTCCTCGAAGCGAGCCGCAAGCGGCTGAACGACTACTCCCGGGCGGTCAACACGCCGGTGGCACAGAGCGAACTGACCCCGCATCAGCTGGTCGGCCGCCTGGCGAGGCTGGAGTCGGACGGGCTGGTCGTCAGGGGCAGGGGGCTCCCGATCCGGGGGCCCGAGTCGTGGAACGCCGAGGACTTCACCCGCCGCCGCGCCCTGGTCGGCGAGCTGCAGGAGCTGGTTGGCGCGATCGGTATCCCGCGCCGGCATCTGTGGTGGGCGTGCGGCCGGCTCCACTTCGTCCCGACCGACGTGCATCCGGTCCGCGAACTCGTCGCCGATGCATCTGCGGCGGTGCGCCGCCTGCAGCGGGATTCGGACGCGCTCGGCAAGGCGCTTCGCAGCGACGCCGTGTTTGGGGATTTGAAGCGCGACGATCTGGAGAGGGGGGTCCGCACCGCGCGCAGGGCGGTGGAGGCTCCGGCGCTGCTGGGGGCGGATCACCGCCAAGCGGGTTGGGTGGCCGAGGCCGAGCGCATCGCGGAGGTGGCGGGCGCGGCGCGCCGTTACGGAGAGGTCCGGACGCGACACGACAGCGTCCTCTTGCCCGACGCGTGGGACCAGGACGTGTTGGCGGAGCGCCAGGCGTTGGGTGCGTACCGCGACAAGTGGTGGCGCTTCCTCTCGCGGCGGTATCGGGACGCGAGCCGCAGCGTGCGGGGACTCTGCCGCGACGAGGCGCCCGACACTGTCATACAAAAGATCCAACTCGTCGATGCGATCCTGGAAGCCCGACGGCTGCGCCGCGCCATCGCCGAATCGAAGGACCTCGTGGCGCGGCTTTTTCCGGCGCTTGCGCTCGGCGAGCGCGTGGACGCGCACCGGAGCTTTGCGGACGCCGCGGACTGGCTCGTGCGCCTGCACCGGGACGCGTCTGACGGCGTGGTCGGCACCGGCATTCATGCGCTGCTTGACGACCCGCCCGACCGCTCCGGCCTGGGGGCGGCCGCCGACGCCTGCGAACGCGCGATGGGTGGGCTCGGCGAGGCTCTGGATGCGCTGGGCGACGCAATGGAGCTGCGGGCGGATCGGGTCGGGCCCGGCGAGGCGCTGGCCGAGCGGACCTGCGGCGACCTCGGCGCTTGGCTGCGGGACGCCCACGAAAGCGTCGAATCGGCCTACGACGTGGTGCGGTTCAACCAGCTTGAGCGGAAGGCTTCCGAGGCGGGGATCGAGGAGGTCGCCGAGGCAGCGGCATCGAGGGAGGATGCCGGCCGGCGGCTCACCGAACTGTTCGAACACGCGTGCTACGGTGCGTGGCTGGATCTGGCCTTTCGGGAACGCCCCACGCTGGCCGAGTTCGACGGGGCCACGCACGCGGGCATCGTGGAGCGGTTCCGCGAGCTGGACATGGCGCAGTTCCACCACAACCGCGCGCTGATCGCCGAGCGGCACTGGCAGCAGCTGCCGCGCCATCACGGGGGCGGCCAGCTGGGCGTTCTCAGGCGCGAATTCCAGAAGAAGACGCGTCACTTGCCCGTGCGGGTGCTCATGAAGAAGGCGGGGCGCGCGATCCGGACCATCAAGCCGGTCTTCATGATGAGCCCGCTGTCGATCGCCAAGTACATCCCGCCGGGATCGGTCGACTTCGACCTGGTGGTGTTCGACGAGGCGAGCCAGGTGCGTCCGGTCGAGGCGCTGGGCGCGATCATCCGCGGCAGGCAGGCGGTGGTTGTGGGGGACAGCAAGCAGCTGCCGCCGACGAGTTTCTTCGACCGCATGACCGACGACGGCGAGGACGAAGGGAGCCAGACCGCCGACCTCGAGAGCATTCTGGGCATGTTCTGCGCCCAGGGGGCCCCGGAGCGGATGCTGCGCTGGCACTACCGGAGCCGTCACGAGTCGCTGATCACCGTGTCGAACCACGAGTTCTACGACGATCGCCTGGTGGTATTCCCGAGCCCGGACGCCGGCAAGCACGACACGGGGCTGGTCTTCCAGCACGACCCGCAGGCCCACTACCAGCGGCGCGGGATCAACACGGCCGAGGCGAAGACGGTGGCGCAGGCCGTGATGGAGCACGCGCGCGCGAGGCCCGGTCTGACGCTGGGCGTGGCGGCGTTCAGCAACGTGCAGGCGCGGCGCATCGAGGACGAGGTCGACATTCTGCGGCGCCGCGATCCTTCGTGCGAGGAGTTCTTCGCGGGCCACCCGGAGGAGCCGTTCTTCGTGAAGAACCTGGAGAACGTCCAGGGCGACGAGCGGGACGTGATCCTGATCAGCATCGGCTACGGCAAGATCGACGGCGCATATCTGCCGATGAACTTCGGGCCGCTCAATCGGGAGGGGGGCGAGCGGCGGCTGAACGTGCTGATCACGCGGGCGCGGCGTCGCTGCGTGGTGTACTGCAACTTCGTGGGCGCCGACCTGGACCTGCGGCGGTCGAAGGCCAGGGGAGTCGAAGCGCTCAAGACGTTCCTGGAGTATGCGGAGAAGGGGGTGATCGACATCCCCCGCGTCACGGGGCGCGAGGCCGACTCCCCGTTCGAGGAGGCGGTCGCGGCCAGACTGCGGACGATGGACTTCGACGTCGACCACCAGGTCGGATCGGCCGGGTTCTTCATTGATCTGGCGGTGCGGGACCCGGATCGGCCGGGGCGTTACGTCCTCGGCATCGAGTGCGACGGTGCCGCATACCACAGCGCGCGCTCCGCACGGGACCGCGATCGTCTGCGGCAGCAGGTGCTGGAGGGGCTGGGGTGGAGGATCCACCGCATCTGGAGCACCGACTGGTTCCGCAATCCCGAGCTGGAGCTCGGCAAGGCCGAGATGGCCATCCAGATGGCGCAAGTGGCGGCGTTGACGCGATCGGACGACCCCGCGCCCGAGCCCGAGCTGTCCGGAAAGCCCGTGCAGCCTCTGGAGCGGGCGCCGGAGCCCGAGGTGGAGGCTGCTGCGCCAAGAGCGCGTCCCTACAGGGTTGCCCGGCTCGAGCTCGGCGCCCTGTGGGACCCCTTGCACGAAACGGCTCCGGGAACGTTGGCGAAATGGATCAGCCGGGTCGTCGAGGTCGAGAGCCCGGTTCACCTCGATGAGGTCACGCTGCGGATCCGCACGGCGGCGGGCGTCGGCCGCTCCGGCTCCCGGATCCGCGCGCAAATGAGGCTGGGCGCCCAGGTCGGTGCGAACCAGGGAAGCTACCGCATCGACGCGCAGGGCTTCCTGTGGCGGCTCGACCACGACACGGTCGAAGTCCGGCGGCGCGACGGCGAAATCGCCCCCTCGCTCCGCAACCCCGACATGATGGCCCCGGAGGAGATCGCCGCGGCCCTTGTCCACGCGGTCCGGGTGAGCTACGGAATCGCGCCGGACGCTGCCGTCCAGGAGGCGGTCCGCCTCTTCGGCTTCAGGCGCGCGGGTCAGAAGATCGTCGGGAGCTTCCGGCGCGTGCTGGACGGGCTCGTGGAGGATGGAGTGCTGGTGCGGGAACGAGGGCTTCTGCGGCTGCCTGACGCGCAAGGCGGTTAGCCTGCAGCGAGACGTCAGTCCCCCCGCAGACCCGCCAGAAAGTCGTCGGCCGTGTCGCAGTCGAGGATCGCGTCGGTGGCCCAGGCGATGCGGTCCCCGCCGGGGTTTTCGTCCAGAAACTGCTGCGCTTCCTCCGCGGGCCGATGTCCGAACTTCCGCGCGATCAGCTGAACCAACACGGCCAGCTGCCCCTCCTCACGCCCCTCCTCACGCCCCAGCTGCCTGACTTCGTCCCAGCCGTGCTGGAATTCGGTCACCACTGTGCCCATCGTCATCGCCTCCTCCAAGCACTGCTCGCATCTGCGCGGCCGTTTTGACGCCGGACAGCGCCAGCACGGCTCGTGGCAGATCCTCAGGGTCCGTCGACTGCGCTTCGCTGGGCATCAGGCCCACCACCCGATAGGTGTCCGGAGCGGAGTCCCGGAAGAGTTCGCTTAGCCGCGTCGGCGCATTCCAGCGGCGGTCGCCGTGGTGCAGCACAAGCGGGGCACCGAGCCACTATGCTTGCCGGATAGTCGGGGCGATGGAACACTCGCCCCCCAATACCCACTCCCTTGTGACCGCCACCACCCGCTCGGCAACCTTCACCCCGACTCCCACCGTCCGCCCCCAGCACCGGAAGATCCTGATGCGACAACACTCCCCATTCTCCGAACGAACCGAACGCACTGTCATCGCCGTCATCTGCCTGGACCTGCTCCTCCAGGCCGCCGAGACCGTCGACGCCCTGGCCGGTGCGGCGACCTTCTTCTTCTTCGCCGGCGTCGCCATCTGGCTTCTCTACACCATCGAGTGGTGCGTCCGCATCCGCCGCGCCGAGGACTGGAAGAAGTACGCGTTCAGCTTCATGGGCGTTGTGGACTTCCTGGCGGCCCTGCCGCTGTGGGCGTTCACGGGATTCGATCTGAAGACGCTTCGGGCCTTTCGCCTGTTTCGCCTCTTCGTCTCGACGGCGAAGCTTGCCACCCGGACCAGCGCCGTGGCCAAGCTCGCGCGCGCGTTCCGGTTCGCCATGGACGAGGCCGGTGCGCTGTTCGCGGGCACGTGCATCGTCGTGGTCACGGCCGGGTTCGGGATGTACCACCTCGAGCGCGACGCGCAGCCGGAGGTCTTCGCCACGGTGTACGACGGCCTGTGGTGGGCGGTGGTCACCCTGACGACGGTCGGGTACGGCGACATCCAGCCCGTGACGGGCGGCGGCAGGATCCTGGCCACGGTGGCGATGTTCGCCGGGATCGGGGTGATCGGGGCGGCGTGCGGGATCATGGCCGATGCGCTACGGGAGGCGAGTGTGGGGGAGGGGGCGGGGTAGGGGGGAACAGCGTGATCCATTCCCGAAGACGCTAGATTGAAGCGTTCGTTGACGGCCTTGGATCCGGTTGACCCTGGAGGTGGACGATGAAATACCGGGTAGCGCTACAAGAGTCCGAAGAGGGATTCTCCGTCTGGGTGCCAGGCCTTCCGGGTTGTGTGTCCCAGGGGGCGACGGAAGAGGAGGCCCTGGCGAACATAGCCGATGCCGTGCGCGAGTACTTGGAAGTGGCGGTGGAGAATGCCTCCGGCATGGCAATCCGTGAGATCGAGGTCGCCGTATAGGGCCGTGCCCAGGATACCCGGTGTCAACCACCTCCGGGCCGTGCGAGCGCTCGAAAAAGCGGGCTTCCACATCGCTCGCCAAGGCAAGCATATCGTCATGACCGATGGCGAGCGCATCGATTCGCCACGAAACAGCCATTCATCAACCCCCAATCGCCATACAAAAGCCACGAACTGATCGTTATCTTCACTGGTTGCAGAGCCCTGACGCCGAGGAGGCGCCATGCCCCCGGAGGTTGCGGTTTCACTCGCCCGCCGCATTGTCCGACTTTCGATCGCAACCGTCTCAGCTCTGGCCCTGGCCACGGCATCCGCGACCGCCCAGACAACAGGCACGATTCGCGGCACGGTCACCGATGCGGCAGGCAGTGCCTTGCCCGGTGTCGTAGTGACGGCGTCCGCTTCCGGCGTGGACACGGAAGGCGTCACGAATGCCGACGGCGCCTTCGCTTTCACCGATCTCCCCGCCGGCGACTACATCCTGACCGCCACCCTGTTCGGCTATGCGTCGCGGGAGCTCCAGGTCACCGTCCGCGCGGGCGCCGTCGAAGTCGTCACCGTCGTTCTGCAACCCTTCTTCCAGCTCGATCCGATCAGCGTGGTGGCGGAGGAGCCCACGGTCTTCGCGCGAAACTTCGTCGCGGAGCCGATGATGAGACAGCAGTCGAGCATCACGGCCGTGACGTCGGTGATCGACAACCTTCCGGGCGTGTCCGTCCAGGAGGGGGACGCATACGCCTTTGACGACTGGTCGAGCAACGTGGTCATGCGCGGGTTCCAGTCGACCATCAACGACGTGCAGATCGGCACGACCATCGACGGATTCCCCAACGGCACGTCGGACTACTGGGGCGGGGCGAAGGCGAACCGGTTCGTCGACCCGATCAACCTCCGCGGCGTCGAGGTGTCGCAGGGAACCGCCGACATCGCCTCGCGCTCGGTCGAGGCGCTGGGCGGGACGCTCAACTTCCTGACGGCCGACCCGGCCGGGGAGGCGAGCCGGACGGCCTCCGTCACAATCGGCGAGAACGCGGGCCAGCGGTTCGCCGCGCGGGTGGAGACCGGATCGCTGGTCGGCGGCACGACGCGGGCCTGGGTCGCCGCCGTCCGGCAGGAGGCGACCGACTGGATGGAGGGCTCGGCACAGAACGAGCGGGAGCACTTCGCCGCCAAGGTCGTGTCTTCGCACGGCAACCTCGACCTGACCGGCTACTTCTCGTACGACGACATCCTGGAGAACAACTACCAGCGACTCTACAGCGAGGCCGATTTCCACGCGAATCCGCGCTGGGACCGGCTGATCGGCCACTGGCCGGGCGTGCCCTACCTGAACCAGTCGTACCGGCGTGGCTGGGGAACGCTGCGGACGAACACGTTCGCCTACCTGAGCGCCGACTGGTCCGTCGGCGAGTTGATCTCCCTGAGCGCCGGCGCGTACCACCACCGCAACCGGGGACGCGGCGACTGGCTGCCCCCGTACATCGTCGACGTGGTGGACGACGGGGGCGGACCCGAGTCGGAGTTGGCGGGCCGTCCGCCGGTTCGGGGCGGCACCCAGCTCGGGGTGGTCCGCTTCGTGGACAGCAACGGCGCGGCCGTCGGCCCGGTGCCGGGATGCACGTCGTCGTACATCTTCAACTACTACGGCTCGGGCGGGCCGGAGGTCGATCCGGCGTGCCACCCGGGGGCGACCGCAGTGCAGTCGTACCGGCACAGTCACTACGGGAAGGACCGGACGGGCGCGAGCATCGACGCGGAGTGGTCCGCGATGTTTGGCCCGCGAGGGGGCAGCGCGCTGCGCGCCGGCATCTGGTACGAGGACTCGCGGCGCCATCTGGGCCGGGACTGGCACCGCATCCTGGACCCGATGGTCAGCTTCAAGGGGGACGAGCAGCCCTACTGGCACCAGTATGAGTGGGACTTTCCACAGGACGTCTTCAGGTGGTTCCTGGAAGAAACCCTCTACTTCGGCCCGTTCGAGCTGACCGCCGGCGTCAAGCAGTTCCTGATCTCCGTGTCGCGCGAGGACCAGTTCGGCATCGATCCGGACCTCGGCGTCGATTCCGACTCCGACTTCCTCTTCTCCGGCGGCGTCACGTACGAGACGCCTGTCGACGGGCTCGACCTGTTCGTGGGCTACGCCGAGAACTTTCGCGCGATCGGCAGCACGTTGCTCGAGGTGCCGGGCCGCAGCGTGAACGAGCTGGAGCCCGAGACCGCGTCGAACATCGATGTCGGGGTTCAGTACGCGGGCGACCGGCTTGCCCTGAGCGCGACCCTGTATTCCATCGATTTCGACAACCGGATCTTCTACGTGGGCCCGCTAACGCCCGCTGGTCCCAACTACCTGATTCCGGGCGGTGGCGCCTACTTCAACGCGGGCGGCATCGAGACCAGAGGCGTCGAGCTGGCTGCCACGGCGGCGATTTCGGAGCGAACATCGCTCTACACCGCCCTCACGCTGAACGATTCGAAGTACCTCGGAACCGGCGATCCGCTCATCGATGCCAGCCAGGGCATCGTGCCCGGTACGGACGTCGCGGGTGTGCCGCCCCGGCTGTGGGTCGTTTCCGTCGACCGCGACGGACCGCTGGGTGCCGGGGTGTCCACGAAATACACGGCTGCGCGCCGCGTCAGTCTGACGGCGGACTGGTACACCGACCCCTACTGGACCGTGGACGCCTACATCAGTTTCCGCGGCCAGGCGTTGAGCGACCTGTTCCGGTCGACCGAGTTCTCGATCGTGGCGAACAACGTGCTCGACAGCCCCTATCTGTCCGCGATCACCGAGAACGCGGCGTGGCTGGGCGCGTCCCGGACGGTATCGATGACCGTGACCGTCTCCTTTTGAGTACGATCCCCGTTGGTCCCGCGGCCATCCTGTTGCTTGGGACCGCCCTTTCGGCCATCGCCCCGGTGCTGCAGGCCCAGGAGCCCCCCGACACGCTCTCCGGCGCCGACACGCTCCTCGCGGTGATGGAGCTGGGCGAGATCGTTGTCGTTGGCACGCGGCGCGGAGGCAGGACGGCCATCGAGTCCTACTCGCCGGTGCACGTGGTCAGCGGGGCCAACGTGCGGGCACGGGGAGGGACCGACCTGCTCGACCTGCTGCGAACGGTCGTTCCGACCTTCAAGGTCAACACCCAGCCCATCGCGGACGGAGCGACCATCGTGCGGCCTCCCAACGTCCGCAATCTGGCGGCGGACCACACGCTCGTGCTGGTCAACGGCAAGCGCCGCCACCGCGGGGCGGTCATCGCGTGGCTGGTGCCCAAGGCTTCGGAAGGCGCACAGGGACCTGACCTGTCGACGATTCCGTCGATCGCGCTGCAGCGGGTCGAGGTTCTGCGCGATGGGGCGGCGGCCCAATACGGGTCCGACGCGATCGCCGGTGTCATGAACTTCGTGCTGAAGGACGACCGCGACGGGTATCAGGTGGAGGCCGGATCCGGACTGACCACGGAGGGTGACGGCAGACAGGTCCATGTTGCGGCAAATGCCGGCCTGCCGCTCCCGGCTGACGGATTCCTCAACCTGAGCGCCGAGTTCAGCGAAGCCGGCGAGACCGTGCGCAGCGTCCAGAGGGACGACGCGGCGACGCTGGAAGCCTTGGGCAACACCCACGTCCCCAACCCGGCACAGATCTGGGGCAGCCCCAACGTCAGCGGCGACCTCAAGACCTTCGTCAACCTCGGTGTTCCGCTCGGGGACGGCGCAAGCCTCTACGCCTTCGGAAACTATGCCAGGAAGGAGACCGACGGCGGCTTCTACTACCGCAATCCGGACAGCCGCGAGGGCGTGTACACCCGGGGCGCCCATCGGCTGGTCGGTGACCTGACCGGCGACGGCAGCGGCGGCTGTCCCACGATGCTCGATCCCCGGGGCGACTACTATCGGGACGGAACCTTCCAGGCCGGCGCCTTCAGCCAGGACCATCCGAACTGCTTTGTCATGAACCGGTTCTTCCCCGGCGGCTTCACGCCGCGCTTCGGCGGGCACACCCGCGACCATTCCGCGGTGGCCGGGGTCCGGGGCGAGTCCGATTCCGGGCTCACGTGGGATTTGAGCGGCTCGACCGGGACGAGCGATGTCGACTTCTTCATCCGCAACACCGTCAACGCGGCGCTGGGACCGGCCAACCCCGCCGACTTCGAGTTCGATCCCGGCGCCTACCGCCAGGACGAGGTGAACCTCAACGCGGACTTCTCCTATCCGGTGGCGGTGGCGGCATTCGCGTCCGACCTCAGCCTCGGCTTCGGCGCCGAGTGGCGGCGGGAGTCGTTCCGGATTCGTAGCGGAGAGCCGGACTCGTGGGCGCGGACGTTCGAGTGGAACGGCAGGACCGTAGACCTGCAGAGCCAGGGCTTCACGGCAGGTACGAACGGGTTTCCCGGCTTCAGCGAGGACACCGGGGGACAGTGGGCGCGAAGCAGTGCGGCCGCCTACCTGGAGGCGGAAACGGACGTCCGGGAGCGCTGGACCGTGGGGGGAGCCGTGCGTTTCGAGCACTACGACGACTTCGGGACCACCGCGAACGGCAAACTCTCGAGCCGTGCGGAACTCACCGGGAATCTGGCGCTCCGTGGAAGCTTCAGCACCGGCTTTCGCGCTCCGACCCCCGGTCAGGCCAACGCGATCAACGCAACGTCGAAGAACGCCGGCTCCGGTGAGGAGCGGCAGGTGTCGATCGTCGCGACGATCGCGCCCTCCAGCCCGGTCGGCGCGGCGCTCGGAGGCCGTTCCCTCAAGCCGGAGCGGTCGCGCAACGCCTCGCTCGGTTTCGTCTGGAATCGGGCACCGGTCGCGGCCACCCTCGACTGCTTCAGCATCCGCGTCGAGGACCGGCTGGCCCTTTCCAGGGACATCGAATTCAACCGGCCCGACCTGGGCCCGGACCGGGTCCGCGACGATCTGATCGAGACGCTCCAATCCGAGGGTCTGACGTCGGCCCGCAGCTGGAACTACATCAACTTTTTCAACAACGACTTCACCACTTCGACACGGGGCTGCGAGTTGGTGGGCAGCTACGTCTTCGAGGTCGGCCGCGGTATCACCGTCCTCGACGCCGCCCTCAGCCGCACCGCTACAACCGTGGAGGAGTTCACGCCCGGCGGACCTCTGGCGGACGGGAAGGAGATCAGGGATTACGAATTCGGATTGCCTCGCGACCGCGCCATTGTGTCGGTCCGTCACAGCGCGGGCCCTCTGGGCGCGGTGGTGCGCTTCAACTACTTTGGCGGCTGGTACGATTCCGAGGAGGATCTGGACTTCGGCGGCTACGGGACGGCCGACCTGTCGGTGAGCTACCGGCTTGGCGGCGGCACCCGGCTGACCCTGGGCGCGGACAACGTCCTCAACGCTTATCCGGAACTGAATCCGAACCGCTTTACGGGACTCGGCAACAAATACAGCCAGTATGCACCTGCCGGGTTCAACGGCCGGTTCATGTGGCTGCGGATCACGATGGAGCGCCTCGCGGGTGGCTGAAGGGCCCGCTGGCCCGCACGGGAGACCTCTCTTGACCGCCACCGACGACGCACCACAGGCAATCGCCAGCCTCCGCGAGCGCATGGCCCGGCTGAGTTCGGCGAGCCTGCGCATCAGCGGGAGCCTCGACCTGGAATCGGTGCTACGCGAGGTGGTCGACAGTGCTCGCATTCTGACCGGCGCCGCGAGTTCGGCCATCACGACGGTGGACCGGATGGAAGGCATTCGGGATTTCATTTCGTCCGGCCTGACGTCTGAGGAACGCCGTCAGCTCCGGGACGTGCCCGAAGGAGAGCGCCTCTGGGGATACCTGCTCCAGAGCGCGCGGCCGCTGCGGGTCGACGACCTCGCGTCCCACCTTGACGCGCTCGGCATTGCCACCGCGCCGATTCTGCGCCGGAGCTACCTGGGGGCGCCCATTCGCCACCGGGGCGTGATCGTCGGCCACTTCTATCTCGCCAGCAAGGAGGGCGGACAGGGTTTCACCGACGAGGACGAAGAGACTCTGGTGCTGTTCGCATCGCAGGCGGCGACGGCGATCGCCAACGCGCAGGCATATCGCGACGAGCGGCGTGCCCGCGCCGATCTGGAAGCCCTGGTCGACACCTCGCCGGTCGGCGTGGCGGTGTTCGACGCGAAGACCGGCGCGCTCGTGCGGTTCAATCGCGAGGGGCGGCGGATCGTTGCGGGTCTGGACCCGTCGGGCCGCTCGCCGCAGGAGGTGCTCGAGACGATGACGGTTCGGGGCCCCGATGGCGAGCAGATCTCGTTCGCCGAGATCCCGCTGGCGAGGGCGCTCGGCGATGCGGAGACCGTGCGCGCCGAAGAATACACGCTCTCGGTGCCGGGCGGCCGGAGCCTGAGGACCCTGGTCAACGCCACGCCGATCCGCGGCCAGGACGGCGGGGTCGTTTCCCTGGTGGTCACCATTCAGGATCTGGAACCGCTGGAGGAGATGGAACGGCAGCGGACCGAGTTCCTGAGCATGGTGAGCCACGAGTTGCGGGCGCCGCTGACCTCGATCAAGGGATCGACCGCGACCCTGCTTTCGCCGGCGCGGGAGCTGGATCCCGCCGAGGAGCGCGAGTTCCACCGCATCATCGACGAGCAGGCCGAACACATGCAGCGCCTGATCAGCGACCTCCTCGACGCGGGGCGCATCGACTCGGGCACGCTGTCGGTCGCACCCCGGCCCTCCGGGTTGGCCGCCCTGGTGGACCGGGCGAGGAACACCTTCCTGAGCGGCGGCGGCCGGCACACCATCGCCATCGATCTGCCGTCCGATCTGCCTCCGGTAATGGCGGACCGGAGACGCATCGTGCAAGTCCTCAACAATCTCTTCGCCAACGCCGCCCGGTACTCGCCGGTGTCGTCCCCCGTCCTGGTCGAGGCGGTTCGCGACGGCGTCCACGTCGCGGTCTCGGTCACCGACCAGGGCCGCGGCATCCCGCCCGAGCGGCTGCCGCACCTGTTTCGCAAGCACGCCGGAGGCGACGGCAAGCCCGGAGGGGTGCGCTACGGCCTGGGCCTCGCCATCTGCAAGGGACTTGTGGAGGCCCACGGCGGGCGCATCCGGGCCGAAAACGGCGGGCCGGGTCAGGGCGCGCGCATCACGTTCACCGTACCCGCCGCCCCGGAGGCCGCGCCGGCCTCGGTGGCCCGCCCGGATCCGACGAGCGGCGGCGGTCGGGAACGCACGCGGATCCTCGTGGTCGACGACGACCCGCACACGCTCCGGTTCGTGCGCGACGCGCTGCGGACTGCTGGGTACAGCGCGGTCGTGACCGGCGACTCGGAGGAACTTGCGTCGCTGATCCGAACCGAGAAGCCCGCCCTGGTTCTGCTCGACCTGATGCTCCCCGGCACCGACGGGATCGAACTGATGCAGCAGGTTTCCGAACTGTCCGACCTGCCGGTCATCTTCATCTCCGCCTACCGCCGCGACGAAACCATCGCCAGGGCGCTCGAGCTGGGCGCCGCAGATTACCTCGTCAAGCCGTTCTCGCCGACGGAACTGGTCGCGAGGGTCCGAGCGGCGCTGAGCCGGCGGGTCGAGACCGAGCCCTTCCAGTCGAACGAACTACGGATCCGCTACGACCGGCGCGAGGTGACCGTGGCCGGGCGCCCGGTCGCGCTCACCGCCACCGAGTACGAGCTCCTGCGCCTCCTGTCGGTCAACGCGGGACGGGTCGTGACCAGGGACGTCCTGCTTCGCCGGATCTGGGGCATGGGCGCCGGGCGCAAGACCGAGGCCCTGCGCACCTGCGTCAAGAAGCTCCGCCGGAAACTGGGCGGCAGCGGGGCCAGTCCCAGCTACATCTTCAACGAACGCGGGGTCGGCTACCGCCTGGCCGTGCCGGCCGACCGGTAGGGCGTTTCGCCGGCCCCAAAATCGCCTCCGCTCGGACGCGGTCGGTCGTACTCTCCCGTTCTCTCGTGGCCACTTGCCGATGCATCGCCACGTTATCACCACAGTTATATCGCTAGTCGCCACACTATAGCCATATATGGGTCATCATCATTAATGCTGTCAAGTCTTGATACCGACCGACGGCGAACCGGACTCGGCGTCGTCCACTTCCGTTGCGGCACCGGGTGCGTCCCTTCATGTATCCTGCGGAGCCATCACGGCGAAGCCCTGGCTTTGCGGCGAACAGCGACCGTCCCGGAATCCGCTTCCTCGCATCGTTGGCACTGGCAGGCGTTTGCTGGATTTCCGCCTGCGGCGACGGGGCCACGGAGCCGCCGCCCCCCGACCCGCCCCGTGCAAAGGCGATCACGGTCACATGGTTGAAGGCCAGGAGTTCGGGTGGTCGTCAAGCGACCGGTCCGTGGTGACTGTCGACGCGTCCGGGCTGGTGACGGGCCTCGGGCAAGGAACGGCCGGACTCGGATGCCTCGAACACCGACAGCGGGATGGTGGACACGGAGAACACCGAGTGCCGCTGTCATCAGATCATGCTTCCGTTCGGGAGGGAGGAAGGGACGCCGTATCGATTTGTTGTGGATACCGGACCGTCCGGCGAAACGGACGCGTATCGGTGGTGGGGTCTGTGGGTGACGAACCAGATGACCGATTCCACCACGTTCGTCGGCGAGACCCGGTCGTGGCGGCGACGTATTGAAGACCCCCCCGTCTCATGGGGTGAGGATCTGCACTGGTGGCACACGCTGGTGGGGAATGCAGCCTATGAGTGCGAGGACTTCGAGTCCTCGTCGCTGGCCGTCCTGGACGTGCTGGCCGATCGTGTCGCGCCCACCTCTGTTCACGCCCTCTGTGATTCGGCGGTGGTCTACTCACACGGCACCGACATACAGCACAACCTTGGCTACTGGTCCACTCCGCCACGAAACGTACTCGGTGCGTATCGCCGCGAATAGCGACAAGACGCCGGTCTCGACCGCCCTTCGTCTACAGGCCGGGATCATTCCCGCGACCCCAATACCTCCCCCACACTCCCCAGCACCGCCCTCACCGGATACCTGGTGAACACCTCCTCTTCCGTCGTCCCCGACAGCACCGCGACGAACGCCACGCCCACCGCCTCGGCCGCCATGGCGTCCACCGCCGAATCGCCAACAAAGATGCAGTTGGTGATTGGGATCCCCAGCAAGTCGACCGCCCGCAGCAGTCCGTCGGGGGCGGGTTTGGGCCGGGGCACGTCGTCCGCTCCGACGATCACGTCGACAAGCGCCCGGAGGCCGTCCCGCTCAAGGGCGTCCTCGACACGGTGCCGGTACTTGGTGGTCACGATCCCGATCCGACAGCCGGCATCGTGAAGCGTCCGGAGCACGCGTGCGGCGCCCGGCAGGAAGATCGTACTGGCGACCATCACCTCGTCCGCCTTCCTGACAAAATGCTTGAGGAACTCGTCCTCCCGGGGCCTCCACTCCTCGCCCGCCAGAATCCCGAGCGCCGTGCCCAGGTCGAGCCCGATCGTCCTGCGGATGGCGTCGGCCGGGGCCGGAGGGAGCCCGAGGTGGCCCAGCGCGTGGTTCATGCAGGCCACGATGCCTTCGGAGGAATCCGCCAGCGTGAAGTCGAAGTCGAAGAGGACGGCGCGGGCGGGGGCGATGGCGGGGTGGATGTGGGGGCTTTCGGTCACCACGGCACCCATCTTCATCGCCTCCTCCGATTGTCGGGTGGAAAACCCCTTCGAACGTAACACCGGGCATTGCTAGCCGTGGTCGTGAACGTGCGCGTGCACGGGCGTCGTCACGAAGTCGGCGTGCCCCGACCCGACCGCACCGTGCATGAGCTTGAACGTCACGTCGGTTTCGCCCGCCATGTTGCCATGCAGGTGGCCCCCGAACTCGCCGGGCGTGTCCTGTTCGAACTCGGCGATCGACGCATCCTCGATGTCGACTTCCAGGTACGTGTCGTCTCCCAACGGGATCAGTCGTGCGCAGGCATGCTAGAACACGACCCGGTAGGTAACGCCCAGGCCTCTCCCGGCCTCGGGCATGATCTCCTTGACGCGGGAAAGGTGGTTGCGGTATGCCGTATCGCCGAGGTTTTCGAGGTGGAGCGTCACGACGTGCAGCCGTCCGGCGAGGGTGAGACGCAAGCCGCCCGAGAGGCCAAGGACCGCGTATCCATCGGTCGATTCCTCGAACCGCCCCGTCCGTTCCTGCCTCCCGGCCATCCGGGCCTCGGCCTCCACGAACCAGTCCACCGGCGAATAGCCGACCGCGAGGCGACCCTGGAGCGGGGGCATGAACGGGAGAGGCTCGTCTGTGGAGCGGATCGTGCCGTGCACGTACGACGCGGCGGCCTCCAGCTTGAGTCCGGCGGGGGTCGACCACCCGAGCAGGCTCTCGAAGCCGGTCAGAAGCGCGTCCTCGCCCACGTACTGATAGATGGGAAGCAGTATGCGGCTGAGTTTTCCCGTCGCCTGCGGAAAGATGTAGCCCGAGATGGTGTTTCGGAACCACGTCACCTCGGCGCTGAGGCGTTGCCTCGTGAAGCGGCCGAACACGTCGAATCCGAGTCCCGTTTCGGTCTCGAGCGAGGGATTGCCGACGTCGAAGGAATTGGCCGCGAGGTGCGGCCCCTCCGAGTAGAGTTCGTGTACATCCGGCGTGCGAAACGCCCGGGCCACGCTCGCTCCCAGGGTGAACTGCCCCGTCACCCGCAGAAGTGCGCCCAGCGATCCGGAGACCGCGTCGAAGGAACGTGCGCGGATGTGCCCGATGTCGGAAAGCTCTTCCCTGTCCGGTTCCAGGTCGACCCGATCGTAGCGGAGCCCGGCCTCGATCAGGACCGGATCGAGCTGGATCTCCTCAAGGACATACGCGGCCTGCGTCCTGCGCCGGGTATTCGGGGAGTACAGCGCGCCCCCGAATCCGAAGTGTTCCCACGAGACTCTCGCTCCCACGGCGCCCGATGCGAACGGCCCCCACCCGGCGTGCCGCGCCCTGGCTTCCCCGCTCGCGATCTGCCGCTCGAACAGCGTTCCCAGAATGTTCGGGGGTTCCCACTCGTTGTGCCGGTACCACGTGTAGCCGGCATCGAGCTCAATCGCCTCGAATCCTCGCCGTGGCCGGATGACGCTGCGAAGTCGACCTGCGGCTCTCTCCTGCTCGGTGCGCACAGGGTTCGTGTGGCCGCCGAGGAATCCTCCGGGGATCCCGTAGTCGTTCGAGTAGAAGCGAACCGAACCGCCCGCGTAGCCCCAGTCGTCCACCCACGATGTCCCGGCCGCCACGCTCCAGGTGTCGGTCTGGGTTCCCGCCAGCGTCCCGACAGGCGTCCGCAGGTCCCCTCCCTGGTGTCTCGATGCCTCGACGCGAAGAGGGACCTGCTCGGTGACTCCGACCGTCAACTGGCTGCTCCCTCCGGCGGCTCTGGTGACCGTCTGTCCCTGGATCGTGGTGAAGCCGGTCGCACGGTAGGGCACCGCGCGGGGTACTTCGTCCCGGACGACGTTGATCACTCCGCCGAGGGCGTTGCTGCCGTAGAGAATTGCGCTCGGTCCGCGAATCACCTCGATCCGCCGAGCCGAGGAAGGGGTGACCGCCGTGGCGTGGTCCGCGCCGCTGTTGACGACGTCACCCACCCGCTGACCGTCTTCGAGCATGAGGATCCTGTCTCCGCCCAGGCCGCGGATGACCGGCTGGGAAGTGCCCGGCCCCATGCTGGTCACAGTGACCCCCGGGACCGATTCCACCGTTTGCGCGAGGGTTCCCGCCAGATGCCGCTGCAGCTTCTCCTGCGCGAAGACGGAGGAAGGCCGGATCGTCTCGTTTGCGGATGTGGGACCCAGTACCGCCGTCACGACAACGTCCGGCAGCGGGATGGCGGCCACCTCGAGATCGACAGTGGCCATCTCTCCCGGTCGGACGTCGACGGCCACCGCTGCGTACCCGAGGCGATCGATTCGGACCCGATGCCGCTCGGCATCCGGTACGGCGATGCGGAACGACCCGTCTCCGTGCGTAATCGCGCTGCCGCCCGTGGTGACGACCTCCACCATCGCGCCCGCGAGAGGCATCCCGCTGTCTGCCGACCGGACGGTCCCCGCTACGTGGTCAAGGGTGTCTGCGGCCGGCTGGTCGACAGGTGTCGATGTCGCGGCGGGTGACGGGACGCCGGCGAGGAGTGTCGCCAGAATGAAGAAGGTGGCGGTAATGCGTCTGGATATCGGTATGGCAAAGCCGGGTGGCGGCATGATCGTCTCCTGCTGGGTGCGCCGTCAGCGGCGCCACCGTTGACAAGTCTTCGGCTGACCGGGGAGTCGGCGTGGGGGGACTTCTCGTTACAGAGAGACGGAGACGGGGGGAGCGCGGCTCCGGTGGGAAGATTGGTGGAGGGCCGTGGGAGCCGGCCCGTATTCGGTGATCGCCGGAGCCCGAAACACGCTCGGGACGGTGAGACCCGCTGGATGCGACCCGGTCGAGTGGCAAGGTGTATTGCCCACATGGCATACGGAACACTCCGCAGCCGACCCGGCCTCGTCCTCATGCGAGTGGGAGGCTTCCAGGACGGAGCCGACGAGGAGCGAGAGGGAGGCGGCGATTCCGGTGAGTGCGCGCACGCGCCTCCGGATTCGAGTTGGATCAACCCGGTGGGCCATCGGCTCTCCCGTGCCGCTTCGTGGACCGGCGCGCGGCCCCAAAGCGGGACCGGCCGCTACTCGGACCGGAAATGAGCTGTAATGATAATGATTTCTCGATACCGAACAAGTTCGGTTCGGCTTACGCCCCCGGCCTGGCCCGCAGCCTCGGCCACCGGCCTGTCACGTACAAGCCGCGCAGCGACCGAAAAGAATCAGCTCGTGGCCGTCGACCTCGAAGCCGTCGGGCGCCAGCGCCTCGACTTCGTCCGGGCACCGATGGACGTCGAACGCCTGATCGCAGGAGCGGCATAGGAAGTGGTGGTGATGCGGACGGTCGGCCAGCTCGTACCGCATCCCCCCGCCCGGGAGCTCGACTTCCGACAGCCACCCTTCGCCCGTCAGGATCTTCAGGTTCCGGTACACGGTCGCCACTCCGAGTGACGGCACGATCGCCTGGCCGCGCTCGAGGACCTCGTCACGCGTGAGAGGGCGGCCGGCGTTCAGGAACACGCGGCGGATCGCACGGCGCTGAGCGGTGTCTCGTTGCATGGAATCAGGGGTGGAGGGTGGACAGTTTCCGTGACAAGACGATAACACCCGTAGACCGAACACCCCCGCAGGCGCGGGACACTGGACGCGCGGATTCTTGTTCCATCGCTCGGATCTGCCAGCAGGGAGCCAGGGCCCGACCCGAGCACTAGCCCTGCCGCCATGATGATGAGAATATACTATCATTCATGTATCCGCATTCGTACTCTGTACGCACACGGCCCTCACCGGTTCCCTCACCATGACCTACGCCACACTCGATCGACCACAGGTCCGTCCCCCCTTCGTCGGGTGGACGATCCCATGTCTTCTGCTGTGCGTCGCATGCGGCGATTCATCCTCCGCGCGTCCGGCTCCTCCCCTGGTCGAGGGCGAACGGTTGGGCACGCCCGGGGCCCACGAACACGGCATCGCCCGCCTGGGCCTGGCCGTGGACGGTACCCGCCTCACCGTCGACCTGGAACTCCCCGCAGAGTCCGTGTTCGGCTTCGAGCGCGCCCCCCGCACGGCGGAAGAGCGGGCCACCGCATCGGAAGCCCTCGACAGGCTCCGAACCGGTGGCGCTCGTCTCATCGCCTTCCCGGAGGGGGTGACTTGCGCGCTGGATGCGGCGGAGGTGCAGGCGCCCGAAGGGTTCGAAGGTGACCATGTTGGGGAGAGCCATGACCAGGCCGGCGAGGATCACCAGGATCACGAGGACGATGACCACCAGCATCACGAGGATGAGGGCCACGAACACACGGAGGATGAGGGCCACCAACACGCGGAAGATGAGAGCCCCCAACACGAAGACGTGCGCCTGCTCGCTTCCCTCACCTGTTCCGCCGAGCCCCTCGGACCGGCGAGCCTGCAGTTCGCGGACCTCCTGCCCGACGTGGTGCAGGTGGACCTGACGGTGTTCACTGCGGCAGGGGAGGCGGCCGGCCGGTTGGCGCCCGATGCCTCGTTCCAGTTCTGAGCTGATGAGCGGGAGGGACTAGAGCCGGCTCATGCCCCACCAGCGCCAACAATCTCGGCGGGCGCCAGCTCTCTCGATCTGAACGGGTCGATCAACGAAGACCCTCCAGCACGGCCACCGCCGCTCCCACGCCCGGCCCCCTGTGCGCGGCGACCTCCAGCCCCGCCACCTCGCCCGCCAGCGCCGCGGCCGTCTCGCGTGCGATCGCGATCCCGTCGGCGGCGGCGTGGTCCGCGCCCCGGGTCTCCGCCCGCCGCATCCGATCCAGCACCCTGTCGGGCAGGACGACGCCCGGCACCTCGTTCTTGAGGAAATCCGCGTGGCGGAGCGAGCCGAGCGGCTGGATCGCGGCCACGACCGGAATCCCGGGCCCGCCGCCACCGTCCCCGATTCCGGCGAGGAACTCGACCAGGTGCTCGGCGTCGAAGACCGGTTGCGTCACGGCGAAGTGGGCGCCCGCGTCGACCTTCCAGTGGAAGCGGCTCAGTTCGCGGGCGGGGTCGCGGGTTCCCTGGCGGAGCGCCACGCCCACCACGAGGCCGGGTGGCGGGCCGATGTCGTTGCCCGAGGGGTCGACGCCGCTGTTCATGGCGGTGACCACGTTGGTGAGGCCGATGGAGTCGACGTCGACGACGGACCTGAAGTCGGAGTAGGGCGCGGCACCGGGCGGGTCGCCGGTGAGCAGGAGCACGTTGCGCACCCCGGAGGCCGCCGTTCCCAGGAGGTCGCTGATCATGCCGAAGAGAGTGCGGTCGCGGCAGGTATAGTGGGCCAGCGGCTCGGCCGGACAGGACCGCGCGATCAGGCCGGCCAGCGCCAGAACGCTCAGCCGCGCGGTGCGGCGGTCCTCGTGGATGCCGATGACGTCGGCTCCCGCCCGGGCCAGAGCGCGGCAGTCGTCCAGCATCCGGGCGGTGTCCCACCCCCGGGGGGGTAATACCCGCGCCATGGTCACGAATTCGCCCGTTGCGAGGCGGCGTCCGAGCTCCGAGCGCGAGGCCAGCGGGGGAGGGCTCTTGCGCGCGGAGGACTCGCCCACCGAGCGGATCACGCGGACCGAGGTGCTCTGCGGCTGGATCGTCGCCACCACTTCGGCGATTCCGCGGATGTGCTCCGGAGTCGTGCCGCAGCACCCGCCGACGATCCGTGCTCCCGCGTCGATGGCGGGCCGTGCGTACTGTGCCATGTATTCCGGTTCGGTGACGTAGATCTTGCGGTCGCCGATGGCGCGTGGCAGGCCGGCGTTGGGTACGGCCGCAAGGGGCAGCCGGGTGACCTGGGCCATCGCCTCCAGACCCTCGAGGATGACCGCGGGTCCCACCGAGCAGTTGAGCCCCACCGCCTCGGCGCCCCACGCCTCGGCCGCGCGGGCTGCCTGCTCGACCGTCGTGCCGTAGGCGGTGACGCCGTCCTCGCCGACCGTCACCTGTGCGATCACTGGGAGGTCGCAGCGGCTCCGCACCGCGCGAAACGCCCGTTCCAGCTCCACCAGGTCCGAAAAGGTCTCGAGGACGAATCCGTCGACGCCCCCCGCGAGCAGGCCGTCCACCTGGCGGCCGAAGTAGTCGCGGGCCTCTTTCAGCGACGTAGGACCCAGGGGCTCGAGCCGGATCCCCAGCGGCCCGATCGCGCCCGCCACCGCGGCGCGCCCCGAGGCGGCCCGCACGGCGATCGCGGCCGCCTGCTCATTCAACTCCTCGGTGCGCGCGTCCAGCCCGTGCGAGGACAGCTTGACGGGGTTGGCGCCGAAGGTGTTGGTCTCGATGATCTCGGCCCCGGCCCGGATGTACTGTTCGTGGACGTCCTCGACCAGTTCAGGGTGGGTGGCGTTCAGTTCGTCATAGCAGACGTTGAAGAAGACGCCGCGCGCGTAGAGCATGGTGCCCATCGCGCCGTCCATGACGTGGACGCGCCCGCCGGAGAGCATCTCGCGCAGGTCAGCCATGTGGGGTCTCGGCCAGGTTGGGACTGAGCCAACGTGTGGCATCGTCGACGCTTATCCCCTTTCGCTTCGCGTAATCGTTTAGCTGGTCCCCGTCGATGCGGCCAACGCCGAAATAGAAGCTGCCGGGGTGTCCGATGTAGATGCCGGAGACCGAGGCGGCGGGCATCATGGCGCAGCTTTCGGTCAGCGACACGCCGATCGCGCGGGCGTCGAGGAGGCGGAAGATCGTCTCCTTTTCGGAGTGATCGGGCGAGGCGGGATAGCCGGGGGCGGGGCGGATGCCGGCGTACTCCTCGGAGATGAGCTGGCTGTTGCTGAGCGACTCGTCGGGCGCGTAGCCCCAGAACTCGCGGCGGACGCGTTCGTGCATGCGCTCGGCGAAGGCCTCGGCCAGCCGGTCCGCCAGTGCCTTGGCGAGGATGCTCTGGTAGTCGTCGCCGTCGGCCTCGAATTCGGCGCACAGTTCGGCGACGCCTTCCCCCGCGGTCACCACGAACGCGCCCGCGTAGTCGGCGACGCCGGAGCACTCGGGCGCAACGAAATCGGCCAGGCAGAGGTTGGGGCGGTCCCCGGACTTGGCGAACTGCTGTCGCAGGCAGTGGAGGACCGCGAGCGGGTTGTCGCGCGCCTCGCTGTCCCAGATGACTATGTCGTCGCCCGAAGCGTTTGCGGGGTAGAGGCCGATGACCCCTTTCGCCGCCAGCAACCCCTCACGCCGGATGCGGCGGAGCAGCGCGCGGGCGTCCTCGTAGAGACTCGTGGCCTGCGGACCCACGTCCGGATCGGACAGGATGTCGGGGAACCTGCCCTTGAGTTCCCAGGCCCGGAAGAAGGGGGTCCAGTCGATCCGCGAAACCAGTTCGTCGAGATCGTAGGAGGGGAGGGAGGGCGCCGACCCGGGCGATGCGGCGGAAGCGTGCCCGTACGCGACCCTGGCCACACCGTCCGAAGGGAATATGCGAGTGCCCGTGAAGGTCGGCCGGACGGGCTCGTGGCGCCCCCAGTCGAGCTGCAGGCGGTTGGCGCGCGCGGCCTCCAGCGCCAGCAGCGGTGCGCGCTTCCCCGGCCCGGCACGCTGTCTCCGAATCCCCTCGTACTCCTCGCGCATCGCGGCGGTGTAGGCCGGGCGGCTCGCGTGGTCGAGCAGCTTGCCGGCCACCGTCACGCAGCGCGATGCGTCGAGCACGTGGACCGTGGCGCCCGAATAGCGCGGCTCGATCTTCACGGCGGTGTGGACACGCGAGGTCGTGGCGCCGCCGATCAGGAGCGGCTGGGTCATCCCGGTGCGCTCCATCTCGCTCGCCACGTGGACCATCTGGTCCAGGCTCGGTGTGATCAGCCCGGAGAGCCCGATCAGGTCGGCGTCCACCTCGCGGGCCTTCGCCAGAATGTTTTCGGCAGGGGCCATGACGCCCAGATCGAACACTTCGTAGTTGTTACACTGGAGCACGACGCCGACGATGTTCTTGCCGATGTCGTGCACGTCGCCCTTGACGGTGGCCATGACGATGCGGCCGGCAGAGCGGCGGCCCGCCTCCCCGCCGCGGCCCTCCCCCTCGGCCTCGTCCAACCCCTTCTCGCGCTCCAGGAACGGCACCAGGTACGCCACGGCGCGCTTCATCACGCGCGCGCTCTTGACCACCTGCGGGAGGAACATCCTGCCGTCGCCGAAGAGGTCGCCGACGGTGTGCATCCCGGCCATCAGCGGCCCCTCGATCACGTGCAGCGCCCGCCTGGCCCCGGCCCGCGCCTCTTCCGTGTCCTCCTCGATGTAGTCCGTGATCCCGTGCACCAGCGCGTGCTGCAGACGCTGTCCGGCGGAGGCCTCGCGCCACGAGAGGTCCTCCGTGTCGCCCGCGGCGCTCCCGCGGTATCTCCCGGCGAGTTCGGTCAGGCGCTCGGTGGCCTCGGCGTCGCGATTGAAGAGTACGTCCTCGACCGCGGTGAGCAGCTCGTCCGGGATCTCGTCGTAGACCGTGATCGCGCCGGCGTTGACGATCCCCATGTCCATCCCGGCGCGGCCGGCGTGGTAGAGGAACGCGGAGTGCATGGCCTCGCGCACCCCGTGGCTGCCGCGGAACGAGAACGACACGTTGCTCACCCCGCCGCTCACCAGCGCGTGGGGCAGCGCCTCCTTGATCCGCGCCACCGCCTCGAAGTACGCGACCGCGTATTCGTCGTGCTCCGCGATCCCGGTGGCCACGGCGAAGATGTTGGGGTCGAAGATGACGTCCTCGGGCGGGAAGCCCTCGTTGCGCAGGATGTCGTAGGCGCGCCGCGAGATCTCGACCTTGCGGTCGGCGGTGTCGGCCTGGCCCCCCTCGTCGAAGGCCATGATGATCACGGCCGCGCCGTAGCGCCGGATGAGCCGCGCCTGCTCGCGGAAGGCCTCCTCGCCGTCCTTCAGGCTGATCGAATTCACCACCGCCTTGCCCTGGACGCACCTCAGCCCGGCTTCGATCACCTCCCAGCGCGACGAGTCGATCATGAACGGAACGCGCGCGATCTCGGGCTCGGCGGCGAGCAGGTTCAGGAAGCGCACCATCGCGGCCTCCGAATCCAGCAGCCCCTCGTCCATGTTGACGTCGATGATCTGCGCGCCGCCGCGCACCTGCTGCAGCGCGACCTCCAGCGCGGCCTCGTACTCGTCGTCCAGGATGAGGCGCGCGAAGCGCTGCGACCCCGTCACGTTGGTGCGCTCGCCCACGTTCACGAAGAGCGACTCGGGCCCGATGGTGAGGGGTTCCAGGCCGGAGAGGCGGGTGCGGACGGCGGGGTCGGGCACGCGGCGGGGCTCGATGCCCGCGACGGCGGCCGCGATCGCCGCGATGTGCTCCGGGGTGGTCCCGCAGCAGCCGCCCGCGAGGTTGAGGAAGCCGGACCGCGCGAAGTCGCCCATGGTGGCGGCCATGTCCTCGGGCGTGAGGTCGTAGCCGCCGAATTCGTTGGGCAGGCCGGCGTTGGGGTGGCAGCTGACCGGGGTTTCGCAGACCGTGGACAGCTCCTGCAGGTACGGGCGCAGCTGGTCGGGGCCGAGGGCGCAGTTCAGGCCGAACGCGAGCGGGGACGAGTGGCGGAGTGAGTTGTAGAAGGCCTCGGGGGTCTGCCCCGTGAGGGTGCGGCCGCTCTGGTCGGTGATGGTGCCAGAGATCATGAGGGGGAGGCGGGTGCCCCGCGCGTCAAATGTCTCCAGGATCGCGAAGACCGCGGCCTTGGCGTTCAGGGTGTCGAAGATGGTCTCGACCATGAGGATGTCCACGCCGCCCTCGATCAGGGCGCGGGCCTGCTCGGCGTACGCCGAGCGGAGTTCCTCGAAGGTGACCTGGCGGGCGCCGGGATCGTTCACGTCGGACGAGATCGACGCCGTGCGGTTCATCGGCCCGAGGATCCCGGCCACGTAGCGGGGGCGGTCGGGGGTGCGCGCCGTGAATTCGTCGGTGGCCGCGCGCGCGATCCGGGCCGCCGCGCGATTGATCTCGCCGACCGCGTCCTCGACCCCGTAGTCCGACATCGGCAGCCGCGTCGAGGAGAAGGTGTTGGTCTCGATGATGTCCGCGCCTGCTTCGAGGTAGGCGCGGTGGATCCCACCGATGATGTCGGGGCGGGTCAGGCTGAGGAGGTCGTTGTTGCCGAGCAGCGCCTGTGGATGAGCGCGGAAGGGGTCGCCGCGAAAGTCGTCCTCGCCGAGGTCGTGGCGCTGGATCATGGTGCCCATCGCGCCGTCGAGCACCAGGATGCGGTCGGCGAGGAGTTGCTCGATGGGGGGTCTGGTCACCTGGTGTCCCGCACTTCCCGCCAAGCCGCCCTTGCCGAAGGACCGGCCCCCTGCCCAGCGGAGCCGTGGTCCTCCCGGCGGGCGTGGCTTTTTAGCTGTTCGCTGGCCGCAATATGCCACAAATCGCCGTAACTGTCGGCTCATCCGCCGGTAAACGGCAGAGGCCATTGGAGTTGCAACGATAGCGGAAACGGCGGGGGGATTCCAGCCGGGCCACCAACCGGTTGCACCGGTGTGGAGGATCCCCTCGCAACCCGTCGTGCTCATGGTTCAGCTTCGATAATAACCTGAACCATGAGCCGCACGGCGGTATACACCGGGCACCGTTGGTTCGCGTTCGTGGACCGATCGCGGGCACGTTTCGCTGAGCTGCTCCCGGGGTTGACCGGATGCGGCGCCGACGATAGGCTGGCGCTGTCGGAACCCACAGGCCGTGGGACCGAATCGTGACCGGAGCACAGCGGAGAATGCGTCGACAGGCAAGGGACTCTCCCACGAGACACGACGTACGGGACACGCTTGGCGATCCGCCCCCGAGCGACCTGCAGATGCCCGCCCCGGCCATGCTCGACCTGGCCGCGAGGGCAGCCGAGGCCCTCGTACGGCGCAGCGAGGAGTTGGGCCGGACTGAAGCATGGGACGGAGAGTTCCGTGACGAGCTTGTCGAGAAGCTCATGCAGGATCCGCCGGAGCGCGGGCGGGCCCCCGACGAAGTTCTGGAGCAGGCCCTGGCCGATGTCCTTCCTCCGGCGCTTCGCCTCGACCATCCCCGTTGCTTCGGCTTCGTGCCGTCCTCCACCACCTGGCCGGGAGTCATCGCGGACTTCCTCGCCGCCGGCCACAACATCAACTCCTGCAACTGGCTCATCTCGAGCGGCGCCAGCCAGCTCGAATGCGTGGTCGTCGAGTGGTTTCGCGAATGGCTCGGCTACCCGGACACGGCCGGTGGGCTGCTGACGAGCGGTGGCTCGGCCGCGAGCCTGGACGCGCTCGTGGCTGCGAGGGAGGCCGCCGGATACCCGGAGCGCGCCAGCGTCTACATGAGCGATCAGAGTCACAGTGCGCACCAGAGGGCCGTGAAGATCGTCGGTATCCGCCCGGAACACGCCCGCGTCGTGCCGAGCGACGGCCGTTTTCGGATCGACCTTGGCGAACTGGCGTCGATGGTGGCGGCAGATCGCGCCGCCGGACTGAAGCCCATTGCCGTGTGCGCGAATGCCGGCGCTACCGCGACCGGGGCCGTCGACCCGCTGGAGGAGCTGGCCGACCTCTGTGCATCGGAGGGCATGTGGCTGCATGTCGACGCCGCGTACGGCGGGTTCGCCGTCGTGACCGAACGAGGCAAGCGGATCCTGCGCGGCATCGAGCGCGCCGACTCGGTGGTGCTCGATGCGCACAAGTGGTTCTTCCAGCCCTACGAGGTGGGTTGCCTCATGGTCAGGGACCTCTCGACGCTCGAGAAGCCGTTCGCGATCCGGCCCGACTTCCTGCAGGATGCGCTGTGGGGCTCGGGTCATCCAAACTTCTGGGACCGCGGCCTGCAGATGAGCCGCTCCGCCCGGGCGCTCAAGATCTGGATGTCGGTGCAAACGTTCGGGATGGCGGCCTTCAGGCGGGCCATTTCCAACGGGATGGATTTGGCCGCCCGTGCACAGGAGTACATCGACGAGAGTCCCATACTTGCATGCACGAGCCCGGCTTCCCTGAGCGTCGTGTGCTTCCGCGTCGATCCGGCCGGTCGGGACATTGCGGACGACGATCTGGACGAAGTCAATCGCACCGTGCTGGCCCGACTGTTCTGGGAAGACCCGGCGTTCATGTCCTCGGCCATGCCCGGCGGACTGTTTTCGCTGCGGCTCTGCATCGTCAACCACACCACCACCTGGGACGATGTGCGGGAAACGCTGGAGGCCGCCGAGCGTTTCGGGAGGGACGCGCTCGCCGGCTAGGGGTCCTGTCCGCCGCTAGCGCCCCCGCTCCCGTCGCCCCGACCGCTCCTCCCGCCCCATTTGCAGCGTCGCGAGCGCCGGAACGATCACCATCAGCACACCGGTCGCGGCGACGATCCCGAAGCCCAGCGAGGCGGCCATGGGGATCAGGAAGCGCGCCTGCAGGTCCTGCTCCAGAATGAGGGGCGCGACGCCCAGGAAGGTGGTCAGCGAGGTCAGGAAGATCGGGCGGAAGCGCGCCCTGGCGCCGCCGATGATCGCCTCGCGGACGGGCATGCCGGCGCGGCGCCGTTCCGTGATGAAGTCGATCATCACGATGGAGTCGTTGACGACCACGCCGCTGAGCCCCACGAATCCGAATATGGAGGTGGCGGCGATCTCGAAGCCCAGCAGCAGGTGGCCCAGCACCGCGCCTACCAGCCCGAACGGGATCGCGGCCATGACGATCAGGGGCCTGACATACGAACGGAACGGGATCGCCAACAGCGCGTAGACCGCGAACATCGCGAGGGCGAAGCCGCGGCCGAGAGCTCCCATGGACTCGGCGACCTCGCGGCGCTCGCCCTCGAACGAGTGCTCAAGGCCGGCATCCCGGGCCGACATCTCCCGCAGGACCGCGTCGAGCCGCTGTGTCGCGGCCTGCGTAACAGACGTCTGCGCGTCGGCCGTGACGGTCGCGATGCGACTGCCGTCCTGGCGCCGGATCACGATGGGCGAATTCCCGAACCGCGCCGCCGCGACCTGGCCGAGGTGGACCGCACGGCCCGCGGATGTGCGAACCTGGTAGCTCTCCAGGTCGGCGATTGCGTTGCGTTCGTGCTCGGGAAGACGTACGTGGACGCGGACCTCCTCGCGGCCCCGCTGCAGCCGCACCACCTCCTCGCCGAAGAACGCGGCGCGGACCTGGCGGGCGAGGTCGTCGAGCGTGAGGCCCAGCGTCCCGGCCTCGGGCTTCAGATCGAGCTGAATCTCGCGGACGCCCTGATCCTGGTCCGAGCGGACATCGAAAACGCCCGGCCACCCGCGCAGAAGCCCGGCGACGGTATCGGCGACCGCGTACAGCCGTACCGGGTCCGGATGCGCGAGTTCCACATGCACGGGCCGCCCCAGGTCGACGAGATTGGCGCTGAAGGACAGGCTGCGGTAGCCGGCGATGTCCCCGGCCTCCGCCCGCCAGGCCCGCTCAACGGCCGAAGCGGTGATCGTCCGGCGCTCGGCATCGAGGAGCCTGAACTGCACCGTCGCGATGTGGGCGCGGGGTCCCGACTCGGGAGCCCCGCCGGGTCCTGTGATGGCGGCCCCGAGGGTCTCCGGTGCGCCGCCCAGAGTCACGGCGACTCCGGTTAGCACCGGTTCCGCTCCTGCGCCCGCTCCCGCTCCCTCTGACAGTCCGGTCGACAGCCGGTCGACCGCCCGCCGTCCGGCGTCCTCCAGCTCCTGGGCCACGCTCGCGGTGCGTGCCCGTGGCGTGCCCTCGGGCATCTCCAGGCTTGCGGTCACGAGGTTGCCCTCGACGGTGGGCGTGAACGCCACGCCGACGATCCCGGCCGGAATCATGGCGATACAGACGACGAGGACGCCCGCTCCCCCCGCAATGACGATCCCGGGACGGGCCGTCGCAAAGTGCAGAATGCGGTCCAGCGGACCGTTGACGAACCGCTCCAGCCCCCGGTTCACGCGCGCCTGCGCGCGCTTGTGGAAGCCGCGCTTGTGGAACCCGTCGGCGGAACGTCGGCCGCCCGGACCTCGAGAATTGCCGGCCGACAGCCTGGAGAGGTGGTTGGGCAGCACCAGCAGCGATTCCAGCAGTGAGAACAACAGCACCGAGATCACGACTACCGGGATCGCCTCGGCCATCGCTCCGACCGAGCTGGGGACGAAAAACAGCGGAAGGAAGGCCACCACGGTGGTCAGAACGCCGAATGTCACCGGTGCACGCACGCGCCGTGCGCCGCGGATCGCCGCGGCCAGCCCGGCGTGTCCCCGGTCGCGCTCCGCGGCGATGTTCTCGCCCACCACGACCGCATCGTCCACGACGATCCCGACGGCCAGAATGAACGCGAACAGCGAGATCAGGTTGATCGAGACGTCGAGCACCGCCATGACGGCCAGGGTCCCGATGAACGAGACCGCGATGCCCGCGGCCACCCAGAACGCGAGCCTCAGGTCCAGGAACAGGGTGAGCACGCCCACCACCAGCAGGAGTCCGAGTAACCCGTTCTTGAGCATCAGGCCAAGGCGGGCGGCGAGGGGGTCCGCGTCGTTGTTCCAGACGTCCACCCGCACCCCCGGCGGCAGCCCCGGGGCCACACTCTCGCTCAGTTGCCGCTCGACGGCTTCCGAGATGTCCAGCACGCGCTCGTCCGCGGTCCTGTAGACCTCGATGAAGGCGGCCGGCTGCCCATTGTAGCGGCTGACCAGTCCGCCTTCGGCGAAGCCGTCGCGTACCTCGGCGATGTCCCCCAGGCGAACCGTGGTGCCATCGCTGCGGGCCAGTACGACGATATTCTCGAAGTCGTGCTGGTTGTAGCTGCGGCCGGCGGTCCGGATCCGGACCTGCTCGCCGGGTGTGTCGATGCTGCCTGCCGACAGCTCCAGCGTGCCGCTCCGGATCGCGGTAGCCACGTCCGGCAGCGTCAGGCCCAGCGCGTTCAGGCGACGTGCCGGCACCTCGATCGAAATCTCGTAGTCGCGCACGCTGCTCGTCCGCACGTGCGAGACCGCCGGGAGCGACGAGAGTTCGTCCTCGACGCGGTGGGCCAGCTCCTTGAGGGTCCGCTCCTGGACATCGCCGTAGAGGGCGATCCGCATGACGCTGCGCCGGGACGTCATTTCGGTCACCGCGGGCCGCTCGGCACCAGCCGGGAATGTCGGAATTCCGTCGACGGCCGCCTTGATCTCCTCCAGTGCCCTGTCGGCGTTAGCGCCTCTCGCGAGTTCGGCGACGACCGATCCGAGTCCCT
Source organism: Gemmatimonadota bacterium (assembly GCA_022823145.1). GTDB lineage: Bacteria > Gemmatimonadota > Gemmatimonadetes > Longimicrobiales > Gaopeijiaceae > Bin94. The sequence continues at coordinate 37,678 of JAJDXS010000069.1, forward strand.
CCGAGGCTACCGACGCGACGCTCCTGATTCCCTGGATCGACCGAATCCGCTCCTCGATCCTGCGGACGATCGATTCGTCGACCTCGGCCGGCGCCGCGCCCGGGTACGGGACGGAGACCTGTATCCGGTCCAGCGAATGTTCCGGAAGTACCTCCTGGTCGAGGCTACCGAGAGAAAGGAGTCCCGCCGCGAGGATCCCGATCATGAGGAGGTTGGCCGCGACGCCGTTGCGGGCCATCCAGGCGATGGGGCCGCCGCGGCGGTTCGTGCTGTCCCCGTCTCCGCTGCCCCCTCGCCCGCCGCCCGTCGCCGTCAAGTCGCCCCTCTCGGATGGCGGCGCCCGTTCAGCTGTTTCCCGATGAAGGTCGGTCGGACCAGGTAGTGGTAGGTCACCAGGATCAGGCCGGTCGCCACAATCGCGACCAACGCGAACTTGACGATTCCGGGCAGCGGCACGCCCGCCAGCGGAATGGGCAGCAGCATGACGAACGGCACGTGGACGATGTAGATCCAGTACGAGGCGTCCGCCATGTACCGCCAGCGCGGGCTCGGCTTGTCCATGTAGCGCAGGAACAGTCCGATCAGGCCATACGTCATGAACCACATGGACAGCGCGAGGAAGACGACCGCCGGCAGGTGCCCTTCGGCAGCCTCCGGGCACGTCCTGTCCGGCCTGGGGGGACAGCCGATCTCGAAGAAGTGCCGGTACACGAAGAAGCACAGGATTCCGGCAGCCAGCAGAGCCCAGGCCGGGCGCCTGAAGCCCTGCAGCGTCTTGCGTCTGCGAAACAGCATCCACCCGAATCCGAAAAACAGGCCGTACAGCGCCAGCTGGCGCGGGGCGGGGAAGGGGCCGGCGTAGTAGTCGATCGCCCACGACTCCATCCGGTACAGGATGAGGCCAGCGGCCAGGATGAGTACCGCGATGCCTCCGCGGTGCACCCCGCGCTCGAAGAGGTCCATCGCCCGGGCGCGCGCCGCTGCCGGAATCCGGGCGGCGAGCGGTCGCAGCGCGGTCGCGGCCACGCACAGGATCATCAGGTGGTAGAGGAACCACAGGTGCATGAAGAGGTGGTCAAGGGCCCTGGCCGAGGTCAGCTCGGCGAGGCTGTAGGCGGCGTTCGGCGGGGTGGCGCTGAACTGGGCGGCGAACGGCACGATGAAGAACATCGTGACTGCAAGGAGGGGCCAGGCCACCAGGAACGGCACCCCGATCCGGCTCCATCGGTGCCGCAGAAACCCTCGAGTGCCGCGCGTGTCGAGCAGGTACGCCGCAAAGAACCCCGCAATCGCAAAGAAGACGGGCAGATTGAACACGCGGATGAAGATGACCGCCCAGTAGGAGAGCATGTCGGCCTGCGGGTCCCGGTACGGCCATTCGAAGAAGACGACGGGCACGTAGCTGACCGCGGCGTGACGAGCGACGGCGAGCAGCATCATGGATGCACGCAGCCGGTCGAGGGAGTGGTACCGCGGGAGGCTCGACTGTTGCGCTCCGGTCACCAATGGCCTACGCCGTGATCGCGACGCCGTGTGGCCGCCGGCGCAGGACGCGGATTCGAAAACCCATGGGCTGCATGGTCGGGAACGACCTCACGCGCAGCGCAAAGTCGGGCGCAAGCGGCTCGAGTTCGAGCTCTCTCAGTATCGTGGCCATGGTCACAGCGAGCTGAACCGGGACGAGACCGCTGCCGAGGCATTTGCAAACGGTCGCGCATCCTGCTGTGACCGTGTGACTTACGGAATTCGGCGATCCCGTTACCGCCGTTTGGTTCCCGCCGTTTGGATTATCGGGTGTCAACCT